>CAYWQB010000003.1:0-330914 GCA_964460785.1 uncultured bacterium
TCTTTGAGTAATGCGGCTAATTTCTCTCTTGAAGCCTTCTTATCCAGATGAGCTAAGGGTTCTAAAGAAAGAGGCTTACCAATCACTACAGTCACCTTCCCTCTACATGCGGGCCACTTCTTATGACGCCCCCATATATCATAAGCGCCTTCGACATAGGCTGGAATAAGAGGACAGTCTAGTTGAGATAAAAGTAGAGAAAGCCCAGGCTTAACGGATTGTAGGTTCCCATCTGGGGAGCGTGTGCCTTCCGGGAAAAGCAAAACTTTTTCACCGGCTTTAACCTTAGAAACAATCTTTTTGAATGCCTCCGCACTTACGGCTCCTCGCTGAACAGGGATTGTTTGTAGTCTTTTAATCAAAAAGCCAAGCCCAGCCTTATGCAAAGAGCTACGCGCTAAAAACCAAATTTTCTCTTTAAATGCGCACCCTACAAGTGGAGGGTCTAGGAAAGACACATGGTTACTAACAACTAATGCTCCACCTGTACTAGGCTTATCCTCCCATATGACTTTATAGCCATACATAAGGCAAAATGACATTTTTAAAAGTCTGTAAAAAAAAGAATAGAGCACTAAACCAATCCTTCGTTTGGTAAGGAAGCTAAAATTGTCTCCACAACCTGATCAATTGTCAAATCCGTTGTATCAATAACTTGTGCCCCTTCAGGAATACAAAGAGGAGAATGCTCACGGCTTTGATCTCGTGCATCTCTAGCTTTTAATTCTTCTTCGACCTGCTGCAAGGTCCACGCATGCTTTTGGTCTGGAAAGCGCCTTTTCAACTCGGCTAACCGCCGGCTTGCACGCGCTCGTACATCAGCTGACAGAAAAAATTTATATGGGGTATCTGGGAACACCACAGACCCCATATCTCTTCCTTCAAACACCCCACTTGCTGTCTTGGCGAATTCTCGCTGCAAGCGGTGCATGTACAAGCGAACATCTAAACTCTGAGAAAGCTTGGAAGCCTGCTCCCCGATTTCCTGAGAGCGGATGAGAGCTGTGACGTCCTCCTCTCCTACAAAGTATTTTTTTTTAAAACCTTCCTGCCGGATTGAAAACTTAAACAGGTCCATAGCCTCTTCAGCATGGCTCTGACGCCAATAAGCATAAGCGCGGTACATTGCCCCTGTGTCAAAGTAAGTAATTCCGCGCGCTTCGGCAACTTTCTTTGCTACTGTGCTCTTCCCTGTTCCAGAACTGCCATCTATTGTGATAATCATATGCATGACTCCATTCCCTAGAGCTTTAAAAAGAGGTAAACAATAGGAATTGTAAATAGAACGGAATCGACCATATCTAAAATTCCTCCCATACCAGGAATGGTACTACTATCTTTCACCTGCGCATCTCTTTTCAATAATGACTCTGCCAAATCTCCGACTTGCCCAACGATAGGAACAAGAATCCCTAACCAAAAGGCTTCCCACCCCTGCAAAGAGAAAAGATCTAACTTAACCCCCCACCAGTACCAAAGAGCAATACTCACGGCAAATGAAAAGAAAAACCCTGCAATTGCTCCTTCAAGAGTTTTACCTGGGCTGACACTAGGGGCCAGCTTTCGTTTACCAATTGCTCCTCCAATCAAAAAGCCTCCAATATCTGAGAACTTTGTCACGAATAAGAGATAAAGCAGCCACCAGCGCCCTTCATATAGATGCCCTTCAGAAGAGTAAGAGACAACAGGTAGAATCATGGCAAGAGGCAGTGTGATATAGACAACTCCAAAAGCTGCAGTCGCGATATCCTTGATTGCATTTTGAGGGCGATTCAACTGACGAAGAAACAAAGCAAACAAGCAGCAAAGCAGAACAATTTTCGGTAGAAAAACCCAAAAAGAGTAGAAAGAAGCAAGCAAGATCGCAAATACATAAACAATCGAAAATCCAATCCCAAGCTGACTCGCTGGATTCGCTCCCCGAGCTCTAGCTAGCCCACAAAACTCACGATAAGCAAAGGCTATTACTGCAGCCAACACAGCTGCAAATATAGGGTGAAAAAATGTAAACTGAGCAAAATAGGTAACAATAAAAATAGCTAACAAGCTACCCACAGTCATTAAAGACCGACTTTTTATTGCTTTCCCTTCATAGCCTTTCATCATGCTTCCTCTGTACTCTCCTCTGATATTCACTAACTGCTCTTAACAGAGCATATCGATCAAATTCTGGCCAATAGATCTCTGTTTGATAAAATTCCGTTTCCGCTAGGTGCCATAGCAGGAAGTTACTCACTCGACTTTCTCCGCTTGTTCGAATCAGCATATCAGGAGCGGATCCAATCTCTCTAAAGTCCATATTCTCTACTAAAACCTGTGGAGAAACCTCTTCTAAAGCAACCTGCCCACGCCTTACTTGATTCGCTATCTTCTGCATAGCGCGAATAATTTCATCCCTCCCTCCATAATTCAGAGCTATGACAAGAGTGGCTCGTTCATGCCCCTTCGTCAGCCTCCTAGACTCTTGGCAGAGTTGATAAAGGCTTGCTGGGAGTTCTGAAAGATCTCCAATAAAGTCGAGGCGCACTCGGTTTTCAAGAGCATCCTGCTGCTCTTTAAGGATATGTTCCTCTATAATTTGCAAAAGAGCTTGTACTTCTTCCTCACTTCGGTACCAGTTCTCTGTGGAAAAACCATAGACAGTCAAAGTTTGGATACCCAAATCTACGGCAGGACGAATCAATTGAGCTAAAGCTTTCGCTCCTGCTTTATGCCCCTCCACATGAGAAAGCCCTCTCTCTACAGCCCACCTTCGATTCCCATCGAGAATAAAAGCGAGGTGTCCAGGAACTAAAGAGGGGTCTATGTGAGCGACCTCTTCTGGAAGGTAAATCTCAGGAGCAAGCAGTGTCATCGGCCAAACCTTTTTTCTCGACAGGCCAGTTCACAAAAGGCCTGCTCGAAGTCATCTACTTGGCAGTCTATAAGCTTCTTTTGTAAAAAAAGCAGCTCAGCATACGAAAACTGCCAAAGTAGAGCATTAGGCAAGCGCTGCTCTCCACCTATATAAATAACAGCTTCAGGGTCGTGCAAAAATGCCGTTTGCAAATGCTCATTTACCACTTCTTCATTCCACTCACTGCAAGGAACTTTAGGAAACAGCTGCTGAAAAGCTTGTATCAACTCTTGATACGAGCTATAGGCATGCCCTAGCCATAGGGTTGGCGCCCCCTCATGTTCTGGCAATGATTGGCTGAACATTTGCAAATTCTGGCTCCAGCAGCCTTGCTCCCCAAACAATCGGATATTCCAATGCCCTTGAAATCTTTCCTGTACCAATTGCAGCCTATCTAGGCAAACCTGATCATCTCCTCCAAAGAAAGCTTGAAAAGGAATGAGGGTAAGCTCTTTCAACCCCTTTTTTTGAAACCAAGCCAGAAAAGTTGTCAACCGCTCAAACGACATAACGTCTTCTGAATCACCTGTGATCACAATAGCCAGGTGCTGCAGGGTCAATTGCGTTGACAGCTTAACCACTATTCACTCTTCTCCTTAGCTTGAAAGGGTAACTCTTCCTTCCACATCCCCTGCTCTCGCCCTGGGCCTACAGAAACAAGGGAAACGGGCACTTCACAAAACTCTTCTATAAAGCGAACATACTGCTGGGCTTTTTCAGGGAGCTGTTCAAAAGACCTACATTTTTCCGTTGTGCTCATCCAACCCTCAAATTCTCGATAGCAAGGCTCTACTTTTTGCCCTGATGAAACCTCAAAAGAATATGTTGCTGACTCCTTCTCTCCTACTCTGTAAGCTGTGCATACTTGAATTTTTTCTTGATGATCAAGAATGTCCAACTTTGTTAAAGCAAGGTGTGTGACTCCATTTAATGCCACAGCTCTTTTTAACATCACAAGGTCTAGAGCTCCAATCCTTCGATCTCGTCCCGTTGTAGTTCCCACTTCTCGGACAGCAGAGCAATCCCAACTCTGAGACTCGAACTCCGTAGGGAAAGGCCCTGCCCCCACTCTGGTAGAATAAGCTTTAGCAATCCCTAAAACTCCCTCTATTGCAGTAGGACCAACTCCAGCCCCTAAGGCCACGCCCCCAGATAAAGTATGAGAGGACGTAACATATGGGTAAGTTCCAAACCCGATATCTAAAAAGCTTCCATTCGCCCCTTCAAATAAAATCTTTTTGCCAGCCTTTACTGCAAGGCTAAGCTGATGCTCTACCTCTGAGACATATTCCCGCAAAGGCTCTACATATAGCTTTACCCAATCTAATAGGGGCTGGTCTAAGGCGGCAGGCTCTTCCCCATAAAGAGCTGCTAGCTCTCTTCTTTTCTCTTTCTCAAAAGCAGAGAGAATACTATGACTCCGTTCTTGCTCTAGCCATAAAAGGTCTGCGAGCCTCACGCCAGATCGAGCAGCTTTATCTCTGTAACAGGGTCCAATGCCTCGACCTGTAGTCCCTATGGCAGCCCCACCCTTTTTTTGTTCTGAAGCTTGATCTAACATCCGATGGTAAGGAGAAACAAGGTGTACATAAGGAGAAATATGAAGCCTCCCAGCAACTTCAATCCCCTGACTCTTTAAACAATGCAACTCGTCAGCTAAAATCACAGGATCGAGTACACAGCCAGCACCAATAATACACTGAGTATTAGGGCTAAGAATCCCAGAGGGAACTTGATGAAGCTTAAACTCTCCTTGCTGATTTACGATTGTATGCCCTGCATTGCTTCCCCCTTGTCCTCGAACTACATACTCAGCATCTTGGGAAAGTAAGTCTACGACTTTACCTTTTCCCTCATCTCCCCACTGCAGCCCTACGACAATCAAGCGCTTCATATAGTATTCTCCAAATTGGTCAAAAACCAAGCGAGTGTAGGCTATGAGTTTTTTTCTTGAAATGTAATTTATTGGATTTAATCACATATTCGTTCACAATTTCTCTCTCTAAAACAGACAAATAGTTCCTTACATGAAGGAAGTTCATCCCTTTACAATTCCAGACCAAGCCCTTGCCTTGACGCTAAATGGACAGCTTGCAAACCCCGCAAGCCTGGAAGAGCGAGCAAAGCAACACACTAAGCATATCGCCGTGGATGGGGGATTGCGCTACTACCTTATATGGGGGATCATTCCAGATCTGATATTTGGCGACGGAGACTCCACCCCGCAATCTCTAGCAAAAAGCTATGCATCGATTCCTAATATCTCCCTCCCTAGACATAAAGACGATTCTGATTTTGCCATTGCACTTAACCATGTTAAACAAAAGGAAAGTGTGAGCCGAATCACTATATTTGCAGGTACAGGAAGAAGGATTGACCACACTCTTCTAAACCTAATCACAGCCAAAAGCTGCAACCTCCCTCTCTTTTTTGAAAGTGACTGTGATATCTCATTTTTTATTACAGAACCTTCCTCTATTATAGCCCCTAAGGGAACCACACTTTCTCTAACCCCCTTTCCTCAAGCACTTGGCGTTTCTTCCTCTGGGTTAAAGTGGGAGCTACAAAAGCAAGATCTCAATCAAGATTTTTTTAGCCTCTCTAATATTACCCAAACAGATCGAGTCGATATTGACCTTAAGGAAGGCTGCTTACTTGTGACAGCGCAAAGCTCTCTTTCCCCCTCTTAAATTTTCTATCTGGACAGCAATCGTTGCAGTTGCTATGTTCTTTCCTTTCCGAGTTTCATTTTCTTTAACCAGCCGTTCCATCTTTTTTTTTTTGAATTCAAGGATTTTCTCCCTATGGGCAAGAAAAAACGTTGGCAGTTTTTCTTAATTTTAGCAGTTGCACTGCTTACTATTTATAACATCCTCCCCACTGTATTCTATTACTCGAAGCCTCTAAAGGCTGCAATAGATGCACCGCGGGCTGAAAAAATCGCTGAGGGTATTTCTGAGCGAGTGGGCAAACTACAGCCAGACTCTGTCAACTGGCTAGAGGCCTACTGCAAACATTCTGGGGTTTCCCCTCAGTCTGTAGAAACTCAGTCAGGTCTCATCAAGCTTTCTTTTAAAGAGGCTGCCGAGGCGCAAAAATTTAAAAGGTATTGGCCCCAAGCGGGGAACCTTATTCCTTTTGCTCCTGCCCGCCTGGCCATTGCAGAAACTCAGCAAGAAAATAGCACAACTGTCTACGTTCTCAGACAACTCATCACTAGCCCTACTCCTGAGGATTTTGAGTTTTCTCCCCTAGAACAAGAAGGTGCACCTGAAAAGCTTTTTCAAGATATCTCTTTCCAAAGAGCTGCTTACCTTATCGACTTTTTAGCAGGAAATAGTTCTACTGCAGACAAGTTACTAAGCAAGCAGTTGTCAAAAAGAGAAACATTCTTTCTGTCTCAGGTTGCAGACCGCCTCTCTCAACTACAGCTCATCGCAACTAAAGATCAAGAGTGGGTAACCAGCTACTTGAATCACCTTTTCCGCCATAGTGAAAAGAGTGCACAAGAAGTTGCAAGTCGCTTACTAGACGCTTTAGAGTCTCAAGAATCCTCCGCAAGCAACAAGACGGCCATCAAACTCTTAAAGGCAAATTCTGGACGGCTAGCAAGCACACCTGCCCAAGTCATCTCTTATGAAGACGCGCTTCAGTCTCTAGAAAATTCTACTGAGAGCAGCAAATCTGTCCTAACCTTCTCTTTGAACAACCTCAACCCCTTCTTTAGCTCTATTTCTATTGATTGGGAAACCAAAGAGATGCAGCTTCAAGCTCCAAAGGAACTTGTTTCCACCCTTGAAAAAGAGGAACTCTCTGAAGTTGGAGCTTTAAAACAGGAAGCCATCAGCAAACTTCTTTACCATGAGATTGCAGAGCTAGCTCTAACAACTAGAGAAGAGATCAAACGATTTTCTGAAGCTAGTTTTTCCATCCCTCTAACACAGCTGAGTGGAGCTACTGGCATCCTAGCCATGAACCTCAACAGCTTGGCTGGAAGCTACACGCAAAATCTTCAACAGGTGCTAGGGACCCTCTGGGCTCCAAAAAGCAATGAGCTTGCAGAAGAAAACTATCCTATCTTGTCCTATAACGAGTACACAAAGAAAAGTTTACAGGACCAACAGTTTGGATTTGTTCTTTACTCTCCAGCCTCTCATGGTCAGCTAACTCAGGACTCTCCATTTAAAAGTTCATCTATCTACCTAATAGCGAAAGGTGTTCAACCTTTATTTAGAAAGCTTGACAGTGGAGCGAATCAGCAAGAAGCTCTTGTTTCAGACCTACAGTCTCTAAGCAATATCTTCTACCAGCTAGGTTTTATCCGCTATGCACCAGAGAAGTACAACTTCCCAAAAGAGTTTGAAAACGACTTAGTTTTTGAGCTCCCAGATTTTGCCAACCTCATTGCACGTGCATCAAGAGAAGACTTCCTATTCTATCCTAAAGTGAATAAGGCTATCTTAGAGCTATCTGATGTTGAGAACAGAATCCTGGTCGAAAATCACATTGGCTCTCAGGAACACGAAGACTTACTAGCTTGGAAAGAAGAGTATCAAAAAGCTCAAGTTAGCCCTGATACAAAAAAGAAAATGGAGATCCCTCCTCCTACTCGCTCTACCTTCTTTAGCAACCTAGCTTTATCCACACAAAAGTACTTCCGTGGGGATAATAGAAAGATCCTAGCCTGGGGCATGGACCTCTCTGGAGGTAAAAGTGTTCAAATCGGCCTAAAAGACCTACAGAACAACCCTGTAACAGGTGAGGCTGAGTTAAAAGAAGCTGTTGATGAGCTGTATCAGCGTTTGAACCGCTTAGGCGTTTCAGAAGTTACTCCTCATATCGAGGGAAATACTATTGTTGTAGACTTCCCTGGATCTCAGGACCTCTCTGCTGAGGAGTTGATTAACGCTTCAACGATGACCTTTCACATTGTCAACGAGCGCTTCGCGCCTAGCTTCGGCTATGCAGCCGTCGACTCTACTGTAGAGCAAGCAGCTCAAAACTTCTTACAAGAAGTTTGGAACGAAGGCTTGGTCACAAACCGCACAGATGTTCACAGCCTACAGGAAATCGCTTTTTCTCGCTTCCAAGCAATCTCTGCGAGCCCTGAGGATAGCTTTAACAACAACCTAAAAACTCTCTATGATGCAGGACTAAGAATTGCAGACCCCAACGGCGCAGCTCCTAGCAATGCTTTTGATGATGCATTATCGACGATTGCACGCTTCCGTGGAGAGCAGCCCTCTTCTTGGAAAGGGCAAACACACCCTCTAATCTTTGTATTCCATAACTATGCTTTGCAAGGCCGTGACATCGAGAATGTACGCGCTGATTACTCAGCATCAGAAGGGAATACACTAGGCTTTTCTGTTAAAAGCTCTTATACAGATAAGAAGGGCGAAAGCTTCACTCCTCAAAAGAGCTTACAAAACTGGACAGCTCCTTTTGCAGCCTCGAAAGTTGCTGGGTCTGACAACGGCCGCTACAATGGAGGCAATGGATGGAGAATGGTCACCATCCTCAATGGCTCTATTGTTAATATGGCTAGCATCAAGCAGCCTCTATCAGCTTCTGTCCAAGTGTCTGGAAACTTCTCCCAAAGTGAAGTGAACCGCCTTGTTGCAGACCTCAAAGCGGGTTCTCTAAGCTACATTCCTGAGATTCTAGCAGAGACAAATGTAAGCCCTGAACTAGGAAAAGCAGAGCGCCAAAAAGGCATCACTGCAGCCTTTATTGGTTTGCTACTCGTTGTTGGAGCTATGGTTTGGTACTACCGATTTGGTGGAATCGTCGCCTCTGTAGCCCTCCTATTCAACCTGCTTATCATTTGGGGAGCTCTACAAAATATCAATGCGGCTCTTACCCTAGAAGGCATCGCAGGAATCATCCTGACGATGGGGATGGCTGTTGATGCAAACGTACTGGTCTTTGAGCGCATTCGTGAAGAGTTCGCAAAATCAAAGAGACTTGCTCAAGCTGTACATGCCGGTTACCGCCGCGCCTTTACTGCAATTTTTGACTCCAACCTAACAACAATTATTGCAGCCATTATCCTTCTGAACTTTGACTCAGGACCTATTAAAGGCTTTGCTGTCACTCTGATTATTGGGATTATCTCATCCATGTTCACGTCACTATTTATGACACGGTTCTTTTTTGCCCGCTGGGTAGAAAACCCCTGCCATAAATCACTGAACATGTCGAGCTTCATTACAGAGATCCACTGGGATTTCATCAAAAAAGCAAAGCTAGCTCTTACTGTCGCTGTTATTGTGATTGTTGTAGGCCTTGGCTTTGGTGTGATGCAAAAACGCTCACTCCTTGGCATGGACTTCACTGGTGGTTATGCGGTTGCTCTAACTCTTGATGAAGAAACCAAGGCGCCTGAAAGCAGCAGCTATCGAGCAGCTCTTGCAGATGCATTTACAAAAGCTGGTGCTAACCCTAATAACTTTATGGTTCGCACGCTTAATAAGCCAAACCAGCTACGTGTACAATTTGCAAAAAATATGGAACTCCCTGGTCAACCATTCCATGACCTAAACGGAGACCCTTCTCTTGGCAACCCAAAAATTCTTTGGGTCACCTCTGCAATTGATGCAAGCGGCTTGAAGCTACATGATGACTCTATGAATAAGCTAGAAAATAGCTGGGTTTCTATGAGTGGTCAGCTATCTGATGCAATGAGGAACGAAGCAATTATCGGATTGCTACTCGCCATGATCTGCATCCTTTGCTACATCACCTTCCGCTTTGAGTTTAAGTATGCTGTGGCGTCGATTGTAGCTCTTGCTCATGACTGCATTATCACTTTTGCGATCCTCGCGATTCTAAAGTTCTTTGGGTTACCAATCCAAATCAACTTGCCGATGGTTGCTGCTGTGATGACAATCATTGGATACTCCTTAAATGATACCATTATCATTTTTGATAGGATTCGAGAAGATCTACGCATCTATCGCAAGTTACCTCTCCGCCAAGTAGTCAACCAAGCAATTAGCGTTACACTTTCCAGAACGATCCTAACTTCTGGAACAACTTTGCTTGTGCTACTTGCTCTTCTTCTACTTGGAGGGTCAGCGATATTTGAGTTCTCTTTAGTTATGACAATTGGAGTTATTGTCGGCACATTCTCCTCTATCTTTGTTGCTTCTCCGGTTATGCTTTTCTTCCACAGAAGAGAAAAAAAGCAGGCCTAGACGCATCTACAGGGTAAGGCTCTCTTGCAAGATCGCCTTACCCTGTTGACATTTCCTGTCATAAATTGTCATCATTTTGTATAAAGCGCGCGTAACGTGCTGTGATCCGATGGATAGGGCTGTAGAGAGAGAATTGTATGCCACTAACACCAAAGTCGAAAGGGAAGCTATGGGTTTACCCCCGTATTCAGACAAGAAAGCGACAGCTTCTTGCTCGAGAGCTCTTTATTCATCCAATTGTTGCGCAACTTTTACTTTCACGTGGGTACACTGAAACAGAAGCGATCAAACGACACTTTTACTCTAAGCTTCCAGACCTTCACAGTCCTTTTTCTTTCAATGAAATGAAGCAGGCTGTCAAACGCATCCTGCGCGCAATGGATCAAAATGAAAAGATCCTCATCTATGGTGACAACGATGTAGATGGCATGACGGGTGCCGCTTTACTCTATAGCTTTTTTAGAGACTGTGGAGCACAGGCTGTTTTTCATGCTCCAAATCGCGCCCAGCTTGCCCAAAGTATGCTTTCTGATGCTTTAGAAGCTGCTTTAAGCAACCAATGCACTCTGCTAATTACTGTCGACTGTGGCGTCACTGCTGTGAAGGAAATAGAAGAAATCATACGCAACAAGATTGATGTCATTGTTACAGACCATCACGAACCAACAGCTCCTCTCCCTCACTGCGCAGCCACACTCAATCCAAAGCTTCTTAACAGCTCCTACCCTGACCGAGAGCTAACAGGTGTAGGCGTAGCCTTTAAACTTGCGCATGCTCTTTATATTCAGCTTGTGAAGCAAAAATCGACAAAAATCCAAAATATTCAATTAAAAACATACTTGGACTTTGTCGCTCTTGGTACGATTGCTGATATGGGCTCTTTGACGGGAGAAAATCGAATTCTCGTGCGTTATGGGCTAAAACAACTATGGACGAATCAACGAGAAGGCCTAAAGGAGCTATTCAAAGTTTGTGATGTCTCTCTTGAAGATGCCTCAGCTGGCGATATCGCCTCGAAGATTGCACCCCGACTTAATAGCTTAGGTCGCATTGCTGACCCCAAAAAAGGAATCGAGCTCCTTGTCATGACGGGAGAAAAAGAAAGGGCCAAAGCGCTTGCAGAAGAGCTTGACCTGAACAATGCAGAGCGCCAACGCATTGAGCAAGAGATGGTTGTTGATATTGAGCACTATCTCAAAGCCAATCCTGATATCACAAAGCAAAAAGCAATTATTCTCCATTCTGATAAATGGCACCCTGGGATTATCCCTATTATCACGGCAAAAATTGCAAAGAACTACAACCGCCCCACTGTCATGATTGCAATAGAGGAAGGGCTTGGCAAAGGTTCCATTCGCACAATTCAAGAGTTTCCCCTACTCCCAGCTCTCAAGAGTGTATCAGATCTTTTAGTGAACTTTGGGGGACACGACTATGCTGCAGGCCTAACGATTCGCCAGGAAGATATCCCAGCTTTTAAAGCGCGCTTTGAATCTATTGTTGATGAAGCTTTGAAAGATCAAGATATGATCGTCAAGCTCAACCTGGATGCTCCAGCCAACTTTGAAGACATTACCTTTGAGTTAATCGACTCTCTATCTTTACTAGAGCCGCATGGGAATAATAATCCCCCACCTCAATTTTACTGTGATGTCAAACAAGTATGGGCTCCCCGTGTTCTTGGAAAAAATCACCTAAAACTCTACTTAGAGCAAGGGGGAAGATTTCTAGAGGGGATTGCTTTTGGACTTGCCCACAGGCAAGAAGAAATCAAAAAGAAAGGGATGAAGCTCAGGATTGTCTTCACCCCTCAAGTCAATAACTTTCAGAATAAGCTAAGTATTCATCTGCTTATTCGAGACTTTCAAATTCTCGATTAACAGAATTAGCTTGCTTGCTGTTCAGTTTCCTGTACTGCGGCACGCTTTTTTTCTAGATAGTTATTGCGATACTCTTCCACAGCTTCTCCATGAATGACCCATGCTGCTCCACGACGAGAAGCTTTCAGTAAGCCAACGCGTGTTGCATAGTAAATCTTTTGAGCTGGTACGTTTAACATTTCAGCCACTTGATTTACTGAGTAGTATCCCTTTTCATTATCGAAAAGAAGCTCCCCGTTGTACATCGACTTCGTTCTTGAGTACTTATTTTTTGTGTACTCTTGTAGATCGTCTAAGTCAATTTCCCAACGAGTTGTGTTTTTACGAGCTTTTAGCTTGCTCATCTTAATTGCTACATAGATAGCTTGACGAGTCACTTGGTTGATCCGTGCAGCTTCTGTAATAGAGACAACATTCTTGTCCTTTCTTTCGGAAGCCTGCTCTTCAGTCATCGCTTCTTCAATCTTGTGTTCAGCTTCTTGAGACACAAGTTACCTCCTTGTAAGACCTCATTAATCAATTAAAAGGTAGTATTATCCCATAACTCTTCTTATCAAGCAATCTTTTTTCTAAATAAAAAAGTAAAACTGCTTACTAAAAGTGTTATTTTTTAAAAACAAAAGGAATTTTACAGTAAACCCTTCAATAAATCAACTATTCTTTTTACGGGTTTTCTCTTGGATTTTTCAGGCAAGAGATCTATCTTCGGTCTTTTAGTATTTATTATGCCTGGAGCTCTCTATGCGTATGCGATGGAAACTGGCCCTTAGCAAATTTCTCTGCTTGTTAGCCCTAACAACAGTCGCTCTCCCCCTAGGAGCGAAGCTCCCAGAGCTGCATCCAAATGATGTCACAAAGATTACTAATAAAATCGCCTCTTCGCATATTAACTTTCATGAAGTCACCCCCGAGCTAGTCTCTAGAGCCTTGAGCAATTACCTTGAAGAGCTGGATCCTGCAAAAACATACCTACATCAGCAAGAGATTGAAGGATGGCTCAACCCTTCAGAAGCCCATCTTACACAAATCACAGAGCAGTTCAAAAGAGAGGACTTTTCCGCTTTTTATGAGATGACAGACCTCATGAGCCTTGCGATCGAGCGCAGAAGAGCACACATTGTGCCAGTCATTGAGCAAGCGGGACTGGAAGCAGAGGTAAAGTCAAAGGAGTTTGAGGATCTTGAATGGGCGCAGGATATGGCCGAGCTAACAGAGCGCAATCAGCGTATCCATGCTCTACAAAGTAAAATCACTAGCAAACTTGATGATGAGACACAGGAAAAGTTCTTTCAGAGACTCCAAAAGCGCCGCTCGTTTCAGGAGGAGCAAGTCTTAAACACAGATGAGGTGGAACGCCAAAACTATGTCCTCACTCATGTGCTTAAAGCGACAGCTAAAAGCTTTGATAGCCAGACAGCCTACCTCACTCCAGGAGAAGCAAACCAATTTATGATTGACGTTCAGCTACGCCTATTTGGAATTGGGGTACTGATGCGAGATGACTTGAATGGCTTTACCATTGTGCAGGTGCTCGATAATGGGCCTGCGGATAAATCTGGAAAGGTCAAGCCTGATGACCGCATCATTGCTGTTGATTCTGAGCCTGTTGTAGGCATGGAGATCACGGAAGCCGTGGAGTTGATTCGAGGACCCGAAAATACAGATGTTGTCCTGACAATGCTCCGAGAGCACAGTGAGGGCGAAGCTGAAACGTATACCGTCACCTTAAAAAGAGGAGAGGTTGTCCTTGAAGAGTCTCGCATGGAGTACTCCCTAACGCCTTATGGGGATGGGGTCATTGCCACCATTCACTTCCCTTCTTTTTACCAAGATGAGAAAAGTTCTTCTGCTGATGACCTAACGGCTGCAGTGCGAGAAATCGAGCGAGAGCACTCTATTAAAGGGATTGTCCTCGATTTGCGAGGCAATACAGGAGGGATCCTCCCTCAAGCGGTACGCGTCGCTGGTCTATTCATCACAAAAGGTGTCGTGGCTTCTATTGTGGATCGCTCCGCTAAACCACAGCACCTTCGAGAGGTCGACCAAACAGTGCTTTGGGATGGTCCTTTAATTGTACTTGTAAACAAAGCGTCAGCCTCAGCTGCTGAGATTGTTGCACAAAGCTTACAAGATTATGGCCGTGCAATTGTTGTGGGAGATGAGCATACTTTTGGGAAGGGCTCCTTTCAGGTTTTTAGCCTGAATCCATCAAACCCCAATGAGATCAATCCTAGTGGAGAGTTCAAGGTCACTCTTGGCAAGTATTATACTGTATCAGGCAAGACGCCGCAGTTAAAAGGAGTCTTATCTGACATTGTAGTCTTTGGGCCCTTAAAAGAAATAAAAATTGGAGAAAGGTTTAGCCGCTTTCCTTTAGAAAGTGACTCGATTGCTCCTCAATTTGAGGATCGCCTAGAAGATATCCCTCTTTTTCAACGACAACAGATCCTCCCCTTCTATAAGGCAAGCTTACAGAAAAAAATTGATACATGGACACGCTTAATCCCCAAGCTTAAGGAAAACTCCATCACCCGCCTTGAAGCAAATGAAGGATATAAAGAATTTTTAGAACAGTTATCTAAAAATGATAAAGAAGAGAGCTTACGCTCCTACTTAAAGCTTGATCTACAAAAAACGGAAGCCGTTGATATCATGAAAGACATGATCGCGCTCAATACTAGCTCTTGAAAAGTTTCGAGAAAGCTCGCAAAATAGAACTCTTTTTCTAAAAAATAGTCAGGAAATTAAGAGAATGACCGTTCGCGTCCGTATTGCTCCATCTCCTACAGGAGATCCTCATGTAGGCACCGCTTATATTGCCCTTTTTAACTATGCATTTGCCAAACGGCATAATGGCTCTTTTTTGTTGCGTATCGAAGATACAGACCAATCCCGCAGCCGCCCGGATTATGAGCAATCCATCTTCGATGCTCTGCGCTGGGTTGGGCTATCATGGGATGAGGGCCCGGATGTAGGAGGAGATTTTGGTCCTTACAGACAGTCTGAGCGCCTGGATATCTACAAAGAGCATTGCCAGATCCTACTCGACAAAGGGCTTGCTTATAAGTGCTTTGCGACAGCAGAAGAGCTTGATGAAATGCGCCAAATGGCCAAGGTTGAAGGACGTAGAATTGGCTATGATAGACGCTACCGCAACCTAAGTACAGAAGAGATTGCTGAGCGGGAAGCTGCAGGACAGCCCTATGTAATCCGCTTAAAAATGCCTCTTACAGGGGATTGCGTTTACGAAGATGAAATCAAAGGCAGAATTTCTGTTCCTTGGGCAGATGTAGATGATCAAATTCTACTGAAATCAGATGGCTTTCCTACCTACCACCTAGCTAATGTTGTGGATGACCACTTAATGAAGATCACACATGTGATTCGAGGTGATGAGTGGTTAAGCTCCATGCCAAAACATATTTTTCTTTATGAGGCATTTGGCTGGGGAGCTCCAAAATTCATGCACATGCCTTTGCTTTTAGGGACTGATGGAAAGAAGCTTTCAAAGCGTAAAAACCCTACCTCCATTTTCTACTATCGAGATGCTGGCTATCTACCAGAAGCGCTACTAAACTTCCTCTCATTGATGGGATATAGCATGCCCAATGATTTAGAAGTTTACTCACGTGAGCACCTCTGTGAGTCTCTAGACACCAAGCGGTTTGGCACATCAGGAGCTGTTTTTGATGTACAGAAGCTACGCTGGATCAATCAACAGTACATCATCAACCAAATTCCTGAAGCTTCTCTTCTTGATCGTTTGAAAGAGTGGCGCCTCTCTGATGCATTCTTTTCCAAGATTATGCCTCTTTGCCATACACGCATTAAAACCTTTGGCGAGCTGATGGAGCAGGCTGCCTTTTACTTCACAGATCACCTGACCTATACAGAAGATCTTTTGACGCCGAAAAGCATGACTCCTGAGCAATCTTGTATGATTTTACAGATGATGGTCTGGAGTATGGAGCAAGCTGAAAGCTGGTCTGGAGAGACATTTGAAGAAGCTGCCCAAGCAATTGCAAAGCGCACTGGCATGAACTACAAAAAGAAGGTGATCGCCTTACTCTTTGGAACCATCATGGCACGCAAAAGTGGTTTCCCTCTCTTCAAGTCTATTGATATCCTGGGGAAAAACTTGACAAGAGCACGCTTGCTTCAAGCTATGGAATTTCTTGGGGGCCTTTCCAAAAAGAAGCTCTCCTCTTTGCAAAAAGTATGGCAAACAGAAGAGGTTGCAGAGCTATTTAACTAACTCTCTCCATCTGAAGGAAGAGCTTGCTTTCCCTCCTTGTCTGTGACAAGGGGGGATGATCCATCTTCCTCTCCAGAGATGACATAAGCCCGAGAAAGGGGAGCTCCTGTACACCCTGCAAGTAAGGTCACAATAACACTAAATAAAGCCAAATGTTTAAACATTTTCATCCCTATGCAGCACAAACCTAAGCCTTTCTATACAACAATTATTGAAAAAACCCACCTAAATCCTGGTTCATCAAAGAAAACCTTTCATCTATCTCTTGATTTAGAAGGCAAAGGAGTCTCTTTTAAGCCTGGAGATTGCATAGGCATCCACCCTTTAAACCCCTACAAGCTTGTTGCACGCACTTTGGATGCTTTAAAGCTAGCCGCAGAGACAAAACTCTCTCATCGTAAGCATGGAGAGCTTTCTGCTTTTGCCCTCTTGCGTACAAAGGCCAACCTCTCGCAGATTACCAAGCCTGTAGCCAAAGCTTATGCTGCAGCTCAAACAAACCCTCAGAAAAAACAAGAACTTGAAACACTCATCGCTCCTGAAAACCGCGAGCAATTTCATCATTTTGCCACAAGCCAAGAGCTTTGGGACTTTGCTCAGTATCACCACGAGGTTGTATTAGATGCTGCAACATGGACAAAGCTACTTCCTCCTTTAATGCCTCGTTACTACTCTATAGCCTCTTCTCTTGCTCATACAAACGATCAAGTTGACCTTTTAATTGCACTTTCCGCATTTGAGGTAGCTGGAATCAAGCGAGCCGGTATCTGCACCCATTATCTTTTAGAGGAAGCTATTCCGCATCAAACAGAAATTGAAGCGTATGTACAGCCAACAGGAGAGTTCTTACTTCCTGAAGACCCAAAAGCTCCAATTCTCATGATTGGCCCTGGTACAGGGGTTGCCCCTTTTCGGTCCTTTTTACAACAACGAGAAGCTGAACAAGCGAAGGGAAAAAACTGGCTGATCTTTGGGGAAAGAACCCGCCAGCATGATTTCTATTATCAAGAAGAGTTTAACCAGTGGGTCAATCAAGGGTTCTTGGAGCTCGATACCGCTTTTTCTCGTGACCAAGCAGACAAAGTGTATGTACAAGACCGTCTATGGCAACAAAAAGCAAAAGTGTTTGAATGGGTGCAAGAGGGTGGCTATATTTATCTTTGTGGGGATGCAAAAGCAATGGCTCCAGCTGTAGATCAAACTCTGGAAAAGATTTTAGAAGTGGAAGGCCAGATGAGTGCTGAACAGGCAGCGCATACCCTCCATCAGCTAAGAGAAGAGCGGCGCTACCTCAAAGATGTCTATTAAGACTCTTCACAAGTGGTGATGACTGCAATACACTGAACACCATCACCACAGCCAAAGTCGGTTAAGCCTTCACCTGTGGTAGCTGTAGCCCCAACTTGTTCAACACGCAAGTCCATCACAGATGCAATACGCTGCTTGAGCTCTTCTAACCGTTTCTTGATCTTTGGTCTACGCGCTTCAATGGTTAAAGCAACATGCATAATCTTCTGCTTACCAAGAGTCTCCAATGCACGACGCAGGTAGACTTCACTATCTGTAATTCCTTCCTTCAAGCAGAGATCATCTGCAATGCCTCCAAGAACTAGGACTCCTGTGACAGAGGTAATCGCATTGCAAATAGCATGGAAGACCACGTCTCCATCAGAGTTAGCATTAAACCCTGGGACCCCTTCAAAAATCAACCCACCCATCACACAGGGTTTGGATGAATCTTCAGGCAAAAAGCGGTGACTATCTTGCCCTATTCCAGTTCTCCAGAGCATCTCATACCTCAATCGAATTGTTGATTAGGAAACATTTTAAGGAGTCTGAAAATTTAAACAAAAGATAAAAAAAACCCCTCCATTTGGAGGGGTTCAAAGAGTTATTTAGATACCTTCTCTTTGTCTAGATGACGTCTTCATCATCATCCTCAACAAAAGAAAACTCATTCCCATCCTCTGACTGACTAGGGGATGTGCTTCCTGTTCCCTCAAAAGAGAAGTTCAGGTCTACCCCATTCACCCCTCCAGGGATTGTAATCGTATAGCTCCTCACATCAGGTGTGTTGGTCTCTGTGAGATTCACTACAATTGTTGAGGTATCTGGAGTAACAGCGATTTCTCCCGATTCATAAGTGATCTCGTAGTTCTCAGAGGTACGCCCAGCAGGAGTTACCTCCACGGAAGACCCAGCAACATCACTTGGGAAAGGGTTAGGAGTATAGGTTAGAGTTCCTCCAAGAGCACTTTGACTTTCCCCATTCACAAATCCCTCATAGGATACAATGGGTGTATACCCTGAGTTTTCAATGATGCTATCATTAAGGATTTTTACAGTCAGAGGAGCTTTCTCAATCGTTGCAGTCGCTGTTCCAGCTTTTACAAGTGTATAGTTACTTGCACTACCAAGAAGGCCTCCATCTGCCCCTACACCATTAGAAAGAGTATAAGAGACGTTCACTGTTTTGTCTTTCCCTGCTCCAGCTGTCTCAAACGACCCAGAAGAGGATACATCTAGAGTTTCACCTGAGACTACCCCTAGAGCTTCTGTGGAAGCTCCTACAAGCTTCCCTACCGATAGATCTACTTCTGTTGTTCCATCATAAACCTTATTGGCTGCAGTCGTTCCACTAATCTTCAGTGGACGAGGGGTAATAGAAGCTCGTATAACTTCTGACTCTAATGAGAAGTTGCTAGCCAAGACAGCATCAGATGTTGAATCTAGTGAGTATGCCACTTGTACTTCTTTGTTTTTACCTACCTCTGGTCCCTGTAAAAAGACCCCTTCTCCAGACACTATGATTGTCTCTCCATCAATGGTGTTGCTCAATGTCACACCACCTGTATTCACAACAGCTTCACTACCTCCATCATAGACTTTATCTGCAACTGTGACTCCCGCTATCCCAAGCTTTCTTGGGGTAATTGTCGCTTGTAATGGAGCCGCTTCTAGTCCTTCTTCAATCTGGTAGTTACCAGCATCTGCTCCACTTAAAGAGTACTGAGCAAATACATAGTGCGTTTCCCCTTCTGAGTTTGCATGCTTAGCTGCTGTGGCATCAAGATTAGCCTCTGTCTTAAAAGTTCCTGTAGCAGAGACTGTGACAATATCTCCCTGCACAAGACCTAATAACCCACCAACTTCGATATCTGCAGCATCAGAGCCATTATACTCTTTATCTAGAGCTTTAACTCCTACAACAGAGACCGCTTTCTTATGAATGGTTGCTGTTGTGCTATCTGCATCCCCAACATGGAGCCGATAGTTCTTAGCTAGCCCATTTCCCTCTCCATCTGCCAAAGAGTAGGACACATTCACAGTTTTATCTTCTGCTGCAGTTGTGGATGCAAACTCCCCATTAGCGGAGACATTTAATGTCTCTCCAGTAACTAAGCCATCAAGGTCTCCGGCTGCTACTTTTGCGACTTTTGTCCCATCATAGGTTTTATCGTCTGCCTCAGGGCTTCCGATTGTGAGTGTTTTAGGTGTAATATCAGCTGCTAAACGCGCATCTGCAAGGGTATAATTTGTAGCGAGCCCTTGTACTAAGTCTCCCCCGCTTTCACCATTCGCTAGCGTATATTTTGTGTAGACCTCTTTATCTTTACCGACATTCGCACCCCCAGTGAATTCTGCACTTGCTACGCTCACTTTTAGGTTCTCTGCTGTCCCTCCAACCTCTACAAGGCCTTCGAGAGAGCCCGCTGTTACCTCAGCCTCTGCATCGCCATCATATACCTTATCCTTGGCTTCACTACCTGAGATTGTTAGTGCTTTCGGATTGATGGTTGCATAGAGGGTCTCATCTGCCAGGCTATAGTTGCTTTGCAAGCCCCCATTTTCACCATCTGCCAATGTATAAGAGGCTGTCACCTTCTTATCCTTACCAGCATTAGCATCCTCAAAAAGCCCTGAAGCTTGTTCTACAACGAGAGTCTCGTTGCCCACCAGGCCAGATAAGCTCCCTGCTAATACCTCTGTACTTTTCGAAGCATTATATGTCTTATCCTTCACAATGCTTCCGCGAATCTCTAAAGCTTTCTTGGTGATGGTTCCCTGCTTTGTCTCTCCTTCAAGAGTGTAGTTAGCAGCAAGCCCTCCATGACCCCCATTTGCTAGTTCATAAGTCACATCAACAGACTTATTCTCACCGACATTTGCATCCTCAAAGGCCCCTTTTGCACTCACAGTAAGAGTCTCTTGACCTACGAGACTTTCAAGAGATCCTACATTGACTTTTGCATCTGTTTTTCCATCATAAACTTTGCTTGCCACCGTTGTAGGCTCACTATCAGAGACCGTTAACTTTTTAGGGTTAATATCTGCTGCAAGACGCTCATCAGCTAAGGTGTAGTTTGTAGCGAGCCCTTGTACTAAGTCTCCCCCACTTTCACCATTCGCTAGCGTATATTTTGTATAGACCTCTTTGTCTTTACCGACATTTGCACCCCCAGTGAATTCTGCACTCGCTACGCTCACTTTTAGGTTCTCTGCTGTCCCTCCAACCTCTACAAGGCCTTCGAGAGAGCCCGCTGTTACCTCAGCCTCTGCATCGCCATCATATACCTTATCCTTGGCTTCACTACCTGAGATTGTTAGTGCTTTCGGATTGATGGTTGCATAGAGGGTCTCATCTGCCAGGCTATAGTTGCTTTGCAAGCCCCCATTTTCACCATCTGCCAATGTATAAGAGGCTGTCACCTTCTTATCCTTACCAGCATTAGCATCCTCAAAAAGCCCTGAAGCTTGTTCTACAACGAGAGTCTCGTTGCCCACCAGGCCAGATAAGCTCCCTGCTAATACCTCTGTACTTTTCGAAGCATTATATGTCTTATCCTTCGCAACACTCCCTTCAATTTCTAAAGCCTTTGGCTTAATTGTTGCTGTTGTGTGGTCCCAGTCACCAGCCTTTAACCGGTAGTTATTTGCATGCCCATTATTTTTGCCATCTGCTAAGGCATACGCAACATCAACGGCCTTATCCTCTTCAGCATTTGCATCTGCAAAAGTTCCGGTTGCTGAAACATATAATTCCTCTGTTGAAACTAAACCAGACAGACTCCCCGCTGTTACCACTGCACCTTTTGTCCCATCATAGACTTTATCTGCAGCTTCAGGTGCTGAGATAGTCAAATCTTTAGGTGTGATGGTTGCTGTGGTATGAGCATCTGCTAATGTATAGTTAGAGTCTGAGCTTGCCACATCAAATGTCACAAGAACATCTTTAGACTTTCCAACATTTGCTCCTCCTGTAAATGAAGCTTGGTTCACAAGATTCACCATATTAGAAGGGAAGTTGTCCTCATCACTTGAAAGAATCCCTGTAAGACTGTCGCTTCAGAGGATCCATCATAGCTTTTATCCTTAGCTGTAAGAGTCTCTATAGATAGCGGCTTTGGATTAATCGTCGCATATAGCATTTGACTGGCTAGGCTATAGTTAGAAGCAAGCCCTCCATTATCTCCTGTCCCATCAAGAAGAGAGTAGGAGGCTGTTACCTTCTTATCCTCTCCTGCATTTGCATTTTCAAAGCTTGCAGTAATATCCTCTGAAATTTTTAGCGTTTCACTACCAGCTAAATTCACTAAGTGACCAGGAAGAACGGTTGCCCCTGTCAGACCATCATACGTTTTATCTTTTGCAATGCTCCCTTGCATAGATAAAGGACGACGATCAATATCTCCAGTTAAAGACTGGGAAGATGTTTCTAGAAAATAGTTTGATGCAAGTCCAGTTTCACTATCGGCAATATCATAAATCACCGATACCGTTTTATCTGTTCCCGCATGAGGGGTGTCATATTGCCCTGTAGCAACCACAGTAAGGGACTCCCCTTCAACCAAGCCTGTAAGTTTTGCATTAGAAATACTTGCTATGCGGCTTCCATCGTAGACTTTTGTATCAACATCAGCTGTAGAAATCGTTACTTCTTTAGGGTCTATATTCGCTTTACCCTCTCCACTTTCTAAGCTGTAATTAGAAGCTAGACCTCCATTCTCCCCATTAGAGAGCTCATAAGCAATTGTTACCAGCTTGTCTACATCAGCATTTTTATTATCAAATGTTCCACTAGCTGAAACGCCAACAGTCTCTAATCCTACAAATCCTGAAAGTTGCCCTGCTTCAACCTCTGCATCTGTATTGCCATCATATGTTTTGTTCTTTGGAATAGAATTTTCGATTGTTAAAGGCCTCGCTGTGATTGAGGCATGGAATTCTTTTTCAGAAGGCGCTGTGTAATTGGAGGCTAGCCCTGCTCCATCTCCCACTCCATCAGCGATCTCATAAGAAACTGTTACAGGCTTTTCTTCCCCCACATTTGCATCCTCAAAATCTCCAGCTGTCGCTGTAAGCTGCAAGAACTCTTCACCAGCGAGTCCAGATAAACTTCCATCCTCTGATAGATCAGCTGTTGCTGTGCCATCATAGACTTTATTACTAACTGCTGTTCCAGAGACAGACAGTTGTTTTGGGTTAATTGTGAGGGTTCCACTCTCAAAAGAAATTCTATAGTAATCCGATGTAATCCCTGCTGGATCAATGGTGTACTCTCCAACATTCACTGCATCTGCTGCTGTTCCTTGAACAACTAAATCTCCAGAAAGAGCATCTGCTAGGTCTTCAAAAATTCCAGAGGCATTAGATATGGATTCTGTTTGCACACTGCTGCTATGCGTGTTTCCAGAAAAAGTCACAGATGCATCTTTTGCTTTGACTGTATAGCGGGGCTTCATCCCTCTAAGCATGGGAGTAGATAGCCCGTCTGCAATTCTCCAAGAATTTGTAAAGTCAAAACCAGTATATGTGCTTTGTTTGCGCAAGTCTTCTATAGAATAAGCGGCATACGTGTTTCCTTCACCATCTAATTGTGAACTTTCTTCCCCATAACTTCCGACCAAGGGAAGTGATCCATCGATATAGTAAAAATTATCTACATCCCATGATTCAACACTGGCTGTGCCAATTAAAGCCCCCGCTTTTGCCCCATCTTCTCCAATTTCTCCAATAGAGTAGCAGTTAGTGATAGTTAGACTTCCTCCTGAAAAACTCTTAATAAGCCCTCCTGCAGAATATCCCGACCGAGCCTCTACTATGCCTGCATTAAAGCTATCAATGATGGTAACATCAACCTGAGAAACACTACCTAATAATCCTCCAGCTCCATAATACCCCTCCATGGTCCCTGTATTAAAGCACTTTTCAATAACAAGGCCTCCATCAACCTCTTGGTTTTTACCTACATATCCTATTAACCCTGCAGATACGTAGCGGTAAGGGCCAAGGTGTGCAGTATTGTAGCAGTTGAGGATTTTGGTGTTGTTTCTAGCTATTGCAGCAATCGCTCCTCTATTGTTATTTGCACTAAAGCCTCCTCCCTCAATACCCATATCACGAATCAATGTTGGGGTGCTACTTCCTCCTATGTAGCCAAAAATACCGTTCACATAGTTTCCACTGCCACCTTCTATTTCACGAGAACTTGTAGGAGTAGGGTTTTTCATCACATGCCCTAAGCCTGCAAATGTTCCAACAAAAGCTCCGGTATACCCTCCTTGCCCTGTAGGCTTATAGGCATTCTCTCCTTCACCTGAAAGGTCTAGATCCTCTGCAACTGCTATATACAAAGGTGTATCGACAGACGTTGCTAAATTTTCAAGATCTGCTTTTGTGTGAATCAATGTATATTCTGTTAAGTTTGAGTCTGGGTCCTCTAAAAGCTCAGGAGGTAGAATGGTATTAGTGACATTAGTCACACTGGTCCCCGTATAAAACTTTGCATTTGCACCAGATAGGGTGACTTTTCCCCCTCGGATGTGGTAGTCATGCCCTTCGCCCATTGTTAAGACAAACTCTGCAGTATCCCCTGTCCCTTCAATGTCTGACTCAATATAAATATCCCCATGAGCCTCTAGTGCAAATCTATGATTAGTATCCCAGCTAATCGGAGCTTTAACTGTGATATTGCCCTCTTCATCTCCACTAGGCTGCGTCACTACACGGACATTGTTATCAGCTAGGCTAAACTCTATCAAGCCTGCTTTGACCTGACTTGTAGTAAGGACATAGCCTATACCTGCTTTAATTCTAGACCCTCCTAACCCATCAATAATTTCAATATTTGTAGGGTCAATCAGGAAAGATCCTGTTTGTCCATTCTCAGCCTTTGTTGTGACATATAGATCATTGGCGAGGTCAAGCAAACTACCACTTGTTTCAACAAAGCCTCCATCTCCGACTGTGGGCGCTGAAGCATCAAGTGTTCCTGACGCAGAAAGGGTTCCATTTTCAGCAAGAAGTAAGATCGTCCCTTGGTCATCCACTGTTAAGGTCTGTGCTTCTGAGGTTCCTGTATGGTTGACCACCGTAGGCATAAGATCCCCTAAAGCTTTCGCTGTTAGGAGAATATACCCTCCCCCTGCATGAATCGCTCCTTTTTGCTCTACAAGAGCATCTAAAGCCCCTTCATCTATTTGCGCTTTGACTCTAGAGCCTAAATCTAATGTGACCCGCTTACCTGCAGCAAGTAAGACATCCCCATGCGGTGCATTGATTGTTCCTTCATTCACAACCTTGGCTGCAACGAGTGCAACAAGCCCTCCATCGCGCACATCTACTGTCCCTTCTTGCACAATAGAAGCGAGACTTTCTCCATCTAAAGAAAAACCTTCCTCTCCTTGATTCACCAGGTCTAGAGTAGAAGTAACAAGAGATCCAACATTCACTTGTGCAGTGGAACTAAAGATAACCCCATTAGGGTTCATCAGAAATACTTGCCCATTAGCTTCAATGGCCCCTTGGATTTTTGAGACATCGGAGCCTACAACATGGTTAAATGCTGTAGCTTCTGTAGAAGGCTGGTTAAACTGAACTGTATGCCCCTCTCCAACAGAAAAGCCTTGCCAGTTGATATCGAGGTTATGGGTTGTTTGCTCGATATGCATTTCTTTCCCAGACTGGCTGATGCTTCCAGATCCTGACTGTATCTCCCCTCCTGTAGGTAGCTGTGCAGCCACTCCTAAAGAAGGCATCCCAAGCCAGCAACTTAGAAAAAAAGCTGTAAATCCAAGCTTTTTACGCATCATTTGTCTCCCTAATGAATGATCTTTATTAAGCATGCGCTCTCCTCTCTTTTGGTTGTATGAAAGGCATGAGCGCCTTAGAAATTAAAGTTTCCTGAAAACCAAACAACACCGTCTTTGGTTTTAAACTTGTGATTTGCCGCCATCAAGTTGAGGTCTAGCCCTTTCCAATCTACAGTTACACCAAGCCCTCCACCTTTGAGGGTTTGATGGTTTTGTCCTGCTTCCCAGGGCTTTTTATTGATCCTTACGCGTCCTCCATCATAAAAGACAAAGACAGATGCATATTGATGGGCTAAGTAGCGTAGCTCTGCTTGGCCTAAATATCCCTCATCTCCAGAGCCTTCACTTGTGTGATATGCTCGCACACCTCCAGGGCCTCCGAGAATAAACCGTTCTGAAGAGCCTAAGTTTTTATTGGACCACTGCCCTCTTGCATGAATTTTCAACCGTAAGGGCTCAGCTAGCTTTTGAATCCTTGTGATATTTGCTTGCACCATATTGAAAAAGCCTTGTGCTCTCGCTGTTTCGCTGTCTCTTTCTCTAGCAGCTTCTGTGCGGATGGATAGGTGTCCACGCATGATCGCAAGCTCTGCCCAAGTCACACCTCCGCCTAAAAAGGAATCACGTACCATGACAAAGGCACTCAATGGCACAAGAGGTACTCGCTTTCTCTCTACGGAGCTTACCTGTGCAACTTCATCTTTTAAAAACTTAAACCGAGGCTCTAAACTTAACTTAAAGAGTAAGTCATCTCGATTGATGAATGGATGAGAGAGGCCAAACCCTAGAGTATCCGCCTTTCCATTCACCCCTAAGTTTGCAAACTCTTTAGCCAACTCATAGTTAGTATGGCTATAGCTAAACTGTGCACGTGTATTGACATAGTTTAAGGGAATCTCATAGGCGATATTCCCCACCCAGTTTGTTTTATTCGTGACAAGAGCTGTTAAGCCAAAGCGATCCCCAAAAACAAGAGCTCTATTTAGATTGGCTCGCACCCCTGCGCGACGTCGCCCCCCCGTAACGGTTTCCATAGTTATCCGCAACAAGGCTCACCTCATAGCGCTTCCCTGGTGTGACGGTGACTTCTAAGTCACCTTCTGCAAAATTTTCTCCAGGCTTGATGACAGACTGCATCTCGACTCCTGGCAAATCAGACAGGGTTTTTAGCTGATGTTCCAGCTGAGTTGCATTGATATAATCGCCACGATCAAACTGCTTTAACCAGTCTGTGGCAGAGTCTCCTAGCTCACCATGAGTAAGGATTTTACCATATTTCGCTTCAACAACGGCAAAGGTGACCACTCCATTGCGAATCTCTTGTGCAGGCAACTTAACCTGTGCATAGCGATGCCCTTGCTCGTGGTAGTAGTTTGACCACTCCTTCGCATAGTTTTTTAGGTCATCGATCGAGACCCTTTCACCAATTTGAGGAGCTGCTACTTGAAAAAGTTGCTCTTCGGTATAGAGGTGCAGTCCTTCAAACTGCACACCTCGAAGAAGAAAGCGATTTGCTTGACTTTCACTCTTGGCCTCCACCTGTTTTTGCTCATTCTGAGCACTTAACCCACTGGCTATCAGAGCAGAAACCATAGCCAACTTAAAACCGAAAAGCAGCAATCGCATACCTTTTATCCTTCATTCTTTTGAAAATATGAGAGCAATAGACCCCCTATAACAGCCAAGCAAAATATTTTTATATGTTTTTTTTACTGCAAAATAAGAGTGCTTCTCTGTAAGTCACTTGAGGAATAGAAGCTCAAGATCTAGAATGCAAAATACGGTGAATGACCAAAGCGAAAGGGGAAATTGTATGTCATGGTTGAAAGTAACTGGAGGAGCAACTCTATCAGGTTCTGTACGTGCTGGAGGGGCGAAAAATGCCATCACCAAGCTCCTTGTAGCCTCCTTACTTTCTGACAAAAAGTGTGTACTGCGCAATGTCCCGGATATTGTAGAAGTCTCCGTTACCCTTGACCTCTGCCGTGAATTAGGCTCAGAAATTCTCTGGGATAAAGATCAGCAACTCATTGAGATCCGTACAAAAGAACTCAAAACCACTTATATCCCTCAGCGCTTTTCTGGAGCCAACCGCATTCCTATTCTCATGATTGGTGCCCTTTTAGGTCGGACCAGAGAAGAGATCATTGTCCCTACAGTAGGAGGGTGTCAGATTGGCAAGCGCCCTGTTGACTTCCATGTCCAAGCGCTTGAAAAGCTTGGGGCCACTGTTGAATTCCGCAAAATGAAGCGAGAGGGGGCTTACCTAGCTCATGCCCATGAGGGCCTTCATGGAACAGAAATTGTCCTTCCCTACCCCTCTGTAGGAGCCACCGAAAATGCGATTTTGGCTAGTGCTTGTGCCAAAGGGAAAACGGTCATTCGTAATGCTGCAATGGAGCCTGAGGTCGTAGAACTTGTGCTCTTCCTTCAGAAAATGGGAGTCTATATCACCCTAGGGAGCAACCGATCTATCTATGTTGAAAAAACAGAAACCTTTAAAGAGGCTGATCACACTGTGATGCCAGACCGTGTGGTTGCTGCTTCATTTGCTTTAGCTGCAGCGTGCACAGGAGGGAAAATTTTCATTGAGGATGGCCGCCAAGACCATATGATGACCTTCTTAAATCACTTCCGTAAAGTTGGTGGCGAGTTCCAAGTGAAAGGATCTGGCATTGAGTGCTTTGCCTCGCGCCCCTTAGCGGGGGTGACACACATTGAAACAGATGTGCATCCAGGGTTCCTGACCGACTGGCAACAACCTTTTGTGGTTCTCCTGACTCAGACAAAGGGGACCTCTATCATTCATGAGACAGTTTACGAAAACCGCTTTGGCTATACAAAAACCTTAAAAAATATGGGCGCAGATCTCACTCTCTTTTCTGAATGCCTTGGAGAGGTTCCTTGTCGCTATACTCTTAAAAACTACCATCACAGCTTAGTCGTAAAGGGTCCGAGTCCTTTACAGGCCTCCACCATAGAAATCCCTGACTTGCGGGCGGGATTTGCTTATGTATTAGCCGCTTTGATTGCAGAAGGCACAAGCACTGTTAAAGGAACAGCTTATTTACACCGAGGATATGAAGACATCGTCAATAAACTGTCTATACTCGGTGCAGATATTGAAGAGATCCACCCCACTGAACCAAAAAACATCTCTGCAGAAAAAGAAAAGTGCTCTAAACTACTGCTTTCCAATAAGAAAGAGACAGAAAAACTGCCAGCAAAGTGACCGTAAGCCCCCCTCTTTGGAAGCAACGACTCAAAGAAAGTTTCAGCAGAATAGATTCTCTAGCAGACTTTCTTGAGTTAGACCAAGAAAAGCGCTGCCGCCTGCCGAAAAAAAGCTCATTTCCTCTTCTTCTTCCAAGACGTCTAGCAGAAAAAATAGAAAAAAATAACCTGGATGATCCGATTTTTCGTCAGTTCATTCCCCTCTTAGATGAGGAAGTTTCTTATGCAGGGTTTCAGAAAGACCCTCTCCATGAAGCCTCTTTTTCTTCTTTTCCTAAGCTTCTTTCTAAATATGCTGCGCGTGTTTTGCTACTTCCCTCTGGCCACTGTGCAATGAACTGCCGCTACTGCTTCCGTAGACACTTTCCTTATGCCCCCCATAGCACTCCACTAGAAAAAGAGTTAACAGCCATTCATCAAGATCCATCCATTCAAGAAGTCATCTTAAGTGGAGGAGACCCTCTTTCTTTAAGTGATCCTGAGCTACAAGAGCTTTTGCGCTCTATTGATGCAATTCCTCACATCACAAAAATTCGTTTTCACACGCGCTTTCCAATAGGAATCCCGGAAAGAATTACTCCTCTCTTACTGGAGACGATCCAAGAACTTCGTTGCCAGTGTTTTTTTGTCATTCATTGCAACCATGCACATGAGCTTGATGGAGACGTATTGCACGCTCTAAAACAGGTCCAGCAGACAGGCACTCCCGTGCTTTCTCAAAGCGTTCTTTTACACAAGGTGAACGATGAGGTTGAGACTCTCATTGCTCTTTTCACAGCACTCACAGATGGAGGCATTATCCCCTATTATCTCCATCAACTGGATGAGGTGGAGGGTGCAGGGCATTTTGCTACCCCGACCGAGCAAGGGTTAAAGCTGATTGAAGCGTGCAGAGAGCGCCTACCAGGTTATGCCATCCCCAACTTTGTCAAAGAGTTTCCTGGCAAGGGTAGCAAAACTCCCCTACATACGCTCTACAACCCGCAAACCTAAAATTTCCATCCCATTGCGTAAGACCTGCGCAGTTACCTCACAAAGGTGTAAGCGAGACTCTTGCTGCTCGACACCAATCACACGGCAGTCTCTAAAAAACTGATTGAATGTCTCTGCAAGCTCATAGAGATATTCACAAAGCCGGTTGGGGCACAGGTCATCATGAAGAGTGAGTAATGCATCGGGGAAACGCGCTAACTGAAGAGCTAGGTCAAGTTCTGCCTCTTCCTGAATATTCAATTTCGCTTCTGTAGTAGCCTGTTGCACAGAGTCTACTGCTTTACGCTTAATCCCTTGGATCCGCACATAAGCATACATCAAGAAGGGTGCTGTATTGCCTTCAAAACGCAGCATGCGGTCATAGCTAAATTTATAATCGCTTATACGATTACAAGACAGGTCTGCATATTTCACAGAGTTGATACCAATCGCCTGAGCAAGTTCTTCTCGCTCTTGGTCAGAAAAAGACTCCACTCCTTCTCTTTCCGCCAAAACCTGCTTAGCTTTTTCACAAGCCCGCTGCAGCAAGTCTGCTAAGCGCTCAACCTCTCCACTACGTGTACGAAACTTCTTGCCATCTTCTCCCAAGACAAGCCCAAAAGGAACATGATCCAAACGCACCTGGCCTTCAGTCCAATACCCTGCTTTGCGAGCAGCTTCAAAAAACATCTGAAAGTGCGTGGCTTGGCCAGCATCTGTTACTACAATGACACGTGAGGCTTTTTCTTCGTTTACACGGTGACGCAAAGCAGCCAGGTCTGTAGTCGCATAATTATACCCCCCATCAGACTTTTGAATAATGAGTGGCAAAGGCTCTCCTTCTCGGTTCTGGAAACCATCAAGGTAGATACACTTGGCTCCATCAGACAGAGTGACTAACCCCTTGGCTTCCATGTCAGCAACGACTTCTGGCAAGTAAGGGTTATAAAAAGATTCACCCCTTTCGGTCAGTTTGACATGCAAAAGATCATAAATTTCCTGGTATGCTTTTCTAGAAATTGCACAGATTGTCTGCCAATGTGCAAGAGCTTGCTCATCGCCTCCTTGCAACTTGACTACCTCAAGCTGAGCCCGCTTTTTAAATGCGGGATCTGCATCAAACTCCGCCTTGCTTTCACGATACCAAGAAACGAGCTCGCCAAGGGAGGCTTCCTGCCAGTCTTGAGGCTGTAGGTGCTCTTGCATGTACGTGATGAGCATGCCAAATGCGGTTCCCCAATCTCCAATATGATTTAGGCGGAGAGTTTCATAGCCTAGAGCGTCACATAGGTTTGCAATGCAGTCCCCAATAATCGTAGAGCGCAAATGCCCAACATGCATTTCCTTTGCAGTATTTGGGGAGGAATAATCAACGACAACTTTCTTTCCCTGACCCACTTGAGGAAAAAAGTTCTCTGATTCCAACCTGTGAAGCTCCGCTTCAAGGAATGCTGGTTTCAACCAAATATTGATAAATCCTGGGCCTGCGAGCTCTAAGTGATCGATCATCTTTGCAAAGCGAGGATCTTGCTCTGCAGATTCAATAATCGTTTGGGCAATATCTCTGGGGTTTCGCCTCAGAGTTTTTGTTAGCTTCATGGCATCATTGCACTGATAGTGTCCAAACTTTTTTTGAGTTGCCTCTGTCACCTCTGCCCGATACCCCTCACATAAAGGAGCAATCGCCGTTGAAAAAAGATCTTTCACCTCGGTTAATAGTGACATATGAGCTCTCCATACCAGCTAAAAAGCTAAAGATCTTATCACTCTTGCTTTCAAGATACAAGCACTTGACCTCTAATCACTCCCTTCGGTAGACCTCTATAATCCACCAATGAATAGGAAAAAATATGCAAAGCGGATGGATAGCCCTAACAATCACCTGTTTCTTTCTTGTCGTTGCTCCCTGTGAAGCCAAAAGGAAAAGTACAAGCCACAGGTGGAAAAAAACCCTAAAACACCCCATTGGCAAACAAACAAAAAAAAGTTTTTCACAAAAAAGGCCAGCCCCTAAGAAAAGTACCTCTTTGCATGCAATCACAAGCTCGATAAATGGGATCATCACCTAGCCCCTTTTTAAACCAACTCTTTAAAACTTAAGGGCAGCTGCTAGTACCAGTGATCTCCCTTGATAATTATAAGGAAAAGGTTTAACCTACTTTGCTTATTTAGTTTAAATACATCGAAGGACCGAGTAAGATGGTTTCGCTCGCTATCACGGACGCTCACAAAGAGAAAATTAAGCACTTCCTCAAAGGAATGCGTAGTCCCGATCTTATCACCACTTACCTTTACTTTCTCGAGCTCAAATATGAACTTGCTCCTGTGCTAGTTCCTAGAGAAAAAACCATTTTCCGCAGCCTTGATCAAGCGATTGCAAAGCTAGAAGAAGAAGGCAAGCTCTGGAAAAGCACAGAAATCACCGTGGACTTTGGCCCGCCACAAGTCAACGAAGAAACACAAAAAATTTATATCTGCCCCTTTACGGGCAAAGTTTTTGGGAACAACACCCACCCGAATCCACAAGATGCGATTTATGACTGGGTGTCTAAGTGCCCAGAAAACAAAGAACGAGCAGGTGGCTTACGCACAAAGCGTTTCTTTGTATCTGAAGACCCTGAGATTATCAAAAACTATATCAAGCCCCCAAAAGAGCCGATTAAGAAAACAGCATATACCTCTCAAATCACAGGTAAGCTGTTCAACAGTAAGCGTTCGGTCATTGAAGATTTTAAGCAAAATCAGACAAAGCAGCTCACCCTTGTTGAAGCGCAAAACCAAAACCGCTTCGAAATTGAAGAGCAGTTTTTGAACTTTATTAAGCAACATCTTCAAGAAAAGCATATCGCCGAGTTTGTTAACCAAATTGCTGAAGATGAGGACCTCATTTCTTACGTCGAGAAGTGGCTTGAAGAAGAGTAAGATTTTTCATACTGCTTCTGTTGAACAAACATGGGCCCTTGGGCATGCGCTTGTTGAACAAATCCCCTCTCATGCATGTGTGCTCTTACAAGGAGACCTAGGGGCAGGAAAAACGCAGGTCTGTAAAGGAATCATTCACTCGCTAACTCAAACACCTATCGCAGATATCCGCAGTCCTACATTCACCTACTTAAGAAGCTATGAGCTAGATGAGGGCCCGGAGCTCCATCACTTTGATCTTTATCGACTTGCCGATGAGGAAGAATTTTTAAGTCTAGGCCTTGATGACCTGCTTTTTAGCCCAGGAGTCAAGCTTGTTGAATGGCCCAGTCGCATCCCTTCACTACTTCCCAAAGAGCATTGGGTGATCGAAGTGTCCCCAACCAGTGAAGAGGGCCGCACAATCCACCTCTACCAGGAGGCTTCATGAGCGACTTTTGTAAAATTGGTTCTTACAACTCTTTAGATGATATGCCCATGCAACAAGGCTTTGAAATTGCTTTTCTAGGCCGATCAAATGTGGGGAAATCCAGCCTACTCAATAACCTACTTGGCCGAAAAAAATTAGCCCCCGTTTCTGGGCAGCCTGGTAAAACACACAGAATCAACCTCTACAAAGGGCCAGAAGGCTTTTTTCTAGTTGACCTTCCTGGATATGGCTTTGCGAAAGTTTCTGAGAAAATTAAAGCCTCATGGGCTGCGCACCTTTCCAAGTTTTTAGCAAACCGCCCACAACAACTCGTCCTCCTTTTTGACATTCGCCGCGACCCGCGCCAAGATGACCTCGACTTTCTTCAGTGGATGCAAGAAAAAGACAAAACCCCTATCCTCGTACTAACTAAAGCCGACAAGCTTTCCAAATCTAAGCGCGCAAAGCGCTACCGCGAGTTACAACAAAGCTTTGGTGATCTCGTTGGAGAGGTTGTTTTATACTCAACGATCGAGCCCCTAGGAAAAAATGAACTATGGGGACTCCTAAAAAAACAGAAAGCTGCATGGGACTCTTAAAGAAAGAAACATTTGTTTGCCTAGACTGTGAAACAACAGGTCTAGATATTGAAAAAGACGAAATCATTGAAGTGGGCGTTGTGGTGTTTACATTTGACGGCACCCTAGAGACCTATGAAACTCTTGTTCAGCCTCGACAACCCATCCAGGAAGAAAACCAAGCAATTCATGGAATCTCCAATGAGATGGTCGATGGGCAGCCCTATATCGAAGAGGTCCTACCTAAAGTATTTTCCATGATTCGCAACTATCCGATCGTTGGCCATGGTATCGAGTTTGATATCAAAATGCTTGCAAAGGCAGCGAAGAAGCATAAGATCCCTACAACGATCAGCAGCAGCCCCTTTATAGATACTCTGCGCCTAGCCCGTCTTTACGGTGAAAGCCCTCGCAACTCTCTTGAAGTACTGCGAGACCACTTCAATATCCAAGAAGAGGGGGCTCACAGAGCCATGAATGATGTAGTTGTCAATATCTCTGTCTTCAAGCACCTGACCAATGAATTCAAAACACTCGAGCAGATTCAGTCTCGCCTTTCAAAGCCCATTGAGCTAAAGGCCATGCCTCTTGGCAAGCACAAAGGTCGTCCTCTACGAGAGGTCCCCATTGAATACCTGCGCTGGGCCTGCAGCAAAGACTTTGATCAAGACTTGAAATTTTCTATCCGTAGAGAAATGAAGCGTAGAGAAAAGGGAAGTACATTCCAAGCCTCTTCCAATCCTTTCCGCGATCTTTCGCTTTAGAAAAGAGTCTCTATTCACTACAATAATAGCCTTTCATCGACATTTAACATAGGTGCAACAGCATGCAACAGCAAGGTTCTTTCTCAGTCAAAGTGGGTCTAGCAGAAATGCTCAAAGGCGGTGTCATTATGGATGTCACCAATCCAGAGCAAGCAAAAATTGCTGAAGAAGCTGGAGCTTGTGCTGTGATGGCTCTAGAAAAAATCCCTTCTGACATCCGTAAAGAGGGAGGGGTAGCTCGCATGACAGACCCTGAGATTATCGCTGAAATTCAGAAAGTTGTCTCCATTCCAGTCATGGCAAAATGTCGTATCGGGCATTTTGCTGAAGCTCAGATCCTACAAGCGCTAAAAGTCGATTTTATTGATGAAAGTGAGGTTCTCACTCCTGCGGACCACCTCAACCATATCTATAAAAACTCCTTTATCACTCCATTTGTGTGTGGAGCAAGAAATTTAGGAGAAGCTCTTCGCAGAGTAGCTGAAGGTGCTGCAATGATCCGCTCTAAAGGAGAAGCTGGCACAGGAAATATTGTGGAAGCTGTTCAGCACTTGCGTGAAATCAAGCAAGGCATCAAGCGTCTGACTCTACTTGATGAGCATGAACTCATGGCAGAAGCCAAGAATTTGCAAGCTCCTTTTGAGCTTGTACTCGACGTAGCGCGCAGTGGCAAGTTACCTGTTCCTCTTTTCTGTGCTGGAGGTATTGCAACCCCTGCAGATGCCTCGCTAGCAATGCAGCTAGGCGCAGAGAGTGTCTTTGTTGGATCCGGCATCTTCAAATCTTCAGAGCCTGCTAAAATGGCTAAAGCAGTTGTAAAAGCAACAACCTACTTTGAAGATCCAGAAGCTCTTCTTGAAACAAGTCGAGGCCTCTCTTCCGCAATGAAAGGCCTAGACCTGCTCAACTTACAGGAAAATGAGAGACTTGCAGTCAGAGGCAACTAAATGGTCACAATAGGGGTTTTGGCTTTACAAGGTGCTTTTAATAAGCATGCGGAATCGATACGTAGCCTAGGAGCTTCTGTGCGCCTTGTGCGTTACCCAAGTGACCTGGCTGCGTGTGATGGACTGATTCTTCCTGGGGGAGAGTCTACAACTCTTTCTCTCCTCTTAGCGCACTCTGACCTACATACCGCTATCCAAGCTTTTGCTATGGAGCATGCAATTTTTGGGACCTGTGCAGGAGCAATACTCCTTGCTGGCCAACTAGTGGATGCAAAGGGTGCGATCCCTTTAGCGGTCACAGATCTTGTGATCGAGCGTAATGCCTATGGCCGACAAAATGAATCATTTGTGACCGAAATCCAAACCTCTATCTCTAATACCACGTTTCCTGCGCACTTTATCCGCGCTCCGCGCATTTTATCCATTGGAGAGCAGGGTAAAACCCTAGCTTCTTTTGAAGGAGAGCCTGTACTAGTGGAGCACGGCAATCACCTGATTGCCACTTTTCATCCAGAGCTCACCGCTGATTTGTCTATTCATCAATATTTTTTAGATCGAGTCATCACTCAAAGTAAACAGAAAGCTCTGTTGACTGCTCAGTAAGTGCTGCAGACTCATCGATGAGAAGCAAGAAACGCTCTTCATCATAGTCCCAAGGAACCACTTCTCCTTGTCGGCGCACCTCTAAGATCTTTCTTTCTGAATAAACTAGCAAGGGCCCATACATGGAGAGAGAAAGGTGCAAATAATTCTCATCAAGACTGACCTTTTCTACCCCTGCTCCCAACAGAAATAACTGAGTAAAGCCAATCACGGCAATGCCTCTTGAGATAGGAGAGAAAGTCCATATATCACTTTGTAGAGGCTTCAAGCGACAACGTATCTGCTCTTCTTTTGAGCAAGTGCCCCAAAACTGTGCCCGCAAACTATAGACACAAAACCGATCACCCTCAATACCTTCCACATCACCTGGAGAGATAATCCCAGAAATACCACGCTGACCATCGTGAAGATTTGCTACCCACACGACCCCTTGAAAGGGCTCCTTAAGATAGGCAGAAAAGGCTTCATTCGCTTGCAGCGGGTCTATGAAGCGGGACTTTGCACTAAGCATAAGGTTGCTCTTTGGAATAATCCTTTTTCCTGCAGGTGTTAAAATTTTTTGCAGCAGGCAGCTATCAATAGCACCTGGAAGATCTCCTAAAGCATATACCCCTCCTGAGAGAGCATGAAATGTGGCAAGCAGATGACTCCAGGGAGCCTTGGTTGTCCAAACACCAAAATCAGGCACCATAAGGTTTTTAAGCCACGAAGAGACCTGGAGACTATCTCTGAGCACTTTTCCATATGAAAAGGACTCCTTATCGGTATGTGCATCACACCCTCTTGCCAGCTGAGAGGTAGGCCAATAAAAAAAATTTTCTGGCTGTAGACAACCACTGTTCATATGAGGTTGATTGAACTGCAAGCTTGATGCGGCCTGAATCGCCTCCTGTAGATTTTGGTAGAGCTTGGTAATATCCATCCCTTCACGACAAAATCTTAAGGGGGATGATTGGTCACTGACTCGAACAAAGGAAATCCCCTGCTTACGCAGGCTAAGATAAAAGTTATAGTAAAACTCAAAGGTGCGACCGAGGTCATACCCTAAGAAGTAGCGCCCTAAACGATCAGGGGGAAGCTGATAACGCTTTGCTTTCTGTTCATGCACCCCTCCTGGCGCTCCCATCAATCCATGGGTCACACCTACCCTTTCCACTTGATAAGCTCGCAGGTCCTCCACAAGTCCTGCAAGCCCTTCAGGGAAGCGCTCTTTACATGCTAGGAAAGAGAGCAGACTTTGGGACCGAGAGTCTAGCTCTTGCCATCCTTCATCAATGACGACATAGCCAATACGAATTCCTTGCTCATGCAAAGCCTGAATCGAGCGCACGACCATATCATGAGAGACATTTGCTCCAAGAGCTAGCCCTGACTCCCAGCCAATAGATTGAAGCCAGGAAGGAAGAGGCGTCTTATTTTTATGCAACTGCCCCATACTTTCCGTCACTTGTAAAGCAACAGAAAACACCTGCTCGTAGGCAAGGTTGAGAGATTCTCCACAAGCGATCACAAGCCCTGGACGACAAGCATTAGCTCTTCTACTTGTCCCACTATAAGCAGATAAAAGAACTTTCCCATCAGAAGCTTTTAAAAAGCACTGCATATCGCAATGTGAAAGCGCAAACAACACATAATAAAGGCCTTGCCGCGCAAAATATCCTAGAAAGGTCCGTTCAGGACATGTTTTTTGGGGGTCTCCAATTTGGACACCACAGCATAGCTTTGGATCCAAGGGAACACTAAAGCTGACCCATGGACTGCTGTCATGAGGCAGGTGGAGAGGCGCTTCCCATTTCCCCACAAAAGGAGACAATTCTACCACGGTTGGTGTATAGGGAGAAATCTTGTGCCAACAAAGTTCTTCAAGGTCACTCAAGCTAACCATTCTTATCGGCTGAGTACCAGAAAGTTGCAAGTCAGGCCTATAGGATGTAGACACCATCCCTCCCCTCAAAGAAAAAAAGGGTTAGTTGTAGCAAATGCTTTGTTTTGCCTCAATATGCGATCTTCAAAGCTCTTGTACAATCTCTACCCTCATGGTAGAATGCCTCTTTGCCCACTCTGAAACTTGGAGCCCCTGCCAATGGAGTCTATTCTTGCTTTTATCACCGAAAATGCGTCGTATGCTCACTGGGCGGTTTTCGGCTTACTGATTTTAGCAGGCTTTAATGTTCCAATTAGTGAAGACCTCATGATTATTCTGTCAGGAGTACTGGCAGGCACCGTCGTCCCAGAAAACGTATATAAGCTTTTTATTGCTGTTTTTCTCGGTTGTTACCTATCTGACTGGATTGCTTATGGGTTAGGCAGGCGCTTTGGCAAACACCTCTTGGATATTCCTTGGTTTGCCCGCTTTGTCGACCAAAAGCGCATGTCTCAAGTACAGAAGTACTTTTCCAAACATGGATTTCTTACCCTACTGATTGGGCGCTTTATTCCTTTTGGTGTAAGAAACTGTATTTTTATCTCTGCAGGCATGGCAAAAATGCCTTTTTTGCTCTTCATCCTTGGAGACGGCATTGCTTGCCTAATTTCAAACAGCATTCTTTTTGCGATTAGCTACACTTTTGCAGAAATGCATGAAGAAATCGCCAAACACCTAAAGACATTTAACCTAGCCATCTTCTCTCTATTTGCTACAGCGATTTGCTGCTTTTTGATCTATCGAGTGATAAAAAAAAGGGGAGCCTAAGCTCCCCCTTTTTTTAGTGTGCCTGAGAAACAAGGTCTTTTTCATTGACCATAGCAGGCTGCGCTTGTTCTTCCGGAAGAGGTTGTCCCTTTTCATCAAGAACCTCTTTACCCGTTGAAGCTGTCAGCTTATTAAACTGTGCTCCAAGTGATCGCACAGCAAATAGCCATGAGAACCCACAAAGAGCTAAAATGGCTGCCACATATGGAGTACTTGCAAAGACGGTCCCCAATGTCAGTAAGAGCCCTTGGTGAACAATCGATCCTCCAGACTTCCCGAATCGAGAGCCTACACCATCAATAGCTGCTTTGCCTTTAAGCTTAAGCGCTCTACCAAGAGGGATAAACGCAAGCTCCTTGGTATTATCGAAGACTGTAAACTTACAACCACGCAAGAAGATATTCTGCAGGGAGCCAAAGAAGACAACCACCATCAAAGGTGTTACCCCAGGAAGGAAATCTTGAATGAAGCCCAATTGCTCTTTCATAAACAGGCTAGAGAAGAACAGAACAGATGTTGCAAGCAAAAGCCCTGGTGTAAGCATTGCTGTAGCTGTCCAGCCAAGCTTACGAATTAACTTCCCAGAAATGAACGCCCCTAGCGTTGCCACAATGCCGATACCAATAGAGACTTTACTCATATACATGTGGTAGTCAGCTGTCGCTGGATAAAGCATCTTGATTTGATCTTTCCAGATAATTTCTACCAAGTTAATGGTTAGGTTATAAGCAACTACAATCACTGCGATACTTCTTAGGTAAGGTGAACGACCAAGAAGAGAGAAGTTCTCTCGCATGGACATTTTGACCTTCTCTTTTTTCATCTTTTGATACTCTACGGCATCATCATCTGCAGATAGGTGATTATTTAGCGCTCGATAAGTAATGAGAGAAAGAACGCCTGATGTAAGAACAGAGATCGTAATGAGGGCCAAGGATTGGTGCCAGTGGTTTGCTCCAAACGCATTCCCCAAAACCACATAAGCGTAGCGACTCAGTATAATACCCACATACCCAGAAATAATCCCTGAGCAGTTCGCACTAATTGCAATTAGGCCATAGAAACGCTTGGCCTCACAAACTTTTGTGATTTCATTTGCGAACCCCCAAAAGGCAACAGAGAAAATTGCAGTCCCCCACAGTTCACTCATCACGTAATATGCGGTGAATGACCAGTAGCGAATCATTGCAATAAAGCCGTTCAAGCCTTTAGGCAGATAGAGCTGCAAGAAATCTGCACCACTATCAAAGTGCAAGGTTTCCCGAAGAGGGAACAGCACAAAAGTAAAGATAAAAAAGAAACTCAGGAAGATGGAAATCATCCAGTAAAATACGTTTTCTCGATCGAACCTATTAGACAACTTAGCAAAAACATATGTAATACCAAGTGCCATAGGCAGAAGAATCCATACTTTAATAAATGGAATAATTTCTGCTCCTGAAAGGCGTGCAGTCACAACGATTGCATCCTTTGAGTTTCGCAGCATGTTATAGTTAAAGGTAATCAGAAAGCACAGAAGCATCATCAAAAGAAGCTTACGTAGCTCATGACGATGAACGGGCCAAAAGAATGACCTCCATGGGCCGAATTCAGAGCCTGTTGAAGGGCGGGACATATTCCTCCAAAAATGTTCGAGTTTGCGGCATAAAAAAAGCCATTGATGAGAAATTCTCATTCAATGGCCTAAAGGGGCACACCAACACCCAATGCTTCCGTATCAAACACGGCATCAGCAAGCTGTTAAGCGGATCACATTGGAAATTGGTTAGACTGGACATAATCCAAGATTATTTTAAAATTTTCTCTAACATTATAACCTGCTTTTGTAGAAAAAGTCAATGGGGATCAACAAGTTAGGCAAGGATCTGTTAAAACCTCTAGGGCAGGCAAAGTTCCATGCTCGATTAACTCCAGTGAGGCTCCGCCTCCTGTAGAAATATGAGTCATCTTATCAGCTAGCCCTAGCTTTTGTAGGGCTGCAGCAGAATCTCCTCCTCCTACAACTTTAATAGCCTTAGATTCCGATAAAAGGTGGCCTACTTGGTCTGTTCCCCAGGCAAATAGAGGGTTTTCCACAACTCCAAGGGGTCCATTCCAAAAAATAGAGGCTGCATCTGCAATAGCTGAGCGAATCTCTTCAACAGTCAGAGGACCGATATCGACGCCCATTTGCCCAAGGGGGATCCCTTCTTCTCTACAAATGTGCTGCCTGATCCCTACTTGGTCTAAAGAGGACGCGATACAGGCATCTTTAGGGATCAAGAGTTTTTCACTTTGCAAGAGCTCTTGTGCCGCGGGTAAAAGTTCCTCTTCCACCAAAGAGTTTCCTATCTCAAACCCCATAGCTTTCCAAAAGGTGAAGGCCATGCCTCCTCCTACAATCACCCGATCAGCTTTTTGCATCAGGGCTTTCAGAATGCCAAATTTTGAAGAGACTTTCGCTCCCCCTACAATGGCAATAAATGGGCGCAGAGGATGATCAAATGTTTTTTTTAGATAATGCACCTCTTTAGCCATTAAAAGTCCGAGATAAGCACTGTTAGGAAAGAGCTTTGGGACTTCATAGGTAGAGGTATGTTTGCGATGTGCTGTGCCGAAAGCATCATTCACATATAAGTCGGCTAATCCTGCAAGCTGCTCTGCAAAGCCAGGCTCCTGCTCTGGGTGTTCTTCTCCTGAGTGGAAGCGTACATTTTCTAAAAGCAACACCTCTCCTGGAGTCATTGCTTGAGCCATTGCTAGTGGCTTTTCCCCAACACATTCATCACAAAAAGAGACCTCTTTTCCCAAAAGCTTTTGTAAGGGAGCTATACACCCTTGCAAAGAGTATCGCGAATCTTTCCTTCCTTTGGGACGTCCTAGGTGACTGATTAAGATGACTTTTGCCCCTTTTGCTAGCAGGGCTTGAATAGAAGGGATACTTGCACGAATGCGCCGATCATCGACACATTTCCCTTGTTCGTCCAAGGGAACATTGTAGTCAACGCGCATCAAAATGCGCTTATCCGAGCAGTCCAAGTGTGCGAACTCTTGCTTCTCCAAAAGGACCTCCGATTTTTTTGCGGCTAGATCAAACAATCGCGCGATCGGCGTTAGATTACAATATTTTTTTTAATCCCTTTCAAAGGACTTAAAAGCTCTTGCATAATATCGAGTAAAAGAAGAACCTGCTCTTCTGGTTTGTTTCAAACTTTTCCCCTTTTACTCGGTAATTCTATGAAAAATGTTGGTTTGCTGCATACGGCAATACATACTTTTCTAAAAACCTTTGCCATTCTGTTTGGTCTTTTAGCTGCTCTTCTTGTGATTGGGCTTGTTGCAGGCTTCTTGGTTGACCGCTCTCCCAAAATACACCACCAGCCTCCCCAAGAGCTTGCCTCTAGGTTAGACCAAACCCTCTCTCTTCCCTCTACCAATAAACCATCCCTTGTGGTTATCCGAATCAAAGGCATGATTGGTATGGGGCAAGCGACCTATGCAGCTGTAGATGAACAGTTGCGCCAAGCTACTGCCTACACAAAAAATGCACACTCACTAAAAGGCCTTTTACTGCTCATTGACTCCCCTGGTGGCTACGCAACGGATAGTCAGCAAATCTACTCTCTCCTCATGCAGTTTAAGCAGGAGTTCCAAGTCCCTATTTATGCTTATATAGAAGGTCTCTGTGCAAGTGGTGGTTATATGATTGCCTGTGCTGCAGATACCATTTTATCTGCTCCTTATGGCCAAGTTGGCTCTGTAGGAGTGAAGACCATGGACTTTTTCAACTTTACTGGCCTTATGAGCAAAGCAGGAATCCAAGCAAAAACATATACTGCGGGGAAAGAAAAAAATCCCTTAGACCCTTTCCAGCCCTGGCCTCAAGATCAGGATAGCTGGGTGAGCCAACTTGTTGCATCCGATTATGAGAATTTTCTAACTATCGTAGAGTCCTCTCGCTCTAAACTAACAAAGGCTCTTCTCAAAGAGCAGTATGGCGCAAAAGTATTTCCTGCGACACAAGGAGTAGAAATCGGCTATATTGATTTATTGAGCCCTACATTCTACTCTGCGATCAACGAAATTGAAAAGCGGCTCCATGTCGAGTCGTTACAGCTATTAGATTTTGAGAAAAAATCTTTCTTACAAGAGTTCCTAAAAATGGGAACTGAGAGCTGCACTGAAAAACTGCTCAATATGACACACCTGAAAACTACTTACTTACCCATCTCTCCATGAAAACACTCTATATTCTTGACTGCATGGGGCTGATTTTTCGCTCCTACCATGCAATTGCCCCCATGTCTAATAGCCAAGGGCAAGCAACTCACGCAACCTTTGGGTTTATCCGCACGCTACTTAAAGTTTTAAAAGACTTTAAGCCAGAAGCCCTCGTATGTGTATTCGATGGCAAAAATAATAAAGCATCTAGAGTGGCGCTTTATGCAGATTATAAAGCAAACCGCCCTCCCCCTCCACCCGACTTAAAAGAGCAAATTGCAGCTTGCCACAGAGTGTGTGAAGATCTAGGAATCCCCGTCTGTAGTTTTGAGGGAATTGAGGCTGATGATACGATTGGAGCCTTAGCTCAATTTTGGAATGAGCAAGGAGGAGAGGCTGCCATTCTTTCCAGTGATAAAGATTTATGCCAACTGGTCAATGCACAAACCTATTTGATCGATATCTATAAGAAGAATCGGAAACTTTCAGAAGAACAAGTCATTGAGCAGTATGGTATCAAACCCTCTCAGTTCGTTGACTACCTTGCCTTAATTGGAGATAGCTCTGACAATATTCCTGGCGTGCGATCTATCGGTCCGAAAACAGCCTCTTCTCTTCTTCAAACATTTGACTCTCTTGAAAACATCCTTGCTCGTGTTGATGAGATAAAAGGGGCAAAAAAGCAGCAGGTCTTAAAAGAAGAAGCAGAAATGGCAAGGCTAAGCCAAAAGCTAGCACAAATCAACTTTAGCGCGCCTATTGACCGCTCTGTTGTTCACTATGTCTGTGATTCTATAGACTTACAAACACTGATCCCCCTTCTAGAGGAATTAGAGTTTTTCAGTATTTTAGAAGAGCTTTCTGAGGGGACTCCCTCGTTAAGCAAGGAGAGTTACCACTTAGTTGAAACAGAAGAAGAAATCGACAACCTTCTTCAAGAGCTTAATGCAGTAAAAGAGATCGCTGTTGATACAGAAACGACCTCTTTGCACCCGGTTAAAGGAGATCTTGTCGGCATCAGCTTATGCGCTGAAATTGGGAAAGCGTATTATATTCCCTTTAACCACAAGCTTTCAAAAGAGCTCCTGCACTCTAAGTTACAGCCTTTTTTTGCCTCTGATCACTGTTGGATCGGACATAACATCAAATATGATGCGATTGTTTTAGCAAAAGCAGGACTCCCTCTTTCTCACCTTGGGTTTGATACAGCCCTTGCTTCTTATGTCCTCCATGCCCACTCCCGTAGACATAGCTTGGATGAACTCTCTCTGCAGTACTTTGGCAAGAAGAAAATCTCCATCAAGTCTCTTATTGGTTCTGGTAAAAATGAAAAAACTATGGATCAAGTCCCTGTCGATGAAGTGGCCCCCTATGCATGTGAGGATGCTGACTATACGTTTAGGCTCAAAGGCCTCCTCTCTCCAGAGCTAACTACGAGAGGCCTACACTCTCTTTTTATCGATCTTGAAATGCCCTTGATCGATGTTCTTGTGCAGATGGAGCAAACTGGGATCTATATTGACAAAGAGTGCTTAAAGGGCCTCCACAGCAGAGTGCACACGGTTCTTAAAAACCTTGAAGAGGAAATCTACCAACTTGCAGGGGAAGAGTTTAAAATCAATTCTCCCAAGCAGCTCAGTCATATACTATTTGAAAAGCTAGGGATCTCTCCACCCAAAAAAACAGCAACAGGTTTTTCTACAAGTGCGGAAGTGTTAGAGTTTTTACAAGATCGCTATCCTATTGCAGAGCACCTTCTGCAATATCGCCTACATGAAAAATTGCGCTCCACTTATATCGATGCATTACCCAATGAGATCTACTCTGAGACAGGCCGTGTACACCCTTCTTTCAATCAATTTATAGCCTCCACAGGCAGACTCTCTTGTCAAAATCCCAACCTGCAAAACATCCCGATTCGTACTGAAGAAGGACGTGAAATTCGCCGTGCCTTTCGCCCGCAAAAAGAGGGATGGAAGTACCTCTGTTTTGACTACTCTCAAATCGAGCTGCGCTTGCTTGCACATATGAGCCAAGATCCCTCCTTACTTGCAGCATTTAATCATCGTGAAGATATCCATACCCATACCGCATCACTCATCTTTCATGTCCCTATTGAGGAAGTCACAAAAGAGATGCGCTACCATGCAAAAACCGTTAATTTCGGTATCATCTATGGGCAACAAGCATTTGGGCTTGCCAAAGAGCTAAAAATTGGGATCCCTGAAGCCTCAAAATTCATTAAAACATATTTTGAACGATACCCTGCTGTGCAGACTTTTATAGAAAGTTGTGTGGAGCAAGTAAAAGAAAAGGGCTATGCAGAAACGTTGCTAGGACGCCAGCGCATGATCCCAGAAATTCATCATAAAAATAAAAATTTACGCTCTCAAGCAGAGAGGCTGAGTGTCAACACACCGATTCAAGGGTCTGCAGCTGACCTAATCAAGCTTGCAATGCTTAAAGTTTCAGACTTCATCAGGAAAGAGCAACCGCAAGGGATGATGATTTTACAAGTCCATGATGAACTAATTTTTGAGGTCCCTGAGGAAGAAGTCTCTTTCTGGCAAGAGAAGATTCCACACATTATGGAAACAGTTCACACACTAGATGTTCCTCTGCTCGTCGATATGTCCATTGGCAATAATTGGAAGGAGTGCTACAATTGAAGAAGGTCGCAGTCACAGGGGGCTTATCCAGTGGAAAAAGCACGGTTTTAGGCTTTTTTCAAGATTTGGGTGTACCCGTCATCAGCGCTGACACTCTCGTACATGAAATTTTATCTAACGACTCGTCAGTCTCCCAAACTCTTTGGTCCCGCTATAAAAACCGCGCCTTTAATGAAGACACTGTAGATCGTAATCGACTCGCACAAATCGTCTTCAATGACCCTAATGAATTGAAATTTCTGGAAAATCTTATTCATCCCATTGTAAGGACGAAAATCCAACAAGCTTATGAAGAAGCGAAGCAAAGCTCAAACGCACCCTTCTTTGTGGCAGAAGTTCCTCTCCTATTTGAGTCCGGAGGGGAAAAGGACTATGATGCCGTGGTTGTGGTAGAAGCCCCCATTCATCACTGTCTGGAACGCTACCGAGCAAAACGAGGAAGTGAAGAAGGATTTTTCAAGCGCCTTAAGCGCCACATACCCATGGAAAGAAAAAAAGATCATGCAACTTTCGTTGTAGATAACTCAGGATCCTTAGACAGTGTCAAGCTCGCTGTACAGCGCTGTTATGAACAGTTAGCTAACCTGTAAAAGGACTATATAATTTACCTTTATCTATTTTTAGAGGACAAGGAACGCACATGATGGCAAATGATGTTACGGAATCTGAAAAGACTCAGGGAAGCAGCTCCGCAGAGAAGAAAAAATCTCCAGAAGTAAATGCTTCACCAGCCCCTGAGCGAGTACCTGTACCCCCCCTTGTTGAGAAACGACCTCACAAGGATAAAACAAATAACCGCCATTCAAAAAGGTCTAGGCGCGATAACAAATCTAAGTTCAAGCAAAAGCAAGAGCTCTCAGAAGAAGAAGAGGCGCAGTTTGCAGCCTCTATCCATACAACAACGGATATTTCTGACTTTCAGCACCTTCCTATCCAAGAGCTACATAGCTATGCGAAGAACCTAGGAATTAAGCACTCTGCTTCTCTTACAAAGTCTCAGATTGTCTTTGAAATTGCAAAGATGAAAGCCAGCAACCCTGGTGAAGCTCTGATTGGAGAAGGAGTCTTAGAAATCCTTCCTGATGGGTTTGGCTTTTTGCGTAGCCCTACCTACAACTATATCCCTTCTGCAGAAGATATTTATGTTTCTCCTGCTCAAATCCGCCGTTTTGGCTTGCGCAGAGGAGACCTTGTTCGCGGCCTAACTCGCCCTCCTAAAGAGAAGGAAAAGTACTTCGCGCTGATCCGCGTGGAGACACTCAATGGCGTCCCTTTTGAAAAGGCGCAAGAAAGAAATCTCTTTGAGAACCTGATCCCCTATTACTCTGAAGAGCGCCTGGTCATGGAAACGACCAAAGAGAAGCTCCCCATGCGGGTTTTGGACCTTTGTGTACCCATTGGAAAGGGACAAAGAGGGTTGATTGTAGCACCTCCCCGCACAGGTAAAACTGTCATTTTACAGAACATTGCGAACTCGCTAAATACTAACAACCCAGAGTGTGAGCTGATCATCTTAATGATTGGAGAGCGCCCTGAAGAAGTAACGGATATGAGTCGCCTTGTCAAAAAGGCAGAAGTCATCGCGTCTACATTTGATGAGCCTCCTGAGCGTCATGTACAAGTTGCTGAAATGGTGATTGAAAGAGCACGTCGTGGAGTAGAGCATGGCAAAGATATCGTCATTCTTCTAGATTCCATTACACGCCTTGCTCGTGCATATAACACTGTGCAGCCTCACTCAGGAAAGATCCTTTCTGGTGGTGTAGATGCCAATGCTCTACATAAGCCAAAGCGCTTCTTTGGAGCCGCTCGAAACATCGAAAATGGTGGTTCTCTTACCATTCTTGCAACAGCCTTGATTGAAACAGGTTCACGCATGGATGAGGTGATCTTTGAAGAGTTCAAGGGAACAGGCAACATGGAGCTTGTTCTTGATCGTCGCTTAGCTGACCGTAGGACCTACCCTGCTGTAGACATTATTAAGAGTGGAACTCGTAAAGAAGAGCTTCTTTACCACCCATCTGAACTTGAAAAGATCTATGAGCTAAGACGCGCAATGGCAGACCTAGCTCCGCTAGATGCCATGAACTTGCTGCTTGAGCGTTTAAAGAAAACCAACAGCAATGCAGAGTTCTTACTCTCTATGAAAAACTAATTTTTTCGTTTTACTCGGTATGCTATGCTGCCTCTAGTTTCACTAGAAATGTAGGGGTTGCATATGCGTACCATTGTTACTTTGTTAGTATTGGTTGTTATAGCTTATTTTGGCTGGTCCTTTTTAGGAGGCAATAACCAACAACTTGAATCTATCCAAAAAAAAATCTCTCTTCCCAGCCTATTCAAAGGCTCACCTAGCAAGAAGAGCAAGTCCGAGCAGAAAGAATTCTTAACTCTTGAAGCTCGTTACCGCCCTGAGCAGATCATAAGCAAGCACTTAGAGCCTATGGTCAAAGAAGGGGAACACTCCATTCTTACTCCAACAACTCTATTTTACCCCTTCGTCCTTATGGAGGTAAAGTATACTAAAAGCAGCAAGTCAACTGGAGAAGGACAAATGCTATGGGGATTAGAGAATGGGGAAATGGTGATCAAAGCCAATCCTTGGGAAACCACTCACGGCTTTGAAGACTGTATAGAAGCCAAAGCCTCTGCTCAGGATTTCCAAATCATCAATACCCTGGCAAAGAACGGGGGAATCATGGACCGAGAAAAGCTCTATGATACGCTACATGTAGAGCAACATATCTTTGACAAGTGGTTAGCTGATGTAGAGCAAAAGAAACTTGTTGTTCAAAGTGGCAACCTTTATCGGCTACACTTTGAAAAGCCAAAACTTGATGTAGTTCCAGAAACAATCATCAAGGATCCAATTGTCGCAAAGCTTGCACAAGGAGCAAGTCATATCCAAGCGCACTTTACCCCCCAGGATATTGAGCGAATTTCCAAGGCTGCATTTGGCAAAGATTTTTTCATAAGACGCACGAAAAAAGTCTACTTACCAGTCTATAGCATTGGAATCAAAAACCCAGACGGGTCCATCCACACAACTTACTGGAATGCTTTTACTGGCACCGCCTTTCAAGTAGAGGGATAAAAAAAAGAGGCTGGCTCTTTTTTTGAGCCAGCCTGCTTATTCTTACTGAACCTGCTTATCTTGCAGGATCTCGACATACTTTCTTAGAGTTTCTGGAAATTCCTCTGTATACCCAGGAACTTCTTCCACCACACGCAAGGCACTATCTAGAATTGCATTGGCAGATTTTGGGTCGTGCTTAACAGCAACCTCTAATAGATCAAAGACCTCATCACGGCTTCCAGCTTTTGCTAAGATCCATTCTGTGGAATCAATCATTTGTTCTGGAGCCTTTTCTATAACTGCCTCAAGCACAGTTTTGCGACTGCCTGTCACTTCCAGCATAAGAGCAATGCGATCTTGCCTCTTTGCGCTTGGAGTTGCCTCTAGGGCTCCAGCTACATATGCATGCTTTTCCTCTGGATAAGCCTCTCCTAGAGCCTTTAATAGCTCTTCTACACTAGAGTTGGAGTTTGCTGACATTTCATGATTTTTCACAGCAAGCTTAGTCACAGCCTCTAGATGATCTGGATATAAATTGGCAAGCTGCATAGACACCTGGTTGATCAGCATCGCTGAAAGGGGCTTCGGTGTATCAGGATAACCTCTTGTAGGAATCACAAGAGCAGATTCAATCAGATCTTGTTCTCGACCACTCCCTAGTAAAGAAGCAGCGCGGTGAATCATCTTCTCTGTATCTAGCTCATGAGCAAAGGGATTATCGTAAAGAGCCCCTTTTACCACATCCGTTACATCTATTTCTGGCCTTGCATATGCCTCTTCAAGCAATAAGCTAACCACTTCATTTCTAGAGGTTGAATCTCTTTGAGCCTTACATGCTCCTCGTATAATCAAGCCCACCATCTCATCTGAAGAAAAGGTATCACTTGGATGCATACGACTCGATACCCCTTGAGGAATAGCTCCAACAGCGTAACGAATGATAGCCGGAGCTTCTTGAGGATAAAGGTTTACAGCCTGCTCTATGAGAACATCTGGTCTGTAGGCTCTCATAGAGATTCCATGCTGAATAACTTGCGAGAGATATTTAGGAGCCACTTCTGTGATATAGAGTGAGCGAATAGGATTTTCACTCTCCATCCAGCGGTTTCTGGCTTCTTCTTCTAAGTAACTGGAGACAAATTTCTCTTGATCTTCAGCATGTTCAAAATCTTCGGTAAGGTTGTGTTTAACAAGCCCTTCTTCAATCACCTCAGCATTGAATCCATTTCTTTCTAGCTGAGCGATTGTTTCAACTGCAAGTCTGCGAGAGTGTTCATTGATTTGCTTTAAGATGACCTCTGCACGCAGCCGATTCAGCATCACATCTCTAGCTAGAGATATAGAGGCTTCTGACAGCTTATCCTCAGATAAAAGTTCAAGGACGTATGCTGGCATAGTCCAAGGGCGCGCTTTAATCTCTGCGATTTTTTGATACCCATGCTGAGCGACCATTTCCATCAATTGATCTCGATTTTCATGATACTTTACCGCTCTTTGTGCTCGCAAGATCAAGTCCTCAGCTAAATCAGGGCGATCCTCAATACTGAGAAGAAGAGCAAGAATAACCTCTTCTGGATCTTTCATCTCCATGATCACTTTTTCGACCAGGGCAAGAACATCTACAGAGCCTGCATTGATCGCTCCTTGTATTATTTCATGACCTGTTGCTTTAGAGCGCAATAAAAACTCTGAGAATTCTTCAGCCACCTCTTCATCAACTGTAGCGTAAACCTTGGAAATACACTCTTGCTGTAAGTGAGGGTAGAGAGCCACAATATTTTGAAATGCTGCAATTGCTTTGCCTTGTAAACTCGCTTCCTGAAAGTACAACGTTGTCACCAGGTCATGACTACTTGCCTTTTCTTTGAGAATCGTCTCTGCTGTGCGCAAAAGAACATCCAAGTCAATGGGTTGATCCCCTTGTCTTTGCATAGCAGACTGAATGATCTCTTCAGTACTCTCTGAAGAGGTTTTCATCGTTTGTACCAAAATGGATTGTGCCGCAATGGGGTCTCCAACACTATGCAAGGCTGCGGAGGTAAAGTGAGCGGGGTTGTTATTTCCGTATGCTTCGAGAGCCTTCTGCAGAACATAAGGAGTCCCTATTTCTTCAGTTACTCCCTTTCTTAGTCCCTGTAGCATTTCTGATAAAATCGCTGTGGATGTCTCTTCAGGAAACTCACTGCGGCGTACATCTGCTGCCAGGTTTACTCTAGCAAAACAGATATCCACAACCTCTTCCCACCGCTCAGGAACCTTAGCTAGAGTCTGCTGCAGCAATTCCTGGATATCATAAACGCTGGAAGAGAGCCCATGCAATAAAATGCTATCTAGCATATCTGGATCAATTTCTAGCATGGTAAGAGAGTAGATAGGACGCCCTGCCTCCACAGCTCCCTCTGAGGCCAATTCTTGCTGAAGAATACTTCTTGCAACCTCAGCTTGCCGTCCTTCTCGCTGCGCTTCTGATAGGTCTCTAAAAATGCGATACCTAACAATTTCTTCTCTCAATGCTTGCGTATCTATTCCTTGCTCTTGAAGGAGGGCTAAAGCTTGATCTGCCACGATGGGGTCCAAATCATAAATAGCACTTAGAACCTGGCTTCCATTTTCCAGGTGAGCACGTAGCACGCGCATCGCATGCTCAGCAGCTTCTGTTGTTTTCTGATATTCAATGAGCTTAACAAGACTTTCTGAAGGCACCCAGAAAAATACACCCATCTTATCCATTGAGCGTACAGCGGTATGCTCCACATCTTTTTTAAGGCGAGAAGCATCTCCTCCTCTTTGAGAGATCCCTCTCTGGATATACTTTACAATTTCATATGCACGGCTTGGCTTTGCTGACAAAGCCTCTTCGGTAATCCGAATAATTTCATCTTCATCTTCCGTATTCTGAATAATCGTGCTTAGGTAAATGGGGAACTCCCTAGATGAGGAAGTCACAATTCCTGCAGCTATTTGCCAAGCTTGCTGAGGTAGATTTTCAGAAAGGTGATGGACTGCAGCTTCCCTAACCTGCCAATCTTTTGCACTGACGAGAGACCGAGCTAAATCTTTTGCATGATCATGATACTCGCTCGTTACATACTTTATAAATGCTTGGGCCTCTGGAAGAGGCATGCGGTTCACCGCTCTCACAGTCACCTCTCCGACATGCTGTGGAGCTAGTTCTATAATTGTTTTTGCATAAGAGGCCACATCTTCATAACTTAAGGATGCATAGCTTTGGTGCTGAGGGAAAACAGCCTCGATCACATCTTTTGCTGTTCCTAAGTCTTCATATAGACTCTCTTTGATCAAAGTTGCTGCATGCTCTTTATATGCAGGGAAGATGTAAATCACTGCTTGTATAAGGTCTTTACCTAAGTCTGGGCGATGACGATATGCAGAAACCAAGAAGTCATGAGGATAAACTTTGCCTTCAAGATGTGTAGATGCTGCACTCAAAATTCCCTCGAGAATTTGAGCTTTTTCGGAGAGCTTTCCTTCCTCATAATGTGCAGCAAGAGCAGCTTCTGTATTGTCTAAAGCAATATGGGAAATGTCTTCCCATTCATCAGGCAGCTGTTCAAGAGCTCCACCGATTATTGCTTGAATAGGAATATCTGGACCATACTGCATAGCCTCTTCTAAGAAAGGACGAAGCAAATCAGGCTCTGCAGATAAAAGCTTTGCTGTAGATACCGTACGGCTTGCATCCTGAGCATCTTCGACAAGAAGCAACCGCAGGTGTTGCCGGATTGATTCAGGCTTTTCATCATATGCAGCCAAAGCTTCTTGACGATTCAGCTCTTTTTGCACTAAGGAAAAAGGACTAAGATCAGAGTAACTTGCGAACCCTTCAATCAACTCTGGGTTTGCCTCATGCAACTGCATGACGAATGACATCCCTTGAGAAGGATAAGCTAACATGTATGATGCTAAAGCCTCATACAGAGCTTCTTTATCATTTGCAGAAAGGGCTTTTCTCAAGTCATCAGAAACAAAGTGCTCTTCGTAAAGATCATCTAAGGTTTCTACATCGAAAAAACTTGCTGCACTTTGAACTTCCTGTTCTTCTCCTCCTGAAAACCAAAAGGGGAAAGAAGCGGCAGGAGCCAGGCAGAGAATAGAAGCTAAGATTTTGATTCTCATAGGATGTCCTTTGAAAAAAAATTTTTCCTCATTATTGGAAACAAATCTTTTTTTTCAAAGAATCGCTCAAAAAAGAAAGGGGCTCTGAAAAGAGCCCCTTCATGGAAAGAGAGGGATTCGAACCCTCGGTACCCTTTGAGGGGTACGCGTCCTTAGCAGGGACGTGCTTTCGGCCACTCAGCCATCTTTCCGTAAAATACTTGGGATGCATATCTTAGGAATCATGCACCATTTTCATCAAGGCGTTTTACACTTATCTATTAAAAAATCGCTATTAAAGACTGTTCTTAACTAACAGGTTTGTGATCTCTCTTTCCGTTTTTAAGGAAAGCCTCAAAGTTAGAAAGTCAACGACTCAATAAGCCTAGACAAAACCTGCCATTTTGACATATTCTGGTCTCTTTAAATCCCAATCACTTTTTTTAATATGAGTTCACCCACACCTCCTCCTGTTTCTAAAGATTCTGAAATGATGGTCTTAGGTTGCATGCTAAATAGCATCAATAGCCTAAACACTGCAGCAGAATTGCTGACTGAAGGAGACTTCTACTTTCCTGAGCATAAGACCATTTTTCAGGTCATGAAAGATGCTTACCTGCAGGATAAACCCTGTGATCTCCACCTGACATGCGAAGAGCTTAAGCGTCGTGAAAAATTGGAGAACGTGGGGGGTGTTGGGTACATCACGACCTTATCACAGTTCGCTGGCACAGGCTCTCTGATTGAAGAGTATGCGCGTGTTGTCCGGGACATGTCCACTCTACGCCGCATGGTCCAAGCGGCACAAAAAATAGAGCATGATGCTCTCAAAAACCCCAAGGACGTCCCTGCAGCTTTGGATGAAGCGCAGCAAATACTCTTCCGTATAAGCCAGGCTGCGAGCACGTCCAATGGGATTACCATCCAAAAGCTCCTATCTGGAAGCGTTGCTAATAAACCTTTTTTAAAAGAACTTGAAGAGCGGCAAGAAACGTATGCAACAAAGGGGCCTGAAGAGGCCGGAATTACAGGCCTTCCCTCCAGTTTCAAAGATTTAGACCTCATGATCAATGGGCTCTGTAAATCTAACCTTATTATCATTGCGGGACGCCCTGCGATGGGTAAAACCGCGATTGCTGTCAATATTGCAGAAAGCGTCTGCATCAAGCAAAATGTACCTGTAGGCATCTTCTCTCTAGAAATGAGTGCAGACCAGCTTCTTCACAGGATGATTTGTTCTCATTCTGAAGTCGAATCTGACCGTATCCGAACAGGCTCTCTCAGTGGAATCGAATATCAACGCATTGTTGGCTCTGTCAATGAAATGCAAAAACATACAATGGTCATTGATGACCAGCCAGGCTTAAAAATCAGTGATATTCGTGCCCGGGCAAGACGTATGAAAGAAGCTCATAACATTGGGCTGCTTGTCATCGACTACCTGCAGCTCATTTCAGGGTCGAATATGGAAAGTCGCCAAAATGAAGTTTCTGAGATTTCTAGAAACCTTAAAACCATGGCTAGAGAACTTGATATCCCTATCATTTGCCCTTGCCAGCTCTCAAGAAAGGTTGAAGACCGCACAGGTCACCGACCTATGCTTAGTGACTTACGAGAGTCAGGATCTATTGAACAGGATGCCGATATTGTACTCTTACTACTGAGAAGGGACTATTATGATCCCCTTGACAAGCCTGGCATGGCTGAAGTCATTGTTGCGAAAAACCGTCATGGGGCAGTGGGGTCTGTCAACTTAACCTACCGTAAGGAAATCGCTCGTTTTGAGAACTATACTCCTGTGCATGTTGATGAAGAAGCGGCTATGGATGCAGAGCAAGAAGCCGCATTCCAAGCATTTACCCCTGATAGTTAGTTCGCTTAAGTGTATAGCCAAACCTAAAACAGTGAGTTTTAATTGCATTCGCTTAAGCTTTCTTTACTTTTTATCACCGATGGCGTAGACTTTAGCGATTCTTGTCACTTACTAATTCCGTAAGTTGGAGCGTATATGGCGTCTGTAAAGAAAAAAAGACAATACAAGATTGCGAAACACAAGCGCAAAAAGCGACGAAGAAGAGATCGTCACAAAAAGAAAAAGTAAAACGCTTTAGCGGGTAGGCTACTCTCGCCTACCCCTTTTTTTGTTTAATCTATGTGGACTTATCCCGAATATTTTGATGTGATCGTCCTTGGCGGTGGTCATGCTGGATGCGAAGCTGCGCATGCTGCTGCAAAGATGGGAGCCTCCACCCTCCTCCTTACGATGAATCTCGATACCATTGGTAAAATGAGCTGCAACCCTGCAATTGGAGGGACAGCCAAAGGACATATGGTACGGGAGATCGATGCACTTGGCGGCATCATGGGCAAAATCATTGATCGCTCTGGCATCCAATATCGCATGCTCAATGCGACAAAAGGGCCCGCTGTCTGGGCTCCTCGTGCACAAGCTGACCGAGTTGTCTATCAAACACAAGCTAAGTGGCTGCTTGAAAATACACCCAACTTATCGATTCGCCAAGGCCATGCTGAAGATCTCTTAGTTGAAAATGGCTCCATTCAGGGAGTCTCAACCAAAGAGCAAATCATTTATAAAGGGCGTACTGTTATCCTATCTGCAGGCACCTTTATGCAAGGGATGATTCATATCGGCCAAACCAACTACTCTGGGGGGCGAGCCGGTGATGCTCCCTCTAAGGGGTTATCCAAATCTCTTTTAGACCTTGGCTTTTCTCTCCACCGCTTAAAAACCGGGACTCCTCCGCGTGTACATGCAAAAAGCATAGACTTCAGCCAAACAGAGGAACAAAAGGGAGACCAGGGCGTACGTTTTTCTTATGATGAACCAGAGGTAAATAATCTTCCTCAATGTTCCTGCTATATCACGTATACCTCTGCAAAAACCAAGCTGCTCATTGAAGAGAATATTCACCTTTCTCCTATGTATTCAGGTACAATTCAAGGCGTAGGCCCTAGATACTGTCCTTCTATAGAAGATAAGGTAAAACGCTTTGCTGACAAAGAGAGGCACCAAATTTTCTTAGAGCCAGAAGGAATTTCCACTCACGAAGTCTATGTGAATGGCATCTCCTCCTCTCTTCCCTTTTCTGTACAGCACGCATTTATTCGTACAATCCCAGGGCTGGAAAATGCACAGGTCACTCGCCCTGCTTATGCGATTGAATATGATGCCCTTACCTGTGGACAAATCAGCTTTTCTCTAGAAGCCAATACGGTTTCTGGACTTTTCTTTGCTGGCCAGATTAATGGCACCTCAGGCTATGAAGAAGCCGCTGGGCAAGGCCTACTAGCAGGCATCAATGCTGCTAGAAAAGTGCAAGGCACCACCCCTTTACTTCTTAAGCGATCCGAAGCATACATTGGTGTGATGATCGATGATCTTGTCACAAAAGGGTATGATGAACCCTATCGCATGTTTACAAGCCGTGCCGAACACCGCCTTGTATTACGCCAAGATAATGCAGACTTAAGACTCCGAGACAAAGGCTTTGAAGTAGGGCTCATCTCTTCAACTCAGCAGACAAAGCTCAAAAGCAAAAAACTTGCCATTGCAGAAGCTTTACAGCGCTTTGAAAAGCGCTTTGTTCCAATTGATGGAAAGAGCGTTTCTATTGCTCAACTATTGAAACGCCCTGAGTGGACAGCGGAACGCTTGCAAGATGAACTTGCAGAAGAAAGCTCCAATATTCCCTTAGAAGCCCTAAAGCAAGTAGAGTGGGAGTTAAAGTTTTCTGGATATATTAAGCGCCAAAGCCAACTAATCAATAAGTGGGATGAATTGGAAGAAGAGCTTATCCCCTCTCGCTTTGCCTTTGATCGCGTGGGAGGGCTAAGAAGAGAAGCGCAAGAAAAGCTTTGCAAAATTCGCCCTAGCAACTTAGGCCAAGCTTCTAGAATCCCAGGCGTCTCTCCTGCAGATATTTCTGTTCTTCTTGTAGCACTGAAGCAAACCTCCACATAAGCTTGCCCCTTTTCTTTTTTCAGTAAATCTCCTACTGTGCGCCAAAGAGCAGTAGCAGAGCCTATGGATAAGCAAGTCAAAAAAACGCGCCTATTGATTGCAGATACCGACCCTGCATTCATCCAGCGCATCTCTCAAGAAATGGGAGAATTTTACCAGGTTGATGCAGCTAGCTCCCTATCAACCCTAGAAGAAGAGCTTTATACGGATAATATAGAGCTTTTAATTCTATCTGAGCACTTCCCCAACCTGAACTCTAACGCCTTGCTGGATAAGCTTTTTTCTATAAAAAAGTACCCTCGCATTTTTGTGATTTACCTTCTTAATGAAGAAAATGAAGAGAAGACATCTTGGGCTTTAGATGTGGGCTATCACTTTGTTTTGCACCGACACATCTCCCCCTTCCAACTTAAAGCCAGCCTCCTCTCCCTACATAAGCTGCAAGACCTCTCCAATAAAGCAACTCGATTGATCCATCAATATAAGGGCCAGGCAGAAAAAGACCCTCTCACCAAACTATTCAACCGCGGTGTATTTTTTGACTATGCCCACCGAGAATTCTCTCGCTCTAGGCGCAACCACTTTCCCTTGTCTATTCTTATGCTAGATATAGACCACTTCAAAAAAATCAATGACTCCTATGGCCACTTAGGGGGAGACTTTATTTTGATAGAGCTAGCAGAATTACTCACCCAACAGCTCAGGGGCTATGATTTTATTTCCCGTTATGGAGGAGATGAATTTATTGTCACTCTTCCCCACACAGGCTTAGAGCAGGCAAAAAAAGTTGCTGAGAAGTTAAAAAATGTTCTTGAAGATCATAGTTTCTCATTCAATGAACACTCTCTTCATATTACCGTATCTATAGGCCTTGCAAGCCTATCTGATACGCCTCCTCCCCAAAGCCTTAAGCAGTTGATCTCATACGCTGACGAAGCTCTTTACCTTGCCAAGCAAAAAGGAAGAAATACGATATGTACCTATATGCAGCTTTTGCTGGACTCATAATTGCCTCAGGTTCTATTTCCTCTTCGCAGCCTGCGAGGTATGACTTTCAAGCAGCCCTTGAAGATCGCGCAGAAGATCTTGAACAGACCTATCAAGAACTTCTTCAGGCAGGGTATACAGCCAAACAAATATACCTTCGATCAGAAGGAGTGTATTATACGCCCATTGAAAGCCTCGAGCTATTGGACAGCAAAACGCGTATTAAGGTAATCTCTTCCTACCAAGATAAGAACCAACTGTTATTTTTTGACGTCGAAGATATCGATGAGCTTGGGGCATGGTAATCCCCCCCTTTACCTTCTTGAGCTCTACCAGAAACCTATTTTTCATCAACTTCAGTTAGAAGAAGCTTTACTCCGGGCAGATAAGCATTGTTATGGGATCCTTAATACAGGCTCATCACCTGCTATTGTTCTTGGAATTTCTGGTAAGCCAGACGAATTAGTGCATCACGAGCAAGCAGAAAAACAAAAACTTCCTCTTATCCGTCGTTTTAGTGGGGGTGGCTGCGTAGTTGTTGATCCTGCCACTATTTTTGTTACGATGATTGGCGATAACCGACTTCTTGCAGAAGCTTATCCTGAACAAGTCCTGCGCTACTTTCACCAATTGATCAAGCCAGCCTTTGCCCCTTATAACTTAGAGTTAATAGACAACGACTTTACCCTAGGCACAAAAAAGGTTGGCGGAAATGCTTTATATATCCAAAAAGACCGCTGGCTCATTCATACAAGCTTTTTATGGGACTATCAGCTAGAAAACATGACTTGCTTAACGATGCCAAAAAAAGTCCCAGCCTATCGCAACAAACGCTCTCATGAAACATTTGTAACAAAACTGAAGCTCTTCTTCCCATCAAAAGAACATCTCATGCTGCAAATAAAGCAAGCCTTGGGCTCACAGTTTTCTATGCAGCCTATTGGTGATGAACAGTGCGCTGCAGCACTTAGCAGACCTCACAGAAAGGCCACTTGTTGGATACAAAAAAGCCCTACTTGAAGGGGCCCGAATCGGTTATCTATCAACCGTTTTGTTAAGGTGGGTTCACTTCCCAGAGGTAAGCTACCAAGGCAGAAACTACCTTACACTTAGCTCTGGCGTCATGATCCCTTAGTCATTTAACATCGTTGAAGACTATTTGTCTTCGGGGTATCCACAACAGTAGGGCAAAAAACGAAAACCTACGCCAGTTTGGCTTTCAACCTCCGTATACGAGTTTTACAACAGAGATTTCAACATTTTTTCCACATGAGAACCACTTTTTTCATAACCAGCTAATTCCCACAGGATTCTGTTACGCCTTTAAGTTTAGAGTGTTATCTTACCAGCTTGATACAAAGAATTCAAATTCAGATAATTACAGCGCAACTTTTCAACTAACTTTTGAACATAAGTCGAAAGAGATTTTTTGACATTTGCCGGTTCATCACAGCAATAGATTCTGTCAAAGGGAGACCTTTAGGGCAAACACGCACACAGTTTTGTGCATTCCCACAGCCAGCAATCCCTTCTTTCTCCATTAGCTTTTTCAGACGGCTATCTTTGCTCTCAGGCTGATCCGGATAAGTATTAAAGATCCGCACCTGTGCGATGGGAGCAGGCCCCATAAAAGAGCTCTTTTCGTTTACATTGGGGCAAGATTCGGAGCAGCATCCACAAGTCATACATCGCGATAGAGCATACATAATCTCTTGCTGATCAGGAAACACTTTGGGCCCTGTTCCTGAAGATTCTTTCGGATTAATCCATGCTTCTACTTTTTTCAGGTTGGCAAACATTTGTGAGCGATCGACCATCAGATCTCTAACAAGAGGAAATTTTGTCAGAGGAGCCAAAGTAATCACAGGCTCATCCTTGTCTTTAATTAAGTTTTCTATGAGAGCCACACATGCCTGACGAGGCACACCATCAATCAACATCGAGCAAGATCCACACACCTCTTCTAGGCATCCATCTTCCCATACAATAGGATCCACGCGTTTTCCTTCTTTATTGATAGGATTTTTACGCACCTTCATCAACGCGGAAATAATATTTTCAAAAGGGGCCAGCTCTAGCTCAAACTCCTCCCATTGCTGACTTCTAGGTTGCCCACGTAAGATTTTCAGAACGTACTTTTTATTGGGCTCCATACTCTCCTCCTATAGGCAAGGGAATCGTGTTTGGCAAATTTTTAAACTGTGGAGATCCTGTGCTTTTCTTTGTATAGTCCCTCAGCGCAGGTTCTACATAGCGACAATCTACAGAGCGGTAGCTCAATCTGGGCATGCATTTTTGCGCATCATAACTACAAATTGTATGCTTAAGCCAATCTTGGTCATTTCGATCTGGGAAATTCGGCTTAAAGTGAGAACCTCTTGATTCATCTCTTTTTAAAGCCCCTAAAGCAATCGCATGAGCAAGCTCTAACATAGGTCCATACTGCGCAGAGAAAATATAAGTACGATTTGCAAAACTAGACTGGTCATGCACAGGAGCCCGTTTTAATCGCTCTTTAGCCTCGATAATTTTTTCGATTGTTTGCTCAATGGACTGATTGTTGCGCTCAACTGTGAGGGTATGCACAAAACTCTCTGCCAGCTCTTCATGGAGAGCAAATACATTTTCCTCTCCTTGCCGGTTCATGACCTCTTTTTTTAACTCTTCTTCAGCTTTTAAGTGCTGGTCAAAAAGCGTGGAGGACATCTCTACAGAACGCTTGGACAAAGACTCCAGATAACGTGGAGCTTCATCCCCAGCAACAAGGCCACTAAAAATACAAGAGAGCAAAGAATTAGCTCCGAGGCGATTCGCTCCATGATAAAGGTAGTCTGACTCTCCAATATTGAAACAGCCAGGAATGTTCGTCATTTGCCGGAAGCGAGAAAGCCTGTCTGGATCTTCATGGGCTGGCCAATCTACCCAGATCCCCCCCATGGTATAGTGTACGGCTGGGAAGATACGCATAGGAACTTTACGAGGATCTTCTCCTGTAAACTTCTCATAGATTTCCAGTACTGCATCTAACTTGTGGTGTGTTTCAGAAGGCAAATGTGTTACATCTAAATACACTTGGTTTTTTCCTTCTACTCCAAGCCCTAGCTTACAAACACGCAGTAGCTCTCTAGCGCCAATATCCCTAGGGACAAGGTTTCCATATGAGGGATACATTTCTTCAAGAAAGTACCAAGGCTTACCAGTCTCCCCACAAGGAATCGTCCGTCCTTCGGGTGTTGTAATTGTTTTACTGGCATCTCCATACACCCATACGCGTCCCCCTTCACCTCGTACAGACTCTGAGATCAAGCGGAGCTTGTCTGCTCCCGGAATTCCTGAAGGATGAATTTGAACGAATTCTGCGTTTGCATACTCTGCCCCTTGCATAAATAAACGACCTGACGCTGCGCCTGTGCAAAAGGTGGAGTTTGTGCTCATTTTAAATAAAAAGCCTAAGCCTCCTGTGCCTAAAATAACAGCATCAGCCTTTAACACATGCAAGCGCAGGTTGAAAAGATCCATGAGAACAATGCCTCTACACTGCCCCGAGTCATCTAAAACAAGGCGCATAAACTCATGGTTTTCAAATTTCCGCACAGAGCCAGCTACTTCCCATTTGCGCACCTGCTCGTCTAAGGTGTAGAGCAGTTGCTGGCCAGTAGATGCTCCACAAAAGGCTGTGCGCTTAAACAGTGTTCCTCCAAACCCTCTTTGATCAAGAGAGCCATCCTCTTTACGGTTAAATGGACAACCGTAGCGCGCCATCATTTCAATGATATGTGGGGCACTGAGACACATTTCTACCACTGGAGGCTGATCGACTAAAAAATCCCCTCCCTTGATTGTCTCATACGCATGATTCAGAGGAGAGTCTCCGGCGCTTTCATCCATGACCGCATTGATGCCCCCTTGTGCACACACAGAGTGCGAACGCTTCACATGCGTCACAGAAACCAAGTCAACCTGGCAACCATTTTCTGCAAGACGCTTTGCACAAGCAAGTCCTGCCAATCCTCCACCAACTACAATAACCTTTTTCTTTTTCATTTTTGCCCCCATACAGCAATCAGTCCCAGTATTCCGACAAGTATCATGAGTACAATGGTTAAGGCTCGCACTCGATTTGCTGTTTTTTCTGTCTCTATAACTCCCCAGGAGAAGCAAAAAGTCCACAGGCCATTAAACGCATGAAAAACGGTTAATAGCACAAAGAGAGTGTATAAAATCGCCACCCCCTGGTTTCTTAGAGAATCTTGCACATTCAAAAGCACAGCCTGTCCAAAGCTGTTTGTAGCAATAATCGAATCAGATAAAGAGCTCTTTTCTTTTTCCCATGTTGAGGCTCCCCATGCTGTTTCCACAACTCCATGAAGAGCTTGCTCTTGCATCTGATGTCCCGCTACATTTTCAATATTCTCGCTAGGAAACTCTGCATCTACATGCACGTAGTACTTCTCGCCTTGCTGGATTGGATAACGAGCAAAGCGCATGTCATAAACATGCCAAGCCACCCCTACAATCAATAAGATGGCTGAAAAGCGCTGTAAAAAAAATGCCCAGTTTTTACCAAAGCTTCGCAGCGTGGGCTTCTCTAAGTTTTTGGATAAGAGATTGACTTTCGCCTTCCGCGTATAAAGGATCCCCCAAATAATATGGATGAGAAAGGGAATCAGAAGAGTCAAAATTTCAATAACCCCAAGGAAGGGCAAGGAATGCAACCAGTTCACAGCTTGCACGAACCCTTTTCCGTTGATGGTGGTCACAGATTGAGCATTCGTCCACAAGTGCTCAACCAAAAACAGGGTCAAAGTTAAACCAAAAAGAGAGTGTAGTCTTTTGAACAAAAAAGAGCTTATACGCGAAACGACCATAGAAACCTCAGAAGCCATTAGCTTGAAGGTTAGGTTAGCAGCTCACTTATGAACACTCAAGAAAAGTTTTAAATTCCTTTTTGAAGAATATCATGCAAGCGAATTAACCCCTCAACTTGCCCCTCTCTATTGACAACAGGAAGCACTGTAATGGGATTTTCTGGCTTTGTTTCCATCTCTTGAAGAGCAAGCCATGCTAAAGTCGAACGGTTTGTCACTCTAGGTTTTTTTGTCATCCAGTTAGCAATGGCTTCTGAAAGAACTCTCTCCCCACCCAACCGTAAACAACGACTTACATCTCCATCTGTCAAAATCCCTTCCAGCTTATGATCCTTGCCTACAACAAGCACACAACCGCAGCGCTTGCTGGAGAGTTCCACAATAGACGCTCGCATACTCTCTTGCTGAGAGATCAAAGGACAGCGGTCCAAGGGCACCATAAGGTCTTCGACACTATATTGAGCCCGACGCCCAATGCGCCCTGAAGGATGATTCTTTGCATACTCGCTAAGACTAAAGTTTTTTGCCTTCATCAAGCCTACAGTGAGCACATCTCCAAAAAGAAGCTGTATACTCATGGAAGTGGTGGGGGCTAAGTCAAATGGACAAAGTTCTCTTTCTAGTGGAAGGCATACATGCATATCAGACTCGACAGCAAGCTGACTGGCTCCATTGGATGTCAGGCTATAGACCTTAATTTTTCTACTTTTCAGGTAAGGAAGCAGTGTATTGAGTTCTTCTGTTTCACCACTTTTACTAAACATCAAAAATACATCTTCTGAAGACACAATGCCTAAATCCCCGTGTAGGGCATCAAGAGGGGGGATAAAAAGAGCTTTTGTCCCTGTAGACACCATGGTCGCTGCGACCTTTTGTGCAATGAAGCCACTTTTGCCAACACCTGTGCAGTAAATCGTTCCTTGGCAGTGAAGCAATGCTTTAAACAGCTTCTCTGCAGACTTTACACTCAGACCATCAAAGAAGTGTTCGATGTACTGTCTTTGCCTATTAATTAGTTTCTTTAGCATGCACCAAGCCTCTTGTAAAAAAAGAGTCTATTGCGCAGCATCCTGCTCTAGCTGCGACACCTCGTCTGCGCATTCTAACGGAGGAAAAAGGGTTATGGCAACACAAAAAGTTCCAATTACTGTGGCTCATGGAGATGGCATAGGCCCAGAAATCATGAATGCCACCTTACATATACTGAAAGAGGCTGGAGCAGCTTTAGATATTGAAACGGTAGAGATTGGAGAACAAGTTTATAAGCAGGGCATTCAGACAGGCATTGCTCCTGAAACCTGGGACTCCATCAAAAGAACAAAGGCCTTTCTTAAAGCCCCCATCACCACGCCTCAAGGCGGAGGTTTTAAGAGCCTTAATGTCACAGTACGAACAACTTTAGGTCTATTTGCCAACATTCGTCCCTGTTGTTCATATGCTCCATTTATCGCAACAAAACATCCAAATATGGATGTCGTGATTATTCGAGAAAATGAAGAAGACCTTTATGCGGGTATTGAATATCAGCAGTGCCCCGACAGCGTCCACTCTATTAAGCTATTTAGCCGTCAGGGCACGGAAAAAATCTGCCGTTTTGCCTTTACCTATGCCATGGCAAACCAAAGAAAAAAGGTTTCTTGCTTCACAAAAGACAATATCATGAAGCTCTCTGATGGCCTTTTTCACAAGATTTATGAGGAAGTTGGAGAAGAGTATAGCCAGCTTGAAAAAGAGCATTGGATTGTAGATATCGGCAGTGCCAAGCTTGCAGACACCCCAGAAGCTTTCGATGTAATTGTACTGCCCAACCTATATGGAGACATCTTATCCGATGTAGCAGCTCAAATTTCAGGGTCTGTGGGACTTGCAGGATCCGCAAACATTGGTACACATGGAGCAATGTTTGAAGCAATTCATGGCTCTGCTCCTCGAAGAGCTGGGCAAGATATGGCAAACCCCTCAGGTCTTTTGATGGGTGCTGTGATGATGCTTGCCTACCTTGGCCAAACAGAAGAGGCGGAACGGGTTCATAATGCGTGGCTAACTACCATCGAGCAAGGCATTCACACTTATGACATCTACACAGAGCAGCATAGCAAGAAAAAAGTCGGAACAAAGGCCTTTGCCCAAGCGGTTGCAGCGAACCTAGGAAAACTCCCACAAACCCTTCCACCAAAGCAATACCGCAACATTGATTATAGCCAAATGATGAATACTCCCCTTAAAAGCTCCTCTCCAAAGCGAGAGTTGCTAGGGATCGACCTCTTTGTTCATCAATCACCGACCCAAGACAGTGTAGACCGTCTAGTTAAGTTAGCAAGGCAAGCAGAGCTTACTGCCCTTCCTCTCCAGCTCATCACAAATCGCGGGGTGAAGGTATGGCCAGACACTCATACTGAAACGTTTTGCATTGATCAATGGCGCTGCCGTTTTTACGCAAAGGATGGCACAACCCTCAAAGCATTAGCAGAGTTACACCAAAAAGCAGTTCAAGCCGGCTTGGATGTTGTTAAGACAGAAAATTTATATGCTTTTGATGGTGAAAAGCTCTTCTCTCATGCAGAGTAAGAGCTATTCACCTGGGTAGATATGTTTTCTAGAGAATGACTCAATATTTGCTTTCACTTGGTTAAGGAAAGCACAGCCATACATACCATCGATCACTCGATGGTCAAAGGTTAGGGATAGATACATCATCTCACGAATGCCAAAGCTATTGTCATCAAGAACGGCAACACGCTTTTGTATTGCTCCCATTCCTAAAATGGCAACTTCTGGGTGCCTTAAAATCGGGGTACCAATCAGGGTTCCCGACATACCAAAGTTTGTAAGGGTTATTGTTCCCCCTTCTACATCCTTCGGCTGCAAGCGTCCAGTTCTTGCTCTAGATGATAAGTCTGCCACACCTTTTGCAATGTCCACTAAAGGCTGCCGATGACATCCACGTAAAACAGGCACAACGAGACCTTGCTCAATACTTACAGCAATCCCTACGTTTACATAGTGCTTAACCAACAGTTGGTTTTTAGGCTGCACTGTGCAGTTCATCAAGGGAAACTGCTTGACCGCCTCTCCAATTGCTTGGATTACACAGCTGGTAATTGTGAGTTTGGCACCATGAGCTGCTAAAAAATCTGCTCTTTCTTTTCGAACTAAAGCATTGACTCCAGTCACATCCACTTCTGTCACTAAAGATGCATGAGGAGCTTCATAAAAGGATTTTACCATATTTTCTGCAATCGCTTTACGCATTGCAGACATCGGGACTAACTCTTCTTCTTGATCATGCCGATATCCTGCGAAGCACTCTGCATTCACTGCAGAGCTTGAAGGAGCTTGAGGCTCTTGCTGCTTTGTCGCTAGATACTTCTCTAAATCTCTCTTTGAGACTCTTCCCCCTGCCCCTGTGCCTGTGATTTTTTCTAAGTCTGAAAGAGGGATACCTTTCATTTTGGCAATACGCAAAACCGCAGGAGAAAAAAACTGACTGCGCTCACTTGATGCTTTCGGAGCTAAGGGAGCTGCTTTTTCTTGCTTGTTGGAAGCTTGCTGGCTTGCAGAGGAAGAGCCTTCAGCTCCTTCTCCGACTCGAGCCAATATAGCTCCAACATCAACTTTTTCATCTACCTGTGCGCAGATCTCTTTTAAAACACCTTCACAAGGAGAGGGGATCTCACTATTTACCTTATCTGTAGAGACTTCAAGCAAAGGCTCATCTAGATGAACATAGTCTCCAGGCTGCTTTAGCCAAGCTACAATCGTCGCTTCGTGTATGCTTTCCCCTAACTTAGGTAAGGTAACTTCATAAGCTTTGGACATCTGTGATCCTCACAATTCGCTCTCTTCAAAGTCAACAAGCTCTGTATGATTGTATTGCCCTTCATCCAGCTCTCCCTCTGTCTTAGCAACACAGACAGCAACCACAGCATCTCCAAGAATATTGGTCACTGCAGAGCCCATTTCTCGAATCCGGTCTACACCTGCAATGATCATAACCCCTTCTAAAGGAAGACCTATAGCTCCTAAAACCACAGAAATCATAACCAAGGAGGAGCCCGGAATTCCTGCAGCTCCTACTGCAGACAAAATAGCTGTTACAATGATAGTGCCCAATTCCATCCAGGACAGGTCAATACCATAGGACTGCGCAATAAAAACGGCTGTAATCGCTTGAAATATTGCAGCGCCATCCATATTCACTGTCGAACCTAGGGGCAAAATAAAGCTTGTTACCCCGCGGGAAACGCCCAAATTATTTTGCACACAGTGCATGGAAACGGGAAGAGTGGCAGAGCTACTATTTGTAGAGAAGGCAAAGGCCATTGCACTTTTCATTCCAGAGAAAAAAGGAATAGGATTTAACCGGCCAATAAATAGCAGGATGCCTCCGTAAATAAAGACGACCTGAATAATGATCGCAATATAATTGCAGAGCAAAAATTTCATTAAGGACTTTAGAACATCAAACCCAAAGCTCCCTGAAACCCAAGCCATCATGGCAAAAACTCCAAAAGGAGCGAATTCCATGATAATGCCAATCATGCGAAACATCACTTCAGACAAAGAGGTGAAAAAATCCTGTAAGGGTTTTCCCTTCTCTCCTGTTAAAGCAATTGTAATCCCTAATAGCACAGCACAAACAATAACTTGCAAAACATTAGCTTCTGCAAGGGCTGCGATTGGATTGGTAGGAATAATGGAGAGAATCGTGTCTTTCAAAGACATCTGCGACTGCAGCTCTATGGAAGACATGTCTATATCTGAAACGAGAACTACACCCTTCCCAGGGTTGATAATATAAGCGACACTTAAAGCAATCACCACAGCGATTACAGTTGTAATCGTGTAAAGGAAAAGGGTCTTGATTCCGACTCTTCCAAGCTTTTTTGGGTCTCGTATACTAACAACACCAACGGTCATAGAAGAAAAAACCAAAGGGACGACCAACATTCGGATCAAATTTAAAAAAATTTCTCCGACTGGCTTTAAGTAAGCAACATGCCGAGGGCCAATAAAGTAGCCAAAAATTGTCCCTAGAACAAGAGCTACCAAGATCCGCACCCATAACTTTAGCTGAAACCAAAAACGAATGGGTGTTGCAAGAGTCCTAAGCATGGAAACCTTAAGTTTGTATTCCGATTCGACTAGCTTTGTGCATAGAGCTTGTCACGGAAGGAAGTCTATCATATTCTTGTATTTATTGACATGCAGCAGAAAGCCAATGAGTTAAGAAAAATTAGAATTGATAAAAATACCCTACACGCGCTCCAAGAGCATAGTTAGAGAAGAGCTTTTGTCCTGTCTCTTTGGGAATACCTAGAAACGCATCTTTATTTAGGTGTCCCACATTTTGGGTTTCAACAAAAGGGACCACTTGGATACGGGACTGTCCACCTTCTAAGTAATAACTAACAGGCACCTCCACTAATGCATTCCAGCGCTTCTTTGTCTTAGATGCGGTCTCATTATTGACAAAACTTCCTAAAATATTTGTTCGCAACTCTGGATCTGTCAAAGGGTACAGCAATTCTGCCTTCAAGCCAATGCCCCACAGCTGGGAAATCTTTTTATCTGCCTTCACCCCAAGTTTTGCTTGCACCATCTTTCGAACAAAATATGCATGCGAAGTTGGAAAAGCATCTGAACGACGTAAGTTCAACTTAGAAGAACTTGCCTCTACCCCAAGATAGGGAGTAAGAGAGAGGGCCTTTACCCGGCAAGGGAAGCCTACAGAAGCACCTAGTCGATAAAAGAAGAAAGCTTTACGTCTAAGGACAGTCTTCTCTTCAGCATCTGTTTTTGATGGGCTTGTATCTTGATAGCCACGAAAATCAATCAAGAAATCAAAGGCATAACGATTGAATTTTGCATACTCGTAATCCAAAAGTAGTGTGTAATCTGCTTGTCCACCTTTAACTTTTGTCTCTGCGATCAGTTCATCATCTTGGATACCTGCTTTATAAAGACCTCCAAACCCAATCTGCATGGTATGCAGGGGCTTCTCTTCTTTACTCAATAATGAGCTAGATACCAAGAGTAATAAAAGAGAAAAAAGTGCGGATAACGAACGCATAGTCAAAACTCCATCATTCTAAGAGGAGGGCGATTCTCTCTATTGCTTGGTTTTTATTCCAGGGCAAAGTCAATCAATCGAGCGCATGTTCTTTGTGACTCCTCATCTAAATATGCCTCTCGCTTCACCCAAGCAAGAGGAATTGAATGAGATAAAGAGGAGGTATAGCGACACCAGTCCTTCTCTGTGCAAATGAGGGCATCGGCCCTTTCTGCAGCAGCTTTTTTTACGAAAAGCTGCCATTTATCGTGAGTAATGTTCATATGATCAGAGCCAAATGCTGATGCAACAACTATAGCTCCAAGGCGATGTACAACGTCCACAAATGAGTCCGGATTCCCTATGCTACAAAACACCCCAACCCTTTTCTTTTCTAAAGAGATCTTCGCTGACCCATCCCAAAGCCAAGCCTCCGGGCAAGTATAGGACAGAGGTGCACAAGCTGCCTGACTCGCTTTTTGTTTGATCTGTGCAACAAAATGCTCCGATAGCTCTTGTGGATAAAGAACTACATCAGCTCTTTGCAAGGAAGATAAAGGCTCTCTCAAGGTTCCTGCAGGCATGACAGCCCCTTTCCCCATAGGGTAGCGCCCTCCAATTACTACCACATCCAAATCTCTAGCCACCTGCCAATGCTGGAAACCATCATCCAGCAAAATAATCTTTGCTCCAAGCTGACGAGCTACTTGACAAGCTTTGTAGCGATCTTCATGTACAACGACAATGGCTTTAGGGCATCTTTTGGCTAACATATAAGGTTCATCCCCTGCCTCTATCACAGAAACAAGAGGCCCCTGCCCTTTACTCACAACCACAGGTTCTTTTGACTGCTTATTTCTTTTGTACCCTCTAGATACAATCGCTACAGAACCCTTAGATAAAAAGTGTTCTGCCAGCATGGCAATGACCGGTGTTTTCCCAGAGCCTCCCACTGTAATATTCCCCACACTAATGACAGGAATCTCGATCTTTTTTGGCTTGAAAAAACCGAGCTTATACAGGCTTGTGCGCACGAAAACTCCAGCCCTCCAAAGCAGGCTTAATACCTTTAGTCCAAAGCGAATAGCCCAGAAATTACTATCTAGTGCCCTATAAAAAACATGTTCCACAGATGACCTATAACTGGATAGAATTCAGAGTACACATGCAGCTCTTTTCCCATTTATTTAGAGAAAAGCTCCTCCTCAATACACTCTACTAAAATATGCAAAACAGCCATATGAACTTCTTGAATCCGATCTGAAAAAGGAAATCCATCAATCACAAGCTCTAAGTCAGCCAGACCTTTTAGCTTCCCTCCTGATTTGCCAAGAAGAGCGATCACTTGCATGGATTGGTGCTTTGCTTGTTCTAAAGCACGTAGAAGATTGTATGAGTTCCCACTTGTTGTTAGTAGAATCAAAAGGTCCCCTGGCTGCCCTAAAGCTTCCACTCCTCGAGAAAAAACTTCATCAAAACCCATATCATTGGCAACACAACTCATATGCCCTGCATCTGACAAAGCAATTGCGGCTAATGCTGGTCTCTTTGCTCGAAACTGCCCTGTTAACTCTTCAACAAGGTGATTGGCATCACAAAGACTCCCCCCATTGCCTGCAGCTAGAATTTTTTTATTCTTTTTGTAGGCTGAGACACAAAGGCAGGTTGCTTTTTCTATAAATTCTTTTACAAACTCTGATTCTAAAAGCGCAGCTGCTTGAGCAGCTTCTTTTGTAGAGTGTGCAATGATGTGGTCTAACTTTGACAAGTGAGTCGATGACATCTTTCTCTAAATGCCCTTATTACAATACTATTTCTAAACATGATACCAGCTTTTCTTCTTCAAGAGCAATGAATCGTTTTTTGAAAAATAACTACAAAGGAGTTTCTATGCCCTTTACTCTACCCATTGGCTCTAAGGCTCCAGACTTTAGGCTATTAGCTACAGATAAGCAGTACTATAGCTTGGATAGCTTCTCTGAATCCAAATTTTTAGTTATCTTTTTTACCTGTAATCACTGCCCATATGTCATCGGATCAGATGAACACACAAGAGAACTGGCCGAAGCATTCAGCTCACAACAAGTTTCCTTTGTAGCAATCAATTCCAATAGCCCCAATACCTATGCAGAAGACTCCTATGATCATATGGTTGAGCGCATGCAAGAACAACACTTCCCCTGGACCTACCTACATGATGCATCCCAAGAGGTTGCAAAAAGCTATGGTGCACTACGCACACCTCACTTCTACCTTTTTGATGAAGAAAGAAAGCTTCGCTACACGGGCCGAAGCATTGACAATCCTAAAAACCCTCGCCTAGCAACAGATGAAAGCTTGCGTAGAGCTCTTAAAGAAATAACATCCGGATCTCCCATCTCTATTCCCCTAACAAACCCCATTGGCTGCAATGTCAAGTGGGAAGGAAAGGAAAAGCATTGGATGCCTCCTGAAGCATGTGACTTGGTCCTGCCCACTGAGGCCAACTAGCCTGCACATCCACCCACTCTTTGGAAACAGGGTGAACAAATCTTAACTGCCAGTGGCAAAGCGCAATCCCCTCTCCAGAGGTAGGGCTCGCTCCATACTTACAGTCTCCTATAACGGGATGACCTTGAGACGCCCACTGGCACCGGATTTGATGATATCTCCCTGTGTGGAGCCTAATGAGAACCAGTGAGCATTTTTCATTGGCAGATAGGCTATGATACGTGAGCCGAGCCATCTTTCCCTTCCCATCCTCTGAAATTCTGGCTCGTTTATGTTCGTGTACTAGATAATCTTTAAGCTCTCCTTGTGGAGGAAGAATACAACCTTCAAGGCAAGCGAGGTAGTGCTTTTGCCAAAGCTTTTGTCGAAGCTGCTCTTGCAAACGAGAAAGAGCTTTGCTGCTCTTAGCAAAAACAAGAATCCCCCCTGTTACTCTGTCCAACCGATGTACAGCCTCTAAGTAGGCCTTTCCAGGCTTTTTATCTCGAAGGCTCAAATACTCCCGCATCAAAGATTCTACAGAAGAGCGCCCATCCGGAGGGCTTTGGCTAAAAGCTCCCACAGGCTTGTCACAAATAAGCAGATGATTATCTTCAAACAGAAGGGGAAAGGGGGAAGAAGGGATCAAAAGGCCTCTCTCTGACGAACCACTTCATACATCATCACAGTTGCAGCCATTGCAACATTGAGAGAGTCTGCAGCACCTTTCATTGGAAGAGATGCGGCGACATCAGCCCGATCAAGCCAAAATTTAGAAAGCCCATACTGCTCTGTTCCGAGCAAGATCACAGAGGGCTGAGTAAAATCAACTTCTGTATAAGAAAGCTCAGCATGAGGAGTGGCGGCCACAACTTGCAAACCTCGTTGCTTAGCCCATCTATAGCTCTCCTCATTCTCTGCCACTGCGATTGCATTTGTGAATAGAGTTCCTACGCTTGCACGCACAACATTGGGGTTATGTACGTCTGTGCATGGGTCCGCTACAATCATTCCATCTGCCCCCACGGCATCACACACTCTCAACATTGTTCCAAGGTTCCCTGGCTTCTCAATCGCTTCAGCTAAGACATAAAACCCCTGTTCAACCTCTTTCAAACTTTCTATGGAAAGATCCATAAGAGGAGCAATACTGAGCAACCCATCAGGCCTATCTCGATAGGAAATTTTCTCAAAAACGTGCTGGCTACAAGGAATGATCTCTGCACCACCCTGCCTAGCTTGCTCAATCAGCGCAGGCTCTGAATCACCCAGGAATAGCTCCGTACAGAAAAAGAGCTTCTCTACAGGCTTTCCTTTTTCTAAGTAGCGCAAATTTTCTCGAAACCCTTCAATAAGGAAGCTGCTTTGCAGCTGCCTCTCACGCGATTTTCTAAGAGCTCGAACTCTTTTGATGTTTGGATTTTGAACGCTTGTAATCATTTTTCCCAAAGAGCATAGGTTCCACAAGGAACAGAAAGTTCACGGTTTGCCGCTTGAAGGATAAGCTCTCCGCTTGATGAAACCCGCCCAGAAGCACCTTTAGGGGCTCCACATGTTAAAATATTATGCAAGACAGAGGGGGTCCATCCAGGAGTATGACAAGAAAGAGCGATCACACCTTTAGTTGCTGGCAGAAGAGAAAAACAATCTTCTAGTAAAAGCTGCAAGTCTGTCTCAATTTTAAAAATCTCTCCCTTACTTCCACGTCCGAATGAAGGTGGATCTAAAAGAATGACATCATACTGCTTCTCTCGCCGTACTTCTTTACGTAGAAACTTGCGCACATCTTCTACAATCCAGCGAACTGAATCAATATTGTTCAGCTTAGCATTTTCCCTCGCCCAGTCTACAATGCCTTTTGAACTGTCTACATGCGTCACTTTTGCTCCTCTCTGAGCAAAAAACAGAGAGGCAAATCCAGTATAGGCGAAGAGGTTCAGGACAGAGGCCTCTTTTTTTAAGAAGGGCTCTAGTTGGGTGCATACCTGCAAGTGTTCAGGGAACAGGCCTACATGACCAAAAGCTGTAGGCTGGATCTTCATTTTAAGATTTGCGTAATCAACCGTCCAGCTAGAAGCAGAGCTTCCTGACCAAGCCCCCTCCTCCCCTTCACGCGAAAAGGTCATATCTGCATGTGACGGTTCCACTGTTAATGGCCAATAGCCCTGCATATAAGGGCGCGACAAAGTATAAGGACCAAACTGCTCCCACTTGCGCCCTCTACCTGCATCAAGAAAAAGGTAATCTTTTTTCATAAAAATCCTTATTAACGAGAAAAAAGAATAGCACACTTAGCTGAATGGAGGAAAGTAAAGGATGAAAATTATCGCCTGCGAAGAGCTTTTTTTTAAAAGTGTGCAACCTATGCTTGAACAAGAATTTGCTGACTGGAAAATCGAGGTCCTTAATGAGGAGTTTTTATCCTCACCCAATAAGGAATTGGTACAGATTCTTATTTGCCACTCACTAACAGAAAGGCTCCTCTTTAGCTTTCCCAACCTAGCTTGGGCACATACCGAACTTCCTTGTGATAGATCCCTTCTCCTCCCTCCCTTTGTCACCTGCAGCCTCTCATCCCTCTACAAAGAGCTTCACTCTGATTTGATGTGGACAGCCGCCTTAGCTTTAGCAAAACAAGTCGATTTTTTAATTAAAAAGCAAAAGATTGAATCAGTCCCTTGGGATTTATCAAAAAAAATATTTTTACAAATTGGTCTTAGTGAAGTCGGAGTGGAGCTATGCAAACAAGCAAAGAAAAGTGGTTGCTCCACCTGGGGCATAGACTCTTATGGTTCCTTCCATAAGTTTTGTGATAAAACATACAAGCATGAGCACTTGCACAGCTTAATCCCAGCAGCCGATATTGTATCCATCAGCTCCAGTATGGCTCATGAGCCCCGACTTTCTCTTAGTAGCAATGCATTATCTTTATGCAAACCAGGAAGTATTCTTTTACTTTCAGAAAATGGGCAAAAAGACTTCCCCTTGGATTGCATCCCTTGGGAGAAGCTTAGAAGTGTGGTTTATGGCAACCAAGAGCAAGAGTCAACATCCCTTCAATCTATTCCTAACTGCATTCAAGTTCCTCTAGAACTATGCACAAAGGAACAAGCTCCTAGCAAAAGACTAGCCAAACTCATTAAGAAAAACTTTTTGCTATTTATGAAAGGTAAAGGGAAGAAAATGACAGGTCTGTTCTCTATGAAAGAGTAGAAAATGGCCAGGACTGGAATCGAACCAGCGACACAAGGATTTTCAGTCCTCTGCTCTACCGACTGAGCTACCTGGCCTAAACGACCAAACGAGCGCTGAAGATAAAGCAGAGGCAACTTTAAAAGCAAATCAAATCAACATTTTATCACTTTTGCTTGGCAATATTTACAGGTGCTGCATTCTTTGCGGCTAGGTAGATGAATGCCATATCTTTGGCAATCTCTACAGCTTCTTTTACCTGAATATCATCCAAAGCACTGTTATCTTGTTGCATCTCTTCTGCAAATAAACTCTCCGGTATTGAGCCTCCTAGGAGCTGTTTAAACTCAGGAATATTTTCAATTCTCTTTTGACTATTTGCTTTTAACTGTGGCAGATATTGCGCCCAAAAGTTTGAGTGCTTTTCCAAGCTAGGCACATAATATTTTTCAAACCAGTCACGGAAATCTGCATTAATATCTGTTAGTGGATCTTGAAATGCAGCTGCAATTCGATCACTCTCTAAGGGATAATCTAAATACTCTTCCCCAATCTCTTCATTATAGTAAATGGAAGGTACAACAATATCAGCTTTCACACCTGAGATCTGTGTAGACTTTCCTGAAGCTGTATAGTAGCGCCCTACTGTCACTTTAAAAAACTCTTCTGCATCTGAACGAGTCACTGTCTGATGCTGAATGGATCCTTTACCATACGTTCTGGCATCTCCTACGACAATAGCTCTTCCATAGTCTTGCAGCGTCTGAGAAACAATCTCTGCAGCAGAGGCCGAAGCTTTAGAAGTTAAAACCACTAAAGGACCACTATAATCTGCTCGACCATCCAGGTCTCTAAAGTATCTCGTGAACCCATTGCTATATTTAGAAATAGCCACAACCCCATTGGTCATAAATAGCCCTGCGACCTTGACAGCTTGGGTTAAAAACCCTCCTGAGTTATTGCGCAAATCTAAAACCAATCCTTTTAGGTTCCCTTGCGCTTTTAACCCCTGAATCGCTTCACGCAGGTCTCCCTCACTTGTAATCCCATTTGCCCCTTCATAAAAAGAGTAGAGAGTGACAACACCTATTATTCCATCTCCATAAGGATAAGCGACAGAATCGACCCTTTGATCCTCCATGACAATCATTCTTCTTGTAAGAGAAACCTCGAGCTCTTTTTTGGCCATTCCTCCATCGCGCTCTTCGACTCTCATAATTCCCAAGCGTACTGCAGACCCCTCTTCTCCCCTAATGAGCTCTAAGACTCGATCAAAAGGCATTTCACGAATATCAACCCCATCCACGGATACGATTCGATCATTGGCTTCCACGCGCCCACTCATTTCAGCAGGACCACCTTTTACTAATCGACGAATCACTATTCCATCTAAGCTTTCTTGCAGGACAACACCGATTCCTCGAAATCCCTTTTCCAATTGCATTTTCATATTATAGGCTTCTTGCGGACTAAAGTATGTTGTGTGGGAGTCCAAGCTCTTAGCAAAGGCCTTTAATAAATAAAGTGTTTGATAATGCTCTAAATAATCCTGCTTTGTTTTGAATCCTTCTAGCCCCTGATCAGCTAAGAAGTCATCTTCTTTGGAGCGTAAGCGACGCTCATATAAAGCAACCACTCGATCTTTATGATCGGCCAATGAAATGGCAGATAGCTTACTTTGTGCTTGTAAAAAGCGGACAAATTGGTCTGTCAAGCGAGCTTCTAGCTGTTCTGTACTCGAGACATACTCTTCATAGCCCTCTTTTAAAGTCAGAGGCTCATCAACCTTGGCTAAAAGATTTTCATAATTTGCATAAATGTTTTGCCTCATCTTCCTTGCACGCTCGACCGAATGGACAATAACTTTTTGAAGCTCCGTATAGTTTTCATAATTTTGCATAGAGAACTCAGAAAGAGTCTCATCTAACAGTTCAGGGGAAGGGTTTAAATAGGGAGCTAAGTCTTCTTGAGTAAAATAAATTTTTTGATCATCAAATAGATCAAAGTACACTTTAAATGTTCGAGCTAATAAATCTTCTGACAGCTCATTCTCTTCAACATGCAATTTTAATAACTTTTGAACCGTAGGATAAATATCCTCCGTATGAAGCTTTTCCTTGGCTACTGCTGGCGCCAAAAATAACGCCATTGCCCCAACTATCAGGATATTTCTCAGCGCCCCCATTCTTCCTCCTTGAAAGCCTATATATCGTCCATGATACTGGGGAAAATGAGAAGCGATGCGAACGAGAGATTCCGTCCTCTCCACATCAATCTACTTGACTTCCCCCCTTACGTTCAGTATACCTATCTGCTGTGCAGAAAACAAGTTTTATCTTTAAACTTCTGCCCTCTTTTACTAACCTCATTACCCACAGTGGGTCATGTCCTCACTCGCGACGTTTTCATGTTCCACAGATGCTTTTGAAGGGCCTCTGGACCTTCTTCTTTATCTTGTCCAAAGAGAAGAAGTTGATGTTCATCGCCTCTCTTTAGCCTCCATTGTACACCAGTTTGCTGAGGCTCTTCATGGAGAGGAAGAAAGTCTCCCAGCTCCTGACATGGAAAAGGGCGCGAATAGCTTAGCCCTCATGGGAGCCCTGCTTCTTTTTAAAAGCCGCCACCTCCTTCCAAGCTTTTCTGATGAAGAAGTCGACTTATCTGAGTATGAGCCCTTCGAGTCAGCTTCAGCCTTAGTAGATTACATCAAATGTAAAATTGGAGCACAGCACCTTAGAAAAGCTCACCAACAACAACTGCAGCGCCTCCCTCGCGGACTTCCTCCCTTAGAGCTTCCCCCTCCTCCCCCTCGCCCATTAGCTCCAGCAAGTGCTGAAGACCTAAGGAATACCTTTCAAAAATTAATGGAATCTCTTCCTCAACCACCTCCTTCCACCATAGAAAGAGAAGTTTGGGTGGTAAGAGATAAAATTGTTGCTATACAGTCTTCCCTGAAAGCAACACCTATACTCTCTATAGAAGAGCTTTTTATCGCCCATCGATCGAGAGAGGAATATATAGTTACTTTTTTAGCCCTGTTAGAACTTATGAAGCTAGGCGAGCTTCACTTAGGCAAAGACACAGAAACAAACAAGTTGTATGTAAGTCAACGAGTACAGGATGAAGATGAGCAGCCCATTGACTGATTCTGAAGAGAAAACCCCCAAAGAACTAAGGCTAACTCCTGAAGCTCCTTCTTCTCTTCCTAGCCAAGTACCTTATGAAATTCCTCTAATACGAGCCGTTGAAGCCTTACTCTTTGCCTCAAATGCTCCTGTTAGCAGTCAACGCCTTAAATCTTCTTTAGAAGAGCGGTTTTCTTGCTCTACCAAAGAGGTTAATGAAGCCATTGAACAACTCCAGCATCAGTACAGAGAACAGGGGAATGCATTCGAGCTAAAAAGGTTAGCTGGTGGCTACGTAATGCAAACAAAAGAAGAGTTTTTTCCTATCTTAGATCCTTTTTTTCAAAAACAGCCTCCACAAAAACTCTCTTCAGCCACTTATGAAACGCTAGCGATTATAGCCTATCGACAGCCTATAACCCGTGCAGAAATTGATACCATACGCGGTGTAGATTGTACGGCTCCTTTATCAAATTTGATGGAGAAAGACCTCGTACAAATGGTTGGTCGTAAAGAAGTTCCCGGCCATCCCCCTCTCTATGGAACCACAAAGGAATTTTTAGAGTTCTGCGGACTAGGCAATATTCAAGACCTTCCAGCACTTAGAGAATTAAAAAAGCCACGAAAAAAAACAAAAAAGAACAAAGCGCAAAACAAACAACAAAAGCAACAAGAAAAGAAACCTCAAGAAATCAATTTAACGTTGCCGCTTTAGTAGAGCAAATTTCGTGGCCATAAATGTGAACCTTTGTTTATACTGCGACACTCCCTTTTCCTAAATTGGGAGAAGTTTGCCCTAAACTGAAATGTTTTTAAGGAGAAAGGCTGTTTATGCCTACAATGAACCAACTTATCCACAAGCCTCGTAAAAAGCGGAAAAAGCGCAGTAAGTCGCCAGCTTTGAACAGCTGCCCGCAAAGACGAGGAGTTTGCCTACAGGTAAAAACAAAAACTCCTAGAAAGCCTAACTCAGCTCTACGAAAAGTTGCTTGGGTTCGCCTTTCTAACGGAGAAGAAGTAATTGCCTACATCGGTGGAGAAGGTCACAACCTTCAAGAGCACAGCATTGTACTTGTGCGTGGAGGAAGGGTAAAAGACTTACCTGGTGTCCGCTATCACATCGTACGTGGTGCATTGGACAGCGCTGCTGTTCAAGATCGTAAGCAAGGAAGATCTAAGTACGGTGCCAAGCGGCCGAAGTAATCGAAGACCTTCATAATGAAGGTCTTTGCATAAGGTCTGTGCCTAAGACTCGAGGACCAGACCCTATGCAGGTTAGGCGTTCTGCCTAGTCTGGTGAAGTACTGATCTTCCAGTTTTAAACAACTGGAGTCTAAGGAGAAAAAATGTCTAGAAGAAGACGCGCTGAAAAGCGAATCACTGCACCCGACCCGGTGTACGGAAGTAAGGTGCTTGCAAAGTTTATCAACAAAATCATGATTGGCGGGAAACGCTCTCTCGCGCAAAAAATCGTCTACTCAGCAGTAGAAGACTTTGCAAAACGGGTTAAAGAAGAAAACCCACTAGAAGCTTTTGAACAAGCTCTAGAAAATGCCAAGCCAACTCTTGAAGTTAAGTCTCGTCGTATCGGGGGTGCTACCTACCAAGTCCCTATCGAGATTCCTCAGGACCGACGCACCTCTCTCGCAATGCGATGGATTATTGCTCACTCTAGAAAAAAGCCTGGTCGCTCTATGTCCCAAGGCCTTGCAATGGAACTTGCTGATTGCTTCAATCTACAAGGCACAACCATCAAAAAGAAAGATGACACCCACCGTATGGCGGAAGCGAACAAAGCTTTTGCTCATTATCGCTGGTAACCTTAGTTAGGAGAAAGAGTAAAGCATGGCAAGAGATAAAAACGAAAAGCTCGAAAATGTACGTAATATCGGGATCATGGCTCACATCGATGCCGGTAAAACGACAACAACGGAGCGTATCCTTTTTTACGCTGGGCGCACTCACAAAATCGGTGAGGTTCACGAAGGCGCAGCGACAATGGACTGGATGGAGCAAGAGCAAGAGCGTGGAATCACGATCACTAGTGCTGCAACTACTGTCTTCTGGGATGGATGTAAAATCAACATTATCGATACCCCAGGACACGTTGACTTTACTGTAGAAGTAGAGCGTTCTCTACGTGTTCTCGATGGATCTGTCGCTGTATTCTGCGGTGTTGCTGGAGTCCAGCCTCAGTCAGAAACTGTATGGCGCCAAGCAGATCGTTATGGCGTTCCTCGTATTGCATTCATCAACAAGATGGACCGTACAGGAGCAGACTTCTTCGAAGCCGTTCAATCCATGAAAGATAAGCTTGGAGCGAATGCTATTCCAATTCACTGCCCTATTGGTGCAGAATCAGACTTCCAAGGAGTTGTTGACCTTATTACAATGAAGGCTAACATCTTTGATGAAGACAAACTTGGAGCAACTTGGAGAGAAGCAGAAATCCCTGCTGAGCTTCAGGAAAAGTGCCAAGAAATGCGCACAGCTCTACTTGATGAACTAGCAACAATTGATGATTCAAATGATGAGTTTATGATGAAGGTTCTTGAAGATCCTGATTCATTAACTGCTGAAGACATCCATGCAGTCATCCGTAAAGGCGTATGTGACAACCTATTTGTTCCTGTTCTCTGCGGAACAGCATTCAAGAACAAAGGGGTCCAACAGCTACTTAATGCCGTTGTCAACTACATGCCTTCACCTCTTGATCGTGGCGTCATCAAAGGAACAAACCTTGATACAGATGAAGAGCTAAGCCTAGAGCCTCGTGATGATGAGAAGCTTGCAATTCTAGCCTTTAAAGTGATGACAGACCCTTATGTCGGTCGCCTGACTTTTGTACGTGTATACAGTGGAACCCTAGAAAAAGGGCAAACCATTTACAACACAACAAAAGGTAAGAAAGAGCGTATTTCTCGCCTTCTTGAAATGCACTCTAACCAAAGAAAAGACCAAGATGCGTTCCACACAGGAGATATTGCAGCTTGTATCGGCCTTAAGCACAGCTCGACAGGTGATACACTTTGCGCAGAAGGGACTCCTCTTATCCTTGAAAAGATGGAATTCCCTGAGCCTGTAATCTCCATGGCCATTGAACCTAAATCCAAAGCGGACCGAGAAAAGCTTTCTACAGCTTTAGGAGCTCTTGCAGAAGAAGATCCTACTTTCCGTGTTTCCAGCAACGAAGAAACTGGTCAGACCATTATCTCTGGTATGGGTGAGCTTCACCTTGACATTCTTCGCGACCGGATGATGCGAGAGTTCAAAGTGGAAGCGAATGTGGGCAAACCTCAGGTTTCTTACAAAGAAACAATTGCCGCTCCTTCAAAAGCCGACACCAAGCTTGTTAAGCAAACTGGTGGTCGCGGACAGTATGCTCACGTTGTTCTGGAAATGGAACCTCGCGAAGCAGGCTCTGGAAATGAAGTTGTCAGCAAAATTGTTGGTGGTGTGATTCCAAAAGAATACATTCCTTCTGTCATCAAAGGTGTGGAAGAAGGTCTCTCCAACGGTGTCCTTGCTGGATACGAAACAATTGATACAAAAGTGTCTATTGTCTTCGGTTCTTACCACGAGGTCGACTCCAGTGAAATGGCGTTTAAGATTTGTGGATCCATGGCTGTTCGTGAAGCTCTGAAGAAAGCAAAGCCAACCCTACTTGAACCTATCATGAAGGTTGTTGTAACAACACCTGAAGAGAGCATGGGTGATATTATGGGAGACCTTAACAGACGTCGTGGACGAATCATCGGCCAAAACTCTGTCAAGGGAGCTCTTGAGATCAATGCAGAGGTACCTCTAAGCGAAATGTTTGGATATTCTACACAACTTCGCTCTTTGAGCTCTGGTCGAGCCAACTACACAATGGAGTTTGGTCACTTTGAGCGTGTACCATCAAAGATTCAAGAAGAAATAGCGAAAAAGTAAGGAACAGGAACTAATATGGCTCAGAATCCACAGCAACCCCAAAAGATCCGCATTCGCCTGAAGGGTTATGATCAGCGCGTTTTAGATCTATCTGCTGCTGACATCGTAGAAACAGCGAAGCGTACGGGTGCTCGCATTGCAGGACCCGTTCCTTTGCCAACAAACAAAGAGATCTACACTGTCTTGCGTTCACCTCACGTTAACCGTAAGTCTCGCGAGCAGTTTGAGATTCGCACACACAAGAGATTAATCGTGCTATTCCCAACAGCACGTACAATCGATGCGCTTAAATCTCTCTCTTTGCCAGCAGGTGTTGATATTAAGATTAAAGCTGCAGCCTAAACATTAGGTACAGCTTAGGATCTATAAATGGCGTCACATATTGTGACGCCATTTTTTTTTATTTTTTACGCCAGATTTTTCCTTTTACAACTGTCCGAAGATGCTCATCTGAAACATACTCCGCGCGCAACCCGTAGTTCTCTGCATCAATTTTTTCATACATTTCGAATCCCTCCATTTCTGAAGGTCCTTGCTTAAACTCCCAAGAAATAGACTCTTCGCTTACAAGCCCTTTCCCTCTTATTTTCCCAAATAAGGGATTCTCAAGATCTACAGAAAACTCATCCATCGATAAGTCTTGAAAGCTGAGTGTATTTTGCATGGGTTCAGAGATCCCTGCCATTTCCACTTTTTGCTCCACGTGAACTTTTCCATCATGACTATGTGAAACTTTCCAGTGTGCATAATACTTTAAGGGTTCTGTTGGAATACTGAGTTCCACATCCCCTTCCCCTAGCCATTCACCAGGCTCAAAAATAAATTGATGACCGTGCATTAGAACATGAACCTCCTGCTATAGATACTTTGTAGAATCCCCAGAGCTGACATTGTAGAAAGCATAGATGAGCCTCCGTATGTCACAAGCAACAAGGGCACCCCCGTAATAGGGAAAAGACCCACCATCATACCGATATTCACGACGATATGCACCATCAAATAAACAGCAATGCCTGAGGCTAGCACACAGCCAAAATAATCCTTGGCTACAGCTGCTACCCGAAAGCTAAGGTGGATAAGAATATAAAAAAGGATCAGTAAAATAAGCATCCCAACAAATCCAAACTCCTCCCCATACGCGGGGAACACGGAATCTGTTGTCACTTCAGGTAGCCATCCTTTTCTTGCATACTCTCCCATTCTCCAGCCCTTGCCTTTGACCCCTCCAACTCCGATCGCAGTCATTGCAGCTTTTTGCTGATAAGAATTGGGGTCCAAGCGCTCATATTGATATTCCTTAATCACTTTTGTGGCATAAGGACGGAGAGCGTCATGGGAAACTAGCCCGGAAAAGATAAGCCCTACGATAAAAAGTGCAAGCAGCCCACCTCCAGCCATTAAGCGTACTAATTTTGGATGGATCCCTCCAAAGTAGAACATGGAAAGCGCGATAGGCAAAAATACAAGCGCAGACCCTAGATCTGGCTGTTTTAGAATAAGCAAAAAAGGAATGCCAATGATGATCCCACTATATAGAGCCGTTGAGAGCTCTGTAGCACGGCTTCGCCTTTTTTCCAAAAACCAACTCAATGTAATAACCACAACAAGCATGGCAGATTGTGAGGGTTGCACAGCAATATTTAAAATAGGGATGCGGTACCACCGGTGCACATTTTTGTGTGGATCCACTAAAAAAAGCCCAATCAAAGCAAGAAGAGTAATGGCATAAGAAATCCATGCCCATTCTCTTAATTTTTGATAATCGAACCCAGCAAAAAATAGATATGCGAACCACCCAAGCGCCAACCATTGAATTTGAGCCTTTGCCTGCGAAGTCAGAATAGGTGCATGCCCTGCCTCCACAGAAGAGAGGTCATACGAGGTCATGACACACAAGCTAATGATGGAAATACATATGATCACAGGGATCATATAAAAGTTCATTCTTGATAAGTACTTATAGCTCCACACAATGAGCCTTTAGTTTTAAAGGAGATTCTAGATAGAATGTCCATTCTTTCTTCTTTGAGATTATCTTTCAATCATGGACACCCTTTGGCACCGCTTTCAAGAACTCCCTTCAACAAATGGCTGGGCAAAAGAGCAGATACAACATCTCGACCCCCATGCTCTTCATGTGATTGTTGCAGAGTCTCAAACAAAAGGCTATGGGCAATGGGGGCGTAGCTGGGTTGCACAACCTGGAGCCAGCTTAACAGCCTCTCTTGCTTTTTTTTCTCCCCAACTTCCCTTACATGTAGGAGGGCTTTCCTTAGCTCTACTACAAGGAGTCATTCAACACCTTACTTCTCTAGGAGTTAAGATATCGATTAAATGGCCGAATGACCTGTACTTAGGCCAGAAGAAGGTTGGAGGTATTTTAGGAGAAATTGTGACTCTAGACCATTCGTATGGGGTAATTATTGGCTTAGGGCTTAACCTCACCCTGCCAGAATCTACACTTGAGGAAGTCTCTCAACCTGCTACTTCTCTAGCCTCTTTATACCCAGACATCGACTGGAAGGCCAGCTCTCTCCTTTCTGAGTGGGTCAAGAGCTGTCACCCGATCATTTTAAATTGGGTTCAGCGCCAAGCATTACCCTCCCTGCACTCTTTAAACCAACACCTTCTATGGAAAGGAGAGTATGTGGTGGTGCACCAAAGAGACAAAAGGCTCCATGGAAAGCTTATCGGCATTGCTCCAGAAGGTTCTCTCAACCTGCTGACAGAGCAAGGGGAAACACTTATTTCTTCAGGGACTCTACGTCTTAGCTAAGCGCTCCCATATCAGGAATCACAACCAAGTCGGGATGCACCCTGGCTTGCAAGGTTTGTTGAATGTAAGACAAAGTAGCTCCCGTAGCAGAAAAGCAGCTGGTACACGCCCCTTGATATGCAATGATCACTTCTCGATCATTGATCAAGTTTAAGACTTCAACCCCTCCAGCATCTAGTTCAATATAGGGCCGAATCTCTTGAGCAATAACCTCTTCAATCAAGGCCAACTTCTTTTTCAAGCTCATTTCCGCAAAGCCAGGATACCCCCCTTCCAAGACTTCCACTTCACGAGCCATTGGGGTTACATAAGTCTCAGGAAGAGGAATATCCATACAGCTTTCCATCGCTTGCTCCAGAGCTCCCAACGCAAGGTTTAAGTGAGCTGCGGTCTCTATAGGAAAAGCATTTTCTCCAGGCTTTGCTCCCAGTTCGTGCTCAACAAAGTCTGCAGTAAAGCGGCGCACTTGATCATAATTTTTCCCAATAGAAAGCCGGCATAAAGCTTCACAGGCACCTAAAAGAGCAGACTGACCAAAAACTTGAAACTTAGCATCCACAACGCTGCCATCACTAGGGTCCACCAAAAAGAAAAGGGCTGCGATATTTCCTTCTTCCAAGCTCCCCTCTTCACCATAAGCAAGACGAAGGTCCTGTGCTTCAGCCCTCTCATTGGTAAATAATCCCATACACTGCGGCTTCATAATATAATCACGAAGCCTTGGAGCATAACGCTCCCAAGGAAAAGAATCTAAGGGGATACGCATTCGTTCTCGCTCCAATGTTTCGATGCCTTTTGCAACTCCAGCACTTCTTCCTTTAAAATTTGAACCAAATCATCGATATGCTTTTGGTCATGCCACCGGCAAAAAGAAAAGCTAAGGGCTGTTTTTGCTTTTTCCTTTGGATAGTTACTTGCCTCTAAGAGAAGGGAAATTTGCTGAAAATTTCCTCCTCCAAAACTTGCTGTTACTCCTCTTTCATTCAGACGGTAGAGAAGCAAATCATTCGCAACGCCAGGGAATAACAAAGTTGATAAATGAGGAGCTCGTGCACATGCAGCAAAAGCAACCTCAATACCTGGTATTTCATGAGTCACCGCTTGCTCAAAAGCAAAGCGCAACATAGAGATCTCTGTCCCCATATAATCGAGGTACTCTGCTCCTTCCATTGCAGCCTGACCTAGGGCCATGGCATGTGCAGCGCTCCAGCTCCCTCCTCGCCTTCCTCTCTGTTCTGCTCCTCCCACAATAAATGGAGGTAAAGGGTGATTTTTTCGATAAAGAAGCACTCCTATCCCCTGTGGACAATGCAAAGCTTGCCCATCAAAGGTACAGTAGTCTACTCCCCATTCAGCAAGGCTCATAGGAAATTTCCCCACCGCATGGGTCACATCTACATGTGTACTCAAACCCCTCTCTCGTGCAACCTCCAAAATTTCATCAATCGGTTGCAAAACCCCTGTCACCCCATTGACAAGACTGAATGAGAGAAACCCTGTTCTCGGTGTCAATTCTCCTTTCAGCGTAGCTGCCTCTAGCTGTCCATTGGAATTGACATCTAGCTGTGTAACCACTGCTCCACTTTCCCTGGCAAGACGCTCAAGGCCTAAAATATTTGGAGCTTCTTCTATCTTGGTTGTTAGAAAATGGTTGCGTCCTTCTTCTTCCAGAGCGGTCTTTGAAGCTGCATAAAGAGCATGATTTACTGCTTCTGTCCCCGACGAGGTCAGAACAAGATCATATTCCCCTTCTGTATCTAAAAGGTGATAAATTGATTCATAGGATTCTCTAATTTTCCTCAAAGCGGCTTGTCCTTTCTTACACGGAGAAAGAGGACTTGCCCACTGTTCTTCTAAACCTTTTAAGAACACCTCCAGCACCTTTTTTGAAGGAAAAGAGCTACTGCTGTGATCAAAGTAGAGGTCTTTTTTCATAATCGATTAAATCCTTTCTGATCATACTTATAGAACCAAGGCTCTCCTGTAGGAATTTCTAACTGCACAACTTCTTCCTTACTCAATCCCTCTATTTCCATCACAATAGACCGAAGGGAGTTGCCATGTGCTGCGACCAATAGAGTTTTCCCCTCTTCAAGTGCAGGTAAAATAGATTGCTGGAAATAAGGGATCGTACGTGCAGCGGTCATTTCCAAGCTCTCTCCTTCTGGAGGAGGCTCATCATAACTTCGGCGCCAGCGGTGAACCTGTTCAACGCCAAACTCCGCACGCGCTTGATCTTTATTCTTGCCTTGGAGCTTTCCATAGTGACGCTCATTTAATTGCCAAGCAGCATACACAGGGAGAGACTTCTCTACACCTTCTTCATAAGAGCAACGCACATCTTCATGAACAAAAACAGGAACTGGCAGGGATTCATTTTCACTTAAAGCGAGCATAGCTGTCATTTGTGCTCGAATCAATGTGGAGGTATAGACGATATCTATCTTTTCTTGCTTTATGAGCGTTCCTGCAGAAAGAGCTTCTTCGATCCCTGTCTTAGATAAGGGAACATCAACCCACCCCGTGAATAAATTTTTTTTATTCCATAGTGATTGCCCATGCCGCAGCAAGATCAAGCGCCCCATAACAAACCTCCTCGTTCAAGCGACAGGAGTCTAGCAGGAATAATTGATTTTGACCATGCTCCCTTATAGGAAATAGATAGAGATTTACAAGCTTCTGCGGTAAAATGTTACCATGAATAAAGAACGCTTAAATCATTTTTTGGCCCGATGCGGCCTTGCTTCTCGTCGTCACTGTGACTCTCTTATCCAGGAGGGGCGGTGTACGGTTAATGGCGAGGAAATTTCAACCCCTGGCTACAGAGTAGATCCTCTCAAAGATGAGGTTTGCTTTGACGGAGAAAAACTCCGCCCCCCTGCTGCTGCAGTGATCTATTTATTTCATAAACCTAAAGGTTATATCTGCTCACACAGAGGAAGAAAAACCATTTATGACTTATTCACTGAAGAGTCTGCGCGCCTTTTCTCTGTAGGCCGACTTGATAAAGATACTTCTGGGCTTCTACTTGTGACGAACAATGGAAAGTTAGCACAAAAGCTGATCCACCCCTCGTCAAACCTCAGCAAAGAATATCTAGTCAAAACAGACAATTTCGTGACAGACGCTCATCTAAAAGCTCTTGCTGAAGGTTACACGATTGCAGGTAAATGGATGCGCCCTGCTTCTGTAAAAAAAATGCGCAAAGGAACGATTAAAATTTCTTTGAAAGAAGGAAAAAAGCATGAGGTGCGAATCTTAGTTGCAAATGCTGGGCTCACCTTACTTTCTCTTAAACGAGTGCGGCTGGGGAACCTTCACTTAGGCAACCTCCCTGAGGGGTACTACAAAAAAATCTCTCTAGACCAAGCAATGAAGGCATTTGACTAGTGCTAAAGCAACGGAGGGGGGAGAGCAATCTTTGTTACTATACGCATGACTGCTTTCAGCCTTTTCCATGGATTACACATGGATTTTTCACTCGCTGGGGAGGTTGTAGCCCTGCTCCCTTTGATGAACTAAATGTTGGACTTCTTTCCAATGACTCTGACAAAAATGTTCAGCAGAACTTGAAAACCATCCAACAAGCTCTCTATATCCCTGCTCTTTTCCCTGTAAAGCAAGTGCATGGTACTACAATTCTCACAACAAAAGAGCTCTCTACTACGAGCGAAGCAGATGCAATTGTCACAGACACCCCCGGAGAAGGATTACTCATTCAGCATGCAGACTGTCAGGCAGCACTTGTACTTGACCCTATCAAGCGAGTAATTGCAGCTATACACTGTGGCTGGCAAGGCAATGTAAAAAATATTTATGCAAAAGTTGTCGCTTATTTGCATGAACGTTGGAGCTCAGAGCCAAAAGACCTTATTGTAGCGATTTCCCCAAGTTTAGGCCCTAAACACAGTGAGTTCAGAAACTATCAGCAAGAATTTCCCAAAGACATGTGGAGGTATGTAGATCCTCACATGCATTTAAACCTCTGGCAACTATCAAAAGATCAGTTGATGCTAGCGGGAATTAGAGAAGCAAATATTCACTTTCCCAATATCTGCACATACTCAAACGCGGAGTTCTTCTCCTATCGCAGGGAGAAGGAGACTGGACGCTGTGGCTCTGTGATTGGAATCTGTTTGTAACCGGTTGTGAGGCTCTGTGCCTAAACGAAAAAACTGTTCAGCACTCACTCCTCCTAGGGTTTTCCAAGCATCCACAAAGGGCTGATCTCTAAAGAGGCTCTGTGCAAGAGCAACCTCTTTATCTAAGAGGGGATATTGTGCAAAGCTTACAACATCTGTCACAATTTTTTTCCCTAGAGCCTCTAAATTAAATAGAGCAGCAAATCCATGATCTTGCACAACCCGCAACACTTTTTTTTGAATTAAATGGACAAGCTCACCTTCATCATCCACCTTATACACAGATTGGATTCTACGCTTCCAGCAATCAATCTGTTGAAGCATGCTCTCTATCTCCGGAAGGCTTGAGGGGCGTTTAAAACTATCCTCAATAGTTGCAATAAGGATTTTTTCTGCAGTCCGAATCCTTTTGGAGATATCTTCCCTTCCATTTTTTAACTTGGCGTACAGGAGAGCAAAAAAGCAGTAAGCTGGTGTCGGCTGAAGCCAAGAATATTTAGAAAGCCCATGGCGCTGTGTTATAGAGTACACTTTATGATCAGGTAGTAAAACATTTTGCAAAGAGCGAAAAAAGCTCATTGCATCCTGTCCTTTTTCAATAGATCCATGCCCAACAAACTTTAACTCTCCCTCTTGTGTGACTTCAAAGCTGTGCTTTGAAAAAAGAGGATAGCTTTCACTTGATGCTGTCATGTCCATAATCAGATCAAAAAAACTATTCATTAGCTGCTGATCTTCAGACCCAAGAACCCCTTCACGAATATCCCATGTATGGTTTTCTAAGGAATGATCTACTTTTTCTTGGATGAGTAGCTTTCCTCGCCAGTCAGCCTCAGAAATGGCAGGCAAAAAGCGGTGATTTTTTACAAACAATTGCCGGCTATACACCTCCAAATCACGTGCAAAGCGTGAGCTTGCAAAGCAGTGCATCTCCAAGCCTTCCCTCTCCCCCTCTAAGGAGTAAATGTCCTTATTCTCAAACGCATTCACTCGTTGAGAACCAAGTTGGTACCCCATCTTCATAGGATAATCACTCGATATGTTAAAAAGACCACTTTCTAAAAGACCTCTCTGCTTTAAGTAGGCCCATATACGCCCCTGCCCTGATAAGCGCTCTGAAAGAGAAGCTCTTTTCAAAAAAGCCTCTGTGCAAGAGCTAAAGGATCGATAAAAAAGCAGGGATTTTTCATTTTCTGGAAGAGCCCTCTTTAAAGCGTCAACAAATTGCAGCAAACAAGCTTCTTCCCCTTCCTCTAGCCGCTCTTCTGCAAGAATCCCTCCTAAAGCCTTGATCGATGAAAAAGATGTCTGCTTCAAAGCCTTGCACACTGCGTACTGTGCTGCAGCGTTAGCAAGAGTTAAGCTCATATACTCTTCATCTAGGGGTATCTTCCCCACAACACGAGCAAAAAGGCTCACCAAATGAGAGGAAGTTTCCTGTTTTAAAGCTCCCTTTTCAACCATAGACAAAGCCCGCTCAAGTGCAGGATCAAATGCACACTCAACACTCGTACCCAGCATACACTGCTCAATTGCCCTTTCAACTTTTTTACTGACTTCATGAAGCTGCTTTAACTCCTCATGTAAGGCATGTAAGGTCCCTGTCATCGCGACTTTGAAACGGCTTGTCTCTAAGCGGTGCTGCCAGTCAATCAATCGAATAAAGCGATAAACACCCCAATACACCCACCCCCAAAAGCTTGAGCTTTTATATAGGTGAGATCCTGAAAAACTCGGGACAAGCTCCTGATGGATCTGTGAAGGATGTTTTACTGAAGAAAGGGCTTGTATATTCTGAACTAGATTAACCATAACAATTAATCAGTAGAATATAACTACTACTTTTACCGCATCAAAAATAATTAATTACTAATAAACTATAATTTTTATTAAAAATAAAAAAAACGATTCCACCTAAGGTGGAATCGTAGATTACAGCTTTCCCTGCATCTTTGGATGAATTAGAAGCTATAGAGATACTCTAGCTTAAGTCCCCACAAGTGCCCAGACTGGAACTTTTTGTCCTTAATGCCAGAGAAAGAATCCCCATCAATATCTGTTGGGCCTGATACAACCTTACCTACACGCTCTGTCTTGAAAAATGGAGTCAAACGAAGTGAACTATTTGACCGAGAAAAGTTATAGGTAATCGGTACTTCTGCCGAGTAGTTCAGCGCTCTTTTTGCTCTCCACTTAAGGGCAGATGAAGCTCCTGATGCTGCCTCCGTTAAGTTTGTTGTAATATCAGGCTTTGAAAGTTGACCAACAACCTGTACAATTAAGCCAATATCCCAATTTGGATTTAGGGAACCATCTAGTCTCATACCGACACCAGCATACCCCCACTTTCTCTTCAGCAGGATGCCATCAATATCTACACCATTGACTGACTGTTGCGAAAGGTCCACACGGTTTGCTGTATACCCCGCTACAAAGAATGGTGTGAAGGCAAAGTTATTGGTTCCAAATGCATAACCTAAACGCAGCATTGCATCATAGAACATGTCACTGCCCTTTAATATTTTTGTCCCATCTACGGTTAGACTACGCTTTTTATAGCCTCGATAGTCAAACTGTAGATCTCCATAAAAAGCATCTGCTTTTAAGTAGCTCAATCCAAGGATTACATCGAACCCTTTTTGGTTTTTCTTCAACGCTGGCGTTGATGTATTTGATTGGTCTTTACTCAATCCATTTTTATAAAAGCCTCCAAGACCTAAATGTAATTTAAATGGATTGTTTTGATCTAAAGCATGAGCCGACGAAGCGAGCAATGCAACGGCGCTCAGCATCAATGCAAACTTTTTAATCATATATCTCCTCACCGTGGTTTAATCACGACTCTCCCGAGATCAGTATAAAAACATATTTGAATATTACACAAGGACATTTCAAAATTTTCCTTTTCACAGCCATCTGACGACGCATAAACAATAGTTAATTTTGCCCCGTTTTATTTAATAAATATTTAAATTTATTAATAATCACACAACTAAACCAAGCAAGTTTATTTTTTAAAAAAAATTTGACAGCTATACTTTAACCCTATACTCTGCGTCAAAAAAACTCCTATTTTGACATGAAAAAAATACGATTCTTCCCCCTTTTGCTTGCAGTTTTTACCGCAGCCTTACTGCAAGCAAAAGTTGAGCAGTCGACAAAAAGCACTATTGAGCACCTATTCAGCTGTGACCTTAGCCAATACCCCATCTCTGAAGCTCAGAGCCACGAAGTCCACACCCTAATTGATAAGTATGAGCAGCGCATTCGTGTAGCCAGCTACAATATGCTATTTAAGCAGGCAGACGATAAAGTACCCTCAGGCTATCAGTGGAAAGACCGACGTTGGAGGATCATTGCCTTTTTTTCTCACTGGCAGCCCGACATTGTGGGCTCTCAAGAGCTTACTGATGAACAAGTCAACTTTTTACGCTCTCACCTTGAGCAAGATTACTATCTTCTTGGAGCAGAGAAGGAATGGACCAATCCCCTGCGCAATGCAATCAACGAAAATGCGGTGGTTTTTGTAAAAAAAGCGCGATTTCAGGTCGAAATGTTTCAAGCTCTCCCCTATGAAGATGGCCCTTCCCCTGAAAACTACTTCGTGCATGGCACGCTTGTAGATAAACAAACAGGAGAATCTATTCACATCCTCAACACCCACCTATCCTACCTGGATAGCAATCGCCGCACGCATCAAGCCAGGCAGCTTGCTCAATATATCCACCACCTTGAGCAAGCGCGCATTATTATCACAGGGGACTTCAATACTTTTCCAACTCGTTTTGAAGAGCCTTCTTTGCCTTTTATCGATGGGTCTTACATCGAACATCATATCTTAGAAAAAGCAAACCTCGTTGACAGCCGTAACACCTCCCTACTTGGACATTTTGGCCCGTTAAGCTCTAGCAACTATAACCCTAAAACAGGACAAAACTTTGAAGGGCATGGCAGCCCAGGAGCATTCTTAGACCACATTTATACCTCTCCCGAAATCACAACTCTTTTTCATACAGCAGATCCCTTTCAAGTAGATGGCTACTATGCTTCTGACCACCTTCCATTAATCGCGGATCTCTTCTTACCTTCATTGTGAAAGTATGACCTCTTTACCCCACTACCTGCTGCCAAAAGAGTACTATGATGCGAGTTATCTGAAGACGTTGTTTCTAGAACCTTTTCCCTTATGGGTTGGCGGGAATGGGGTTGAAATTAGCTTTGGTTTTGATGGAACCAAAATACAACCTACACACAAACACTTCTCTATATCCAAGCAGGCTGAAAAGCAACTTTATCAATTAAGAAGCCACTCTTCAATCAGCTCTCCTTTACCTATAGATCTTTTACCCTGCCCTCCTTCCTCTCCTCTTTGGGTTTACTACATGAAAGTGGCAACGCAAACCATAGGCCTGCCTACAAAACACTTCTCTCAAGAAGCAAAAACTCTATGGAGAATGGGGCGATTCTCCCCCTATCTTCTTTGCTTAGGACACTGGGTTGTCGGCATCTTTGCTCTTTTATATGGGCAAGGAGAGATCTCATCTATCGCAGGTTATGCATACTCTCCTAAAAAAGAACTGCCTCCCTGCATTCTCAATATTACCCACTCGAAGGCATGGGATGCACAGCATGAAATGATTCAAGAAGCCTTCTATACAACCTTAGAAAGAGTTGAGCCATACTTCTCTAAGTCCGATGTCCCCATTTACTTATTTAAAGACTGGCTCAATCTCATTAAAATGCCTAAAGCCGGAGTCGAACCGACGACCTACGCATTACGAGTGCGTCGCTCTACCAACTGAGCTATTTAGGCTACTATAGATAATTTCCTATGGCTTTCTGAAGTTCGTAAGCACTTCACATAGCTCTTCGGGATGCGACAAGAAGGGGAAATGCCCACTATCAAACTTCACGATCTTTGCTTGATGAAGCTTCGCCATATCGCGTTGTGCCAGGGCACATACAGCTCTATCATTTTCACAGACGATATAGGTTCTTTTATGAGGGAATACAAAAGAGTCTTCCCAGTCTAGGGGTGTTTCTAGGGGCACATAGGGCTGCGGCCTTAGCAGGTTTACGGCCCAGTCTTTTATCTCATCTGAACAGTCGTGGTAAAAAGCCTCTTTCGCTCCTTCCTTATCAAGCATATGGACCTTATTAACAGGATCGACTTGTAGAATTTTGGGTAAATCAGATCCTTCATATCGCAAAGCAACATCGAGTAGTGATTCGCCAAAGGAAGGTAAAAAGGCAGCAATAAAAAATGCATGCGCAATTTTTGCATCCAGGCGGTCTGCAAGAGGCCCTGCAAAAATACCCGCCATGGAATGAGCAACCAAAACAATAGGCTCTTCATGCTCACATATTTTTTGCTCAAGATAATCATAATAATCGCGGTAAGTGATTGTGCTAGGCCCCTTCTGCTCATATCCTGGAAGGTTCACACTTGTTACCTTATGGCCCTGCCGTGTCAAGAGGGGCTCTATCTTCTCCCAGCACCAAGGCCCTTGCCAACTGCCATGCACAAGTAAATACTGCATATAGGGTCACTCTACCTTAGGTAAATGATTCAGCGGTAAAGTCTATGCAACTTGCCTATTTTTGTGCAGTTGTTACAAAGCCTGTTTGGCTATGGATTTTTAGGCACAGATGGCGTGGGATACTGTAGAAGTTTGTCAACATAGAGCTCTTTTCCCCACCAAACCCGTTCTTTTTCATAGGTTTGCCCATAGCGAGAGAGGGTTGACTCATCGGTTTTTTTACCGAAGAAAGAATCCTCTTTGCGAACAAGCTGCCCCTTTAAGTTATAGGTCTCAGACTTGCCTTTAGAGCGAATGAAAAAGTTTCTACCTTTTGCATACGCCTCATAAAATATTTTTTTGAACAAAGTCCCATCATGCCGATACCACTCCTCCACAACTGTTTGAGGGTAAATATACTGCATCCCATAGATCGTTTCAGAGTCTTGCTCCTTTGACTCGTTGCGTACAAAGTCCTGTGTAGCAGCCCACTCTGTTAGTCCTTCAGGAAAGTGCACCCTTGAAGCGAGATTCCCATTTGGATGGTAGAGCCACCACTCTCTGACAGGCACCCCAGAGCTATAATAACGCAACTCTCGTAACTTCCCTTCTTTTGAGAATAGCTTGTATTCTCCATCAAGAAGCCCTTGGGTCCACTTTGCAATAAAAATCAGCTGCTTATTTCTTGCAAAAACCCGCATATAGTCATGCAGAAGGTATTGCCCCTGTACCTGAATAAAGACTCTTGAAGAAGCGACAACATTTTGCTCAGGGAAGCGTGGTGAAGCTCGATAAAAAGTTAAGAAAAGTGTGGTATTTCCCGTAACAAACTGCACATACTTTAGCCCCCCATCAGGGAAGTAGTGTACCTCTGTTTTTTTACTTTTTATCGGCACTTTCAGATCTCCACGAACATAGCGCCCCCCTTTTGCGATAAATAGTAAAGCTTCTTGCTGCTGATCATACACCCAAACCTTTTCCGAGCTATCAAGCTGAGGTATAGGAGCTGCACCAAGAAAACTCGCAGAAAATAAAAAAATAATTAGAATGCAGGCCGCTGCAGGTATAGAACGCATAGCTTTCCTCCAGAAGAAACATCGACATAAAGGAGCTCTCACTTTAGAGAGATCATCAGATAATTTTTCTTGCGATTAAAGCTGCTGTATTTCAAAATGTTGCCTCTTTGCACTGGTAGCTTAATCGGATAGAGCACCCGGCTACGAACCGGGAGGTTAGAGGTTCGAGTCCTCTCTAGTGCGACACTTTTTTTTGGGGGCATATTATGGAAATCAAAGTCCATACATCTGGGCCACTGCAAACAAACGCTTATTTATTTTTTTGTCCCTCTACGCGCCAAGCTGCTATTGTTGACTGCCCTCCAGAAAGCTTTGCTCCAATTGTTGAAACCGTGCAACGAGAGCATCTAACTCCTACCGCTATTCTTCTTACACACAGTCATTATGATCATATTGGGGACTTACAAAAACTAAGTCACTACTTTGATATCCCTGTGAAAGTGCACGCCTTAGATAAGGCCAATATTGAACAGCCAGGATCTGATGGGATCCCATTTTTCCTTGATATCCCCCCTACAGACCATGCGCAGTGTGTGACAGAGGGCGAAACTCTAAGCATTGGTGAACTACAGGTTCATATCCTACATACACCAGGGCACTCTCCTGGAGGTGTCTGCTACTACCTTGAAGCTCAATCCGTACTATTCTCTGGTGATACTCTTTTCAAGGGCTCGATTGGCAACCTTTCTCTTCCTACCTCCTGCCCTACCGCCATGAGCCAATCGCTACAAAAACTTGCTAGCCTTCCTGGCAGCACTCTTGTGTACCCTGGCCATGGAGAGCGCACCTCTTTAGCTGAAGAGGCTTGGATCCACCATCCTGAAAAAGTTTTTCCCGATTTAATGAGTAATAAATAAAGGAGTTTACCCATGGGTGTTCTTGTTGGAAAAAGTGCTCCAGACTTTGAAGCAGATGCTGTAGTCAATGGCACAATTCGTGAGCAAGTCTCACTAAAAGATCTATCAAGCGGATACACACTTCTATTTTTCTACCCGCTAGACTTCACATTTGTTTGCCCTACTGAACTTCATGCATTCCAAGAAGCTCAGGAAGCATTCAAGCAAAGAGATTGTGCAATTGTTGGCTGCTCTGTTGACAGTGCACATAGCCACCTTGCCTGGCTGAATACTCCAAAAGAAAAAGGCGGGATTGAAGGTGTTACTTATCCCATTCTAGCTGACCTAACAAAAGAGATCGCTAGGAAGTATGATGTACTGCTTGAAGAGAAAGGGATTGCCTATCGAGGCCTTTTCTTGATTGATAAAACGGGCACTGTTCGCCACCAAATCGTCAATGACCTTCCACTAGGTCGCTCTGTTGAGGAAGCTCTTCGCGTTCTTGATGCATTGATCTTCACAGAAACTCACGGAGAAGTTTGCCCAGCAAACTGGAGCAGTGGAAAGCAAGGCATGCGTGCCACACAAGAAGGTCTGACTGAATACATGGAAACAGAAATTTCCAGCGTATAGCTCTAGGCTTTATGGGCCCATTTAGGGCCCTTCTTTTTTAAGCAAAATTTCTCTGTTCTGTCATGTAATCATAAAAGTCTGACTCACTTGTCACCAAAAGAGTTTGGTGCTTTCTACAAGCAGACGTACAAGCTTTAAAGATTTCTTCATCCCCTACTCCTGGCAAGCAAAGAGCCATTAGCTGGCGATTTTTCTCCATGCTCTCTAGAAATCGAATTCCTCGTATATAATCATCGACACTAAATCCCTCCTCCTTCACACGAAAGAAAAGTAACTCATGCCCATAGAGCAAAGACTGAACAGCAAACTGCAAACCTTGAGAGTCTTCAGGAGGATTGCCTAGCTTATGTGCAAGTTCTGGTAAAGTCTTACAAAAATAGACTTCATGATAGCTTCCCTTTTCAGCCTCACCGAAAAGAGCTACACACTTACCACTCATGGGTAACCTCCTTATGCTAAGTCTCGCCCTTGACTAACTATTTGCATAAGAATGTTTTTTTTGACAAGTGAGTCAAAAAATAGGGCTATCAAATTGTGGACTAAAGTGGAAATGTTCGATTTCTAAAAGGCGGTTATACTTTGCTGTACGATCACTACGACAAAGAGAGCCTGTTTTAATTTGCCCACTATGTAAAGCCACGGCAAGATCAGCAATAAAAGCATCTTCTGTCTCTCCTGAGCGGTGAGAGATCACAGTTGCATACCCATTGTTTTGAGCGAGATCTACAACATCAATAGCTTCTGTCAATGTCCCTATCTGATTTACTTTGATCAAAATCGCATTTGCCACACGCTGTGCGATCCCTTTTTCTAGATAGGAAACATTTGTAACAAACAAGTCATCCCCAACAAGCTGTACTTTTTTACCAAGAGCTTCGGTAAGCAGTGACCACCCCTCCCAGTCTCTCTCAGCTAGCCCATCTTCAATGGAATCAATAGGATATTGCTCACAGAGTGACTGCAAGTAGTGAACTTGCTCTGCAGAGCTTCTAGAAGCCGCCTGAAGACCTAACTTCTGCTTACTTACCTCTGTATATTTTTTACTTTTCGCACAGTAGAGTTCTGAGCTTGCACAGTCTAATGCTAAAGAAATCTCTTTGCCTGGCTTAAACCCTGCTTTTTCAATAGCTTCTAAAAGTAAATCCAAGGCTTGTGCATCACTTTCCAGGTTCGGAGCGAACCCCCCTTCATCCCCTACAGCGGTTGCTAAATTTCTCTCTTTTAAAATTTTCTTCAGAGTATGAAAAACTTCAACTCCCCAGCGCATGGCCTCTGCAAAGCTAGAAGCTGCTTTAGGGCGAATCATAAACTCTTGGATATCCAGAGAATTATCTGCATGCACCCCTCCATTGATGACATTCATCATAGGGCATGGAAGCTGACTGACCCGCATTCCACCTAAATACTGATAAAGAGGAAGCTGACGCTCATTTGCGGCACAACGTGCAAGGGCTAAGGACACACCAAGCATTGCATTAGCACCTAAGCGGGACTTATTGACTGTTGCATCTAGCCCCACCAATCCTCTATCGATTTTTTGTTGATCAAAAACGCTCTGCCCGAGGACAAAATCAGCAATTTCAGAACGGACGTGCATACATGCTTTTTGCACTCCCTTACCGAAGTAGCGCAAGGCATCTCCATCACGCAATTCATGAGCCTCTGCCTCTCCTGTAGAGGCCCCTGAAGGCACCATTGCTACGCCTCTAGCCCCAGACTCTGTCGTGACAGCTACAGCAACGGTTGGGTTCCCTCTAGAATCAAGAACTTCCCAGGCGTCTACATTCGATACATTACTCATGATTTAACCCCTCTCTTGCCTTTAATCGACTTCTACCTGTGCGACACCACAGCATTTTTTATATTTTTTGCCACTCCCACAAGGACAGGGTTCATTACGCCCGGCTTGATTCGGGTCCGAAACAACTGGAGGCTGTACAGAAGATACATTTTCCACTTGAGGCTCTTCTCCTTCAAGCTCCCCTACTAAAGAGCGATCTTTCTCCATCTTTACTTGCTGAACCATCTCTTGAAACCAGTTGGCATTTTGAGGAATCACAGAAAAAGAGAAGAGATCTTTTGTCATTTCTGATGACAACTGTTCATTCAAGTGCATAAAGCTATCAAAAGCCTCTTGCTTAAATTCCATAAGAGGGTCTTTTTGCCCTACTGTTCGCAAGTTTACTTCTGTGCGTAGGTGGTCCATGGTTAATAAGTGTTCTTGCCATAGGCGGTCTAGCTTGTAAACGAGTAAGCGAGCCAAAGCTCCCTCAACAGCCTGAGTTGCTCGAATCTGCGCCTCTTCAAGAACAGCTCCTTCTCGCTGCATCTCTAAAAAGCAAATTTTCTCGCATTCTCGGTCTAATTTTTCTTGTAAAGCGCGCTTGACACGCTGATAGATAAACTCATCCAATTTTTCTGCATTGCGCACATCTTGATCAAAAGCAGAAGATTCAAAGCGTACTGGGAAAAATTCCATTAACCAGGTGCGTAGCCCTTCAATATCCCACTGATCATCACGCGTAGGATCAACAAGATATTGCTGCATTCTCTGTCGGATTAGATCTCCTAAGATTTCATTGCACATTCCTCGTACAGAGGCACTATGCAAGATCTCATTGCGGAATGCATAAATCTCCTGACGATGCTTATTCATTACATCATCATACTCTAGCGTGTGTTTGCGGTAGGAGTAGTTGCGCTGTTCAATCCTTTTTTGAGCCACTTCAATTGATCGAGTAAGCAGGGGAGAAGAGATCACTTCTCCTTCTGGAGGACGCAAACGCTGTAGCAAGGAGTTAAGCTTTGGAGAGGCAAAAAGCCGCATCAAGCTATCTTCAAATGAAACAAAAAAGACAGAACTTCCTGGGTCACCAAGTCGCGCACAACGACCTCTCAACTGGCGGTCGATACGGCGTGATTGGTGGCGAGTAGTTCCGATAACATGAAGGCCACCGAGCTCTGCAACACCTTCTCCAAGCTTAATATCCGTTCCTCGGCCCGCCATATTGGTTGAGATCGTAACCGCAGACTTACGCCCAGCTTCAGAAATAATCGCAGCTTCCTGTTCATGATGCCTTGCATTCAAGATTGTATGAGGAATTTTATGCTGCTTAAAAATACGCGATAACTTTTCAGAAACTTCAACAGACTCCGTTCCAATGAGAATCGGGCGCCCCTTTTCATGTGTTCGTTTGACTTCTTCAAGGATCGCATGATACTTCTCTCTTTCTGTCATATACACACGATCTTGCTCATCTTTTCGCTGGCAAGGACGGTATGTTGGGATTTCAACGACATCCATCTTGTAGATTTCTTTGAACTCTCCAGACTCTGTCGTTGCTGTTCCACTCATCCCAGCAACTTTGTCATACATGCGGAAGTAGTTTTGCAGGGTAATCGTGGCATAGGTTTGCGTTTCTTGCTGAATATCAACGCCTTCTTTCGCCTCAATTGCTTGATGCAAACCATCCGAGAAACGCCGTCCTGGCTGAGGACGCCCTGTATTTTCATCGATGATCACAACTTTATTCTCTTGGATGATGTAATCAACATCCTTCTCCATAAGAAGATGTGCGCGAAAGAGCTGGCTTAAATTATGAGCTCGCTCTTTACGAGAAGCATCTTTTTCCCGTACTTCGACCTTTTTTTCTAACTTTTCTGAGGCTGCAAGTGCATCGTTTTCATCAATCTGTCGATACTCTTCACCGAGATCGATCATGGTAAATTCTTCCCCATCTCCGCCAAAGAGCTCTTGCCAAGTCTGGGTCCCTCGATCTGTCAGCTCATACTCACTACTCCGCTCATCGACGATAATGTACAGCTCTCCAAGAAGGGCCAAACGCTCTTTTTTGTTCTGGTCTGAGTGAAAGTATACTTCGAGCCGATCCAATTGATCACGAAAATCTGGATGCTCTCTTAACCTTTTAAGCGCCCGATGATTAGGAACACCTTTGCTCAAAATCCATAAGCGTCGCATTGCTCCCTGAAAGCGCTCTTGGTCAGCTTTTCCCTTTGGCTGTTGAAAGCCTCCTCCATCTTCAGGAAAGACTCCAAGCTCATCAATGGCAGCTTTTGCTTCCCTTGCAATGCGGTTACATAAGTCTCTTTGGCGCTTAACAAGAGCTCCACAAGCATCTTTCAGCTCTCCATACATCTGCCTAGACTCTCCGCTAGGCCCTGAAATAATCAATGGCGTGCGCGCTTCATCAATTAAAATAGAATCGACTTCGTCAACAATTGCAAAGTAATGATCGCTTTGCACCTGATCCGTTGCACGCAAAGCCATGGAGTTATCTCTTAGGTAGTCAAACCCAAACTCGGAAGCAGTGCCATAGATCACATCTCGCTGATAAATTTCTCTTCGCTCTTCTGTAGGAGTGCCTGAGACGACTGTTCCAAATGAGAGCCCTAATTTCTCAAAAATAGGCCCAATCCAGTCACAGTCCCTTTGTGCAAGATAATCATTCACAGTAACAAGATGAACCGGGCGCCCAGTCAATGCATTAAGGTATAAAGGCATCGAGGCTGTCAGCGTTTTCCCTTCCCCTGTCTGCATCTCTGCCACATTCCCATGGTGCATGGTGATCCCGCCGACAATTTGCACATCGAAAGGAATCATATCCCAACGTTGGCTATATCCAGAGACATCCACTTCCGTGCCACATAAGCGACGGCATGCTTCTTTCACACAAGCAAACGCTTCTGGAAGAAGCTCATCTAGGCTTGTTCCCTCTTGGACTTTCTTTCGGAAATAGGCCGTTTTCTCCCGTAACTCTTCATCAGAAATCGAAGAGAGTTTTTCATACTCTGCATTCACCTTGGCCACGGTCTGTCTATAGCGCTTGAGTAGGCGGCCCTGAGCAGTACCAAAAACTTTTGTGAGAAAACCAAACATACTAATCCCATTGTCCACAAGTAAGTGGCACAGTGTATCTAACTTTGCTAATTTCATTCAATGACGCGAGGAAAAGCTTGCTAGGCTAGCAAGCAACGAGCTCTTGATGTAAAGGCGTTTGCTTTCTCAGCATACGCATGGCTTTCAAGCGCCTAGAGCGCATTTCTTTAGTTTCATCTTTTTGAGCAAGGGCTTCTTGAATCTTATGAGCCTGCGCATATTGCCCACTGCGAGCATAGCATGCAGAGAGAATTTCCCAGTTAATGCGGTCTGGTTTCATTTTAAGAGCTTTCAGAGCACTTGTCACCCCTAGCTCATGATTGAGAGGCTCTGCACCTACACCATAAAGCCAAGCTAGCCCCCTGTACCCAATATAACTTTGTGGGAAGGAGTCGATCATTTTTTGATAAATGATCTTTGCCTCGCTAAACTTTTTTTGATGGAGAAGCGCGGAAGAGAGATAACCCATGATTAACAAATCAGCGCCTTGGCGATCCAACCACTGCCCTAAATAGCAACTTGCAGCTTGAAACTTTCGGATTTTATAAGCGCAAATCCCAGCCCGCTTAACAATCCGCTCATCTCCCTTAAGCCAAACCTCTTCCTGTTGATAGAGAAGTAAAGCTTTCGCATGAAACCCCTGCATTTCAAAGCACAGTCCAAGCCCTAAGGCTGCCACAACATCTTCTCGATCTTCGTATAAGAGCCGCCGGAAAACTTCTTCTGCTTCTTTATATTGATGCTCCAAACGAAAACTATGCCCTAAGCGATTCAAAAGCTTGTGGTTAACCCAGCCTAGCTTGATTGATTTTCTATACAAAGGAATTGCACAGGAAAAGTTTTTCGCAAGGAACATACAGTCCCCAGCAAGTGAAAAAAGGCGGCCATTGCCTGAAGTCTTCAAAAAAGGCGTTAAATATTTCCATGCTTGGGGAAAAGCGCCTGACTGGAAGCAAGCTGATGCAAGTTCCATAAACTCCTCTTCTCCTTGAAGCACAGATAGAGAGCGTAAAAATGCTTCCTTAGCTTCAGCAAACTGACCTAAAGCTAAGTGCAACTTACCCAATTCTTTAATCAACAACAGATCATTAGGGTAAGCCTCTAACCCTGTCTGCAAGCGAGCATAAGCTTCTCGCTCTTTGCCCATTTGCCGCATGGCTCGGACCGAAATCAGAAGAAGCCGACTTCCCCCGACATTTTTTGCTTCCAGAGGGCGCAATAAAGCCCATGCTCTTGCTGGGCGATCTGCTTTCAGGTACACCTCTGCCTGCTTCACCAACTTATCAATGGAGTCCGAAGAGCTTTTACGCAACACCATAGTCCGACGGAAGAGCAACACAGGCACCGCCAGAGTCAATATGATGAAACCAAAAACACCCACAGAACTAACCCATTGATTGAGAATCTACACGCAAGCTCCTGTTACCAAATAATTATTTATTTTTACATTAAAAAATAAAACAAGCTTGCTTTTTATGTCATTAAGAGGCTCTTAGCTGGCCAATAGACTGCCCCATTAGCAGGCGAACCTCTACGCCTTGGGACCCATACTCCACTAAATCTTGATCAAACTCTACACTATCCTTTTGGAAGAAAAGAGCGATTGCAGATCCTCCAAAAGAGAAAAAACCAAGCTCTTCTCCTTTTTCTCCCTGACTACCAATGGGACCAGTAAAGCTCACAGACCCAACATTCGTAGCGCCTATAGGGCAATAAAGAATTTTACCAAATGCTGCCGTGTCCATCTCAATCACCCAGCGCTTATTCATCCATAAGTTACTAAGATACTTGCGCAAAGCAATTGGGTTAACAGAGTAAAGAGCTCCCGGCAATGCTTCAGGCAGACGAATTTTACATGAGCAAGGAAGGTGAAAACGGTGGTAATCCACTGGACATAACCGTGCTAAAAGCATGGCTCCATCAGAATACCGATGGGCAAGCTCTTGATCTCCTAAAAAAGATTCTAAGTTAAATCTCTGTCCTTTAACAAAAAAGGTCTCTGCCTGCTTTAAGTTCTGAATACAAAGATAGCGCCCATCAGCTGGAGCCGCTAGAACATGAGCTCCGCTCACAATCGGCCTTGCCTGAGGCTGAAGTTTACGGGTGAAAAAGTCATTAAAAGAGGCAAACTCTTTTGGATCTTTAATAAATTCTTTTGGATCTAAGCCGAAAGCTTCGACAAAAGGGACCACTTTTCTCTTAGAGAAACCTAAGCTTTGCAGCCAACCATAAAAATGGGAAAAAATAGGTAAGGTAGAGTAGAGCTTGCAGCAAAGGCGCCCAAGCCAGCCATATGGGTTTTTGCCGGCCGCATAGAAAAAAGCAAGGGCTGCATGCTGGTAGATCTGTTCAATTTTAGTCGTTTGTTCTTGCCGATCGTAATATGTAACCTGTTCCATTTTCACTCTGCTGTATCATCTCGCTGTGTGATTCCCACCAAACCAACAAGTTCTTCGAGGAACTCTTTGCGAAAAAACTCTTCCATATTGGCTTCTTGAATGGCTTCTAAAACGCTTTTTGAGCTTTCTAAAAATCGATAGGCAACTTTTTGATTTGTCCGGTCATGCAAAAACTGATGGTGAGCAGTATTGCGGTCACGCAGAGCATGCAAGAGGTCTTCTTGCTGCTGCAGAGTAGTTTTTGTCAAAGCAATCAACGACTCCAACATCTGCTCTTCTTCCCCAAGGTGAAAGCTCTCCCCGATCACCTCTTCAGAAGGAGGCAAATCCGTTGTAACTGGAGCCACACCAAGCTCTCCCCAGCAAGAACCTACAATAAGCAATGAAAACAAAGCGCTAAGTGTAAATTTCATTGAAAACCCGAAGAATTGACTTAAGAACATGTAACGATTATGCTTGCAATAATTAAATTGTGAAAGAGTTTTTGCTGTATGGGGCAAATAATTGTTGGCCGTTATAAATTAATTGAGCCTATTTTTGAGCATGGGTTGCGCACCACCCACCACGCCTTACATGTTCAGCAACAAGAACCTATACTTCTCACAACAATTCAGGCACAAGCAGGAACCACATTAAATCAACTTCGGAAGCGTGCTAAAGCCAGCTCACAGCTCAAGCACCCCTATCTCATTTCAGCAATTGATTATGGTTTAGCTACAGCTGAAAGCTTTTATTATACACATCGCTATCACCGAACCTACTCACTCGATCATTTTTTACGATCTTTGCCTCCAGAAGAAGCCTCGTTTGCCGCACTACGTATAATGATTCAAGCCACAGAAGCCCTTCTTTATATCCATCAAGCGGGATCCACACATCGAGATATACAACCAGTCCACTTGCGCATCAATGAAAAGGGTCAGCTGCGATTAGATGGCTATATTAATGCTAGACTGCGAACAGAAGCCCCTTCTCGCCTACGGTCTGCACATCAGCCCTACCTAGCTCCTGAGTTGCTAGGAGGCAAGGCTCAAGATAAAAAAACCGACTTATACTCTTTAGGAGCCGTTTTTTTCTATTGCCTGACAGGCTCATCTCCGTACTCTTCCAATCAAGCAAAGCTGGAAGATCACTTTGCTTGTGACTCTATCATGGAAGCTTTGCAACGCGTATCTGTGGATAAAGAAATCAGTTCAATCATTCTGCGTTGCCTCTCCAGTAGAAAACTACGTTTTCAGTCCACTGAAGATCTACTGTCTGCTTTAGAGAAAGCCTATAGCAAGCGCCCGATTAAAATGAAGTTGGGAGACTTATCAAGCTCCTGGAAACGCCTATTCTCTTTACCAAATTAATATGCCACCACAAGTTAGCCGTAAGGATACCATTGCTGCCCTAGCGACACCTCCTGGACAGGGAGGAATTGCTATTATCCGTTTATCTGGAGCAGAATCTCTCCAATTTGCTTCCCACCTTTTTTGCAAAAACTTTGAGTTGATGGATAGCCATCGAGCTTACTATGGAAAGCTTCAAAATTCTTCGGGAGAGCTGCTTGACACTGTGCTTGCACTTCCTATGAAAGCCCCCCATTCGTTCACTGGAGAAGATGTTGTAGAGTTCCATTGCCATGGAAGCCCTCTAATTGTAGAGAATGTGCTGCAATCACTATTTAAGCTAGGCGTACGTCCTGCCACCCCCGGCGAATTCTCCATGCGCGCCTTTTTAAATGGTAAAATGGACTTATCCCAAGCAGAGGCGATTCAAGAGCTAATTGGTGCCCAAAACCAATACGCATTAAAAGCTGCCCAAAATCATATGCAAGGGGCTCTATCAAAAAAAATTCACTCTATTCAAAAGCAACTCATCCACCTTACTGCTGTGATTGAAGCTTGGGTCGATTTTCCTGAGGAAGACTTGGAATTTCTTTCCAATCAAGAATGTATAGAGCAAATGTCTGCTCTCATTTTTGAAATACAAAAACTCTTAAGTACATACCATGAAGGGCGCCGTATCCAAGAGGGCATTCGTATCTGTCTATTAGGGGTCCCAAATGCTGGAAAGTCTTCATTAATGAACAGCCTCTTAGACCATCAGCGAGCGATCGTCACCCATATCGCAGGAACAACAAGAGATGTTCTAGAAGATAGTATGCGCCTTGGGGGTGTACATGTTCGCCTAACAGATACAGCAGGCATTCGTGAAACAGATGAACTCGTTGAAAGTGAGGGCATTAAGCGCTCCTGGCAGGCAAGTGGGGAAAGTGATATTATCCTTCTGGTGCTAGATAGTAACCGAGGTCTAGATGATGAGCAAAGAGATCTTTTGAACAAACTTCCCCCAGAAAAGACCATTGCTATTTGGAATAAAGTCGACCTGGCCTCTCCCCCAAATACCCAGCTGCCTTTCACCTCCTATGAAGTGTCCGCCTTAAGTGGTGTAGGAGTTGACGCATTAAAAGAGACTATTCTTCATCATGTTTGGCAAAATGGGTCCCCCAGCCAAGAAGAGGTCCTTGTCACAACCTTAAGGCATCAGCAGCAACTGACAAAAGCACATGATGCATTAGAGCGAGCAAAACAGACACTGGAACAAAAAGACTCCCCCGAGTTTATTGCTCTTGATTTGCGTGTTGCATTAGAAGAGCTAGGAGCTATCACAGGTACAGATATTACAGAGCGCCTACTTGACTCCATCTTCTCTCAATTTTGTCTCGGAAAATAACCCTAAATCCACTGGCAAATAGGGCACTGTTCTGGGTTATGCAGGCGTGCAGGACAATATTGACGCGCAAAAGAAATAATTTGTAAGTGTAGCCGGTTCCAGTCTTCTTTAGGGAAGAGAGCCTTCAAATCTTTTTCTGTTGTTTGAACATTTTTTCCCGATGAAAGTCCCCACCGTTTTGCACAACGATGGATGTGTGTATCGACAGGAAAAGCGGGGATACCAAATGCTTGAGAAAGAACTACAGAAGCTGTTTTATGCCCAACCCCTGGCAGCTCTTCAAGATCCTTAAACGTTTTAGGAACCTGCCCGGAATGCTTTGTCAGCAGTATCTTGGAAAGTCCCCAAATAGCAGTAGCTTTATTTTTTGCAAGCCCACAACTGCGAATCACATCTTCAATCTGTTCTACTTTTAATGTGATCATCTGTTCCGGAGTCTCTGCCATTGCAAAAAGATGTGGTGTCACTAAGTTAACACGTGCATCTGTACACTGTGCAGAAAGCAACACAGCGATGAGTAAAGTATATGGACTCTTATGCTCCAAAAAAATTTTAGGATCTGGGAAGAGCTGATCAAGGACTTGCTGAATTTTTTTTGCTCGTTGCGAAGGAGTCATGATAGTTTTTGCTTAAGAGCCTCTGTAATAATTAAGGAGGTATTCGATGCTTTTTCTGGACTACGCTCAACAACAGCACAGACAGATTTGTGTGCTTCTTTTTCTGTATAACCAAGCTTCATTAGCGCCTCTTCTGCTTCACTACAAAATTGTGACGGAGCCTCTTTCCCTAAGCTTTGGCCTTTAACCTGACCAAATTGTCCTTTAGCAAATCGCCCTTTAAATTCTACAAGCAGCCTTTCAGCCATGCGCGCACCTACTCCTGGCACACGCTTTAACATTTTCACATCCTCACAAGTAACAAGACTTTGAAAGTCATCAAGAGACAAGTGCCCGAGTATAGCAAGAGCAAGCTTAGGTCCTACTCCAGAAACAGTAAGAAGTAAGCGAAAGCAATTGCGCTCTTCTCTATTTAGAAAGCCGTAAAGGGAAAGGTCTGGCTCCCTGAAAAAAGAGGCTATATAGAAGCGGTAAGATTCCCCTTCTTGAATTGTCGAGAGATAGCGGACAGGCACATGAAGGCAGTACCCCACCCCTCCAACTTGGAGAGCTACTTCTGCTGGGGGAATAATCGAAGCTGTTCCTTCAAGATACTCAAACATGTGGTAAACTCCTAGATCGATGAAAGTGACATAAAGCCAGTGCTAATGCATCAGCAGCATCTTCAGGAGGAAGCTTTTTTAAGCGAAAACGAGCCTGTAACAGGCTTTGCACCTGGCTTTTTGCAGCTCCTCCTTTTCCTGTAACAGCTAGTTTAGCTTGCCTAGGATAATACTCAAAACAGTCTATGGCATATTCCTTAGCTGCAAGGATGGCCGCTCCCTTAGCCATTCCTAATTTCAGAGCACTTTGTGCATTTTTTTGCACAAACTGCCCTTCTACACACACAGCATTCGGCTTATATTGACCGATTAATTGTTTAATTGACTGGAATAAAACATGATACCGATCAAACAAAGGAAGAGATTTTGGAGGACGGATGACTCCATAGTCTAACAAAGAAACATCCCCAGATTGAACAGAGAGAAGACCATAGCCTGTTGCAGCTGTTCCAGGGTCTATACCTAGAATCACTTTATCCATATAGCTTCTGGATATGTGGGACAAGAGGAAGAGGAAAGCTTTTAAGCTCTTCTTCTGTTAGAACAATGGTCTTTCCTCCTTGCAGGAGCTTATTTTTCCCCATATACTCAATAGCTAGCTTTAATAGAGGGTTTTGAAACTGCATCTGAATGGCAGAAAGCATCATAAATACTTTTTGGAAAGATTCTTTTGCATAAAGGGTCATATCAGAAGCATCTGTACGCATATTAATTCTGCCCACAGCTTCTTCGTGCGTCATTTTTGAGGAGTGTTTCAGTCGCTCTGCAAGAGCTTTGCAAAGCTTGACAGCTAACCCACCTTGTTGAGCAATAAGTTTGGGCAACATCTCTCCAGGAAAGTCTAAAACTTTGGTTGTCATTTCTGCCCGAATGGTCGCCGTTCGAGGTTCTTCCAAGAAATAACTCATTTCTCCAAAGTAGCTCCCCTTTTCCTCAATATCCCCAAGGTGAATTTGTTGGTTGCCCTCTTCTTTACACCCTTTCCATACGGATAACTTTCCCTGAACCAAGCAGAAGAAGTTATTAGAGTGCTCTCCCTCTTGAATAAGAACATCTCCCTTTTGATACACCTTTAAATATTTCATTAATTCTTCGGACATACCAACCTTCTTCGTTAAAACAGAGAGCCCTTACTTGAGCGAGGAGAAGCTCCTTGATTACTTTTAAAAAGATCTGTCTCTGAAGCCCCTGAAGGGAGAGGAGTCGAGTCCCACGAAGGACGAGCTGCTACTGTTTCTTGAGGAACAGGCTGCTCCGAAGCTCCTCCACCCATTAAATTGCGTAACTGCTGGAACTTCTGGCTAAGAGATTCATACTCCGCACGCACGGATTCGAGTTGCTGATTTTTTTCAACCTGAGCTTGGAGCTGCTGTTTTAAATTTTCACACTCTTCTTTATGCTGAGAAGCCTCTTTTTCTGTAGCAGCAACTTTAGCTCCCCATTGCACTTTTTCATCCTGCCATTCAGACTCTATAGACTGCAGCTTTTGCTTGTATCCATCTAGAGCCTCTTCCATTTCTCGGTTTTTGTTTTTTTGCCGCTCAGCCCAGTCATGCAGCATGGCAGATTCTTTGAGTTTTTTAGCCAAATGCTGGAGAGACTTTTTCAACTTTGCATCTTTATGCTGGAGCTCTTGTTCCATTTCATCGAGCGCTTGATGATTTTTTACCTCTTCGGCCTGCATTTGCACAAAGCGCTCTTCTTGCTTTTGCTGCTTTGCTTTAAGCTCTCGTAGTTCTAGTTTTGTATCCTCAAAGTCTTGAGAGAGCTGCTGACCATAAGAGCGCTGCTCTTCAAGAGCTTTTTCTTTGCTACTTAATGCTGTTTCAAGCTCTTGGCGCTCAGCTTTGAGCTTTTCACATATAGAAGTTAAGTGCTCTTCTTGCGTTTGACTCTCTTCAAGCTGCTTTTCCAGTGCAGCCTTTTCCTTTAATATTTCTTCTGACTGATCAACAGATTCATCATATACCTGTTGTAGCTCTGCAACACGCCGAGCAAAGCGGGTACGCTCCTCGAAAGCTTCTTCTTTTGCTACTTGCAAGCTTTCTACTTCTTCCTCTTTCATAGCAAGCTTCTGAGAAAGCTCTGTAGAAGAAGCTTTGAGCTCTTCTAATGTCTGTTCAAGTTGCCCTTGCTTTTCACATTGCTCGACAAGAGAGACTTTCTCTTCATCAAGCGTTCGAATTTTCTTATCTAGGGATTCCTTTTCAGCTTGTAAAGCCTGCTGCTCATCATAAACTTGCTGATACTTTCGCTGTAGGAGCTGTAAATCTGTCTCTCGCTCACTTAACTTCGACTCTAAAGATCGGTAAGATGCTTGCAGTCTTTCATAGTCTAATAGGCGATCTTTGGCTGTCTTAAGCTCTCGATAAAGGTCTTCACGCTCGGTTTCCAGCTCAGCTCTCTGTTCTTGCTCTGCTAGAATTGTTCTTTTTAAGTCTCGGTAAGAACTTTCTAAAGCAGAAAGCTCTTGCTGTTTACGCTCAAGAGAGGTCAGCAGCTCTTTGGACTGAGTCTCATTGTCTGAAAGGTGACGATATGCTTGCTCTTTGCTCTCCAATTGCTCACGAAGCTCCGCAAGCTCTTTCTCTCGCCTTTCAGCAAGCTCCTCAAACTTAATCTTTTTTTCCTGTAAAGCCGTATACTCTTGCTCTAAAGACTTCGATTTCTTAATGGCTCGAACTAATACTTTTTTTACAACTCGCGCTTGCTTCTCAATAGCCTTAAACCGCGTCTCTCTGGAAGCTTCTTCCCCCTGCTTCTTTTCACTTGTCTCTTGCCACTTTCTTAAGTCTTGGTGAGACCTTTTAATCTCATCTTCTCGTTTCAGCAGGGCTTGCTGTGTGACTAGCACACGCTTACGCAACTCTTGATAGCGTGTTTGTAAATCGGTAAACTCCGACTCTACTCTTTGATAACTTTCTTCTGCTTCCTCTTTTGCAGACTGCATCTGCTTAAGCTTCTCTTGGTAGGCAAGTAAATCTTGTTGAAGAGCGTGTTTTTCTTGCTCTAACTTTGCGACATCTTCTCCTATAGAAGGGCTCTGCTGTTGAGAAGACAATGCATGCTCTGCTTGCTCAAGCTTATGAAATAATGCCTGCTTTTCTTCTTGTAGGACAGCACACTGGCTTTCTAGTTGCTTGAGGCTTTCTTCTTTTTCTTTTGCTGCTGCTTGCTGTGCATTTGTAAATTCTAGTTTAAGGCCTTCTAACTCACCTCGAAGAGAGCTCTCTGACGCAAGATGGTCCGCAATTTGCTCATTAGCCAACTCAAGCTGTTTGCTAAGACTTGCTGCTTGCTGGCTGGTCTCTTCAAGCTTTATTACAAGCTGCGAGACCTCTTTTTGTCCTTCTTCTTTTTCTATTAAAAGAGAGGAAACTTTCTCTTGTAGTTTCTCTAGTTCCAAAGCTTGCGCTTGCACTTGCTGGCTTACATGTAAGTGAGAAGCTATGACCTCTTTTAACTGGTTTTCTCTCTTAAGCAAGAGTTCAGACTTTGTATTCAGCAAAGCCGTGACTTTTTCAAGTTGAAGCTCAATTTGCTTGCTCTTCTTACTAGACAAGTTTTTAGTGGGTTGCTGGGAAATTTCCTCAAGTTCTGCCTTAGTTTGTAGGAGAATTTCACGAACTTCCTTAGCAATACCACTGGACTCTTCAAATGGAGCAGGCAGCTTCCCAAATACTTCATCAAAACGATTTTTAATGAGTGAAGCTTCTTTTTGAGCTTGTGCTAATTCATTAGCAAGCTCGGAATTTTCAGACTGCAAAGCGCTTTGCTTTTCTTGCAGAAGAGAGAGCTGATGTTTCACTTTCTTAAAGAAAGTTGAACATTTATCAATCACTGCTTGCTGTTGCTGCTGCGAACTTTCCAAGCTTTCGACTTTTTGGCTTAAAGCTTGGTTTTGAGAAAGCAAGCCTTCAATCACCTTTTCTTTCTCTTCTACAGCCGCTTTAGCACACCATGCCTGGTCTTTATAGGATGCAATTTGCCGCTTAAGAAAAAAGTGCGTCAGATTAGCAGACAAGACTTTTGAGCTAAGAACATCGAGTTGCTTGTGTGCACTTTCAAGCTCAGCCTCAAGAGCCTCACGCTTACTTGCAAGCCCTTCATGGCTTTGCTCTAGCTCGCGCTGCACCGACTCCAGGCGCTTATGAGCCTCTTGCAACTTACTTTCCAGATCTTCTGCAGCAATCTTACGTAAAGATAGACGGCGCTCTTCACTCTTGATCTTAGCAAGATCTGCTTTTAGATTTTCAACCGTTTTGAGTGCAGCTTGGTGCTCTTTTTTTTTGCTCTCAAGCTGGCTATGCAATCTTTCGATTTGCCGATTTTGTTGCTCAAGTTCTGTTTTTAATGCAGATTCTCTTCGCTCAGAATCTCCCATCCCTTTTTGGAGAGCCTCAACTTTTTCCGAGATCTCTTTACCAGTCAAAGGAAGAGGGGTCTCTTGCTTTTTTTGGTATCTCTCTAAGTCAGAGCGCAACTCATTCCGCTCATGGCCAAGCTGTTGAATTTTTTCCTGTAAGGCTTGTACCCGCTTTTTTTCACTATAAAGTGTTTTAAGCAAGCTACTCAGCTCTTCTTCAGTATATTGGCTAGCTCCCACGAAGCGGCTCCCCACTCTTCCAATTTGAATATAGAGAATAAATTACAGTTGCTAATGTCCTTACTAGGTATATATAATATGTGCCATTATGGCAATTTGATTATCGATTCTTATATCGGAGATCTCCATTGATATCCCCCAAGCAACTTCTTATACGTATACCTAACTGGCTCGGGGACATTGTCATGGCAACCCCTGTGTTAGAAGCCCTGCACCAACACCTACCAAAAACATCGATCACTTTGATGGGTTTAGAACCTTATCAAGCCCTGTTCAAATCCTGTCCTTTTATCCAAGAATTTATCCCTCTTAAAAACTCGAAAGAGATTGCGAGCAACTCCTCTCCTCAAAGCATTGTTCAGGCTCTGCAAGAGAGAACTTTTGATACAGCTCTCATTATCACCAGAACCTTTCGATCAGCACTCCATATCTGGCGCGGACAAATCCCTAATACTGTAGGATTTAACATGGATATGCGCCGCTTGCTTTTAACTCACCCTGTGCCTCATCCAAAGAACTATCATAGCACCCACCGCGTACTTACTTTTCAAAAACTTCTAAAGCCATTTGGCATTGATTCTACGTCCGCAAAGCCCAAGCTCTATACTTCAGAAGAAGAGAAAAACAGAGCAAAAGCTACTCTTTGTCAACTAGGGCACCACGAAGGGAATCAACTGATTGGCATTAATCCTGGAGCGGCTTTTGGTCAAGCCAAGTGCTGGCTACCAGAAAACTTTGTACAACTAGCTTTACAACTACAATCCCCCGATAGAACCATTGTCTTTTTTGGAGATAAAAAAGGACAACCTCTTGTGGACCATATTTGTAAGGACCTTCCCAAGCAAGGAATCATCAACCTTGCGGGAAAAACGACTCTTGAAGAGCTCGTTGCACACATTGATAACTGCGATGCGATCATTAGTAATGATAGCGGCCCGATGCATGTTGCAGCTGCCCTCAAGCGCCCTTTAGTCGCTCTTTTTGGCTCAACAAGTTATGTCTACACTGGCCCTTATAAGCATGGGACTGTTCTTAGCGCAGATGTTGCATGTGCTCCATGTTTCTTACATGAGTGTCCTCTTGACTTTAGGTGCATGAAGCGTCTAACTGTAGAAAGAGTCCGACAATCTGTAGAAGCCATCTTATGAGAAAATTTATACTTTTTAGTCTTTTTCTCCCTTCGCTGTTAATAGCAGAAATCTCTCTGAGTCGCGAAGCGGCTATAGAGCTTGGCCACCGGGTATGGCAAAATGAATCTGGAGGACGAGTTGAAGGACTCACATGGTGGAACCCCAATGAAGACTTTGCCTCTATGGGGATCGGACACTTTTTATGGTTTCCTAAAGATCAAAAAGGCCGCTACCAAGAGACTTTTCCTCAGCTATTGAAGTTCATGAAGCAAAGAGGCGTTAAACTTCCAAATTGGCTGAATAAGGAAAATGTGGCTTGCCCATGGCAAACAAAGGCCCAGTTTGATCAAGCCTTTCATGGAAAGAAGATGCGTCAACTGCGCCAGCTCTTACAGCAAACCGTCTCTATCCAAGCTGCCTTTATTGCCTACCGGCTTGAAGGCTCCCTACCCAGACTCATGAAGGCTTCCGATGGTAGCCAGCAAGAGCATATCCAAACCATGTTCACTCTTCTAACAAAAAGCCCTCAAGGCATCTATGCCTTGGCAGACTATATCAATTTTAAAGGGGAAGGGCTCCACACAAACGAAACTTGGGGATTAAAGCATGTGCTTTTACTTATGCCCGAAAACACAAGACAAGAAAAAGCTGTCTGGGAGTTTGTGCGTGCAGCGAAAAAGCTTCTGCTAAAAAGAGTCTTAGAAAACCCAAGCCGATCTGATGAACGCCGCTGGCTTCTTGGCTGGAAAAACCGTTTGGATAGCTACCTATCTGCCAATTAAAAGAAATGTTTTGATTTCTTAGTCAGCATCTTATACACATGGCAGTCAGTTAAAGACCCCCTATAGACCTGGGAAAGACATGAGCTGGGAGCTATTTAAAACCCTTGGTAATCAGCTACTGAGTATATGGAGAAGCATCAAGACCTATCAAAAATTTACGGTCATTGTTGCAGCTCTCTTTCTACTCAGCTTGCTTGGTTTCATGATCGTACAAGCAGCATCGACCCGCTATAGCCCTCTTTATCCTGCTGGCCGCCTAACTATTACCGACGCAGCAGATGTCAAAAACTACTTAGACGGAACTGGTATCCACTATGAATTACGAGGAGATTCCACCATCCTCGTTCCTGAAAAGCAGACCCACCGTATCCGCATGGACTTAGCCGCCGTAGGACTGCCGAAAACAAACCATAGCAAAGGGTTTGAACTTTTTGATACAAATACCTGGATTAAAGGAGAGAAAGAGCTTCAAGTTCTTGAAATGCGCGCTCTAAAGGGGCAGCTCGAAAATGATATTACCTCCTTTGAGAATATTAAAAGTGCTCGCGTTATTCTAGATATTGCTCCTCCCCGCCCTTTTGGAGGTTCTCTTTACAAGACAAAAGCCTCTGTTATTATTGACTTAATGCCTGGAGCACGCCTAAGCAATACAGAGCTTCGTTCTATTACCTACCATGTCGCAGGTGCTGTAAGAGGTCTTCAGCCCAATATGATTGCCATCTCCAGCACAACAGGTAAGCTTTATCAAGCCATCGATCCTGATGGTGACTATGATATGCTACGCAGTGCTGAAGTTTCTCTAGAAGAGCGCATTAAGGCAAAAGTAGATGGAATGCTGGCCACTGTGGTGGGACACGAAAGCTCTTATTCCACTGTCCAAGTACTCATGAGTCGCGACAAGACACAAGAAGAGCGTAAAATTTTTAGCGGCTCTCCTAGTGGCGTTGACCTTGGTGACCCCGTCTTAATGAGCGTAACAGAATCAGGCATGGAACTTTCTGAAAATGAAAGGGCTAATATAGGGACCCCAGGAACCAATACAGAAGCGATTGCAGGGGCTGTTGTTGGTGATGGAGAGGATATCTTAAAGAGAAAAGAGAATCGCACTCAGCAATACCGTCAAATGGCTGTCCCCATGGACCACCGCAAAACACGCTCTGCTCCTGGTAAGCTAGAAAGCATCTCTATTGGTGTCCTTGTCGATAAAACCATTGCCGTAGACAGCAACTCTTCGATCCCCTCACAAGATTTGGTTGATGGGAAACGGCAAACAGAGTCTATCCGCAAAGAAATTCAAAGCCAACTTGATATCATCATGCTTGGCTATGATGTTAAAATAGAAACAGCAGTAGACTTTGTTGAATTTGATAAGACGAAAGTCAATGAACTGGCTTCAGAAGAAACTCTTGATACTGTAATGACAATGGCGACGAAAGTCGGTACAGGTATTTTTATCGTACTCACAGTCATAGGTATGTTTTGGACCTTTAACCGCTTCTGGAAAAGACACATGTCTCACCCCACTTCTATTGAAGAGGAAGAAGAGGAAGAGGAAAAGCTGGTTGATGAGCCTTCTCTGATGGAAATTGAAGCAATGGTTGAGTCGATCAAAGCTCGATTCCATGAGGATCCCCATCCGGTAATTGAAACTCTCCGTGAGTGGTTAGCCGATGATCCCAATATCAAGCAACCGTAGGTGAACGCATGGCCAGTCTTGATAAGAACTTCCAAAAGCTAACAAAGCCTCAGAAAGCAGCTCTCTTAATGATTGCTCTTGGGCAGAAGTGGGCAACGGAAGCAATGCGTCACTTAAGGAAGGATGAGGTACATAAGCTTTCCTATTGGATTAAGCAAACGGAGTATGTCCCTCAATCTATTACCGAAGGCGTCATTCGCTCTTTTTATGAGGGGGTCATTCAAAAAACCTCTCTCTCTTCGATTGGAGGAAAAGATTACCTACTTGATGTTCTACAAGGACTCATGGGAGAAGAGCGAGCAAAAGAGGTTCTCGAAGACCTCATGCAACAAGATGCCCAAGGCAGCTTCAGAGTTTTGCGTAGAGTAGACCCCAAGCAAGTGGCTCTACATATCAAAAATGAGCAACCTCAAACCATTGCTCTTATGCTTGCCTACTTAGATTCTGGGCGTGCCAGCCAAATTGTCGAATCTCTCCCTGATGAAGTGCAAGCAGAAGTCATTTACCGTCTTGCAAAGCTTGAAGAGATTGATCCTGATGTTGTTTCTCACGTGGAACAATCGCTCTCTCATAGCTTAGGAGCCTTGGCTTCTAAACGAGTGTCTCAAAAAACTGGTGGCCCTCAATGTGTAGCAGATATTCTCAATGAGATGGATAAATCTCTTGGCAAAGACATTATTGATGCTCTTTCCGAAGCAGATTACGACCTAGCAACAAATATTAAAGACCGCATGTTTGTCTTTGAAGATATCACTCTTCTTGATGATAAATCGACACAAACAGTTCTCAAAGAAGTTGATCAAACAGATATCATTATTGCCCTTAAGGGAGCCAGCGAGGCTGTTAAAGCTAAGATTTTTGATAACCTATCAAAACGACAAGTAGAGACGATTTCAGAAGAGCTCTCGTTTCTTGGTCCTATGAAAGCATCCGTTGTTCGTCAAGCTCACCAAAAGATTATCTCTATCATTCGCAAACTAGATGAAGAGGGTATGATCTTAATTCAAGGGAAAGGTGGCGGAGATGACCAAATCATCGAATAAGCGAATTCTTCGGGGCTTGAAAGTAGAGGGCACCACCTACTGTACTCCCAGAGGGGCACTTGAAGATCAAGAGCAAGCCCAAAAAGTTTCAGAACAGAACCTTAAAGCTTTAGAAGAGTTCTGGTACCAAAAAGGCATGCAAGAAGGCGAAAAAAAAGGGTATGAGCAAGGCTTTGCTTCTGGGCAAGAAAAGGGTTTTGAGCAGGGCGCACTGCAAGGGAAAGAAGAGGGGCAAGAAGAGGGTAGGCAAGCGGGCTTTGCTGAAGGACAAAAAAGTGTAGATGAACAGCATCTACAGGAAATTGAGAACTGTTTACAATCTTTACAGCATGCTGTGGAAGGTATTGAAAGAGAAAAACAAACACTGTTTAAAAAATTAAAGCCGGAGCTCATTGCATTTTGTATCACAGTATGTGAGCGAGTCTTATGCAAGAAAATGCAAGACCCTGAAGTCTTTGCAAAAGTCTTTGATGCCGTGATTGATAAAAGAGAACATTTACTCTACCAGCGCCCGATTCATGTCCACCTTCCTAAAGAGAGTTATGCATCAACAAAAGAGATTCTTCTTGCTGCTGCAAAAGAAAAAGGACTAGCTGGTGATCATGAAATCTTCTTCACAGAAGATGCTGCTCTACAAGGAGGAAGCTTTAAAGTTGAGACAGAACAAAGCATTCTGAGCTTCAACCTTAATCGAATCCTTCATGAGCTACAACTTGCAGCGCTAACTGAGCCTACCCCTTAAAGGAGGCGCACAATGGAACAAGGACTGCAAACAGCCATTCACAACATCTCTAAATGGCGAGGGATCCCTGTAAGTGGCCGCGTATCTCAAGTTGTCGGACTACTGATAGAATCCATCGGACCTGCAGTGCACTTGGGAGAGCTTTGCTTGATTACACCCAGCCAAGGTGAGGCTATCCCCTGTGAAGTTGTTGGATTTAAAGATAAGCGTGTGCTCCTGATGCCGTTAGGGGAAATGCTGAAAATTTCTCCGGGGGATGAAGTCTATCCAACGGGCTCTCCTCTCAGTGTGGGTGTAGCAGACTCACTGAAAGGGCGTGTTATTGATGCCCTAGGAGCCCCCATTGATGGCAAGGGCCCCCTGCATGTGCAGAGATATCTTCCCATTACTGCAAGCCCCCCTTCCCCTTTAATGAGACAGCGCATCCAAAATCCTCTTTTTACAGGGGTTAAAGCGATCGATGCCACTTGTCTTGCAGGAAAGGGGCAGCGCCTTGGCATCTTTTCTGGGTCAGGGGTTGGCAAGTCTACCTTAATGGGAATGATTGCCAAGCAATCGAGTGCAGACCTTTCTGTCATTGCTCTTATTGGAGAAAGAGGACGAGAGGTTCGGGAGTTTATAGAAGAAGAGCTAGGAGAAGAAGGACTTGCTCGATCTGTTGTAGTTGTCGCTACTTCAGACCAAGCCGCTCTTCTCAGAGCAAAAGGGGCAAATCTCGCGACAACCATTGCAGAGTACTTTCGAGACCAAGGACTTGATGTTCTATTGATGATGGATTCCATCACAAGATATGCAATGGCTCTTAGAGAAATTGGACTTGCAACAGGAGAGCCTCCTACAACCAAGGGTTATACCCCTTCTGTATTTGCAAAACTCCCAAAACTATTAGAGCGAGCAGGCAACGGAGAAATAGGATCTATTACAGGCATTTATACTATTCTTGTTGAAGGGGATGACCTTTCAGATCCTGTTGCAGATACGGTACGCTCCATCTTAGATGGACACCTGGTTCTTACAAGGAAGCTGGCAAATGCCAACCACTTCCCTGCACTTGATGTCTTACAAAGCCTTTCAAGAGTGATGAAGGATATCTGCCCTCCAGAGTATATCCAAAAATCTGGGAAGCTCCGAGATCTACTCCAGACCTATCAAGAAGCAGAAGACCTCATCAATATTGGAGCGTATACACCAGGATCCAATACAAAAATCGATGAAGCCATTTCTCAGAAAGAAGCCATCTGGAAATTTTTAGAACAAAAAAGCAATGAGGGATACACGCTAGAACAAACGCGAGCCTTACTTGACGCTCTTGTGACTAGTGAATAGTTATGAAGGCCTTCTCTTTTCGCTACGAAGTTGTGCTAAATACAAAAATACGAGCTGTAGAGCAAGCTCTTCATGCCCTGCATAAAGCGCAAGAACCCGTAGAAAAGCTCAAAGCGCATATTCAATCATTGCAAGATGAACAAGAACAAGTCGCGCATGCAATGAGAAATAGAGAACTTTCTCATACCTCCATCGATGAATTAGAAAGCTATCAGAGGTACTTCAATCTAATAGAGACAAAAAAGATCTCTGCCCAGGATGACCTGCTCTCTGCTGAAAGCAACCTAGCTAAGCAGCAGCAGATTCTCAAGCAAGCCATGAAAGAAAAGAAAATGATCGAAAAATTGAAAGAAAAGCAATATAACTCATGGAAGGAGAGTGTAAAAAAATGGGAAGAAAAGCTTATTGATGAAACAGCGGTCTTACAACATATAAGGAAGGGAAAGGGCTCAAATGAAGAATAGAAAGCAATGGATGTTTTTAGGCGGGCTGGCTGTTCTAATCTTAGCCCTCGGAGGAGCTGCTTACTGGGGGAAACACAAGCTAGATGAGGTTGTTGCTAGAAAAAAAGCTCTAGCTCTGCAAGAGGAAAACCGCTTACGCGAAGCGACAAAAAGCGAAGTTGATGCAAAAAAAGACCTCACTAAAACGCAAGAATCACTTAGCTTATTAGCTGAGAAGCTCTCGAGAAATTTGCAAGCTGAAGAAAAGTTGCGGCTCTCGATGATCTCACAACTCCAAACATTCGAAAGCCTTCTTGAAGATTTAAGAGATTATAGTCTGAAAATAGAAAATGATATGGCGATACTTAATCGCATTTCTGATGGACAATTTCAGGAAGATGTCAAATTACAAGCTGCGCTCTACAAAGGCAAAAAACCTTCTATTGTGGCGGATCATTTAAGTGACTTCCATGCAAACCGAGCTGGAGCAATCCTTGCTCATATGAAAGAAAAAGAAGCCAGTGATGTTCTCGACGTGTGGGCTGTGAGCACCGATATAAAAGTGGTAGACTTCTACAGACAGGTGATGGCTGCGTACCTAGATAATAAGCGCTATCTGCTCAACCCCAAACTCTACCAGACATTAAAGCAAAGAGAAGACAAGCTTGAAACCACTGCCTATTCCCAAGAATCAACTCCAGGTAGTTCATGAATAGCATAGCTCCCAAAATATTTAAGGCTCTAGAAAAACTTGGGCAGCAGCACTTAGCCGAGTACACATCTTCTCTTCCTCCTTCTGCATATCAAACTCTTCTTCAGAGCTTACATACAATCGACCTCAAGCTTCTGAAGTCTCAAATTCAACAAATTCAACACCCTCCAGTCGCCTCTTCGGCTGACTTAAGCCCTCTAGATACCTATACCGTGAGAGGAGACCACGAGCAAATAAAAATAGGCGAAGAGAGAATCGCTTCAGGAAAAGTTCTTTGTCTTGTTCTTGCAGGCGGACAAGGCTCTAGACTTGGATTTGATGGACCTAAAGGGAGCTACCCCATTACCGCCATCAAAAAAAAATCTCTATTCCAGCTGTTAAGTGAAAAAGTGATTGCTGCAAGCATGCGCTATGGGCGTAAGCTTCCCTTAGCCATCATGACTTCTTTTGAAAACCATGGAGAAACCACTGCCTTTTTTAAGAAAAATCAATACTTTGGTCTAAATCCCGACCAAGTTTCTTTCTTTCAGCAAGGATCTCTTCCCCTTTTAGATGCAAAAGGCAAGTTATTTTTAAACAGGGCAGACTCTATTGCTTTTGGCCCTTATGGAAATGGTCTAGCACCTTTAGAGTGGCTAGAAAGCCAGTCAGACCGTCCCACTGCGATAGAAAATATTGAAGATCTCAACGTCATCCCCATTGATAATCCTCTTGCTGATCCATACGATGCCAACCTGATTGGCTTTCACTACCAGCAGCAAAATTGTATCACAATCAAAGCCTCTCATAAAGCCTCTCCAGAAGAAAAGGTGGGCACGTTAGCCCTTAGAGAGGGGCGGCCAAAAGTTGTTGAATATACAGAGATCCCCGGCAGCTTGAAAAACTATCCGATAGCAAGCCTTAGTTTGTTTTGCTTTAGCGTAAATTTCTTAAAAAAAGCTTCTCTCCATTTGCCTCAAAAACTCCCCTTGCACCTTGCTTGGAAAAAAGTCCCTTACTTTGATGAAAAGCAAGACAAGGTCATTTGTCCCGAAACTCCCAATGCTTGGAAATTTGAATATTTTATTTTCGATTTACTAGACTTAGTACAAAGAAGCTCCGTTCTTGTCTATCCTCGAGAGGAGTGTTTCTCACCTTTAAAAAATGCAAAGGGTCCCTCTAGCCCAGAAACCGTTCAAAGAGACCTCTCTAAGCGAGACTTGCAGATTTTTACAGCCCTGACGGGAAACCAGACCCTTGAATTTCCGTTTGAATTATCACCAAAATTCTACTATCCTACTTGTGAGCTCCTAAAGAAATGGCAAGGAGTGAATGCTTCTAGACTCAGCGGCTATATAGAGCCTTAGGAAAGTTTATGAATATTACTTTTTTTGGCGCAGGCACGTGGGGCTTTTGCCTTGCTCAATTGCTTGCAGAGAATGGACATCAGGTGTTTCTTTGGAGTAGAAATGAATCCTTAGTCTCCACCCTACAGTCGGGGCAGTCACACCCTAAACTTAAGGGCTGTGTTCTTCATGGAAACATGAAAGTTGACAGTGACCTACAAAAAGCTCTTGCGCAACCTGCAGACTGCTATGTGGAGTCTGTTACTCTCAGTGGCATCCGATCGATCTTCAATGCCTTAAAAGAGTCTGGCGCTGTCCCCAAACCCTTGGTATTGACCTCCAAAGGCATTGAGCAAACCTCAGGATTTTTACCCTCTGAAGTTGCCATAGATGCATTAGGCATGGAATGGCAACCCTTTTTATGCACATTAAGTGGTCCAAGTCATGCTGAGGAAGTGGTACATAAGCTCCCTACCTCTGTTGTTTGCTCGAGCTATGAAGAGGCGACTAGGAATCTGATCCAAGACCTTTTCTCAACAAAATACTTTCGCATTTACCCAAACTCTGACATGCATGGAGTCGAGTTTGGAGGAGCGATGAAAAATATTATCGCGATCGCTTGTGGAATTTCCGATGGCTTGGGATTTGGAGATAACACAAAAGCGCTCCTGATGACCCGAGGTCTTCATGAAATTCGCAAACTTGCAACGGTCAAGGGCTGTGAAGAAGCCACTTTAAACGGCCTATCAGGCATGGGCGACTTGTGTGTAACTTGCCTCTCCACTCACAGTAGGAACTATAACTTCGGACGCGCTCTTGCTGAGGGGCTTTCTGCAGATGAAGCGCGCAAAAAAATAGGTATGGCTGTTGAAGGTATCTATAGCTGTGTCTCTGCACACCAGCTTGGGAAAGAAAACCATATCCCCCTTCCCATCACAGATTCTGTATATCGCATTCTAAATGAAGGGCTCCCCCCTCAACAGGCCGTACAGATATTGATGCAGCGCGAGGCAAAAGAGGAGCATTTATGAAGGTTCTTTCTGCTGAGGAAATGAGCAGGATTGAGCGAGTTGCTTTTTCAAAAGGCTACTCGGCAGAAACCTTTATGGAACAAGCTGGGTTAGGTATTGCAACGGAGATAGAAAAATGGCTCGTAGGCCATTCTCTTCCAAAGCATATCACACTGCTTTGTGGTAAAGGCAACAATACGGGTGATGCATATGTCGCAGGCACTCACTTAATTCAGCGCGGATTTACGGTTCTTGCAATCGATGCTGCAGAGCAAGAAAACAGTCTGTCACCCCTTTGCAAAAAGATGAAGCAGCGCTTCATTGCACATGGAGGCTTGTTACACCCCTACAAAAAAGGAATCACAACATCTATTCATACAGCAGCTTGGGTAGATGGACTTTTTGGCACAGGCTTCCGTGGAGAGATGAAGGCAAATTATGCCAATCTCTGTGCAGAGGTCAATGCAAGTGGTTTACCGATTCTCTCTATAGATATCCCTTCAGGCATCAATGGAAACTCTGGCACAGCGTGCCCACAAGCTCTAAAAGCAGACCTAACCATCTTTTTAGGCCTCCCCAAAACAGGCTTTTTTATTCGTGAAGGGTACGACCACATTGGCTCTCTGGTCAAAGTAGATTTTGGTCTCCCCTCCTCTCTAATAGAAGCGGCAAAGGCGGAGCTTGAACTTTTTGACCCCAGCTCTATTAAAATCAAACGCAAGCGAATTAAACGCACTCGCCACAAATATGAGAGTGGCTGTGTGCTAGGCTTGTCTGGCTCTCCAGAAATGCCAGGGGCTGCACTACTTGCCGCAGAAGCAGCCCTACGGTCTGGTGCTGGCATGGTTTACCTTATTGGTAATAAGGCAACACTCAAACAAATGCAGACAAGGCCAAAAGAGGTCATTTGTCATGAGAGCCCCGTCTACGCCCCTCCAGAAAAACTTTTATCAAAATCAACGTCTTTATTTGTTGGACCAGGCCTACGAGAGGATCGCAAAGAAGGACAAAAGCTCACAGACTTTCTTTGTTCGATCAATAAGCCTGTAGTCATAGATGCAGAAGCTCTAAACTGCCTTGCAAAATCCTCCAACCTACGCTTTCCTAAACAAGCCTTACTCACTCCTCATCTCCAAGAAATGCACCGTCTTCTTGGATTCAGTGAGCGGCATGACAAAGATCGTGCCTTTTATAAGGCTTGCCAGGATTTTACAATTGAGCACAACACCACCCTACTCTTGAAAGGGGGGCCAAACTTTCTTTTTACGCCCCTAAGTCTGCCGGTTATTCTTCCTGAAGGTAACCCAGGACTTGCTAAAGCAGGTACAGGAGATGTGCTATCTGGTGTACTTGCGGCTCTTCTTGCTAGGGGATACACACCACCAAATGCTGCTATTTTTGGCGCACACCTGCATGGCCGGGCAGCAAATCTAGCCTGCAGAAAACTCTCCCATCATGGTATGATGGCTTCAGACCTTATCGCATATATCCCTCGCGCCTATGCGGAGATGATGCACCCTTTGCAGACTTACCAAGAGGATTTTGAACCATGTTTTCCTTAATTGTTCTCTTACTAGCGATCTTTGTCATCTGGGCAATAGCTACCTATAACCGATTGATCCAGTTGAAAAATCAGGTTCAAAATGCGTGGAGCCAGATCGATGTACAACTACAAAGACGCTATGATCTTGTTCCCAATCTCGTTGAATGTGTAAAGGGCTATATGGAGCATGAGCAGCAAACCTTAGAAAAAGTTATACAAGCTAGAAATGAAGCTCTTACTGCCTTTCAAGGTTTTTCTCAGGATGGTGGACCTTTAAAACACTCTATGCGGAATCTATTAGACGCTGAAAAAGAACTTTCTCGAAAAATTGGATCCATCTTTGCTCTTTCAGAGAACTACCCTGATCTTAAAGCAAGCCAAAATATGAGAGATCTTCAGGAGGAACTCACTTCTACAGAAAATAAGGTTTCCTTTTCTAGACAGGTGTATAATGACTTAGCTATGAGCTATAATACAAAACAAGAGGAGTTCCCTGCTCTTCTCTTTGCAAAATCTTTTGGCCACCAAACAGTAGATTTATTTGAAGTAAGCACACAAGAGGCATCTTCGCCTCCGAAGGTCTCCTTCTAATGTCTTTTTGGTCTGCACAGCGGCATTCCATGCGTGTAAGCCGCTTGTGTGTGCTTCTTTTTTTCCTAATGACTGTAACTGTCGGCTTCTTAGTAGAACTTATTCTACGCCGAGGGTTCCCAGATCTATACTCAAATCAGCTGCCACTAGCTCTCATTCTCTTTGTTGCCGTGGTTTTTCTTATTTCATCAATACACCTCTTACAGCTTTACTGGAAAGGAGGAGCCTTTGTGGCTCAGCTTTTAGGAGGTCACCCCATAGCAGATATTGAGGAAACAGAAAAAATACGAGTGCTACGTAATGTGTTGGATGAAATGTTTATTGCATCAGGCCTTCAACAAAAGCCTGAAGTATTCATTCTCCCCTATCAAGAGATCAATGCCTTTGTGGCTGGACTCAACCCCTCTAAATCTGCCTTGGGTATTACACAAGGTGCAATAAATCTTTGTGAGCGAGACGAGCTTGCCGCCATCATTGCCCATGAATTAGGACACCTAGCTAACAAAGACACTGTGCTGAATACCCTGCTTGGTAGCTACATTGCAGGTTTCACTTTCTTATTTGCTTTTGGTATACGAGCTCTTTTTTATTACCGCCCTAGAAGACATAAGAATCAAAGCAAAGAAACATTTATTCTTTTTATTCTTTTAATTGTTGTGCTGGCAGGAGCTTTATCTTGGCTCTTAGGGAAAATTTTACAGTCGCTAGTCAGTCAAAATAGAGAGTACCTTGCAGACTCTATGAGCGCACAATTTACCCGCTCCCCCATAAGTCTAATTCGAGCTCTAAGAAAAATTGCCCACCAAAAAGAAACCGATTTGCCCATTCAAGGTTCTGCATTTTCTCATCTCTATCTCCATGATAACCAGCACTGGCTAGCAAAACTTTTTAGCTCACATCCACCAATAGAGAAGCGGATTGAAGCCTTAGAAAAGCAGGCATATATCCCTTGACCTCTAGGATTAAAATAGATAAAATCTTTCGTTAAAGTTATTTATTTTGATTCATGAGCTTTTATATTCACCTATCAGAAATCTTTCATCTTCATAAGCTCCATCTAGCATAGACTCCTCTCTGCTTTCAAATATCACTCAATTTCTAGATAGGTCAAAAAATGTCTTTACGTAATTTTTCACAGCTAGCCAGCGCTGTGATGCTGATTTCAGGCACCTGCATTGGTGCAGGAATGCTAGGGGTTCCTGTCCTGACAGGACAAGCAGGCCTTGCTCCCTGCTTGCTCATCAATACTCTGTGTTGGCTCTTTATGCTCATATCAGGGCTTTTTTTTCTTGAAGCCATCCTTTGGTCCAAAGACCAAGATAACCTTCTCTCTATCTCTAAGAATTTTTTAGGAAAAAAGGGGAAGTGGCTAGGAGGCCTTACTTTTGCTTACCTTTATTATAGCTTACTTGTCGCCTATTTTGCTGGAGGCAGTGCTATCTTAGAAAAATCTATGGAGGCAATTAGCTTTAATCTCTCCTCCATGCAATGCAAGCTTCTCTTTTTAGCTCTTTTCGGTTCGATTGTTACTTTTGGCATACGGTGGACCAACCGCATCAATGCCGTATTATTTATTGGAGTGATTATTACTTTTTTTGCTCTTCTCTGCATCGGCTTGTCAGACCTAGATCCCGTTGTCACACTAAAAAATAATTGGAAAGCAACATTGCTTGCAGCTCCTGTGCTCTTTAGCACATATGGCTACCACAATGTCCTGCCTTCTGTAGCAAGCTTTGCAAAGCGCAATAGCCGCCAGCTATACTGGGCTGTCATCATTGGTACAGCTCTTCCTTTCCTTCTTTATAGCCTCTGGCAAATCTTTATTATGACAAGCTTAAGCCCTGAGAGCATTAAACAAGGTGAAATCAATGGAGAAACCATTACGATGGTTTTAGTCCGGGAAACACAAAGCAGCTGGATTTTATGGGTAAGCCTTGCCTTCTCTTTCTTTGCTCTTGTTACCTCCTTCTTGGGTGTAGCCTTATCCATGGTCGATTTTTTAGGAGATGGCTTTGGAGTCAAAAATCGCCAAGGGATAAAGCGCGTAGGATTATGCAGCTTGGTCTTTGTTCCTCCTTTCCTGCTTAGTATGGTAAAGCCTGGGATCTTTATTGATGCCTTAAGCTTTGCTGGAGGCTTTGGAGAGGCTACCCTAAATGGGCTCTTCCCCATTTTATTTGTTTGGCGAGGACTCGCTCAGGGACGCATGACACGCTTCTTTTGTTCCACAAAGAAAGTACTATGGCCGATGCTAATTTTTACACTTTGCATTATAGCAGTGGAAATTCTTCACATCGCAGGTTGCTTCTAGTCGATGCCTCTTGGCCATACAGGTGTATGGCCAAGAGCTCTACACTTTTTCACTCAAAAAAAATTCATATAAACAAGCATCTATTGATAAATTTATCTTGATAAACCCCTATTTTAGGGTTATTGAAGAAGTTAAGCCCTGGCGCTCATCAGATAAAGAACCCCCATTAACTAGATGCACTGTAAGCAATTTCTATTCATCGCACTAGCATTCTGTCATTTCGCTTATACAGCCTCTTCTTCAGAAGAAACCAGCCTTTATCTCCAAGCAAAGCAAAGCCTTACTCAATTACAAGAAGAATCTACAACTCTCTATCCTGAGTTAGTATCATTACAAAACAGCTTAGGTGTTCGGCTCCCTGAAAGCTTTACACTAGTCGATGGAACAAGTTGGTATCAGAATCACCTGATACATATTGAAAAGAACTTAGCCCATACTTTGCAGGGAGTGACCAACATTCATACCACTTTAGGCGCTATAGAAAGTAAGCTTCCTTTCCTTATCGAGCAAAGCCTCGTACACCATGCAAAAAGGCAATCTCTCTCCAGAACCCTCTCTCTTGAGATGGATAGGATCACTCAAATAAGCCAAGATTATTATAAAACCATACAAGGGCTCCACTGGAAACAAGAGGCTCTGCTTCAAAGACTCCAGCTATCCAATGATTCTCTCAATCTTTTGCAACTTCAGTTAGATGACCTGTTAAAATTGGGAGCTTCCCCAGCAACTACAGACACTCTCATCCATAGTTTTTATCAAAATTGGGTTGTCTTTCATGACTATCATTTTGAGCTCTATAAAGTGTTACAAAGCTACTTAGACCAAGCTTCAAATAGCCTGGAAAAGATTAAGCGATTTAACCGTATGCGCTATGAACGATCATCTCCTATTTCAAAGAAAGTAGAGCGACTGAAGTCACAATACACAAGCCAAATTGAGGAATTTTCTCTTATACAATCAAGTATCAAAGAGGCGCAGACCGCTGTTTCTACCTCCTCAAATGGACTAAAAGAAGCAAAAGAGTCTCTTTCTACAGCATCTAAGACGCTACAGTCTCTCTACCTACAAGACGAACTTCTCAAACAAGCAGCCTCTGAGCTAAAAGGGGAAATGAGTCGGCTGACAGCAAAGCTACAAGCGGCCAAACAAAAAGAACTAGCCATCATAAAAGAAAACGACCAAGCACAGACTGAAAAACAGCTCTTAGAAACGCAGCTAAATCTCTTTCAAGACAAGCTCTCTGCAATCCAGGCTAGACAAGCAAACAAAGAGCAAGCCTTGAACCATATTCTTGAAAATCAAGGCCTCATTGAACGAACCATCCAATCTCATGAAGAGAAAAAGACTCATCTAAAAGATCAAATCAGGAAAAATGAAGAAAAAATTGCAAAAGCGAAAAGAGAACTGATTGCCTGTAAAAGCAGACTCTCTGAGCTAAGAGAGCAAATTGCATCTTTAGACCTCCCCTTTGAAAAAAGCAAAGAGAGGATTGAACAAGAACTTCTCTCTATAAGTGAGCAGCGAGCCGATCTTCTAAAGCAAAGACAACAGATTGAGGAATCCCTTGAGATCCTTAGAGAAGAAAGTTCAAAAGCACGCTTATCATTGGATACGCTCTCTAAAAAGCAAGCCTCTTTACAAGATTCCCTCATGGAGAATCAGCAAAAACTTGTTCAGAAAAAGCACCTTCTAAAAAAAGAGCATCTACACCTCAAAGGCAAAGAAGTTGGTTTATTAAAGCTCAATGGTGAACTCAGGGAATATGAAAAGGCCAGTATCAATCAACCCCACAATCAAGCGATTCTTCGCAGCCTTTCTATTCTACAAAAAAATCATGAACAGCTGACTTCAGAGATCCAAGATAGCCGCTCTCTCATCACAAAGCTTGATCTAGAGATTACACAAGCAACGAAAGACATTCAAAAAATTCAGGCCGCACAAGGAATGACCTTGCAACAGGGCCACTCTGAACAAAAAAAACTAAAAGAGATCCAACATAATATTGAAGAGAAAATATCTAAACTCGCTCGCATGAATGAATCGATTGCATCTATACAAGAAAATTATGACCTCCTTCAAAATCAACTCTCTCTTGTAGCTAAGAACCTCAAAAAAATGAATCAGGATCTCTCTAATTTAAAGGAGAAAGATCTGTTGTTGCAGAAGCAATATGACAAAGTTGCGCACTATATAGCAGCCGCCCTCCCGCAGAACCAGTCTCTAAAAGAGCAGCTCTCTTCGTTACAAAAAAACTTAAAGAAAGAGTTAGCCAAGCACTCTCAAATCAACGAGCAAACTGCACAAATTTATGACGAATTAAAAAGCTTTGACCAGTCTATTTCACAGCTTAAAAAGACACTTCACTCTTCTTTTGAGAATTTACAGGCTACCACAAGAAAGCAGGCGCTAACCCTTAAAGAGCTTGAGGAAGCAAAAATGCAGAGAAGCTTTCTGCAAAACCAAAATCGCTCTCTGGAAGCTCTTGCTGAAAAGGTTTCAGCTCTTTACAGCACAGCTCCCTCCTCTTCTCATTCAGCGATTATAGATCTTCAGCATAAAGTAGATCGAGCTCTCTCTCTACTTAAAGCAGAAGAGACAAGCTTGACCAAATTTGAGAAGAGCTTAAGCCACACGAAAAAACAAGCAGAACAAGAAGAGCTTTTCTATCCAGAAAGCTACCAACAGCTACTCAGCCTTGAGCCTCTGATTGAGCAGGCCTGCACACAAAGTTATCGGATAAATTCTATAGATTTTGAAAGACAAAAAGAGCTTCAAGACTTAGTTCAGAGCATGCATACCGAACTAAGTGATGCACACTCTTTAATGCAGCAAGTCTATCCTTTATCAGCAGAAATAGAGATCCCTCAAAAACACAACAAACAAAAAAGCCTGGACCTCTTAAAAGGACTCTCTTTTCAAGTCCGTTCAATCAAAGCTCTCATGGAGTCTTTAAAGGATCTCTTAGCACAGCAAGTAGAACAATCTAGAGCACAAAAGATTGACAAACTCCCTCCTTTAGAACTCCCCAAAGAACCTCTCTCTACATGGCACAAGCACTACCACTCACTGGACCTTTCTTTTCTATTTCTCTCTTCAGAAAAGCTAAAAGAAGCTCAGGCATATATCCCTAAAGTGCATGAGGACCTCTCTCTCTTTTCCCCACTACAAAAAAAATACGAGCAACTAAAAGAGAAAGAGGTACAACTAAAGGAAATGGTGCGCGCTGCGAACTTTATGTACAGCCCCCCAATTAGCCAAACCTCAAATTAATCAAAGCTCTCAGATCTTAAAGGCGGTAAAACATACACTTTGCTTATTTCATAGCTATCTTGGATAGCAGGAATAATTTCCAAGTCATAAGAGATCCCAGAGTCTTCTAAGGGATAGACATGTGAAACAGATCCCACTGTCAAACCAGAGGGAAACAGACCATCCAATCCTGATGTAACGAGCAAATCACCTTCCTGCACAAGAGACAGTGGAGGGTCTGTCTCTTTAGTTTTTCCTGTCATCAAGTCCCGTGCAGGTCCAAAAGAGTCAGCAAAGTCATAGTTAAACCCCTCCCCTCGTAGCATAAGTTTACGGCTTCGCCACAATGGCTCACTCGAACCATAAACAAATCCTTTAGCAAGGTACGTCGTAGCTGTTGCTTGCTGGAGATAGTCTCTAAGAAGTTGTAGGTCATGATATAGGCCTGCAAGTGCAGAAGGATCAGGGAAGAGATCTTTACGCACGGAGAGCTTTTCTAATAGAGAATCAATCGATGCAAGTAGCGAGTGGTTTTGCAACTTTCCTCGTGCAACGCGAACAGCTGGATTAAGTCCTGTATCCGTTAATAACCGGATACGGCTTTGAGACTCTCCTACATAATCCACAACACCAATCAATGTTGAGCCTATGACCACCGGGCTATCTTTGCCAATGGCAAGCCGTTCTTGCCTGCGGTTTTCTCCTTCACCAACATTGATCCATAAAAAACTACTCCAGCTTGTTGGATCACGATAGATCACATCAGCAGGTGTTGAACCAACAAGTCCCGACACAAGCTTTGCTGCTCGCTCTTCATTTTCAGTAATAAAGGCATGTAAAGCTGTTTGACTTTCTGGATGTAAATCCAACAACATTTGCCGTTGCTCGACCACCACCTCCAAAGACTTTCTCAACTCTTCTTTCAACTGAACATTTTCAAGCTCAAGCTGATAAACTTTTTGCTGAGCTTTTTCTACTTTAGAACTCCCCCCTTTTGCCCAAAGAGCTGTTTGGCAAAAAGGAGCCAACACCTTTGAAGTCAAGCCACGCAAAGAGTCACTGACTGAATAGGGCATGCTGAACAGCAGCATTAAAAGCAGCAAAAGAGAAAACAAACTAAGAAGCTCTTTCAGTCCTGACTTTCGTTTCATACTTTATGAAGAACCTTTTTCAATGCTTGGGCAAAACCTGTGACGTTATGCTTTGTGATCCCTGCTACATTTATACGCCCTGAGGGAGCAAGGTAATACCCTAGAGACTCAACTTCTTTGACTTGCTCTCCATTGATGCCTAGTAGAGAAAACATCCCCCTATGAGAACAAATAAAGCTCCAGTCACGATCTGAAATGGCCTGAGATAAGGCATCTTGCAGCAACTGGCGATTTTCTAAAAGATGTCCTTGCATTTCTGCAAGCTCTCCAAGCCAAAGTTCTTTCAGTTGTGGAGTCGTTAATATCTTTGACACAACCCAAGCCCCATGAGAAGGTGGGCTTGAGTAATTACCACGAATTAAGAATTTCAGCCGATCTTCAATGCGTTGACGCTCATCTTGACTTGCACTGTGCACCATCAAAAGAGCAGCTCGCTCTCCATAAAGGCCAAAGTTTTTTGATGTCGAAGCAACACAAGCAAAGTCCTGCCCAGTTTTTGAAAATGCGCGGATTGCATAGGCATCACAAGCAGGATTATCTCCAAACCCCTGATACGCGAAATCAAAGATAGGGAAGTGCTCCTGCTCTGCGACCACTTGCAAAATCTCATCCCACTGCTCTTTTGAAGGATCAACTCCGGAAGGGTTGTGACAGCAAGTATGCAGAATAAGAGGCTGTCTCTTTGGCAAAGTGCGTAAACGATCGAGCATTTTCATCAAATCGAGCTCTTTGGTTTCCTGACAAAGATAAGGATACCAGCCAATTTTAAACATATTCTGAGCAAAAATATGTTTGTGATTGCCCCATGTGGGCGCTGATAGAAAAATTTCATCGTAGTGCGCTGTCTTTAACAGCTCTGCAATTACGCGAAGCCCTCCAGAAGCGCCAACTGTTTGAAACAAACATAGGTTTGAATAAACTTGTGAAAACTGCTCACCAAGAACAAGTTGCGCCATGCTTTTGGTGAAGCTTGCATCCCCAGTCATTGATAGATAACCTCGGCTGCGCTTTTCTTTTGCAAGCTCTTCTTCTGCTTGGAGCACAGCATCTAAGCTTGTCACTTTACCATCTGTGCCATAGTACATGCCTAAGCTTAAGTTCACTTTATCTGGTCGCTCATCCCTCAAAAAGCGTAGATAGGTTTCAAACAACCCTTCTTGGGGAGTGGAGGTTAGGTGGGAAAAAAACATGCAATCAGCCCTCTCTTATAGTGGAGAGGCATTGTAATCAGAGCCCTTTTTTTTCCAAAGAAGAAGCAATCTACTTGCCTGAAAGAGAGTACAGAATTAACATTATACTTCGTCTTTTATGGGGCGTTAGCTCAGTTGGTAGAGCGCAACAATGGCATTGTTGAGGTCAACGGTTCGACTCCGTTACGCTCCATTTTTTTCTAGAAGATGCTCACTTGCCACTTGCAAGACCTCTGATCTGGAAGCAAAAACTCTTTGGCAACTTGGTAAACTTTCTAAAAAGTGTCGGCCATAGCCCTTTGTCACTAGGCGATTATCAAGACAGAAGATAACCCCTTGATCTGATTTATGCCGAATTAATCGGCCAAAACCCTGTTTAAACTTAACAATTGCCTGTGGCACAGAATAAGCAAAGAAAGATCTCTGATTTGCTTGCTCCAATTGCTCCATACGCGCTTGAATTAAAGGCTCTGAGGGAACGGGGAAGGGCAGCTTTGTAATGATCACACAGCGCAAAGCATCCCCTACAACATCCACTCCCTCCCAGAAAGTGTCTGTTCCAAAAAGCACGGTTTTTTCTTCTGAACGAAACCTCTGGAGCAAACGCTCTCGGCTTGTTTCTCCTTGCTTGAGCAAGACGAAACCCTTCGCTTCTAATCGCGCTTGCAGAGCCTCATAGGTGTAGTTGAGCATAAAAAATGAGGTGAAGAGAACAAATGCATTTCCTTCTACAGTCAGAATGGCTTTCTCTATGAAACGAACGGCCACTTCAAGAAAGCGCGGCGATTGAGGTTCTGGAAGATCTGTCGGGATCCCTAAAAGAACCTTATCCTTATAAGAAAAAGGAGAAGGGTATACTTTCTCTTGTACTTTCCACCGACCTTGATTTAGCCCCAAGCGATCGCGAATAAATTGAAACGTCCCATTCGTTGTCAGGGTGGCACTGCAAAGAGTTACCGACTTACAAGGGTGAAAAAGCATATCTTGCAAGGCTGGTGAAACATCTAAGTGTGCTTGAACACACTCAACCTGAGAGAACGTATCAAGCTGCTTTGCTTCAATCCATCGAACATGCTGAGGATCAAAAGAAGAGTCCACAAAGGTCTCGACTTGTGCTGCGACTTTATCCAATAAAGAAAGAGCTGCCAATATATCTGCTCGTGTACCTTCTAGTCGATCCTGCAAGCCCACTTGGCGCAGCTGTGAGACTTCTTCAATAATAGCATGAACATTCGAGCTAAACTGCTTGAGCTTTTCTATGAGGAACAAGAATGGCTCTTGGATAGTCTCTTCCCACTGAGGAGCAGAAACAAAACTTTTTTGTACTCTTAGTTTCCAGTCTTGTGCCTGCCCTGGATCATGGAATAACTTGAATCCATCACGCACCTCATCAAAAGTATCATAAATCGCATGCAAAAGCTCTTGGCGAGAAGAGAAGAGCTCTGTTTGCATACGATAAACAAGGTCTGCAACCTGCTCATCCATGCCTTTGGGGAAAGCCTTTTCAATCTTCTGCTTAAGAACAGCTAAAAAACCCGTGGCTCCCCCTCTCCCTTTTTCAGAAAGAAGCCTACCAAGCAAATGAATTAAGCTACCTTTAGAGATGCGTTGTGCTAAACTCTCTGAAGCAACTGCTTCTAAATGATGCGCTTCATCAACAATAACATGTTGATAATCAGGAAGTACCCCTTTGCCTTCAGGATCTTCACTCCTACGAATGAGATCTGCCATCAATAAGTAGTGGTTAACAATGAGAATCTGCGCATTTTCAGCTGCTTCACGAGCTTCAAAGAAACGACAGTTTTCAAAAAAGCGGCAGCGGTGATGCGTGCAAGACTCTCGCTCACAAACAACTTTTTCTCGAACAGCTGGTGAAGGAGAAAAGCTTAGATCAGACAAGCTATCAAGGTCAGGGATCGTTGCTATGATTTCATCTATTTGACGTTTCTCCTCTTCTTGTAAAAAGGAGCGATCATAGGCAGCATCTTGTATCTTTCTGAGGCAGAAATAGTTATGCATCCCCTTCACCAAACAAGCGCGAACCTCTTCTCCAAGCTCAGCTTTCAGTAAAGGGAAGTCTTTGAGTAACAACTGGTTTTGCAGAGGAATAGTGTGTGTAGAAATAACAACACGCTGTCGCTTTTCTAGAGCATAAACAGCAGCGGGCAATAAGTAAGCAATAGACTTTCCTGTACCCGTCCCCGCTTCAATCAGAGAAATAAGCCCTTTGCGCAAGCCTTGATCAATATCAGCAGCCATTTGCTGCTGCTCTGACCGTTCTTCAAACCTAGGCAGGCTGCGAGCAATCGCTCCTTCTTTTGAAAGGAGCTGAGAAAGCTTACTCATCACCTACATCTGCATCAAGAAAAGCTTTCAGCTGCTTGGAACGCGTTGGATGACGCATTTTACGAAGAGCTTTTGCTTCAATCTGACGAATACGCTCTCGCGTGACATTAAACTCTAAGCCGACTTCTTCCAAAGTTTTTGGCTTTCCATCTAGCAAACCAAATCTTTGAATGAGGACAATCCGCTCCCTCTCGGTTAATGTCTGTAGCACCTCATTCATCTTCTCCTTGAGAATTGAATATCCGGTAGCATCAGATGGAGACTCAACTCCAGTATCTTCGATAAAGTCTCCAAACTGACTCTCTCCACCATCTCCAACTTCAGCTTGGAGAGAAATAGGGTGCTGAGCAATTTTGTAAATCTCCCGAACACGATCTGGGGACATTCCGAGCTCCTCTCCGAGCTCTTCTGGCGTAGGTTCTCGTCCCGTTTCCATCATCAACTTTTTTGCTGCTCGCAGCAAGCGGTTGATTGTTTCTATCATGTGTACAGGGATGCGGATTGTCCGTGCTTGGTCAGCAATAGCACGGGTCACAGCTTGGCGAATCCACCAAGTGGCATATGTAGAAAACTTATATCCACGGCGATATTCAAACTTATCCACCGCTTTCATCAGCCCCATATTCCCCTCTTGAATCAAATCCAAAAAGGAGAGGCCTCTGTTTGTATATTTCTTTGCAATAGAGATGACAAGGCGGAGGTTTGATTCAACCATCTCGCGCTTGGCTTCTTGGCTCTTATCCATCCAGCGCTGGAGCATGCGCACATCTTTCTTGAACTCATCTAGAGTTCGCCCAGCAGCGACTTCTCTTTTCTCTAGCTTACGCTGAGCTGCTTGCAGCTTAGACAAAGCCAGGCGATTCTTTTCCGCACGTGGAGTGAGCTCTTTAATCTGTTTTTCTAGAGTCAAGAAGCGATCATAGGCTCGCAAAATAACTTCGCCAAAATCTTCAATGATGTTGTGTCGAAAATGGAAGCGTCTCAAGTAAGCTTGCGTACGAATCCGGCACTTCTCTAGTTCTTCTGTTAGGCGAATTTTCTCAATTTTTTTTAGCTTTGGCTGACGAAGCTGAATCACAAGGTCGCGGAAATAGTAGTCTTCTTCTTGTAGAAGCTCACATAGTCTCTGGAGTCTTTCGAGAAAGCTAGACTTATCATCTACTTCTTTTTCTGAGACAATTTTATCAAATCTATCTTTCCCTTGAAGGAGGCAAGAACCAATAGAAATCGCTTCCCGTGTAGAATACCGGAATCGCATAATAATTTTTTCAATTTGGATCTGAGCCTTCTCTATACGCTTAGAGATTTCGACTTCTTCTTCTCGACTTAGAAGAGGAAGTGATCCCATTTCTTTCAGATACATCCGGACTGGATCATCTGGAACACTTTCCCCTTTCCGCGAGGAACCTTCAAGCTCTTTCGCCTCTTTTTTGCGTTCTTTTTGGCGCTCAACCTCGACTTGGTTGAGAACCTGGATATCCATACCACTTAAGAAGATCAAAACCTGATCAATTTGATCTGGTGAGTCGAAATTCAACGGTAGAATTTCATTGATCTCTTCGTATGTTAGATACCCCTGCTCCTTGGCAATCGCAACAAGTTCGTCAATTTTTTGCTGTTGCTGCGGAGTAAATGAGGGAAAAGGAGACTTGGTCATACCCTAAGTAAGATCCTTGTGAAATCGGTTCTTATTGAGAGGAAGAACATTTTGTTCAACACTATGCTTTCTCGATTGCTCTTTGAGCATGCACGGGAAAGCACGGCGATGCTGCCTGAATACCCTCTTTTTGTCAAGAAAGTGGAAGGGTCTTGCACCCTTTGTATTGAGAAAAAAATCGAATGTTCGATTCATCTTTATCAAAAACTTTCCTCACTTACGCTGCAGGATATAGTACTCCAATCACATCTTCAGCGAAAGCCCCTGATGGAATGGTCGCCAGATAACAAGAAACTTTTTGAGGCTGACCTTCCTTTGTTCTAACGACAAGCTCTAAAGGCCTTTCAAGCTGATCGGGGGTGGCAACAGCTTGAGACCAATCGCTCAACCCTTGCTGCACAATATGGGGAAAATCTTTTACAAATTTTTCAGGAGACCAGCCAAGGGTTCCTCGCACTTCATTATTGGCAAAGAGTAACCGCCCCTCATTTCTAGAGTAGAGAAAGATAATCCCAGAGCATTCGCGCTTTAGATTTTCAAATAGTCTGCGCAGATCAATCAAGTATCTTTCCGAGCCCATACCATGTAAGCGCTTTTTCTCTCCTTTAAGCTGAGGAGCCCCCCGCATCTTTTCTGCGATCTCAACACAGCGCTGTAATTGCACAAATCGATCATAGTGAGATTGATGCGAGTGATCTGAAGAGGTTGGCAACTCTCGACAAAGCTCTTGCAAGTCTGCTTCTTCAAGATGCCCCAAGTCTTCATCTGTTCCAAGAATTGGCGAGAAGCCTTCCTTAAGATTTCGAGACTCATGGGGGAGTTGGGAGTGATTTAAACTTTCAAGCTCAAGCAGTGTCTTTACTTCATACTTCAGATCGAGAACTTTATTTTCTAACTGATCAATTTTCTGCTGCTTTTGCTCTATTTTGCTTTTATATGCCTCTACCTGCTTGATTAGCTCTGCTTTTTCAGCTTCTCTGCCTTGGATTCTTTGCTGTGCATCCGTGACTTGTCGTTCAAGGGACGCTTGTGTTTCGCGTGCTTGTTGCAACTTCTCTTCTAAGGAGGACCGCTCTGCCACTAAAAGATCTGCTTGCTCTTTGAGGCTTTCGCACTGTTTTTGCAGAGAGAGCAGGGAGTGCTCTAGTTGTTGAATTTTCTCTTGATCTTCTTCAGATAAGGTTGGACTGGCTGCATGATGCTGGCTTGCTGCAAGCTGAGCCTCTTCGAGCTCTTGCTGAAGCTGGCTACAGCTATTTGTAATCACCTTATCCGCAGAACGCATTAGCACATTCTGAAAAGATAGCAGGGAGCGGCGTAGCAATATGTAGCCTCCGCCCCCCACCAATAAACCACAACCGATAACAGCCCACACGGATTGTTCATATGAGAGGTGATATGTCAAAATCACCAATGCGAACAAGGCAAGAACATAGCTGAAATATACGGGCAGAAGTAAACGTGTGAGCCCTGATAAGCCTGTTGAAGAGGGAGAAGAGTCCTCGGGTGCTGCAGAAGTGTGAATCGTGCTCATAAAAGTACGCCAACTTTGCGGTTAACTTTGGTCGAAAGGAATAGTTCCCGCCTTTTGTTCGGCAAAATATCATTAAGAAAATTGTTTGTTAAGCAAAAAGTATAAAAAAATTAAATTTTCGATTACACGATCTATTCTAGAAAAAGACCTTAGTTATAAGAACATCCTTCAACCCATTAACCATAAACCTGTTGCATGAGATTAACTATTCTAGAAAAAATTCAAAATTCGAAGATTTTTTTTCAAAAAATTTACGGTAATTTTCTAGATTCAATACGAAATAAGGCTTCTTTGCTGTTAATTATAGCTATTTTTTTCAGCCTATTTTTGGCTTTGTTCAATCTTTTTTCTGCCCTAATTTGCTCTTTAGTATTGTTCTTATTTGCACTTTTTTTTCGACAGTTATCATCTCTAGTTATAGTTAGGAAAAGTGGACTCATTGTAAAAGCGAAGCAAGCAACTGTGGTCATTCCATATTTGTATTTAGCGCCTCCCTACCTACAAATAACAGAGGAACAAAAGCTTCAAATTTTTCTCTCCAGCATTCTCCCTGGAGTCTCTTTTATCGTGCAAAAATTTCGAGCAAATACAGAAGGGAAAACATCCGAAGCCCCCATCCAAATTATTGGAGATAGTCTCATTATTGATTGCTCATGCAAGTCATGGAAGCGGATCAGGCAAGCATGTCAAAAGCAGTTTTCTCTATTAACCCCTTCTCTTGCTAAGCCAGGAAATAGCTTAATAGTTGAAAAAACAGACAAAGGAAAGCGGCGGGTCATGCTAAATACCCAAAAGGGAATGGTCTTTCCTAGTTTTTGTCCTCTAACAGGAAACTGTGTAGAAACAACTTATAACTTGGACCGTAGCCTAGAAATTCCGATGTCCTATTTAGGGAACTTCCTTTGCAATCACTCCAAGAAGTGCAGAATCATTCTTACCTGTACGACCACCCTAATGATGCTTTCTCTTGCATTTTATAGCGCCCAGAGGAGTGATCCTCTAGTTAGATTTTTACTGGGGTGGGCTCCTCTATCTGCAGCATTTTTACTCTCTTGGCTTTTAACAAGAAAAAAAGCTTCCTTCTACTTACAAGGCAAAGAACTACTCATAGAAGCGGACGACGCTGAGTACATTGATACGTTAATCCGCCTAAACTCTTTAAATGATCAAACCTCTTCTTCAGTATGGACAGAGCCAATTTGAATGCATACATCAATCATGCTCTCTGTCGCTTCTGGCTGCCTTGGAGACTGCGCACTAATAGGCTCAATACACGCAAACCCTTCTTCTTTTGGGCTATACACTTGCCAGGATTGCCCTTTGCCATGATTGCGGCAAATGGAAAGTAAATAATCTTCTGTTCCCAGCCCCATGATTGAAAAATTACTCTCTGGATAGAATGTAAAGTCGATATCCTCCTTTTGAGAACCTAGAGGAAGGTGAAGTGATCGCACTTCTACTCCCTCTCCATCTCGATAGGTAGATAACCAGTTTTGAGGAACTTGAGTCTTATCTCCCTGACTATTCTTGTACACTGATTGCAAGTGCGCCCCATGCACAAAGGAGTTTGCAGCTCCTTTTTTATAATAGTAGTGAAGACCACACACAGAAGGGAGCTCACTTGATACTTTGAGAACCATCTCTAGGCCATGGGGTTCTAAAGAAGCCTCCATCACCATCTTAAAGTTTTGTCCTTCAAGGTCTTTCAACTTCACATCTCCCAACTGATCCTCTCCTGTCAGTATCGCAATCATTCGGTGGCCATCCTGCTTATATTGAGACCAGGGAACATAGCGAGCCACCCCATGAGAAAAAGGATCTGCAACCCCCTTTTGTTGCACTTTTTCTATATGAGGAAAAAGTTCCGCCCCTTTGATTGCAGGCAGTTGCTTTTCGTCCCTTCTATGAAAGTGAGGTCCAATTAAGGCTCCAAGCCCTGCAAACCTTTCTGTAAAGAGGTCGATGGTTTCTCCATCAATAACTTCAAACCCTTGTTTGGAGTAACTAACTAAATTCATGCCAAATTGAGGAAGAAAAACAGCCTCAAGCGTGCGGCCTTTAGCATCTTGATTAGTCAGCTTGATCGTCTCAAGGTCTACTGCTTGCTCCGTCATTGTTTACTCCCTACTTGTAAGTTTTGTGACATAAAATCCAAGCCAGATAAAATAGATTAAGATGATCCACACCACCAATGTATAGACCACCCTCTTCCAAGGGAAAGTGCGATTCAGTTGAATATCACATGTTTTTGAGGCTCCCTTTTTAGCCCAAACAGTCCAACTTCCTACACCTTCTAAATGTTTTTTATAATTATTTGCAGCCCATTCATTTTGAAATGGCTTAGAAGTTAACTGTTTTGTGCAGAGAAGCTCCCTATCCACCAACAATGAAAGTTCTAAAAAATATTTTCCGTCATGAGGGTACACTCGCATGCTTCCAATAGGAGCCTCTACATTCTGACTATACGTGTAGTACTTCCAGTATTCCTGAACTGCACGGGTAGTCATATAAAATGTAAACCCAAAGACTAGACAAAGAAGACAAAGCCAAAGCCAGTTTTTATGCATAAACGTCTCGCCAAATGAAATATTTAGTAGTCTATATAGCTCTTTGCATCGAGGTCAATCTATTTAGCAAATCCGCATTCTGTAAAGCGGATTTACAGCTATAAGAAACACCAGATTGACAAATTCAAGAGAGTACCATAAAATAGCTGACTTATTCCGGAACTAGAGCTCCTCCGAGGCAAAGAATGGAAAACAAGAAAACGAAAATGCCTACGGCAAAAAAGCGAGATATTCGCAATGAAAAGCGCCGTCAGATTAATAAAGCATTCAAAACTCGCGTGAAAACTGCAGTTCGCCAGCTTGAAGAGTCTATCCAAGAGCAGCAAACTGAGGTTCTTCCTCAAAAATTGAACGCCGTTTATTCTCTAATGGACAAGGCTGCTAAGCGAGGCCTTTACAAGCGAGCAAAAGCAGATCGTCTAAAGTCTAGACTTTCTCAACGTGCAGCGGCAGCTACTCGCTAATTAACCCTGTAACTCTCCTTGAACTTCTTTCAAGAAGCTTGTGGAGAGTTTTTTTATCCCCATAAATTTCCACTTTTTTCTTAGCTCTTGTAATAGCTGTGTAGAAAAGCTCTCTTCCAAAAGCCTCACTTCCAGGAGGGAATAGAGCTTGGACAGCAGTATATTCACTCCCCTGACTTTTGTGAACAGACAAGCAATAAGCAAGCTCAAATTGCGGTAGAATAACCGCGGGAACAACACGTCCATCTTCTAGCTGTACATTATTGTCAAAATGCCTCAATGGAAGGCTTTTTGCCTCTATAATTGCAGTGTCTCCATTGTAAAGCTGCATTTTAGGATCATTTTGTACAATCATGATCGGGATATAGATCCCGGGATGGAACAATGATTGTAAAAGCAAAGTATTCAAGCGCTCAACTCCCCACTCCCCTTTCCTTAGAGGGGAAAGAATGCGAACGTCTTGAAAGCGTTGCTTTGCCTCTGCAAAGGATAGACTCTTTCCCCACCCTCTTTGATGAGCCTCTCGTAATAGCTGCTGAGGATCAGGTAAAGAGCGACATAAGCTGTGCTCATCTAGTAGAGATAAAACAGACCCAGTAGACCCAAGACGAACTTGCTCTGCTAAGCTTTGAAGAGAAAGATTATCTGTCCGCATGCACTGCTTCAAAGCAATGGCTTGCTCTTTGAAAATTTCTACAAGATCAGGAAACACTTGGCCTGACTGTACAGGAGGTAACTGATCTGGGTCACCTACAAGAGCGATCCGGCTATGAGGTTGTAAAGCACAAGCAAGATATGCCATTAGCCTAGCATCTATCATCGAACTCTCATCCACAACCACTACTTGAAATGGCAAAGGTCGCTGCTCATGAAATGCAGGTCCTTTACGAGTGGGCATAACTCCTAAAAGCCTATGTAGCGTTTGCACTTCACAGCACTCCAAAAGTTGCCTAGGCAATGTTTGCTTTTGTAGAGACTCCAATAGACGCGCAGCAGCTTTTCCTGTAGGAGCAACAAGAGCAATTCGAATAGGGTGAGAAAGTTCCTTAAATAGGCTTTCTAACCACCCCCCTACGGTAAAAGTTTTTCCTGTCCCAGGCCCTCCCGTAAGAATAGAGAGAGACTGCTGAGACGCCTGCTCTACAAAAAGCCGCTGTTCGGGTAATAGGGAGGGAGCTAGAGAAGGTTTTATTTTTTCAAGGACGCCCCTTTGGCAATGCTCGTGGAACTTTGTTAAAATTTGTTCCCTGTAATACCAGTACTTGCGAAGGAAAAGGGAGTTTTTGTGCTTAATTAAAAACGGATGCTCCTCTCCAAGGTCTAACTGCTCAAACTGCTGATACAAGTGTTCTGAACTAGGGGCAAGCTCATCAAAAAGCTCTGCAGGATCTGGAGATGGTTGGCCATTGAAAAATTGAATACATAAGTGCCCCTGTCTACTGGCCTCAAGTAAATACGCAATAAGCTCTTGCATATCAGGGCAGAGCCCCTCCATCAATAGTTGTTCTGCAAAGGAATTAACAGTCATCTAATAACTCCTTATTGCTAAGAAACAGCCTTCCTGAATTCTCTTCTGTTGCAAGCCCCCTTAAAAAAATAAAGATAGCCCCTCCCAAAGACCAAGGAGCTTTAATTTCTCGCATATAGCGCCTGCAAGCTTCTGCATATAGCTTTACTTGCCGAAGATAGTCTTTTTCCACTACAAACTGCTTAAGCCTCTGCTCATGGTAGCTTTCTATTTCTTGGCCTAGGTAATGCGTTTTCCAATCAAGAAGATACAACTTCCCCCTATGGAGAAAAATAAGGTCTGTCACTCCTGTTAAGACCTCTCGCTTAGACTGGGTGAATGAAAAGGGGAGCTCTCGCCATACAGCTCTTGGATCTAGGTCCTGAGCTGCAGGCCCATCGATAAACAAAGGAGATCCTATAGCTAGAGTTAGCATCTGTTGGATCACAGAAGTCCAAGACTTATAGCGATCTAGGCGCAAGCTATGCTCCAAGTTGCTTAACCAACTATCGGGCTGATGCAAAGGGGCTTTTTCTAATAGTTGGTGGAGAAGTATCCCTGTTTCTGCGCCAGCAGGCAAGGTAAAAGCCGTTTTATTTTCTGCCATCCAATCATGTGGTACATCTTCTATAACCATGGAGGTCTCTCCTCTCTGAAGCCTAGAAAAAGAAGACCAGGACCACTTGGACCGTACCTCTCGAGAAGGCGGAGGAGGAGAGAGTGATGAAGCACGCTCTTTTTTCTGCCTAGCTATAGAAGAGCAGAAAGAATCTTCAACCTTTTCGAATGAAAGACTTGGGTGCTGAGCGAGCACCTGCTGAAAAGCCTCATAATTTTTTGGACTAACTTGCGTATATAACTCCGGAAAAGATGTAAATGACCTCCCAAATTGAGCAAGATATAACTCCATAGGAGCAGATTCTCCCCACTTTGGCTTTTCTGCACTTCCTCGCGGAACAATCCATGGAATATACAGGCGAAGAGAGGCTCGGGTCCAAGCTACATAAAGTTGCCGAATTTTTTCAGCCTCAAGATTTTCCGTATGCTCGATAAGCTTCTGGTCCCCCTCCTTTGCTAAAGAGAGATAAGCGACCTCTTGCTCTCTATAAGTCAAAAGACGACTAGGGGCTCTGGACCTTGTAGCTGTAGCAACAGAAAACACCACAGGGAACTCTAACCCTTTACTCATATGTAAGGATAAAATGTGCACGGCTGATTGGTCATGTGCCTGTCTAATTAAGCCTCGCTCATCATCTCCTCGCGCATAGAGAGGAAGCTCTTCAAGAAAGAGCCTTAGCCGCAAAGGGTCTTTTTCTCGATCAAAGTGTGGAGTTGAAACCTCTACGATCTGCGCCCATTCACGTAAGAAGGCTGCTCCCTCCTCTACCTGCAAAAGCCTCTCTGCGGAGCTTTCTTTCCCATCCCATGACTGATGAAGCAACTCTGAGCAAAACCAAGAAAAGCTTTTTTTATCGAGCTGTGCATACAAGCGCAAAAAGAGATTGTAGGCCTTTTGCCAGGCAGGGCTCTCTTCAACTAGCTCATGCATCTCCATACGCAATAAAGAACTCCCACAAAAGACACGAAATGTATTCATATCTCTAGGATTGGCCAGTACTTGCAATAGTTCAAGCATCGCACGAAAAGCTTGGCTCTTTGAAAGGTCCTGCCTACGCCTTGTAATAGCAGCGATTCCTTGCTTTGCCAGCCCCTTTTGAACCACTTCCCCCTGGTACCGATCTTTCACTAGAATCGCAATATCATCTGGCTTAAGATTTCCATCTCTCGTTAATGTGTGAATCTCTGTGCAGAGATAAGGTAATAAACCTGTTTCTAAACACTCTTCACTTGGAAGCTTTTGACTCCGCTTTGCATGATCTTGCAAACTTAAAAAGTGAATACTGGCATGTCTAGAATCAATGGGAGCAAGCTCTTTAGCACCAATAAGCGAGGGATTTTCAAGCTTTCCTTCTTTGCCAAGGTGAAATAAGTCTGGGCTCCACTTTTCACTAAAAAGGATATTGAGCCCCTCAACTAAAGACTTGGAAGAACGGAAGTTTGTAGAAAGGTGGAAAACCTCCTTCTTTTCAAAGCTCGCTTTTGCTTGTAAGTAGACAGATAAATCAGACTCCCGAAATGAATAAATCGACTGCTTAGGATCTCCTACAAGGACGAGTCGTGTTTGTCGTGTGTTTTCTTGGCGAAATAAAGCATGCAAAATTTGCCATTGGAGAGGATCTGTATCTTGAAACTCATCAACAATAGCCACTTTATATCGCTTAGCGACCTGCTCACAAAAACCTTCATTTCTAGATGCTTGATAAGCCTGCTCTAAAAGGTCATTCGGAGCATTTTCTCTTGCCTGATTTGCTTCCTCATGAAAAACAGAAGAAACGGCACTCGCAAAGTAAGCAAAAAGCCGGTCTGGACATAAGTAAGCACTTAAGTACCCTCCTCCTTTACTTTGAAACCACGTGGCAAACCTTGAATGAAAAGACTGAAAGCTTTTTTTGGCGTTACTTGGCTGTATCCAAGAGAAAATTTTAGACCCATGCAAACAGAGAGACTCCCAACTCTTCATAGAAGAGTCACCGATGGCTTCTAAAAATTTCTGAAGGTGTTCTTGAACTTCGAGCTTTAGCTCTCCTGCTCGATTACAAACCCCTTTAAAATGCTGAATCTGTAAAAGCAAGTCCTCTTCTGCTGCAACGACCATCTCTTCTTTAAAAGCTGCCGACTCGGCATACCATAACTGCTTAAAGTCCATTGGGCTAGAACGTTGAGCCTGTAAATTTTTTTCTGCTAATGGGTAGACTGCTCGAACCAGCTGGGTCCAATCATTTTGAAAAGAAGAAAGAAGAATTTGAAGCTGAGTATCAGAGAAAGACAGCTTTTGTAACGTGCGATACATGACACTTTCTAGTCGCCGCATGCGGGAAGCAGAGTCTGTCTCAAAAGGCTGAAGAAGAGAAAAAGCGGGCTGTAATTCTCCTTGCAGAGAGTGGTCTTTTAAAATTTGCGCACAAAATGCGTGAATCGTATAGATCTGAGCTTCATCAAAAAAACGCTCTGCCTGATACAGCCGATCCATAGCTTCTGTACAGCCTGTATACGCCCTTAGGTAGGAGGGTTCTTGCTTGCCCTCTCCTAAATACTGCCGCGCTATGCGGATGCTTTGCCTAATACGGTGGCGCAGCTCTCTTGCTACAGCGCGTGTAAAGGTAATCACTAAAATTTCATGCACTGCAACACCTTCAAGCAAGTGACGAACAAAAAGGTGCTCTATGGAAAAAGTCTTCCCAGTTCCTGCAGAAGCCTCTAGGAAGAGATTCCCTGAAACCTGTTGTTGGGAGGATAAAACATCAAAGGCCTGCATCGCGATTCCCTCCTAGAAAAAGATGAGAAAATGCCTTTTGAATGGGTGCTTGCCATCTCCTCATATAGTGGTCTAAAGGAAACTGACTAGGGTTTGGGATAGCAAACTCCAAGTAAGGATTAATCCAGTAGCCCATAGAAGCTCTTTTCCATAAGCTCATCCATTTTTTTTGCAGCTTTTCTACATCCCCCTGCATAACTAAAGGCCAAAAATCTGGAAGAAAAGGACAAAAGTTTATCAATTGATCGGTAAAATTGAGAACAGCTAGTAGACTCTCTCTCCCCAGCTCTTGTGGTGGGTCTAACCTCTCCATCTTCCAAAAGAAAAAATTAGGGCAAAGCCCGAGTTCTGGATACTGCTTTACAAGCTCTAAATAGGAGAGCAACCGTGGCCAAGCAGTAAAAAGATCTGCTGACCTTTCTTTTCCTTCTACAATAAGTCCTTCAGGAGAAATAGGCCCGATCTCTCCAGTTATGTACAAGGGCTGAGACTCTCTTTCTAGGCGAAGAGGAGGAAGGAACCACCTATTTTGTTTCTTTATAGGTGCAGCATACCCACGATCAAAGGTTATCCAAAAGAGCTGCTTTGCAGATGTTCCTTGAGAAACAAGAAAGTCTGCTCTCTCTTGTAGCTCCTTTTCTATTTCTCTGAATAAGTAGGTGCGAATAGGACTTTGCAATTGCTCTACTTGATGCTTAATCAATGTATCATTCCCTATCCATAAGGCATCTCGCACAAGGTATCGATCCAAAGCTGTCAAAGCAAGCTCTATAGGACGTAGGGGAGAAGATAGCCAATCTTTAGAAAGATTTATTCCAACAGCTTTTTGTAAAAAAACTGCAGGAGGGTACTTCAAAGCATGCTCAACAGACTGGAGAGAAATAGAAAACTTTTTCTCCTTCTCACATTCAATAACTGGTAGAGATTCCTGTTTTTCCTGCTTAACATGCCGGCTCTTTGCCAAAGAAAAACGCCGAGATGAAAATGTTTGATAGCGCGGATCAGTAAAGTAAACATCTGCATAGTCACAGTGTGGATGGACAAAAGTACAGTGCTCTGAGGGACGCTTCCCCCCTTCAAATTTATATGCTCGATCAAGAGATTGAAAAAGATCTGTGAGAAGGGATGAGCTTCCCCCCTCTAAAGGAGATTTTAACTCTTGATCTGCATAGCATAAAATGAAAACTTCACCTGCAGACAAGAGGCTTTCTAAAAAAAGGTAGCGATCCTCTTGCACAACGGTAGGCTTTTTTATGGAAGAAAGCATATCTAAGCTTTTGCCTACAGGCTTTCTAGGAAAATGATCACAAGTTAAGCCAAGCAAGGCGACAATTTTAGCAGGAATCGCCCTTTGCCCATGGAAAGAAGAAAAGCGAATGGCTCCACTCTTTGTAGAGAGTTGGGATGCCTTCGCAAGAAAGCTGCGCCGATAAAGAGACCAAATAAATGGAAAAGAAACCTTACCAGGAAGAGAAAGTCGAGGAAAGGGATCTTGGAGAAACTGCAGAACATCCTCACACTCAGCGGTGGGTTTTTCTGGTGTAAAATCTTCTAAGAACCTTTGTAGGAAGAATTGGTGCCATTCATCGGCTGTATGCTTTTGCTTAATAAACTTCAGGTCATAAGCAAGATGATTGATAAAGAGGATCAACTTTAAGCAAAGAGCGGCCTCTTCATCTCCTAAAGGATAAGGCAAGATAGAGCTATCCTCTCCTTTCGAAAATAGCGCCCTTTTGAAAGGCTCTAAAGAGCGTATTAACTGCTCAATCACATGCTCCCCAGTATCGACCTCAGGAAGAGAGAGGTGTGAAGAAAGTAAAGCAGATAGTTGGCTAGACTCCCAGTCCTTTGCGGCACATAACTGCGGGTGCCGTAACAAGAGCCAAAGGATGGAGCTCTCTCCTTTTTGCAAAAGAGAGACCCATTGAAAAAGCATTGCAAATGCACAGTGTGACTCCTCTAAAGGCAATTCTTGGATGTCTATAGAGAAGATTGATTCATCAGCCTCAAATACCGTTTGAATTTCTGTGATGTAGTCTTGCGGGTTCGGAGCCATAATCAGCACATCTTCTGTACATAAACTTTCTTGCTCATGAAATAATCGGCAAAGAGAGTCATATAAAGCCTGCACCTCTCTTAATTTGTTAGGTGCAACATGGCACTGTATTGAAAAATCTTTTTGTGAGAGATCATCAGAAGAATGTGCTTCTTCCATTAAAAGTAAGTCTGATTGCAATGAGGTCAATAAGTTGCGCTGCACTCCCTCTTCAAAAATGATATCCTCTGGAAGATAAAGGCGTTCCTCTAACCACTTTGGAGCCAAGTAAACCTCTTGCATCCAAGTTTGGTCAGCAGCAAAAGAAAGAAGGCTTTTAGCAAGCTCCCCACACCCTGCTAGAAGGGGGTGTAGCTTTTGATCAATAGATTGAGCTTGGATTACCTCTTCTTGCTGTACCCCCCTTTTTTTCCATAGCCTTTGTAGCCAATGTTGCTGGCGGAGAGAAGGTGTATCAATCCAGGGAACCTGAGAGGGAGTGTGTAAAAATAAAAAGACCTTATTGCTCTTTTCTAAGGATAAAAGAACGTCTAGATAGGCTTGCGGAAGAAAGTTCCAACCAATAAAAAACCACTCTGTGTTTTCTTGTGTAGGCTTGACAAATGCCTCCATCCGCTCTTTTTGCTCTGCAAAGAGCGCCTGCCAAATGGCTTGTTGCCCTATGCCCTTCTCTGCTCCCTCTAACCATTCTCTCAATAGATCTGGACCAAATGACTGATAGTCTAAAAAAATCTGCCCAAGATGAAGGCTCATGGCCTCCTTCTCTTCTTCCTCTTTTAGGCCCAGAGAAAGCTCCTCACCTGCGGCCGTTTGCAAGTATTGATTTAATGCCCAGGCAACTTCTGTAAACCCCAGCAACTTAAGGCGCTGCCCCGCAATGATCTGCAAAGCTTCTTTAAGATAGACGAAGCGAAACCCTGTACAAATACCTTCTTGGCTTTTCTGTAAGACCTCCCTTTCTATCCACGCTCGCGTGGCTAAACTAGGGACTACGATAAACCTTTGTGGAAGCTCTCCCTCCCTCTCCCAAGGAGTCATGACCTGCTGAACGAGCCTTGCAGATAAGATACTAAATGAATTACTCACCAAGCTATGAATCAATCAAAAACTCCTTTGCAAGCTAGCACAGGTTTGCTAGGTTGGCTCTTAAAGAGCCTTCCACGTGGAACCAGGAATTGTAGAATGAGAAAAAAAAAATGGAAACCTAGTTCTGTCACAGCCCTCATTGGCAGCCAAGCTTTAGGAGCTCTCAATGACAATGCATTTCGCCTACTGATCACATTCCATGTCATCGCTCTTGTCGGTGTTAAGCATACACAAAGTGTTACATCCATTGCAGGCCTTGCCTTTGTGGCCCCTTTTTTACTCTTTTCTGTTCCTGCTGGATGGCTTGCGGACCGCTGCAGCAAGCGATATATTTTATGGATTTCAAAATTTGCAGAAATCCCTATTGCAATTGGCGGACTCCTTGCCATTACTTCAAGCAGCCCGACTTTTGCTTATATTATTCTCTTCTTAATGGCCTTTCAGTCTACATTTTTTAGTCCTTCCAAGTATGGAATTATCCCCGAACTTGTCGACCGTCCCTCTATTGCTAGGGCCAATAGCTGGCTAAGTTTCACCACTTTTTTAGGGATTATTTTGGGAACTTTTTTTGGCTCTTTGCTGACGGATGTCAGTCAGCATAATCTTATTGTGGTGGCTGGATTTTGCTTAGCCATTGCCTGTGTAGGCTCTGTTCTCATCCTCTATATCCACCCTACTCCTGCAGAAAACCCACATAAACCATTCCCCAAAACAGCTTTCCTGGAACCTTTTTTTACTCTACGCCTGACACGCCAGTATCTCCATCTAACGCCTATCATTTTTTGCTCTATGCTTTTCCTTTTTATTGGAAGTTACACGCAAATTAATATCCTTCCCTACTCTGTGCACAATTTAAACCTTCCAGCTACATATGGAGGCTACTTATTTTTAATGACAGCCTTAGGGATCGGCTTTGGCTCTCTTCTTTCAGGCCTTTTATCAAAAAAAGCGATTGAACTGGGCGTAATTCCCCTGGCGATATTTTTTATGGGGCTTGGTTTTCTTTCTCTCTACTTGATTGAGGGAAGCGTGCTATTCACAGCTCTTTCTATGCTTATTTTAGGCGTTCTTGGCGGTCTCATTATTGTTCCAATCGAATCTTTTATTCAGGCGCAAAGCCCCAAAGATCGCTTAGGGCAAGTTCTTGCCTGCACAAACTTTTTTAACTTTATTGGCCTACTCATTGCCTCCCTTCTTCTTTATGCCTTTCACAAATTTTTTCACTTTAGCCCACGGCTAAACTTCGCATGTATGGGAATTTTCCTTTTGCTGATCTCTGTTCCCCTGCTAAGAAATTTACGCCCCTACGTAGACCGCCTTCTCTATCGTACAGCAAGTCTATTTAGCCCAAAGCTAACAATTGACCTAGGCGCTCTAAAGGAAAGTGGGTGGCACATATTTCTGGAGGAAGACAGCTGGCTTCTACGATCATCTTTAGTAAGAGAGCTACACAAATACGATGTGTTAATTATGCAAACCCCTCAACAGCTAGATAAGGCAGGCTTTGAAAGACAAAGTAGTCGTAACTATTTATGCTTTTTTCCTATAGATCGCTGTATCTCTATATCTAGTTCAGCTTGGAAGGTGATAAAAGGAGAGAATCGAGTTGAGCTTATAAGCGTAAAAAAAAACCCTCCTAAGGGAAGCCCCTAGGAAGGTTTCTGCAAACTTGATTAAGCCAGCAAACTTAGAATGTGTAACTTACACGTCCTTCGAACTGAGAAAAGTTCCCCATTGTTCCAAGGTCTTTCTTAAGTGGCTTTGTTTTTTCGTAAACAAGCTTACCAGTCATTTCATTGGTGAATGCATAAGCACCTTCAATGATCCAACCGCGGTAGTTACCAAATGAAGCTAAGACATCAGCTGCTGCATTTTCGAAGCTGCCGATAGAAGCGCTGTCGCCTCCGCCACGTCCAATTCCATTTGCATCCCAGAAAGGTCTAGACTGTGCTTCTGCACGCTCATAACGAACTTGTGCATACCAGTCACCTTCTTCTTTAAGTTGGCCAAGACGAGCACCAAGAGCCCATGCTTTATTTTGTTTGCCAACACCAGGCTGAATGTCATTAAGAGACTTCGCTTTAGAGTTGTATAGGTATTCACCGAATACTTGTGCATTGTTCTGAAGAACTTCAGGAGCGAATTCATAACCAACTTGGAATTGGTTGATGTGATATCCCCAGTACATTTCTTGCAAACGAGTCTTTTGCCCTGGAGTTAGGCTATCAAGATCATGACGGTTGTTGATGTGGATGTCTGTGCCATTCTTGCTCCAGTTTGTGTAGGAGTAACGAGCATAAAGTCCAGTGTTCCATAGGTTCATGAAATCGAACTGTGCTACGTAACCAAAATGCTTGCTTTTTGCTTCAACAAGAATTGCTGCAGCACGAGCACCAAAATCAAACATGTTGCTGACATTCGTGATGTACTTTGTTGTCACACCATCCATCAAGCTTCCAAACTGTAGGTTGGAATCGAAAAGACGATCTAGTTGCTCACGTCCACCCATAACATTCCATGTAGAAACGCCATCATCAAGGATGAAGTACCCAACGTTCGCTGCTTGGATATCAACTTGCGCTGCATTAACAGAACCTAGAGTAACGTTTTCAGAAACACCAGTTCCTTGTCCTACAAGACCAAGTCTGTTTTTAAAGCGAAGGCGCATATCAGCCCAAGCACGATCTGCACGAGCTTTGAAGTTGAGGTAAATTCTAGCTTCCAAAACATTCTTAGCGCTCTGATTCGCACCACTTCCTACAAGAGAAGTCCCATCAGTTTGCTTTGCATTAAGGCGTAAGTACTTAACTTGTGCTTCACCATCTAGATTTAAGTTTGCTTTGTCATTAGTAACGACATGCTTAGACTGCATAAAACGCTCTAGCGCTTGCATTTGATCGCTTGTCAGTTCTCGCTCACGAGTTGTTTCAAAACCCTGTGAATAACCAACTGAGAACGATGCAACCATCAGTGCGGAAAAAATGTATTTCAGCATCTTCATTTGTGCTCTCCAGTTTGTAAGAGAACTCAGGTATAAAACCCGAGCTGTTTTTAATAACCCTAACAGCATCCAATAAACTTTTCTTGGTATGCCTACTGCTCATATAAAAGATATTTTCTTTTTTTGAAATGAGTAAAAAAGTAAAAACTCTAATTACTAAAAGAAAAAGCCTCTATACTTATTGAGCGGGCGAACGATATAGCAAAATGTCTGCATGTTTGTAAAGGGAATTCAATGTGACTATCCCCAGGTATACTCCTGAGGCTTCGCAAACACCCCCCAGGGGATTCCACAACTCTCGCGAAGGTAAGGAGCCCAGCTAAAAGAAAGCGGAAACCCCTCATTACCAATAAAATTCAGACACCAAAGCTCAAGCTGAGCAGTACCAGGGCTGACAACAAACCCCAGTAAATAGCGTGTCCAGTTTGAATCAGCAAATAACATGGGCTCAGAAATAGCCAAACTGTGCTTTTGAAATGATGAATAAACAATCTGACTAATTGGCTTCTTTGAAAAATGCTTTCTATTAATAAAACAAAAGATCCCACTTACAACCTCTTGTAGTTGCTTTGAAGACCACTTGGCAGAGTAACTGGCAGATTTGATCCACTCTCTAAGCACTCTCTGCGCTTCCTTAGCAGAGGCCTCCAGTGATAAGGCAACCTCTTCAATAATAGGTGATAGGTCTTTTTCAAGTTGATAGGTGGACCGCAGAGGCAAGCTTTCATAAAGAATTGAATCTAAGCGCGCTGCATTTAATCCCTTCGGTAAGGGAATTCTTTTTTGTACTCTTTCAAACCTCTCATGTAGCTCCATTGCTGTTACCTGCTGTGGCATGCGCGCAAATTCTTCGCGTAAAGGAAGAATAAGCTGAGGAGAAAATAGCTCTGCAAACTTAGTTAAAATCCACTCTCGATCGCCAGCATCTAGCCAAAGAGTCGCAAACTTTTTCCTAGGGGAGATGAATGCATCTCGAATATGAGTATAAGTAAAAATGTCTGATTCACAAGCATCGTGAAATACTTTAGAGATCCCTGGACAAAATAAAAAAGCGTGAGAAGGAGAGTACGCTAATATCTTTTTATGGGGGTTTTGATAGATAGACTGCGCAAACCCTCCCCCGGAAGTTTTCATGAGGTCTACATAAAAGGTTAGAAGTTCTATCTCTCCATCAATTACCTTTTCTTTTTTTGTTGGAGCTCCTTCTAACCCATAATAGCACTGAATCATATGGTTGAAAGATCCCCCTGAAACATAAGCCCAAGGCTTTGCTGAAAGAGAGTCTAAGTGCTCCATCGGATCATGGACAAAACTCCCTCCGTGCTGACTTGCTACACGATATAGAGCCTGCTCAAGAAATTCATCCGTACGAATATATTGTACAATCAGTGTGATTAATTGGCTGACTTCACGATCTAGCCCCTCAAAAACCTCATGATGAACAATTTCATGCTCTGTAAGGATGAAAAAGTCACATAACGAAGAAATAAACTGCTCTTTAGAATAAATTAACTTCCATTGATCTGGATGAGGCCTTCCAAATTTAAAAAGCAGGCGAAATCCAGCAGGACTATCATCATAGATCGCTTGCCGCTGAATATCTTTCATATCTGGATCATAAACCTCTTGAAAATAGCGAGGGAATAACTTGATATATTGCTCCATAAGCTGAGGCAATAGGTTAGCTACACGCTGTGACTTCTGCTCTGTGGCACGGAAATCTTTTTCTACAAGGTCAAGCTTCCCATTCAGTCTCTCTAGCTCTATCTTAAGCCACTTTGCATCCTCTTCTGTTCTTGCACGGTCAAGCCTAGCCCTTTGGTAAGACACATGACTAGCCGCAATATCATACTCTTCGCGCAGTTGATCTAAATCTTGATTAAGCTCCTCTAACACCTTCATCAGCTGTGTCTCAACACAAGCTGAAATCCCCCCTTGGGCATCTGAGCCTATTCCCAAGCTCGTGAATAAGTTCCACTGAGCAAAATCTTCATGAGCCTCTGCAAAAGAAGCTAGTGTATATTCCCAACACTTCAATAGAGGATTTTCACTCAGGGAAAGAAAGGCCAGTTTTGCAGACTCCATAGCCTTTTTATATGCATAGTATTCCTTAGAAGAAGTCCCCTTAGAAAAAATAGCTCCTTCTTTCCAAGACAGTTTTTCTTCTTGAGCCATTTCAGCGACTTTGTCTTTAGTAAGAGAGAATTTTCCAAGAAGGATGCATGTAAAAATTTCTCTTGCTGTGGTAAAGGTGTGTGTTTTATCTCCCAAAATTTTTTGAAGAGCCAAAGCAAAAACATGTCTAGCTTCTGCAATGCGCTTGGCATGTTTTTTTGATGTTAGAAGGCCTGACTCATCAAGAGCAAAAGAAAGCCCGGGATGAAGGTGCAAGAATGTTTGCTTTTCCACGAGGAAAGGTTTGTCCCAATCTCCACTTCCCCACTTCACATTAAAGGGAACGGAATAAGAGACTCCTCGTACAACTCTCTCCAAACTAGACGTTTCAAGCAGTCGCTTTAAGTCCTCTATCATCAACCCCAGTTGTTCCGACTGGATTAAAATAGCTGGTGCTGTAGCAAAGCAAGAGCCAACACTTTGGCGAAGATAAGTGAGGAGAGCACAAAGCACAGCTTGGCGCACTTTCGATATATCAATAGGATCTTTTGCAGAAAGACGCAAAGTTTGTCGAATAATCTCCCTCACTGTGGAAGATTGTAAAAGAGGAGAAATAGACTCCAACTTCCTTACCAGCATCGGATCTTCTTTTAGCTGTTTTAGCACAGAAAGAATATGCTTTTGCCGGGGAATATCATCTTCTCGACCAGGGCCAATAGGAAATAAATTTTCTTCCATAAACGCAACTAGGCTGGTCAAAAGATCAAGCTTTAACCGCCCTGTCTCATCGATCAGAAATAAAGATAACTTTCTAGCTCTTAGAATATTGCGAACAATTACTCCATCCTGCAACTCGAGTAAAGACAACTGCTTTGAAAGAGCTGGGTAGTCCTCTATACAAGCTCGTTTTGCTTCATCTTTAGTTGATGAGGTAACCTCTCCACTCACAAGCTTTGTAACTTCATCAAAAAACTGATTGGTACCAAAAAAGTGGTCTATAGGCTCTGGATCCTTTGGAGACACTCCCATCCTCATTCGTTCGCTCTTCCCTATAGACTAGTATGCATCCAGTGATCTGTCACCTATTTTGTCTACAAAACATCTTTTCTTCATTCAATCAATCCATTAACATATTTTTCTCAGAATTAGGCCTCTTGAGGAAAAAGCATGAAGATTCAGTTGATTGGCGAAGGCGAAAAAGAACTCTCGGAAAAAGCAAATGGATATGACCTTTTTGTAGAGCTTAATCAAACAGCTCCAGACCGATCTATTGGGCTTTCTGTAAATGGGCAAGTTGTTGATTTATCGACTCCTTTTTCAGAGGGAGACGAAGTAGAAATTTTAGACTTTTCTGACCCAAGAGGAAAAGAGATTTTTTGGCATACATCTGCTCATGTGCTAGCCCAAGCGGTTCTCCGACTATGGCCCGATGCAAAGCCAACAATTGGACCTCCAATTGAATCGGGGTTTTACTATGACTTTGCCAACCTTTCAATTTCTGATGGTGACTTTGCCAAGATCGAAAAAGAAGTAAAAAAAATTATCAAGGAGAATCATGCTCCGAAAAGAGGAGTCTACTCCTCTAAGCAACAAGCCTCCGAAGCATTTGCACATAACTCTTACAAAAAAGAGTTAATAGAAGGGATGGAGGCGGGAAGTGAAATTTCCTACTACACACAAGGAGAGTTCACAGACCTTTGCCGGGGGCCTCACCTTCCAAAGCTTGGAAAGATTAAAGCATTCAAAATTATGAAAACCTCTGGTGCTTACTGGCGGGGGGACTCTGATCGTGAAATGCTGACTCGTATTTATGCCATCTCCTTTCCCGATAAAACCTTGCTCAAAGATTACCTGCACTTTTTAGAAGAGGCAAAAAGAAGAGATCATAAAATCTTAGGACCAAAACATGGCTTATTCAGCTTAAAAGAAGAAGCTCCTGGTATGCCTTTTTTTCATCCTAAAGGCATGATCCTATGGGATAGCTTACTTGCTTTTTGGCGAGAGCTACATACAGAAGCGGGCTACATTGAAATTAAAACCCCTTCTCTCCTCACTAGAGGACTTTGGGAACGGTCAGGTCATTGGGATCACTACCGTGAAAACATGTATACCACAGAAATTGAAGAGCGAGCCTTTGCTCTAAAGCCCATGAACTGCCCTGGGTGTATGCTCTACTATCAGTCAGATGTACATAGCTACCGCGAGTTCCCGCTCCGCATTGCAGAAATTGGGAATGTACACCGCTATGAACCTTCTGGAGCTTTATCTGGACTATTTAGAGTCCGAAGCTTTCACCAAGATGATGCGCATATTTTCATGCGTCCACAGGATATTGAAGCAGAAGTCCTACGTGTTTTAGAGCTTGGAAAAAAAATCTATGAAACCTTTGGCTTAAACTACTACTGTGCGCTTTCCACTCGACCTGAGAAAGATACAATTGGTACAGATGAAGACTGGGAGTTTTCTACTAACGCGCTGCGCTCAGCTCTAGACCGTTTTGGAGCCTCTTATGAAATTAAAGAGGGAGATGGAGCGTTCTACGGGCCAAAAATCGACCTCCATATTGAAGACTGCTTAAAGAGAAGTTGGCAAATTGGCACGATTCAACTTGATATGGCCCTTCCTGAGCGCTTTGATATTGAGTATGTTGATCAAGATGGCGTACGTAAGCGCCCTGTGGTTATCCATCGTGCTCTTTTAGGCTCTTTTGAGCGATTCATTGGCCAACTCATCGAACACTATGCTTGCCGTTTTCCTCTATGGATTAGCCCCGAGCCTATAGCAATTCTTCCTGTTGCAGACCGCCACCTCGAGTATGCAGAAGAAATTGCCCAAGCCATCCGCAAGCATAAAATCCCATGTAAGATTGATCATTCACATGAATCCATCAGCAAAAAAGTGCGAGAGGCTCAGCTAAGACAAACAAACTACATGATTACAGTTGGTGATCGTGAAGTGGAAGGTCGCACTCTCTCTCTACGCACAAGGGACAATGAAGTCTTTCCAGAACAAAAGCTGGAGGACTTTATCCAAGCTGTTTGTCAAGAGCGGGCAGAGCGCAAGCAGCAAAGCCCCTATACAAAAAGCTCTTAATTCCCTATATGATCGGTGGCAGTTTTGTTTAGTGAGGCCTAAAGAATATGAGCATCTTATCTGTCAGTAGCTTCAAAGGAGGGACCGCAAAAACCTCCACAGCTTTGCATATCGGAGCCGCATTAGCCCTTTACCATAAGGCGCGAGTGCTACTTGTCGACTTCGATGCGCAAGCTAACCTAACAACAGGCCTTGGCCTTGATCCAGACCAAAATGATAGCTTAGCACCTGTTCTTCAAGGAACAAAGCGGGTAGAAGAGGTAATCCTTCCCACCAACATCAAAAATTTAGATGTGATCCCAGCAGACACCTGGCTAGAGCGCGTTGAGGTATCTGGTAACTTAGCTTCTGACCGTTACTCCCATGAACGCCTTAAGGAAGTGTTAAAGCCTCTATCTTATGACTATATCCTCGTTGATACACCTCCCTCTTTATGCTGGCTAACAGAGTCAGCCCTAATTGCGGCAGACTACTCTGTGGTTTGTGCCACACCAGAATTCTATAGTATCAAGGGTCTAGAACGCCTTGCAGAGTTCATTCGAACCATTGGCCTAAGGCATCCGATACAAGTTTTAGGTGTTGTACTTTCCTTTTGGAACCCAAGAGGAAAAACCAACCAAGCTTTCTTGCAGGTCGTGGAGCGTACCTTCCCTGACAAAGTCTTTGCTAGCAAAATACGCAGAGATATTGCTGTCTCGGAAGCATCTATTCACGGAAAACCCGTCTATCAAAGCTCCCCTAAGAGCCGAGCAGCTGAAGATTATCGCTCTTTGGTGGGAGAAATGCTCGGGCGCATGCAAGAATGTCAAACCGCTTTACAGAGGTAGGCAAGAATGAGCAAACTAAACTCTCTTCTCAGTGAGCGCCTCCAAAATAAGGAACGCCCATCCAAAATGACCGACCTAGCCAAAAGAAGCTCTGAAGGCTCTTTAACGAGCTTTTCAGGTGTCTTTGGATCTGTCAAACTAAGTGATGAAGAGAAAGAAAGCCTTCAAGATCTGCTTGAAAGCTATGGGAAAGAAAGTTGTGATATCACGAAAGACCTACGGGCACTATCAAATATCACTTCTGAAATCAAAGCGATCAATAATCAAGCTGCTCTTTTACATGGGGAAAGAATCAAGCAAGCGCAAACTTTACTCAAAGCATACCAAGAAGGAGCCTTTACAGCTTGGCTTCTTCGAACTTATGGAAATAGGCAAACCCCCTATAATCTTTTGCAGTATTTTGAATTGCACCGAGCACTCCCCTCCGAGCTTCAGGCGATTGTCGAGTCGATGCCAAGGCAAGCTGTGTACACCCTAGCAAGTCGAGAAGGAAGTTTAGAAGATAAGATTGCCATCCTCACAAACTACCAAGGCCAAAGTAAAAAAGAGCTCCTATTACTTATCCGAGAAGCTTTTCCTTTAAAGGAGAATGATAAAAGGAAAAGCGATGAGAAAGCGACAGCTATACGCGGGCTTTTTCAGCATGTTGAAACATTACGCAAGCGCAAGCATCGCTTTACAGAAAAAGATAAGGAAATGATCCGCTCTTTACTTGAGGAGCTCCAACAGTACCTATGACCAGTTACAGCTCTCCCCTAGTTGATCGTTATGCGAGTCCAGAAATGCTCGCTATTTTTTCTCCAGACAAGCGGTATACCGTATGGCGACAACTTTGGATTGAACTCGCCAAAGCTGAGCACACAGCTGGCCTCCCCATCTCAGAGGAAATGCTTCAAGAGATGGAAAAGCACAAGTCAACCTTTCATTGGGACACCATTGCGAGCTACGAAAAAAAGCTAAAGCATGATGTGATGGCCCATGTCCACGCGTATGGAGATTTATGCCCCAGCGCAAAGCGTATCATTCACTTAGGGGCCACTTCCTGCTATGTCACAGATAACGCAGACTTAATTTTACTGAAAGAAGCCATAGCTCTATTGCTTAGCAAGCTAAAGGCTGTTCTTAGTGGCTGGGCAGAAAAAGCAGAAACTCTTAAAACAAGTCTTTGCCTTGCCTATACACATTTCCAACCAGCACAACCCACCACCATGGGCAAGCGTTTATGCCTTTGGTTACAGGACTTACTTTGGGATGCCCAGGCCTTACAGGCGACTCTCCAAAATCTGCCCTTTTTAGGTCTAAAGGGAACCACTGGGACTCAAGCTTCTTTTCTTACTCTTCTTGAGACAGAAGAGCGAGTTGAAGCAATTGATCAGCAAGTAGCTAAAGCATTTGGCTTTCATCATATTCTTTCTATTACAGGACAAACATATCCAAGAAAATTGGATACGCAAATTCTCCAAGTACTAAGCGGATTAGGAGCCTCTTGTCATAAGCTAGGAACCGATATACGACTTCTCTCTCATACAGGGGAAGCAACAGAGGGTTTTGATAAGGGCCAGGTAGGATCTTCTGCAATGCCCTACAAAAAAAACCCTACGCGCTCTGAAAGGCTTTGCTCGATTGCAAGACTCCTTATGTCCTCTGTCAATACAGCCCTTCACACAGCATCAACTCAATGGCTGGAAAGAAGCTTGGACGACTCTGCAGCAAGGCGTATGCTCTTGCCTGAAAGCTTTTTATTATGTGATGCTCTCATCAACTTGTTAGGACACTTAGCCTCCCATTTTTCTTTCAACTCATCTATGAGTGAGCAAAAACTCCAGGCACATCTTCCTCTGCTTGTCACAGAAAATATCCTAATGAAAAGTGTCCAACGAGGAGGAGATAGACAGGTTTTACATGAAAAACTAAAACAGCTTTGCCATGAAGCTTCACCTCTAGACTTTCAGACCCTCAAACAGGCAATTGGGCAAGATCAAGCATTTGCGGTAACAGCAGAAGAAATTGAGCAACTAGCAAAACCTGACGCTCTATGGGGACGATCCCCCCAGCAAGTAGATACCTTTCTGCGTGAGGAGCTACAGCCTTTCCTATTCTCCCTTGAAGGCCCTGCAACCTCCCCTCCTCAAACATATATTTAAAATTTCATTGATAATTAATTCTTACACTTCCTAGCATCCCAACATGCCCTAAATGAAGTAGGTAATGTTAGCTATGCGCCTGAGGTCTTATCTTTTCCTTTTCGCTTTTGCTGGACTCTCATCTCTCTCTTATGCCCAAGATGGCAACTTTGATGAGATTGCAGCTTTAAATACACGCCCACGCCTTACAAAGGGCAACATGGCAAAAACCTATATTAAAGAAGGGAAAGCTTTACTTGAGCAGAAAAAGTATAAGCAAGCCCTTGAGAAATTCAATTCTGCTCTTGTAGAAGACCCTAGTAACTTTGAGTTAAACTATTTGATCGGCCAAGCTGCATACTATAGTGGAAACTATACAGAAGCCGTCTATGCCTATCAGAGAGCACTTTCTTTAAACCCAAGCTTTGGACAAGCTCGCCTAGAGCTCGCTAGAGCACATCAAGCAAAAGGAGAGTGGGAAGACTCAAGGAAGGCTCTAGAACGAGCTCAAGCTGACCCCAATGTTCCTCAGGGGGTAAGAGAGCAAGCTGAAAGGCTTTTAGCTGAAATGGGAAAAGAGCGCCGCATGACTTTAGCAGGCTCGATTACCGTAGGACAGGCATGGGAAAGCAATGCCAATAAAGATCCCGGAGAAATTCCTCTGATTTCAGGCGGACTTCCCGTGACACTAAATGGAGTTGAGCAAACAAAGGAGCCGAGTAAAAAGTCCGATACTCCTCAAAGCTACTCACTCTATATCATCCATGGTTACCCTCTAGAAAAAAGAGGCATGGTGTGGAGAAGTACATTAAGCTCAGGAGGAAGCTTTTACCATAAAGCCAAAAGTAACACCATCAACTCAGCTAAGGTCACTACAGGCCTTGAGTATGCAGTCGGCCCCCACCTTTGGAACTTTAATGGAAGTTTAAGCACTCTCTACACTGCAAAAATTTTAAGCAGAGAGGGGTTTTCCGGAGCAATTCGTTATAACTATCAAATCCGAAGCGGATGGAGTGCTAGAGGCTCACTTTCTGCAGGGCGTAGAAACCACTCCGCTGCTGAGAATGAGTTTTTACATAAAAAGCGAGGAAGCTTTAGCTCGCTTTCTTTAGGGACGACTTACTTTATGAATGCTAAAAATGTTCTTTCTGGAGACCTTTCTTACTTAAACGATTCCTCCCCTACAGCTGTAGAGCAAGAAGCCATCCCCCCAAGAGCGGATACCCGCTTCCGCAGATACGATGCTTCTGCAGCCCTTACACATATCTTAAACTCTAAGTGGACAACGAATGGAAGGCTCTCTCTTTACCGAGCAACATATCGCAATGTCAATGAGCAGTATCAAAAAAAGAGAAAAGATACGAGCTGGTTGGTACGCGTGGGCCTTGTGCGCAAATGGAATCAATTTTTCTCAGGAGAAATCGCAGCTTCTCATAGAAAGCTGAACTCCAACATTGACCTCTATAGCTATAACAACAATATTCTCGAAGTTCAGGTTACATCCGTCTTTTAACGCTCTGTTAGTATTTGACTTATCACGTCCCATGTGCCTATCATGCACCCACATCTTCCAAAGGGTAAGTGATGATTGGTACGTGGGAAATTGTCGTTATTCTTTTTCTAGTTCTTCTGCTGTTTGGAGGCAAAAGGCTTCCAGAACTAGCTAAAAGCTTAGGAAAAGGCATTCATGAGTTTAAAAAAGCATCTCAAGGCATCGATGCAGAGATCCAGGGAAAAGCTCCCCCTTCTGCAAAATCTGATGAAAAAGATGAAGAGGCTGAGAAACCCTAAACCATGGATTTTTGGGACCATTTAGAAGAGCTTCGTTATGTTCTTCTCAAAAGCTTAGCTGTCATTGCCTGCTTTTTTATTCTCTCCTTGGCTTGCTACCAGCCTCTATTAAAAGCTGTTGTTTTACCTCTGGAAAACAATACACCTGTACGATGGGTTACAATGACTGCATCTAACCAGGAGAGGCAAGAGCAAAGAATTACCCTTCCCCCCTATCACAAACTGAGCGATCAACCCCAAAGGACCAATGAGGCAAGCTATACGCTAAAGCCTGGAGAATCACTGACCTGGCAAGAGCCACTACAAAGCTATTCCCTTGCCCTTTTAGGGCCTACGGAAGGGCTTACTGTGATGCTCAAAATTTCTTTGTGGACCTCTCTTCTAGTCAGCTCTCCCCTATGGCTCTTTTTTTTCGCGCGATTCATCTCTCCAGGGCTCAAAACAAAAGAGAAGCGCTGGCTACTCCCCTTCACCCTTTTCGCCATCGCTCTTTTAGCAGTGGGAGCTTCCTTTGCTTACTGGATTACAATTCCTCTAGCAAACCGCTTTTTACTAGGGCTGAATCAGTCGATGGCAAAAAACATTTGGTCTCTAAGCCAATATGTTAACTACACTCTTCTTCTTTTAATTGGTAATGCACTTGCTTTTGAGTCGCTAGCTCTGTTTTTACTTGCCATTCACAGAGGATGGGTTCACTCTACAACTCTCTGTCGATACCGTAAGCAAACAGTCATTGCCCTTTTCGTCCTTTCAGCTGTTTTAACTCCTCCAGATGTCATTACACAAGTTCTCCTAGCAACCCCTCTTTGGGTCTTTTATGAACTAGGAATTCTTTATGCAAAAAGAAAAGAGCGTGCTCTTAAGAGGATTTCTGGTTGAGATAACCTAGTTTTAGATCCTCTGCATAGACCAAGGCAAGGCCTGCAGCCATTACAATGCCGGCTAAAAGGTGATACCAAACAAAAGGCTCTTGGAAGAGCAGCCAGCCCCAAAGAGCTGCAAATAGCGGTGAGCTCATTCCGGCTAGTGCAAGAAAGGTGACTGTATAGCGCTTAAGCAAATAGGAGTAGAGCCCATTACAGACTAAATTCGAGATAATTGTCAGAGCAATCGTACTAAGAATAAATGGCTTTACATCATAAACAAGAGCCTGTTCTGAAACCAGTCCCTGCCAAAGCAAGTGCCCTCCACAAAAAATAGCCCCAAAAAACATCGTCCAAGCATTAGCTGCCAAGGGATGCATTCCTTGCTCATTCACTAAGCGGCGAATCAACACCCATCCATACATAGCCAGAGCTGTAGCAGCCATGATGGCAAGTTCTCCGGCTCCAATCGAGATAGAAAAAATCGATAGAGAGCTCCCCTCCATAAATAAAGGTAAAGACCCCAAAAATCCGATAAGCAAGCCAGTTGCTTTTTTGATTGTTACCTTTTCCTTCAACTGAAAATAGGAAATCAATGCAGCAAACAAGGGAGCTAGGCTAAAGATAAGGGATGCTTTCGTAGAGGAAATTAGGGCGAGCCCCTTTAACTCAAAAAGGTTAGTCAAATAAAAGCCAGAAAGTCCCATTAAAATTGCAGGGAATAGACAGGCTTTCTTCAGAGGAAGAATTTTTGGCTTCCGCCAAGCCATCCAAGCAAAGAGAAGTGCTGTGGTTAGAAGAAGACGCAAGCCCACGACTGCACAAGGAGCCCCAGTTAACAGGGAAAATTTTCCCAGGGGAAAGCTTAATGCCCACAATCCAAAAGTAAAAAAGACCAAACTAAACATTTATTAGCAACCTCAAAGAAAATAGGTTACTAAATACAAAGATAAAAAACCAGGATAGTGTAATTTTATTTGTATATATTACACTTGCATTCGCATTATTTCTTGATAAGCACCGACAAGCTTATTACGCACTTCCATCATCATTTCAAACGCAGCTTCAGCCTCATCCATTGCCATTGTCACTTGGTGCAAATCTTCAGCCTCACCCGCAACCATTCGCTGAATTTCAGCATCTGCTGCATGCTGTAAGTTATTGGTATCCTGAAGATAACTAGCTAAAACTTTTTTGAAGCTTTGAGCCCCCTCCATCTCTTTTGCTTCCTGAAGAGCGGGAAAATATACCTGAAGATCAGCCGCAGAACGAGCCACCTTAGGCTGTTTACCAGCAGTCGAAGCAACGATCTTACTCATTTCTTGGATCGGATCTTCGTTAATCATTATGCCCTCCTCAAGATGCTAAGAGCATCATCATTCATCCTTTGAGAGATTGCAACGACTGTCACATTAGCCTCATAAAAAGCTGATGCCATACGCATGTCGGCCATCTCTTGTGCAAGACTTACATTTGGATAATATACATATCCCGCATCCTTCGTGCCCGGCTTTCGGGCTGCAGGATGACTTGGATCGTACACCTTACGAATATCATCCTCTAGAGAAAGCATTTCCTCTATTTTGACCCCATCCTTGACGTCATTGTTGATCCTATCTTCAGAAAATTTTTCTGACAAGACTTTGGCAAAGACTGGAACTTGCCTACCGTAAGGGACAAAGTTCCCTTCTTTTGTTTTTACCCCTGTATCTACCGTATTGATATTAGCTATATTATTAGAAACCGCATCCATCCATGTGCGGCCAGCTTTTAAACCGGTACGAGCAATACGAGAATTTCGGAAGATATCATTAATTTGGTAACTCATTAGTTCCCTCCTCGAATTGCCCTTTTCACAAGGCCTGATTTTTTATTGTAAAGCTCTGTCATTACCTTGTAATAGGAAGAATTTTCCCGCATTTGCAGCATTTCTAGGTCAATATCTACATTGTTGCCGTTGTTGCGAACGGGTGTGACCTTTGGTCGATCAACATATCCTTGTGTATTCCGATATCCAGCCACAGACCCTTGCTCCATCGCATAGCGCAAAGAATCTTCAAACTTAAACGCACGTCGTTGATAGTTGGGAGTGTTGACGTTAGCAATATTTCCAGCAATTACCTGATGACGATCCTGAAGGAGATCCATCATCTTACCCATCAAAGCAAAATTCTTATTCCCCAACTTTGACATAAAGAGCATAGATACCTCCCACAGTTGCTCTGCAACCAAAGAAGATGCAATCTCTATGCCAAACTATAGATTTTCCCAAAAAATTGGTGACTCACCATGTTTTTCCAGAAGCTGATTCGCCTTTGAGAAGTGCTGGCAGCCAAAAAACCCACTATGGGCAGAAAAGGGAGATGGATGGGGAGCTGTAAGAAAGTGCACTCCTTCAGGAGCTTCTCCAAGGACCTCCTCCACCTTATCACGAGCGCTGCGTCCCCATAATAGAAAAACACAGGGCTTTTGCCGGTTTGCGATCTCTCGAATGACTTGACTCGTAAAAACCTCCCACCCCTGTCCATAATGAGACTTAGGGGAACCTTGGCGAACAGTCAAGGTTGCATTAAGAAGCAAGACGCCTTGTCGAGCCCAACCCGTTAAGTCTCCGGAAGTTGGCTCTTTCATCCCTAAATCATTTTTCAGTTCTAAAAAGATGTTCCTTAAAGAGGGAGGAATACGAATTCCAGGAGGAACACTAAAGCTCATTCCTTGAGCCTGGCCCGGCCCATGATAGGGATCCTGCCCAACAATGACAACTTTGACCTGGTCAAAAGGGGTCTCTCGAAAAGCCCTAAAAACGTCTTGTTTAGCGGGATAAATGGGCTGTGATCCAGCGCGCTCATGCTGCAAAAATGTGATTAACTTTTGCATATAAGGCTTTTCAAATTCAGAGGCTAAAATAGGACCCCAGCTAGAACCTAGAGTATTTGGATAAGAGGCTAAAAAAGTCATAACATATATCCTGCATAAACAGAGCATTTTATGACAATCTATCCAAGGTTATTTAAGGTGTTTCCTGTAGAACAAAACAAATAACTCCCTAGTTATTAAAAGGTTAAGACATCCAAATTCTTACAAAAGATAATCCACCTTGACCGATACAAAAAAAATCGATAGGATAAACCTCTTTTTCTAGTAGGAAATGTTATGCAAGATCTTTCTGAAAACAATGTAGTTCGATTCAAAAATATATCGAAAAAGAAAGATGGCATCTTTGCCAACTTTCGAGTTAAGGGTCTTCATGGAGGCGTAAGCTTCTCAGCAAACATTTCTGTAGATATCTCTTCAGCTGAAGTTCATCCTGGGGATGCTTTAGAAACAATCATTGAAGAGTGTGCTCGTATTGGAGTCAAAGAATTCCGCAAGTCCGAACTTTCTTTTGAAGGACTGCAGCACAACTAAATCTATATCTCTATTCTTTTCTGGGTGTAGCGCAGCTTGGCCAGCGCACTTGCATGGGGTGCAAGGGGTCGGAGGTTCAAATCCTCTCACCCAGACTCTTTTTTTAGCCTCCCCCTTTTTCTTGCAATTTTGTTCATAATTAGAAGACAATCCTGTCGATAACTTTGTAGATAACTATTCGTGTTCATAAAACCACCCGGTTATCAACAGTTATCAACATTCTATCAACACTCTTTTTCGTGGGGTTTTCGAGATATTCATAACGAGTTATCAACAAACCCACAACATAAGAGGAGAAGGAGAAACCTTTCTTTAAGAAGAGATTCTTTAGATAAGATTGTGGAAGACTACAAAAAGTGACAGGTATGAACAAGTTAAACACAGACTTTTTTTTTGACATTGAACTGATCTCACATAAAAAGCTCTTTGAGGGTCATGAATATATCTGGGATGTTCTATCTACATTACCAAGTTATCTTCAATCTCTTCCCCTAGGGAAAATAGAGGGTGAAGTCTCCCCTCAAGCTCACCTTATGAACAAAAAGTCCATCTATATAGGGAAAGGTACCGTGGTTGAACCAGGGGCTTTCATTCAAGGTCCTTGTTACATTGGTGAAAACTGTCAAATTCGCCATGGAGCCTACATTCGAGGTAATGTTCTTGTTGATAATGAAAGTGTCATAGGACATGCATCAGAGGTAAAGGGCTCTATTCTGCTTTTTAAGGCCCATGCAGCGCACTTTGCCTATGTAGGCGACTCAATCCTTGGCAACCATACAAATCTTGGCGCAGGCTTCAAATGTGCGAATTTGCGTTTAGATGGCAAAGAGATCTTTGTACGTCAAGGTTCAGACTCTGTAGGTACAGGCCGCAGAAAGCTAGGGCTTATAGCTGGCGATAATAGCTCTTTAGGCTGTAATGGAGTATCCAATCCCGGAACTTTCCTTGGGCGGAATACTCTAAGCTATCCATGTACAAGCATGCATGGCTTTGTTGAAGCAAATCAAGTGATCAAGAAATAGGCTACGAATGACCTCAGCAACGAACTTTTTACAAGCTCAAAAAACATTCCAGCACTTTCAAGCTGTTTTTGAAAAATTTCTTCATGAAGCTTATGACCGGTTTGCCTTTCAAAATGAAAACTTTCAGCAAGCCTGTCGCTATGCATTGGAAGCGGGAGGAAAAAGGTTTCGGCCGATTTTAGTGCTTTTGATTGCAGAAAGCTCTGGAGGGTTGTCTGCAAAAGAAGCTGCGCTTTGCGTGGAGTTTTTTCATACAGCTTCTTTGATTATCGATGACCTTCCTAGCATGGATAATGATGAAACGCGCAGAGGGGCTCCGACCACTCATAGAGTTTATGGAGAGGGACCGGCAGTCTTGGCAACTTATGCTTTAATTTCAGAAGCATTTGATTGTCTTCGTCGCAACACAGAGTTTGCTAGGGAAAATAACCATCCCTATGCGAAAGACTATGACCTAGCTGCCATGAGTCTTGGGAATGTATGTAAAAATCTCGGAATTCTTGGTCTTACTGGTGGGCAATATCTAGACCTATACTCTAAAAGCCCTTCTGCTAAAGAAGTAGAAGAAGTTTTGCGCATGAAGACCGGGGCTCTATTTGAAACTTCGTTTTACCTTGGCTGGCTTTTTGGTGGAGGTGACCCTCGTTTGCTTCCAGAAATAGAAGCTCTAGCTAATCACTTTGGCATGGCTTTTCAAATTGCAGATGATATTGATGATCTTAAAAGAGACCTTGAGCTTGGTCGAGAAATGAATTTAGCTGTTTGTCTGGGCAAAGAAAAAGCTAAGGCTGAGTTTGAAAAGCATCTGCAAAAAGCTCTGGCTTTACAGGAGAAGCTCCCTCTAAAAGGGCCTTACCTACAGCAGCTTTGTGATTACTTATACTACAAGGGAAATCAAGAATAAAAAAGAGGGGCTTGAATAAGCCCCTCAAAAAAAAGCTATCGCTTACTTAGCGCTTGGCTCAGCTCCAATTGGCTCTTCAATCGGAGTGGATGTTTCTTCTGAAGCTTCCTGCTCAGAAAATTGAGCGAGAACCTTATCTTCGATCTCCTTGAGTAGAGCTTCGTTATTTTTAAGATCTTCGCGAACAGATTCTTTTCCCTGTCCCAATCTTTTTTCTCCGTAGCTAAACCAAGAGCCTTTCTTCTCAATGATTCCACAGGAAACAGCCATATCAAGAACGGATCCAGCGCGAGAGATTCCCTCATTGAACAGGATGTCAAACTCTGCAACGCGGAATGGAGGTGCCATTTTGTTTTTGACTACTTTGACACGCACTCTATTTCCTACATCTGTATTTTCAGCACCTTTAATGCCTCCAATGCGTCGAATATCTAGACGAATGGAAGAGTAAAATTTCAATGCCCGTCCACCTGTGGTTGTTTCTGGGTTGCCAAACATTACCCCAACCTTCTCTCTAATTTGGTTGATAAAGATGGCGCATGTGTTGCTTCTTGCAAGTGCTGCTGTGAGCTTTCTTAGGGCTTGAGACATCATGCGAGCCTGAAGTCCAACGTGAGAGTCTCCCATTTCCCCTTCTAGCTCATGCTTGGGAACAAGAGCTGCTACGGAGTCAATCACAATCACATCAATGGCATTTGAGCGAGTCAAGGTTTCTGCAATCGATAAAGCTTCCTCTCCACTGTCAGGCTGAGCAATGAGTAGGTCATTGATATTTACACCAATTTTTGCGGCATAGCTAGGATCCAAGGCGTGTTCTGCATCAATGTATGCAGCAACTCCTCCAGACTTTTGAGCATTCGCTACAATATGCGTGGCTAGTGTTGACTTACCTGAAGACTCGGGGCCATATACCTCGATTACTCTTCCGCGAGGAACTCCACCAATACCTAGGCAAATATCTAGGGCAAGAGACCCTGTAGGGATCACTTGTGTTTTCCCTCTCTTGGCTGAGTGCTGGCCAAGAGGCATAATGGCTCCATCTCCAAATTGTTTCTGAATATACGAAACAGCTGAATCTAAAGCTTTTTGTTTTTGAGACTCCACGAAATCCTCCAGTAGTTGTTAAATGTAGGTCTTTTTTATGATTTTTTGCTCAGAAAAGCAAAGGTTTATCATTGTAAAAGGGGTTCTCCTCCCTGATACACAACTTCTCTTAAGAGAGCCCCTTCACTATCAAAAATTGTTGCTCGGCCATTTCCATTGCGGATTAGAGAGATTGGACTGTTTGATCCTGGTCTAAAATATGCCCCTTCTAAAAGTCTACCAGACTGGTAGACCTCTTCTAGCATTTTTGACCCATCTCTAAACCACGCAGAAAGTGTTCTAGGGGACTGGTGCTGAGAAATACGGCGCTCGCTTTCCTGTACACCGCTTTCATACCAGGTGCAGACTTTCCCAGAAACCACACCTTTATCCCATTCGATAGATAATCTTTTGCAGGGGAGGGTCGTATGTGTGTAGTAGTAGACCTCTTGACCATGCTTCAAGCCCCCCCTGGTAAAGAACTTCTTAACTAACTTGTGTTCCTTGGAGAACTCTCGCACAGATCCTTGAATAGAGCCCTCTTGAACCTCTTCTAGCCGGTAGAGACTTGTTTTGCGAAAAACCGCCCGGTAGCCACTCCCTTCCGTGACTTGTGAAAGAACTTTTCCTTTGGGAGAAAAGTAAACTCCGCTTATGAGCTTTCCCTGGTGGTACTCTTCCTTTGCTGCAGCAGCCCCTTTTTCCCAAAACCTTTGAGATGGGCCATGAAGAACCCCCTCTTTATAGCTTTGCTCAGATAAAAGCTCCCCATTAGAGCGATAGATTTTGCTCTTTCCTTCAAGCCGCCCCTTCGAAAGAGACTGGCTTTTCCAAATTTTCCCATTAGCATGATAGCTTTCTGCTCGGCCATCTAGCTTTCCTTTAACATATGAAATTGAGGCTCTTAAGTTTCCCTCGTCATCCCAAGCATTGGCCACACCCTCAAAAAGCCAGCTCCTTTCAGCTGCTTCTGAAAGTTCTGGCTGCCCCCCGGAAACAAAAGCTTGAAGCTTGAGTTGGCCATTGTAATGCCACTCTTGATATAGGCCATGAGCTTGTCCTCCCAGAACCTCTAGTGACCTTTGGGGCTGACCATTAGGGTAATAAGAAGTTACAAGAGCATGTGTTTGGGCTAGTTGGTCATTTTTATAAACCCGCACTAACTGGGAGTAGGGCTGAGGGGTTTCAGTGCTAATGTTTTTAAAGGGCTCCAACCTTTCTTGTGAGCTAAATGTTTCTACCATGCCCTGATGGTCTGTAATTTGGACGCTGACAAGTTTGCTGTGGCTTCTTGCTGTACAGCCAGTGAGAGTTAGTATAAGAGCTACGACTAGAAGGACTTGTCGAAAAAGCATGTGTAATCTCTTTTAATCATTTCTAGTTTTTGTAGGTAAAAAACCTCCCACCCAGAGGCAGACTCTTTGCGCTGCACTTGAAGTTCTTTGAAAATTAAGTGGGGGCTTTCTCTCTTACTTTCTATAAGGTTGATGCAGTATAGCAGGTCATTTGCATCTAGTTCAACCGGGGAACTTAGAGTCTCTATTCTTTCCTCGACCCCAGACTTTTTTGAGCTTGCGCTTTCCTCAAATCGAAGTCGGTTTTGAGAGCTTTCAAGCCACTTGAGTCGCGTTTGTAAAAAGCTAGGAAGGGGGTAGCTAGAAGCTTGGATAAGGTGGTGGAGACTTCCTTTTTCCGTTTCTAGCAGCTGGCGGGAGGCTAGGGTTTTTTTAAAGGAGTGAAGGTCCACTTTTTGATAGTTTTTCACTGCTTCTAGCTGCAAACCTTCTGAAGGGCGAGACTTTGACAACTTGCGTTGAAGAAGGTCTTCGGCCGCAGCTTTTTCAGGTTTCCAGCTCAGGCTTCCAAGGTAAGCGACTAGGGCTCCAATAAAAATAAGACAGGCTCCATGCAGGTAGGGTGGGTAAATAGAAAAAGGAAACTTTTTCATAAGAGCTCATTGCGGTTTGCTAGGTAAAAAGAAAGGTGAATTTTGTCATCGCTTGCGCGCCAGGAAAGGGGTTTGTTTGGGTTAATGAGGCCACTAGAATCTAAGAGGTCTTGCTTGAGGGTTTGGGCTGCTTGGAGTGAGGCCGTGGATAGCTCCATAGTGACTTTCACTACATAGGGTTGGTTTGGAAACCTCGAAGAGGGCTTTTCAACAAGCTGATAGTGTAGGTGATTGAGCTTGAGCTCTGCTGTTGGGTAAGTGGCGAGCCAGTTTATGAGTTGGCTTAAGGGGGGAAGGTTTGGAAAAACTTGAAAGGGAAGCTTTTTATTTCTGGAGCTTTTTGCCGTTTTCCTGAGAAGGGAATCAAACTGAAGTTTACTTTCAATAGCTGGAAGGGGCTCTTGCGTGGAAAGGCTATAGAGTTTTTTTAAGCTGTTTAGTGCGATAGTTTTATTTTTGTGGTGAAGGGTAAAGCCAAGCAGCATGAGGCCAAGGGAGAGGACAAGAGAGACTGCATAAAGAGAGCCTTTTGCTCGAGTTGATTGCCAGGCTGTTTGAGGACTTTTTTGCGCTGGGGCTTTGAAGTTTTGAGTTGTAAATTCTGCATAAAGTTTTGTGAGAGCGGCACCTACAGGTAGGGCAAAGGAGCGCAAGGAGCAAGCATCTATAGAAGGATCACAAAGCGTTGCTTTGCTCCACGTTATATGGGCAGACTGAAGATATGGAGCTACTTTTTTTGTTAAGCCCTCATTTAGGCTGAAAATAGCAAGGCCAGAGTGCATTGGCTGTAGCTGAGAGGTGAGAGCTTTACATTGAGAAGAAAAACTGGCGTACTGGGGGCTATAGGTAAAGATCGTGGTTTTACCCTCACAAACCAAGGTCGCATAAAGGGTCGATTCTGGCATATGAAGGAATAAAACCTTCTGTTCTTTAAAGAGCTTGCTCAAAGCAGAGAGGCTTGTTGAATAGGCTACTGGGATATGGCAAAGGTCTTGAGAGGAGCTTTCTTTCCAGCTTGCAACTTGTATAAATTGCCTATCTCCCTCTAACTCGAACCGAAGGGGGGTATGTTGAAGCTTTGAGCTGCAAAGGCTACTTGGTAAGTATTCTTGCCAGCCCATTTTGGCTGCTTTGATATTTGTAAATGGGAGTTCTAGGGTTGAGATAAGAACCTCTTCTGGGGAGAGGCTCACTCGAGGATAAAAGGGAAAGAGGTAAGATAGGGGGGATTTGTTGTAAAACTGCTTTACAGAGTTTAGAGATGAGCTTGAGCCTGTGCGGGCTATGACTGGGGAGTTTTGCTTTGAAAGTTTGACTTCGCAGTACTTCCACTGGTGATCTTGCCTATAAAAGCCCCAACTAGACAAAGGGCTAAAAAACCTCTGCTTCATGGGGTGGAAGGTTAAAAGTGTGATTCAATTAATGCAATATAATTGGAAGTGGTTATTGGATTTTTTAAATTATTTGTTTATAATAAATAAAAGAGGTTTGGTATGGATGAAGAAGAAAATATCGAAGAAATTAATTATCTTTTTCTGTACAGTGTGTTCTGTTGCGTAATTGCCTGGGCGGCGGTTGTTGCCCTGCTATAAATTATAGGGCACAATGATTGTTAGCTTGATACAGACATTTTTTCAGATTTACCTATTGATGATTTTGGTGACTATTGTCGCCTCTTGGTTTCCCAATTTGTATCAATATCGCTGGATGCGGATGATTGCAGACCTCACCAGGCCCTACCTAAACTTTTTTCGACGCATTATCCCCCCCATAGGGATGCTAGACCTTAGCCCCCTACTAGCGCTTATTTGCCTTGAGGTTTTAGAGCGTATTTTAGTTGGATTATTTCTTTAGATAATAATTTATTTTTTTTACATAAATCCTGTATCATTTTATTATTTTTTAATAATTTGGTAACAAGTGAATAAAAAGTTCCACTTATTAAGAGTTGGGGTAAGCCTTTTTTGCATGGCTCTGTTGCTTGCCCTTTGGTATGTACCGCCAATAAAAAGCATGATTTTATCTATGGATGAGAGCGTGGCACTATTTTTCAATGGTGCACTGTCGAACAGGTTTTTTGCCTCTTTTTGTGCCACTATGAATCATGAGTCTGAAAAGCTTTTAAATATTGTAGTCTTACTTTCTTTCAACTTGGCATATGTTTTTTCTTTGCGAGGCAAAAGCCGTTTAAGAGCCCTGGCCTATACCCTATTTTTGTGGGTTTACCTACAGCTGGTTGCTGGGGGGACCAACTACTTACTGAACCATGTAATTCCTTGTGATAGAGCTTCCCCCTCTCTTGCAATTGAGGGGTTCACTCGCCTTTCTGAGTTATTTAATAACCCTAAGATAAAAGATGCTGCAGCTCGCTCATTTCCCAGTGGGCACTCCCTGGCAATGGTTTATTGGCTGCTATTCTCAGCTCGCTTTGCATCAAGGCGGTTTGTGTTGATTGGAATATTCCCCGTTCTTTTATTTTCACTACCAAGAATGTTTGCTGGGGCTCACTGGTTAAGTGACACGGTTTTTTCTGTTTTTATGGCTGATTTTTTCCTCATTATTATATTCTGCTCCCCTGCTCACAAAAAGGTTTTGGCTTGGATAGAAAAAGGGCTGCTGTCTATCAGGGCAATTTTCATAAAAGATGCTGCCTTAAACTAACCTACAACTTGAGTTTTTGATATTGTGAACTGGCTTAAAAAACCCTTCTATATTGGCTCTCTGGAACTTCCCAATAATATTTTTTACTCTCCTTTAGCTGGTTGTTCGGACTACCCCTTTCGATTGATGTCTGCGAAATATAAGCCTGGGCTTCAGTTTTGTGAGATGGTGAAAATGGAAGCTCTTATTCGCTATGACCGGCAGACATATCGGATTTTGGACTATGATAAATCCATGCATCCCCATGGCGCTCAGATAGTTGGGGGGAACCCTCAAAATGCTTACATCAGTGCCAAAATTATAGAAGACTTGGGCTTTGACCTCATCGACCTAAACTGTGGCTGTCCCGTGGATAAGGTGACTCGTGATGGAAGCGGATCGGGGATGCTGCGGAACCCCTCTAGAATAGGAGAGGTTGTTGCAGAAATGGTGCGCGCTGTGCGCATTCCTGTAACTTTGAAAATTCGTGCAGGCTGGGACCAATCTCAGATTAACGCATTAGAAATTGCGCAGGTAGCCAAAGAGGCTGGGGCCAAGGCTATATTTATTCATGGGCGTACCCGGGCTCAGGGGTATAAGGGGCCTGCAGATTGGCAAGTGATCCGTGAGGTAAAACAAGCTATGCCAGACTTTCTTGTTTTTGGTAATGGAGATGTGTTTGACCCAGAGTCATGCTTGAGAATGTTTGAAACAACAAAGTGTGATGGAGCTCTTGTTTCTCGTGGAACGATGGGGGCTCCATGGGCAGCCCATTGGATGTGTGCCTTTTTGCGGGGAGAGGGGTATTCTCTGGATGAGACGGAAGCAGCTTGGTCTCACTTGCGTGAGCATTTTTCTCATGTTGTTGATTATCAGCAAGATAAGAAAGCTCTTCTCGATCTTAGACGGTTGGCCTGTTGGTATCTAAAAAAATTACCTGAGGCTAAACAAGAAAAAGTATCCCTCAGTAAAGTTTCAGCAATGGAAGATGCTCTAGCTCTCCTCTCTCGTTCTTCGTAGAACATCCCAGTTGTTTTTTCAAAAAAATCTTGGATGGAATTTCATTCTAAGCTACCGTTTTGCTAACTTCTGACCATGAGGTGAGCTGTGGCTGATCGTGTTCAATCATCCTTTCAAGAGTTGTATGATGTTGAAATTCCTGACCTAAACTACTATTTGCGCCAAATTGACTGTCGAGAAGGATGTCCAGTGCATACGGATGGACGGGGATATATGATGGCTATTCACTCTGGAGATCTTCTTGAGGGATATAAAATTGCCCGTGGACCAAACCCCTTTGCCTCAATCTGTGGAATGATCTGTGGAGCACCTTGTGAGATAGCTTGCCGAAGAGACCGTGTAGATAAAACCCTAACAATTCGAGCGCAAAAGCGCTATTTGGATGAATGGTATGGCATGGATGAAGCGGCCCATATTCGCTCACTTGACTATAGCTATGCAAGAGGGTCCACAAAACCCACTCCAAACGGGATGCGCATTGCTTGTGTTGGTGCTGGAGTGGCATCCCTGACAGCAGCTCATGACCTTTTAAGGCTTGGCTATGCGGTTGATGTTTTTGAGCAAATGCCTCTGCCTGGTGGGATGTTAGTTTATGGTGTTCCAAACTATCGACTGAAAAATGAAATCGCTCTTGCCGAGATTAAGGCAATTGAACACCTCGGGGCCAAAATCTACTGTAATACGAAAGTAGGTCGAGACCTTTCAATAGGAGAGCTTCATGAAAAGTATGATGCTGTTTTTATTGGTAATGGGCTTTGGAAATCTAGAGAAATTCCCGTTCCAGGAACCGATAATCCAGATGTGATTCGCGGCGTGGAGTATCTTAAGGTACTTTGTGGAGGGGGTAAGTGGCCAATCGGTAAGAGAATGGTTGTGATTGGTGGTGGTAATGTTGCCTTTGACGTAGCCCGCTCTTCTCTCAGGAATGGTGCAGAAGAAGTAACCATGGTTTATATGGAGTCTCGTGATGAGCAAACGGCGGATGAATTTGAAATTGAAGATGGAATAGAAGAGGGGGTGCGCCTAGTCAACCGTGTGGGGCCTGTTGAGGTGGTTCGAAATGCTCAAGGAGCCATTGCAGGCCTAAAGGTTCGAAAGCTTATCTCTTTATTTGATCATAATAAGCGCTTTTCTCCAGAGTTCGTTGAGGGAAGTGAGTATGTAATTCCCTGTGATACGGTCGCCCTTGCGGTTGGGCAGCAGATGGATCTTAGTATATTTGATGACTGGGATAAAAAAGATCAGCTAGAGCTAGATAGAGGTGTGATTAAAACAGAACGAGGGACTGGAAGGACGTCTGTTCCGGGGATATATTGTGGGGGGGATGCTGGTTTTGGAGCTGCCCTTTTTATTACAGCGATCCGTCATGGGCAGGAAGCTGCGCGTGCAATCGATAGTGACTTGCAAGGAACCAAGCCCTATCAGGAGTTTGCAGGAGAGTTTACAACCATCCCTCCTTGGAGAGACAAAGAGTACTTAAAAACAGAGTGGTCTCTCCCCTCCCTTCAGCCTGCAAATGCTCGTACCTCCAATATGAATATTGTGGAGAACAACTATACGGATGAAGAAGCTCACCAACAAGCTAGTCGTTGCTTGCAGTGTCATGTGTCCCCGGTTTTTGATGGACACCTTTGCATCAAGTGTAATGGCTGTGTAGATGTTTGTCCTACAAACTGTCTTTCTTTAGTGCCCTTGAGCCAGCTAAACATGGATCGAGGAAAGGGAGATGTTCGTAAAGCGGTAGATCATTTTTATGGAATTGAATCAGATTCTTTTGAGCAGGAAGAGCTCGATAATGTGGGGTCAGCCATGCTAAAAGATGAAGACTTGTGTATCCGCTGTGGTTTGTGTGCTGAAAAATGTCCAACACAAGCGGTGACTATGGATGTGATGAACTACTCGTTCCGGTGGATTGGATGACCCATATTTTGCTCATCGTTGCCCTTTTTGGGGGCATTGTGGGGATCTTATTCTTCCTCTGGACGTTAAAAAAGGGCCTTCTTGATGGTGGAGAGGAGGTGAAATACCAAATCTTCCGAGAAGATCCACCCGAAGATTAAAGGAAGTTTTGAAAAAAAAATCGCCGCTCCATAGGATGTGTGAAGCATTTATATGAAAGAGCTGTTATGCCCAGATATCGAAATTCCCTTAAGGCTAGTAAAGACTCTAGAGATTCTACCATGACGCGGCGGACCTTTTTGGCTTTAGCTGGACTTGGTGCTTTGGCTGGAGTGGGGCACCTTGCAGGAGCTGCTCTTGTTGGATTCCTTTATCCAAATGCAATGAAGGTTCCCCCTAGCGTCTTTTCTTTGGGACGTCCTGAAGAGGTTCTCTCTGTTGAGGGAAAGTCTTTCAATCAAAAACAGAAGGTTTTTGTAGAGGTTAGCGGTGGCCGTGTGCGGGTGCAAACAGCAGTCTGTACTCATTTAGGGTGTACAGTAAATGCAGTAGAAACTGGCTACTCATGTCCCTGCCATGGGTCAACCTATGATCTTGAAGGGAAGAATACAGGAGGGCCAGCTCCTAGACCTTTAGTCTATTTTAAGGTGTATAAAGGGGCTGCTGGAGACTTGCTTGTCGACAAAGGTAAGGCAATTCACAACCCTTCTGAAGCCTGGTATGTTTAAGGGAGAAAAATGGGAAAGTTTCAAGGGCATAGAAAGGAAAGCTTTTTAGAGTATTTAGAAAAGCTTCCCTTAACGATCATTCGCTCTATTTTTCGGCACGGTTACCCAAACAATGATGTGGACCGGTCTGAGGTTGTTTTTAAGAACTTCTTTCTACATTTTCACCCTGTTAAATGTCATAAAAACTCCCTAAATCCCCTTTACACTCTAGGCTTAGGAGTGATTGCGACAAGCCTGTTTTTGCTTTTAGCAATTACAGGTGTAATCTTGATGTTTTACTATGTACCTACGGTAGATCGGGCGTATAGTGTAATGCTCGACTGGCAGGATACAACCCCCTTTGCCATGATGCTTAGAAATATGCATAGATGGAGTGCCCAAATGATGGTACTTTTTGTCTTTTTGCATATGTCTCGTGTGTTCTATACGGGGTCATATAAAAATACGCGTCGCTTCAATTGGGTAATTGGAGTGATTTTAATGGTGATCACTCTCTTACTATCGTTTACAGGCTACCTTCTACCTTGGGATCAGTTGGCATTTTGGGCCATTACAGTGGGTTCTGAAATTGCAGGTTATGCACCTAGCATTCCTGGTATGGAACACAATATTAACCGTGTCATGCTACTAGCCTCAACAAATGTAGGACAAGATGCTTTAATACGGTTTTATGTTTTGCATGTGGCTCTTCTTCCTATTTTGGCCGGAATGTTGATTGGGGTACACTTTTGGCGTATTCGAAAGGATGGCGGGTTATCAAGACCTCCAGACGACATTTCTCCAGACCCCATTCGTGTTATTCAGCGATCAGATTCCAGAGAGGTCTATGCTCCAGGTGTGACTAAAACATATGGCCTTATGGAACTTGTCCGAGGTTCCTGTCCAACGGTGCATAAAGGCCCGCACAACTATGTATTTACCTGGCCCCACCTTCTTCGAGCAGAGCTAGTTGTCTTTCTTTTAATTACAGCATTTGTGATGGCTCTGTCCCTTTTTATTGATGCTCCTTTAGAGGAAATTGCGAATCCAGCAAAACCCCCCAACCCTTCTAAAGCACCATGGTACTTTTTGGGTCTTCAAGAGATGGTTGCTTATGATGCTTTTTGGGGTGGAGTTGCTGTGCCAGCTTTGATTGTTTTGGGTCTTATGTCTATCCCCTATATCGATCGAAATCCAGAGGGTGAGGGAGTCTGGTTTCATCGAAGCAGGTACTTTGCCCTTTTCCTCTATACAGCTTTTATGAGCTTCCAGGGGCTTCTTGTAGTTATTGGTGTGTATTTCCGAGGTGCCAACTGGGGATGGATTTGGCCTTGGACAGAAAACTTTGCCAAGCATTAGGGAGAGTGGTGTGTTGAGAAATCGCTTTGAGAATGGATATCAAATGGCTCTCATTTTGTTATCCTTCTGTATTATTGTGTTGCTTGGAGTCTTCATTTATAACGAAGTTTTCCCTGAGTATAAGCACTATCAAAAAGCATATACTGCGATTGAAGACTTTCGATCTGAGATAACAGGAGATCCTACTCCAGAGTTTAGTTATGGGGTCAAACAAGTCCTTATTCCTCAAGACCACCAAGGGCCTGAAGAGGTGGACCGCTGCACCTCTTGTCATGTGGCTATTAACCTCCCTCACTTCTCTCCCCTGACTCCTAAGAGGGATATCAACGGAAATCTTGTGTATGATGAAACGGGTTCTCCCGTATTTGCAGAAAACCCCAACTATATTTGGGGACAGCTGGAGAGGAAGATTGCAGAGTTAACAGACCCGGAGGTTCTCTCCTCTCTAAGCAAAGAAGAGAAAGAGAAACAAAAAGAACAAGCAGATGAACTCTATGCCCTTCGGTACCAGAAAGTAAGTGCCTGGGGGGGCTCCCTAGACGTGGATATGGCAAAAGTTTTAACTGCTCACCCATTCATAGGGGCTGAAACACAGCTTTTTGATCTGCACCCTATTGAAGAGTATGGCTGTACTACTTGTCATAGTGGAAATGGCCGAAGCTTGGTGGCAAAACGAGCTCATGGAGCCTACTTTGATCGTGAGGTGAAGGATCAGCATGCTCCCTCCTTCACTGAAATTGACAAAGAAAATGATCCAAAATTTTCAGGAATGTTTAATGAGCGCCCAGAAGGAGCGCTTCTTTTCCAAACGACACCTTTACTTACAGGCACAGTGATTGAGTCTCGTTGTGTGCAGTGTCATGAAACTGGAAAAAATCAGGTTCTGGGTGTAGCAGAAGAGATCGATCAGCTCTCAGCTTCACAAGAAAAAAAGGCCTCCTTACTAGAGACGTCTCATAAAAGTGCCTATCTTGCAGCTTCTCGTATTGTAGAGCTTTACCATAAGGTACAAAAAGAAGGGCTAGACAAGACCTATCAGTGGCTTCAATCCAAGCTGGAAGATTCTAGCTTATCAGATGAAGAGCTGGACTATTTTAGTGCAAACCTATCAGCCCTTCAGTCGATACAAGGGCAAAACAAAGAATCGACTCTTCACTTTCTAGCTAACTCTCTTCAGGATTATTTGGGTAAGCAGGAGCTTGTTAAGCAGGTACTTGCTGGTAAGCAATCGCTAGCAAAAGTTTTTCCTGGAGTTGGCTCTTCTAAAAGCTCTACACAGCTAATGGAGATCTTAGAAGATACACAAAAGCCTTTGGAAGTTATTGGCCAATCTCCAAGTTACTATAAGCATATCTCTCCAGATGTATCAGACTCTTTAAAGGGGTTTGAAAAGGGACAGTTTCTTTTCGTAAATAATGCATGCTATACATGTCACCGAGTTGAAGGGCTCTCTCGAGGCGGAGTGGGTCCAGACTTAACAGAGATTGGATTGAGCTATCCTTGGTATATCAAAGAGTCCATAGTTTGGCCTCAAGCGGATCTTAAGTCTTCTGTTATGCCAAACTTTAGGCTTGATCATGAGGAATTGGAGGGGTTAATGACCTTTCTTCTTGCTCAGAGAGGATCCAGTGATAAAGTTTCAGCTATGGATCGTACGCTTTCTATTAAGCAGTGGGAAGAAGGAAAGCGCGTGGCATGGGAAAAGCCTATTGCTCCAGATAAAATGCAAGACCTTGATTATGGGATGGAAATTTTTGCTACAGAAGGATGTAGTGCCTGCCATAGTTTAAAAGGCTTTAGCTCTTCAGTAGGCCTTCGCCTGGATGCTTATTCACAATGGTTCTCAAAGCTCTTTCCTCAGGGTGTAATTGGCTCAGAGATTGCACAAATTGCCGATCGTTATCCATCTGAGATTGATGATCGAATTATTATCGATGCCCATCCTTCAGGAGTTCTAGATACCCTAGCAAAGGAGCACCCAGGGCTTATTGAAAGTTACTACACGCACTTCAAGTTTGCTCGCAGAAGCAAAGATGGTTTGTTTGCAGAGAAAATGGCGCAAGCAAAAACAGATAGTGAGAAGCAGCAAGTACTAATTGAAGAGGGAAGGTGGAAAGAGCGAATAGATCGAATCATGCTCACTTATATTCAAGAGTATGGTTTTGGCCGGGATATCGCTCCAAACTTAAGTTATAGTGGTATCTATCGCAGCACCGAGTGGTTGATGGGGCATTTCAAAAACCCCTCCCAGTATACCATTCGATCTTTTATGCCTGCTTTTCCCTTTGATGAAACAAAGTTTTACTCCCTTACCTATATGCTGGAAACGCTTGGATTACAAAATCAAAAGCGCCTTCAGTCAGAGTTTATTCAGGATGGGTTTCAGCCAGAGCTTGCTTATCAAGAGCTTTGCCAGACCTGCCATGGAGCACATCAGGGAGGAAATGGCCCTGTGAGTGAAATGCTTTACCCCATTCCTAAAAAGTTAAATGATCCTACGTTCTTAGTCCATTTAACGAAGGAAAAGGCTTTCGAGTCCGTTCTTCATGGTGTATCTGGAACACCCATGCCCCCATGGGGAGAGTCTAGTGGTAAAGAGTCCCCTGTTCTTTCAAGTGATCAGGCTAGACAGCTTGTGGACTGGCTGTATGCAGACCTTCCTGTTGAGAGTCAGCAGCAGGCCTTAGCTGATAAATGGAGCTATACCACAAAAGATTTTGCTAAAGAGTTAAAAGGCGCTAGTGAAGAATCCTCCTACTTTGAGAAAACCTCTCAAGGAGAAATGATTCGCCAGTCTCTTTACTCTGATGAAAATATCTTGGAGGGGCAAGCTCTCTTTATGGCTAACTGTGCGCATTGTCATGGAAAGGATGCTGATGGAGCTGGAGAGCGGTCTGTAAATATGGAAGATGCAAAGCCTCGAGCTTTGACAAACCTTCCATGGCTACGGTCTAAAGATGACCTTCGACTTCTGCAGTCTATCAAGTATGGAGTTCCAGGAACTTCTATGACGCCTTGGGGAGACAAAACAAGTGCTATGCAAAGGATGCAGCTTGTGATGTTTATTCGAGACCTCAGCCAGCAAAAAGCTCAAGAGGAAGAGTTAAAAGCTCACCTGTACCGTGTATTTGGTGAAAGTGAGTTGGTCATTAATCAAGCCCGCGCCGGTAGCTATAATGAGTTGAGTGTGACAAAAAAGCGCTTAGAGATGCTTGAAAAAGAACTAGTCTCTGCCAAGGAAGAAGCTACTGTATCGCAAGAGATGATGAATAAGGCCGTAGCCCTTTACCAAAAGCAGTTAGAGCTTGATTCTTCCCTAAAAAGTCTCAAAGAAAAAGATGGTTTATACCTTTCCTTGCTTGAGTCTGTAAAGAAAGAGGGAGCGATTTTTTATGAGATTGCTGCCTCAGTTGTAGAGCAGGTCCAAGAGCAAAAAGCTATCGAGGCTTTTGAGCAGCTAATTCGTAGCCAGCAGGCTCGTTTGATTAAAGGTAAGTCTTTGGTGTTCCAAGAGCCTTCTAAAGCTCTTTTTGCAAACCAAGATAAGCTTTTAAACTGCATAGAGGGAGTCAAAAAACACTTACAAAATGAGCTGGTTCGCCTTAAAGGACAGCTACCAACGAAACAGGTTCAAGAGTTAAAGTCAGAAGTAGAAAAGAGGCTAAACTCTCTTACCACTCTACATACAGAGGTAGCTCGAGACCTGATGTATGCCCAGCGCTTGAGAGATGAGCAAAAGGCTATTTTGGGCAAAATCGAAACGACGGAGTAAAGCACAGAATGAACCCTCCTGTGACCTATCAAGACCGGCCAGTGAAGCAAATGCTCTATCCGGCTATTTTATTTATGGTATTTGGAATGTTTGTTGGGGTCTTTTTGGCATTCAACGCATTTGTTTTTCCTAATTTTTTAGCTGGTGAGTATATCCAATTTGGCCGCCTACGTCCTCTTCATGTAGGAGACGTTGCTCTACTTTGGCTTCTGGCTGCTGGGATGGGCCTTTTTTACTACTTTGTACCAAGGTTGTGTGGCCGTCCTATTTGGAGTGTGAAGCTGGCGACAGTGACCAATACACTTTTTTGGTTGTCTTTGGTTGCTGGTGTATTCTCTTTTCCCTTTGGAACAAACTGGGGATATGAATATGCAGAGTTACCAATGACTCTCGGAGGTTGGTTACCAGTAAAGCTTCTTTTTACCATCTCTTGGGTTCTTTTTAGCGTGAATCTTTTTGTGACTATTGCAAAGAGAAAATATAAAAAGATGTATGTTTCTCTCTGGTATGTGATGGGAACTCTACTTTGGACTGCTGTGATTTATAGTATTGGGAACTTTGGTATTTTAGCAGTGCCTTGGGGAATTTCTCGTATTAATGTGAACTACTTTTATGTACACAACCTTGTTGGCTTAATCTTTACTCCAATGGGGGTCGCTGCGGCCTATTACTTCATTCCCAAAATAGCCAATACTCCCCTATACAGCCACAGGCTTTCAATGATTGGCTTTTGGTCTATTGCATTTATCTATTCATGGGTTGGCTCTCACCATATTATTCATGGACCAGTGAGCCAGTGGCTACAAACAACCTCAATTGTTTTCTCTATTTGGTTAATTATTCCTGTTTGGACGGTGGTCTATAACTTATTTGCTACCACAAAGGGCCACTGGAAAGCTTACTCAAGTAATGCCCCTTTGCGCTTTTTGATGATGGGAAACCTTTTCTACCTTCTTGTAGCCCTACAAGGAGCTTCACAAGCGACACGTAATCTAAATGAAATGATTTCTAAAACAGATTGGGTTGTTGGACATGCTCATATGGCTCTGTTTGGTACTTTTACCTTTTTCGCTATAGGAGGTACGTACCATGTGATTTCTGTTGTGACTCGTAAGCCTGTTTGGTCAAAAGCGTTGGCAGACTGGCACTTCAACTTGAGTTTGCTTGGTGGGGTGATCTTTTTCCTTTCGCTGATGGTAGGGGGTTTTTTACAAGGAAGCGAATGGGCACAATGGGCATTTGGTGATACCTATACTGCGATGCAGTCAGAGCTGGCTCAACTTCCCTTTTTACAAACCATTGCAAATATGCGTTTGTGGTGGACTCTACGAGCTATTGGAGGCGTTTTAATCCTTGTTGGTGCTTGCCTCTTCGCTCTAAATATGTTCAATACATTGATTTTACCTAAAAGAGAGAAGGGAGGCCTTGAGACTATTTGTCGAGGGGGTGTACAGACATGCGAAAACTAGATAAATCCGCTCTTTTTACTGCTATTGGTGTTCTGCTTTTCTTATCTATTTCTGTAGCAATCACTGTTGTAGCTCCTTACTATATTGATCCTAGCTGGACCACTCCCTCAAGCTCGTATCAACAGCAAGTCTATGAAAAGTCTGATCCGAATCTTTATATCAGTACGTCAGCTACAGGAAGCAAAGACATCACCTATGTTTATCATATGCAGCAAAGAAAAACTCTCTCTGCATTTGTCGAAACAGAAAATGTCCGTATTGTAGCTCCTCCAGAGCTTCGCAAGTATGTGACTCATTATGGTGATAAAGAGCTAAAATTGACGACTCGTGTACTGCTTCTTTCTGACCCTAGTGAGGAGGCTGAGCCTAGCTTCTCAGCTAGGGCTGAAGCCAAGGCTTTACAAAATAAGCTAAAAAAAGAGTGGGAGTCGTCGCACCCAAATTGGCAAAAAGAGGGGCTAACACGTCCAGCTTACAAAATCTATGCGCTGTACAGCCACCCTAAAGAGGAGGCATTTGCTCGTATTGATGCAGATCAGGTTTTTGATAACTGGGTAGAAGACCATTATATTCTTGTAGATTCTGATTCTTCTCTATCTCCTAGCCGTCAGGGTGGGTTTGTTTATATCAAGAACCCCGAAGAATATCGCATCCGCCCTTTTCGTTTTGGGCGCCTTGAAGGGTGGGAGTATGATCCCTTTGGTAGTCCAATTAATAGCTTACAGGAGCTAAGAGAGAGTAAAATGCGCTTTCTTTCCCGCCAAGAGTTGATTCGGATGGGTGAAGAAACTTATGCGCAAGAAGGGTGCTGGTATTGCCATACAGATCAGTCAAGAACTCTTGTCCAGGACAGTGTGCTCAATGGATCGGATAGTTATCCCTCCCCTCCTTCTTCAGCCAATGAGTATATTTATAATACTATTACTATGACAGGTACTCGGCGTATTGGCCCAGACTTATCTAGGGTGGGGATTAAACGTCCAAGTCGTGACTGGCATAAAGCTCACTTTTGGTCTCCAAAGACAAAAAGTGCAGGGAGTATCATGCCCCCTTTTCAGCACTTTTTTGATGATGATCCAAGAGGCACGCCAGGTAGTCCTTATGGAGTCCCGAACTGGCGCTTTGAAGCGATTTTCCAGTACCTTATGACAAAAGGGACAAGGATTACTCCCCCACAGCAAGGGTGGTGGACAGGAAAGGACCCTGTACAAGTGCTCAATATTTTGGAAAGACAGCCAGTGTCACATCAGTAGAAAGGGTTGGCTATGCAAGAAAATCTTCCACTAGATGGTGCTGGAGTCTCTGGAGAAATTATGCAGCTCGCTTTTATCCTTGCGATTGCTGCAAGTACTCTACTGATCTTTATACACCTCTTTAGAAAAAAGGCTCTATCCATGGATGAAGAGGCAAAGTTTCAAATGTTTGAGGAGGATGAGCATGGAAGACCCTAATGTTGAGGAGTATTCAGGAGGAGAGCTCACAGAATACAAAAAAAAACCTGTGACCCCTCTGATTTACCTTCTTTACTTGGTTGTTGCTTTGCTGGGGTTGTTTTGGATGATTTGGTTTTGGAATGGCAGCCGAGGCCCCTTTGATCCAGGGAAGTGGCATGCTTTGGAAAAAGCAGCAAAGACTACCTACCCCTTCGAGTCCTCACCTGATAGTCGTTGAAGAAATAGTTTCATCCATCGCTTAAACTCAGGGTCTGTTTTTTGAGAAGGAGTGGCAGAGCTCTTTTTTGCAGGCGCTTTTTTAGTCGGGGTGCCTGAAAAAATTTCTAGGTATGTATCGATTTCATTTTTTGAGGGAGAGAGTGGCTTTTCTTGCTTTGCTATGCGCCGGTAAGCTTTCTCTTCTATTTGGTCGAGAAAGCTAGAGGGAAGAAGAGTTTTTGCTCCTTTTAGCTTTGCTGCAATACAGATTTCTCTATCTGCAGAAACGATGATCCACTGCTTGATAGAGGGTTTTTCCAAAAGCTCTATAATGCAAGCATCTGCAGATTGCCCTTCTCGAGAGTAGAGCACTTCAACAGGCCCCTTTTTGGCTCTTCGCACCCACATAGAGGGCTCATTAGGCGCATCAAACACAATTGTTAAGTGGTCTCCAGAGCGCTTGGCTAATTCTTTTAAGTAGTGAACGAGAGGATCTCTTTGTCCATACTGTTTATCACAAGCAAAGAGTAGGTTATATCCATCAATGAGATAGTTGGCCATCGAGCTCTTTTAGCTGTTTTCTAAAGGCTTGAAAGGCGTGCTGGCGGTGGGAGTATAGGTTTTTTTCTTCAAGAGGCATTTCAGCAAATCGCTTGGAGCTATTTAATGGAGAAAAGAGCTTATCATAGCCAAACTCTGCATCACCCTTTTCGTCAATATGCACGCTCCCCTCGCATCTTCCCTCTGCTATGAGCCATGTTCCCTCTTCAAGTAGGCAAGCAATGACACAGCAAAAGTAAGCAGGCGTGGATTGAAGGTTTTTATCCTGAAGGGTCAACGCCAACTTGCTGCGGTTTTCAGCATCTGTGGCTTCTTCTCCTGCATAGCGGGCTGAGTATACACCAGGTGCACCCCCTAGTATTGGGACGACCAAACCAGAGTCGTCTGCCAGTGTAGGAAGACCAGTTTGTTTAAATAAGCTGTCTGCTTTGAGTTTAGCATTCTGCTCAAATGTCGTTCCCGTTTCCTCAGGAAACGTCACAGATAGACCTGTCTCCTGAGGAAGAATGAACTCCATAGCTTCAGAGCTCGGCAGAAGAGAGAGAAACTCTCTTTTTTTATGCGGGTTGTTCGTTGCTAGCAAAAAGCGCATGGGGAAAGAGCCCTAGCGTACTTTTGTAAAAAAGCTACCAATAGATTCGATCACACACTCTTGGTCTTGAACAACCACTTGATCACCAACCTTTTTATCCCAAAGCTCTTGAGCAATCTTTGACTGAGAAGAGATAATTTTCTCCTCTGGGTCTGTATCCCATGGGCCTAGAATAGTAAAGCTTTCTGTAGAGCCATCAGCATTTTTGAGCGTTACGTAAGAGCCAATACCAACGGTAGAGGTAGAGACATCTTCTTCTGTAATCACTCTTGCTCGGTTGAGTTGGCCAGAAAGTGTGCGCAACTCTGATTGGAGTCGAGATCGCTTCTCAAGAGCAAACTTATACTCGGAGTTTTCTCTAAGGTCTCCAAGAGCACGAGCAGCTTCAATCTCTTTTGCATTTTTAACCACTTCGACAGAGCCAATGTGCTCGATTTTTTCACGAATTTTGTCGTAAGCCTCTTGGGTCGTCCATAGAATTTCTTCTGCTTCTTCAGAAGCTTTACTGGAGGACTTTAGAGAAGGATGAACAACTTCTGCGAGAGAGTGAAGAACTTTGATGTCATGCTGTGGAAGAATGCGGCACTTAGAGACAAGAAGCATAAACTCTTTAGTGTACTCTAAGGAAGCAGATTTCAAAATCTCCCGAACAAGCTGGAAGCGCTTGTGAGAAAGAGTTTGCAGCATGCGTTTTGTAAGCTCTCTATGCTCGACAGATTCTCCAAGGGCACTCAAAAGAATCAAAAAGGACTCAAAAAATGCAGCTTTTCCCTCTTCATCAGCTTGAGGAAGAGTGTCATCATTAAGGATGCGCTGAAAGTACCAAACAAATGCATTCGGAAAGGAGGTTGGATTTGCGCGTAGTGAGCGAACTTCTGCAGAAAAGGTTGCTTTATGGTCTGAGTCAAGTAGCTCTTTAAGTAAGTAATCTCGCAGAGCATTTTGCTGAAGAACAAAGAAGAGATCGGAGAAGATTTTTCCCCAGTCTTCCCTATGTCTTTGAATAAGAATAAGCATTCTCTTTTTGAACGCAGCAATGTGAATGCTCTCTAGGAGAGAAATGATTTTTTCTTTAGGGAGCTCTTGAACAAACTCTTCGATTGGAGCTTGTAGGGAATCAGGGAAATAATCGTGTAGAAGGAGACGTGTTTGGAAGTTCTGTGCTAGTTGAAGGTCAGAGCTTGATAGAGTTTCAAGAAGCTTTTCCTTTAGAAGGTCCTTAGATTCTTCATTTTTAAGAATTTCTGGAAAATCTCTAAGGAAGCTATAAACCGTGAGTAGAAGGTTCGATGTGCTTAGCTTTTTCTTCAGAGCAGTTAAGAAGCGATCGTTATGAGAAAGGGCTTGTTCTCTAAGAGCAAACGGTTCTTTTACACTGGAAGGAGCTGCGATTTTTGTATCTTTTTTGGCCTTGTTACGTGTGTTTTGCCACCATTTAGACCATTCGTCTTCAGGAATCACAAGTTCACAAAGTTCTTCTTTGATTTCTGCTGCTGTTTTTGGGCCTAAATCGTGCAGTAGCATGTGAAGAACAATCAGAGGTTCTTTTTTAGCGAGGGCCTCTAGGGCTTCTGGATTACCAAAGCGGCGAGAAAGGAAGTGATCACTTGGCAGAGAAACAAGAACATTGAATGCATTTTCGAATGACATGTACTTTTTGCCTTGTACATAGTCAAATTCAATCACAAGTTCTTCACGTACAAGAGAAATATCAATAATTTCTCCGACGCCCCATCCTCCATCATGGAAAACGAACTTTCCTTTATCCATATGGTTTAGGAGCTCAAAGTTTGTAATGGCTCCTTGAAAGTTTTCTCGGCTGCGTAGGCCAACAAGGCGAATTTTTTCATTGAAATAGGTGTGATCTCCATAGCGCTCTTGCAAAATAGAGTAAGCAACATCAGCTAAGCGGTCAGAATTAGAGTTCTGAATATCCATGATCAGCCGAAGAACATGATAAGCCTGCTCTTTATCCTCAATGCTTTGCCAAAGAGGTAGAGCCGTTTCAATGTAGGGGCCAAATGTTTTAGAAAGCTTGGAGTTTTTCAAGTCCTCCAGAATTTGAAGTAACTCTTCAACATCCACCTGATCACTGGTGCAATATTCTTCCCAGAGTTGAGTAAACCCCGATAAGTCCTTGTTTTCTAGGTGGTTCTTAAAATCCTGAAGATAACTCATAGTGACCTTTGTTGAACTAGCAGGTTAAATATAAAAAATACTCTCTAAGAGACTATCAGTAAGAAGAATAAAAAACCAACGGAAAGATCTCCCCTGACTTTTATTTGAAAAAAATATTTACATAAACTTTGCGGCATTTCATGAATGGTGTATAATCAACTTGGGAGAGTTTACTAAAGAGAGGCGATTATGAGTGAGCGTAGTCCGGAAGAGTTAATGGAAGAAGCTAGGGAAGGGTTGGGCTCAATATATGAGGCAACTTTGAGGATTTTTGAGGTTCCTTATGATGAAAAAACTAAAAAGCCCTTGCCGCGTGAGCAGCCTATGACCAAGGATGAGCAAGAGCGAATTTTAGAGCGAGTCAATAAGCGGATTAAAAGCTTACAAAAGACAACCGATAGTATTCGCACAGAGTTAAATATGTCTCAAGATGAGGTAAAACATTTTCTGGAAAATCCAGATAATTTTACCCCAGAGCAATGGGAAATTCTCCAAACAATGCGCTCTCAACTTCAATCCTATAGGCAGCAAGTCTTAGAAACTCTAGGAATCACAGGAAGTGGTAAAGTTCCCGTGGCGAAAAAGAAGCCAAGCGTGAAGAAGAAGTTCAAGCGCTCTAAGTGGCTTCAAGGCTAGGTTTTTTCTTTTTTCTTTTTGCTTTCCTGCATATAAGCTAGAGACAATAGTTTAATATGTAGGGTGCTTTATGGTTTCACTGAAAATAGATCGAGGGCTTGATATTCCTATTGCTGGTAAGCCTAGTGGAGAGGTTCAGTCTCTGCCTATTCGAGCAGGACTGTTTGGCTGTGACTTGAAACCTTTCAGTTCTATGCTGAAACTGAAGTTGCTTAAAAAGCCAGGGGACCGTGTTCAAATTGGAGAACCCTTAGTTGCTGACAAAGATCACTCAGAACGTGTCTTTATTTCTCCCGCCTCAGGCACGGTGAAGGAGGTCATTCGGGGGCTTAAGCGTCGCATTGAAACCGTAGTGATTGAAAAAGATGATCAAGAAGAAAGCTTAGCTCTAGAGAGAGTTTCTGTGGACTCTTCTTCACGAGAAGAGTTGATTCAGCGTATGTCTGAAGCAGGTCTTTTTGCAAAAGTTCGTCGTCGTCCGTTTAACGTGTTGGCTTGCAGTCATGAAGAGCCGAAACAGATCTTTGTACAAGCTGTTGAAAAAGCGCCATTTGTTCCCTCTCCACACCTGCAAATTCAAGGATATGAAGAGTCTTGGAAAAGAGGCCTGAATGCTTTAAAAAAGCTGACTTCAGGACACGTGCATGTCGTCCATGCTCATGGCGAGAAGTGGGAGTCTGTAGAAGGGGTTAAGTTGCATACTGTTTCAGGCCCTTACCCTGCTAGTAATCCATCGGTACATATTCATCACATAGCGCCTATCCAATCTGCAGAGGATATCACCTGGACTCTTCGAGCGGCAGATGTAGTGACTTTGGGTGAAGCCTTAGAGGGGCGTTTTCACCTGCGTCGTATTATTGGAATTGGTGGAGAAGGGTTCCACGAGGAGCGTCGAGGGTTCTATGCTGTGCGTGTGGGGCAGTCTCTAGCAGATATTATGGCAAATAGAAACTCTGAAGAAGAGATTCGTCTCATTTCTGGTGATGTGCTAAATGGGACAGAGGAGACCGCAAAGGGCTTTTTGGGTACGGATCACTATTGTATTTCAGCTCTCAAAGAGAATGAGCATAGAGAAATGTTCCACTTCTTCCGCTTAGGGTGGAAGAAGTTTAGCGCTTCAAAAGTCTACCTTTCTGGGGTGGCTAAAACAAAGAAGTCGTTTTCTTTTACTACAAGCCAACATGGTGAAGAGCGAGCTTTTGTAGATGGAGCCGTGTATGATCGATTTATGCCTATGCGCTTGCCCACTATGCTTCTGGTAAAAGCGATGATTGCAAGAGATTTTGAGTCTGCAGAGCAGCTTGGACTTCTTGAAGTAGCTCCTGAAGACTTTGCCTTGCCAACATTTGTTTGCCCCTCAAAAATTGAGATGGCAACCATCATGGAGCAAGGAATCGAGGATTATGCAAAAGAAGTACTAGGATAGGTGATTTATGGAGGGGGTTCAGGTTGGTGCTTTGGGGTATGCCCTTAGTACCCAATATCAAAAGCATCGATCGAATCTGGCGCAGTCCCTTTCTCGTCTAGCATCGGGAAGTCGCTTAGACCTTCCCAATCGCAACCCTGCAGATCAGGGAATTGCATCAAAGATGCTTGCGGAGATCCGAGGGCAAGAGGCAGGCTTACAGAACTTACAAGTTGGTATCAATGTACTCAACACGGGTGGAGTATATATGAATCAACTGTCAGACATTCTCATGCGAATGACTGAACTTGCAGGAGCTGCGTCCGTGCAACCTTTGGATGGAAATACTCTTCCCTCTGAAACTTCGCCCTCCTTGACGAACCTGAATATTGAATACCAGTCTCTGTTGCGAGAGTATCGCTCCATTACTCGAAATTCCTCTTTTCAAGAAGTTTCCCTTGTGGGGCAAGAGCCCATTCTCTCCTTTGATGAAAGTGAAGGGAAAATGCAGTTTTGGACGGCTTCAGGAGGAAATCGTAGAACGCTGAGCTCGGACCTATCCTCAGATGCTGTAGATGTAAATGGCAATGAACTGCTTTTTGATGCTTCTCGCTCTTATACGATGAGTCATGATGGTAAATACCTGTACTATATTGGAGGAAGCGGAGCTGCAGGGTATGACCTTCGACGTCTTAACGTGAGTAGCGGGGGAATCGATTTAATCTTGGGAGGGGCCGCTTTATCGGTGGATGAAGGGTCTGAAATTCGAGTCAACACCCAGGGAGATGTTTATGTAACGGGTGTTCTTGGTGGTGCAGGACGCTCACTTTATGAAACCTCTGCAGGAGATGACTTTGCAACGGTCAGCCAAGTCGGTTCGTTTTCTGACTTAGTGGGTAACTCCTTTGCTGTTTATGATAGCCAATTGACTTACTGGAATGGGACCAATGTAATCGAACACAATATGATCACGGATGTGCAGACTGCTTCAGGGGGATCTCCAGGAGCAATCACCGGTGGAGCAGTGAAAACATCAGAAATGAGTTTTTCATACTCAGGAAAGTTACTTGCAGATGGGAATGATACAAATACAGATCAGATACGAGTCTATGATCATGCCTTAGGACAGGCCTCAACTTTAACTTTGACTGGGCAAACGATTGAAAACCTCACATTTAATTCTGATGGAGACCGGATCTATTATGTAGATACATCAAGTCGTAGTATTCGCTATGTCTCTGTTTCTCAGGATCAAGAGGGGCAAGTTGCTCTCGAAGAGGGAAGCGAAATTATCTATCAAGCAAAACAAGCGGATGACCTAACAGGCCTGTCTCTTGGTGGAGCTGGTGCTTTTATGCATGGAAAAATGGCTACAGGGCTTGATGCGAACAACCTCTTTCACTACACGATGGCTGATGCCAGGCTTTGGAAAATGGGGCTATTAGACTCGGATATTTCGACACAAAATCAAGCATCTGCAGCTTTAGAAGACCTGAAATCTGCCATGAATCTCTTTAATCAGCAAAGAACGGTTTTATCTACAGGGGCTTTGCGTATGCAGATGCAGGTGGAAACGCAAAGATCTTCTCTCTCCTATATGGAAGCTGCAGAATCACGTTTGCGTGACATAGATATTGCGAAAGAAACAATAGAAGTAGCAGAGTTGCAGATGAAGACGCAAGCAGCCATGGCTGTCTTGGGACAGTTCCCAAGTTTGCTACAAAGTGCTGCGCGCTTACTGATGCCAAGTTAGGAGGAAATGATGGCTAGTGATCCTAAACAACGCCAAGGGCAGGCTGATGAAGAAGCTGTTGCTAAGCGCTTGCAAAAGTCTTTGGATTTGATTGGCCGAAGACAGCCACAGAATAAAGAGGGTCTGAGCCAAACATTTACAAGTGAGCTAGCTCAAAGCACAGAGGCAGCACTTGCTCTCTGTGAAAGAGCAATGGAGGATTTATCTTCTTCCTATATACAGTTTCTTTCTGATTTCAAAGAAGAGTCGGATGCATTGCGTGCGCTTTCTTTACTAGACAAGGCTGAAGAGACATGGCGCAAAGGCGCTGAAGTGATCCAGCGGTATGATGCAGATGGTGGAGAAGTTCTTTTTTTGAAAAAGATGCGCTCAATGGCAGCAGAGGTTTTAGAAGCAAAGTTTGAACAGCTCAAAAGTATGCAAGCTCCCAGTGATCAGCAACAAGCTTTGTGCCTGGGTATTCTGGGTGTTTTAGATCTTATGCTCGAAGAACTAGGGCAAGAGCCAAATTCTGCCGAGAGAGAAAGAGTTAAAAAGCTCGCAACGCGCTATAAGTAATTATAGGTTCTGGCAGATTCGTTTTGCTCCATAGCTGACAAGAATATCAGCTCCAGCACGCTTGATAGATAAAAGACTTTCTTTCAGAATTTCTTCTCCATCTAGCCAGCCTAGTTGGTCTGCAGCCCAAATCATGGCGTACTCTCCACTCACTTGATAGGCTGCAATAGGTAGCTGTGTTTGCTGTCTAATTTGGTAAATAATATCTAGATAACTCATGGCTGGCTTGACCATTAAAATATCTGCTCCCTCAGACTCATCGAGCTGAGCTTCTAGGAGAGCTTCTCTTTGATTCGCGGGGTTGAGCTGATATCCTTTTTTGTCTCCACTTTTGGGAGCTGAGCCTAAGGCATCGCGGAAGGGGCCGTAAAATTTTGAGGCATACTTAGCGGTGTATGCTAAAATGCCGACTTCTGTGAAGTCTTTGGCATCAAGCAGGTGCCGTAGATAACCCACCCGGCCATCCATCATATCGGAGGGGGCGATTAGGTCTGCTCCAGCTTCCGCAAGAGATAAAGACATTTTACCTAACGCGACTAGAGAGGAGTCATTGTCCACTTGTCCATCTTCTCGAAGAAGACCATCATGTCCATGCGAGGTAAAGGGGTCCAAGGCTACATCTGCACATACAAGCATCTCCGGAAAGTGTTTTTTTATTTCAGAGACAGATCTCTGGAGAAGCCCATTGGGATTCCATGCTTCTTTGCCCTGTTCACACTTTACTTCTGGAGGATTCACAGAAAAAAGAAGAATGCCTTGAATGCCCAAATGAAGGAGTCGCTCTACCTCTTTTAGCGTGAGGTCTATACTTAGACGTTCTACATGAGGAAGGCTAGAAATTGTCGACCGCTGGTTTTGTCCACCTATGACGAAGTGGGGCTGAATAAAATCCGAAGCTTGTAAAAAGGTTTCTTCGATGAGATTTCTTATTGCCGGGTGTTGGCGATTCCGGCGCGGCCTGCGATGTAAAAAAGGTGAAAGTTGTTGGCTTGTATGTGGAGTAGAGGCTGTAAAGGAAACCATCTTATTCTCTAAAAGTTTAGTATGAGAAAGTAGAATAGTGACATGATTGTTACTCGGAATCAACAAATTTTCTTCACTTTTCCACCTTTGATTTATTGTTGTAAGGGGGCATAATCCGGCTTTTTCCATGTGGAATATTACGAAAAGGGGCGCTTACCAATGACGGAAGAAATTTTTGATGCTCAGGAACGAGAGCTACTCTCTCACTTTGTTACAGATGTCGATGCAAATGTATTTGTGTTGCGTAATCTGCCGGAAGTGATCAAGGGAGCTCTTTTTTCTCGATACTCCCGCTCCCAACTTGGCTTGCGCAAGCTCCTTTTAAAAGATTTTATTCAAAATAAAGAAACGGCTTTTTCTTCGATCGCAGCAGCTGGCCAGGGCAATCAAGATGAGCAGGTCGCAGCGATTCAAAAAGCGCAGAATTTTTATGACCGGATCTTAGATGGATATGGAGATGACTCCATTGGAGAGCTCGGGGGTGCTCACCTTGCTTGTGAAAATTTATCTATGCTTGCTGCTAAAATCATAGAAGATAAGCGCATTGGAGGCTCTCCATTAGAAAAATCGGCCCGGTATGTCGCTTTTGATGAAAAGGAAAATGGACAATATCGCTATTACCGAGAGCCTAAACTGATGCGTTCAAAGTTTGCTAAGCTATATGAGCAAACATGTGATGCTTTGTTTGATGCCTACAGCAATTTGATTCCTAAACTCACAGAGAAGATGCAGGAGGTTTTTCCTCCTGAAGAGGGGGGATCTCCCAGAGCATACAAAGCAGCCTTAAGAGCGAAAGTTTTAGACTGTGTACGAGGCTTGCTTCCTGCAGCCACAGTGACAAACTTGGGCGTCTTTGGAAATGGGCGCTTTTTTGAAAATTTAATTCGCACTTCAAATGAAGACCGTCTTGAAGAGATTCGAGAGTTTGCTAAAGAGTCTTATACGCAGCTTGCAAAGGTGATGCCTTCCTTTATCCGTCGGGCAAATCCCGAGCATCACAACCAGCAGAGTTATGCAGAGGCTCGTCAAGGGGTAGAGACATATCTTGATGAGGTAACAAAAGAGCTTCTTCCACAGCCTGAGGTTGAAGCAGGAGACCTTGAGAAAGTACGATTCATTGACTGTGATGAGGATGCTCTATGGAAGGTCGCGCGAGCTCTCCTTTTTAGCCGCTCTCAGCAGTCCATCGATCAGATTGAAAGACAGCTAAAAGAGGTGCCTGAGGAAAAGATTACTTCTCTCTTTGCCGAACTAGCAGCCCAAAGGAAGAACCGCAGACATAAGTCCCCACGAGCTCTTGAAAATGCCTTTTTTACTTTTGAAGTTGTGACAGACTTTGGAGCCTATCGAGACCTGCACAGGCACCGGCTACTCACTCAGGAAAGACAACTGCTCTCCTGTAATTTGGGGTATGAAGTGCCAGAAGAGCTGGTCTCTTTTGGTTTAGATAAGCCCTATCGAGAGGCGATGGAGCAAGCAGCACAAGCATATTCAGAACTTGCAAAAGAGTTCCCAGAAGAAGCTCAGTATATCGTTCCTTTAGGCTATAATATTCGTTGGTATATGCGTTTGAATCTACGAGCTCTACAATGGATGTGTGAGCTGCGCTCCACGCCTGCAGGACACCCTAGCTATCGTTATGTCGCGCAAGCCATGGCAGAGCAAGTTTCTCAACGCTTCCCAGCTTTTGCCCCCTTCTTTAAGTTTGTTGATTTTGATGGGTACTCCCTTGGTCGCTTACAGCAAGAGGAGAGAAAGGAAAAAAAACAAGCAGCACAGGTCTAGAATGTTTACAGGAATTGTAGCAGGAAGCTTTCCTATTGTGAGTTTAGATCTTGATAGAAATCTTCTTCGCTACTCCGTAGCATTGCCAGAGACTTTGCTTGAAAAGTTAGAAATTGGTGCCAGTGTGGCGGTTGATGGAGTTTGTCAGACCGTCACACAGATCAACAATCGAGAAGTGTCCTTTGATGCAATTGAAGAAACATTGCTCTGCACCACACTAGCCGAACGGAAAGAGGGAGACTGTGTAAATATCGAGCGCTCTCTTTGTGTGGGAGATGAGATCGGAGGGCATTTTCTTTCGGGGCACATAGCTTGTAAGGGGCAAGTGACCCAGGTGAACCAGGAGCATAACAATCGATCCATTCAAGTAGAGTGTCCAGAAGCTTTTGCGAAATACCTTTTTCCAAAAGGATTTATCGCAGTAAATGGGGTCTCTCTTACCTTAGGCGAGTGTTCTGGTCATCACTTCCTTATTCACCTTATTCCAGAAACGTTACACATGACAAACTTGGAAGGTTTAGAGAAAGGATCTTTTGTTAATTTGGAATTTGATTCTCAAACTGTTGCCACCGTTCTGACTGTAGAGAGGGTCTTGCAGAAAGGATAAATTTTTTTATTTATCTTGCTTTTATAACGCTTCATGGGGATAATTTTTTCAGGTATTTGTTATGAATAAGCATTTTTCTATCCCTTTTTTTGGCTTTTTCTTTTGGCGCTTGCGCGCCGTCTAGTACCCCCCTGTCTTCTTCTTTCTTCTATTCAACAAAAAGGGCTTAAATAAATGTCGTACATACGCTCGCCTCTATTTGGAGGCTCTTTACTCGTCGCAGGGTCTTGTATTGGAGCAGGAATGCTTGGTCTTCCTGTCCTGACTGGCTATATGGGGTTCATCCCTTCTATTATTTGCTTTTTTCTCATCTGGGGCTTTATGGCAATGACGGGGTTGCTATTGGCTGAAGCCAATCTGTTGTATGGGAAGCCTTCAGGGCTGATTTCCATTGCAGGAGCAAGCTTGGGAAAAAAAGGAAAAGCTTTGACTTGGGTGCTTTTTCTTTACCTTTTTTACTCTCTAACGGTCGCTTATATTTTAGGAAGCGGGCACCTTTTTTCAGACTTGATGGAACACCTGTTCCACGTGGAGATAGGTTCTCAGACTGGGAGCTTATTATTTACCGCTCTTTTTGGGTTTATTGTTTATCTGGGAGCGAGGTCTGTAGACCTTTTCAACCGTTTGTTAATGGTAGGCCTTGTTTTGAGTTATGGGATCCTCATGGCTGTTTGTCTGCCTGTGATTGATGCAAAGCTTATTTTACGCCAAGAGCCTCTTGTAGCTTTTGGTGTCTTACCTGCATTGATTGTCTCATTTGGCTTCCACAACATTGTTCCTTCTCTCTATCGATATTTAAAAGGAGACCGCCGCTCTATTGTACTGGCGATTGTGACAGGTTCTCTTTTTCCTCTAGCAGTATATCTATTGTGGGAGCTCGCTGCTTTAGGGGTTCTTCCTGTTGAAGGCAGTGCAGGGCTGCGAGAGGCGTTTGAAAAGGGCGTTCCTGCTACACAGGCCATTCGTCAGTTCACAGGGAGCCCTCACTTACAGTTAGCGGCGCAAGGGTTTGCATTTTTTGCCTTGACCACTTCATTTTTAGCGCAGTCTTTGAGTTTTGTTGACTTTCTTTCTGATGGCTTGCGCATCAAAAAAGGTGGCATGCGGTCGATCGGCCTTTGTTCATTGGTACTGATTCCTCCTTTTCTTTTAGGGATGGTTTACCCGACGATCTTTTACGCTTGCCTTGAGTACGCCGGAGCCTTTGGGGCAACTGTGTTATTTGGTATTCTTCCTGTACTCATGGTCTTTCGCTTAAGAAAGAGAAAGGGCTCGGAGGCTCGTCCCCTTGTGCGAGGTGGAACTCCATTACTATATTTGTTGCTAGGCGTTTCGGTTGCTCTCATTCTTCTCGGAGTTGCTCGACAAACTGGCTTAATTGAACTTTATGGGTAGGAGATGAATCATGAATAAACTTTTAGGTGGCATCCTACTAGTTGCGGGTACAACGATTGGGGGTGCAATGCTTGTTCTCCCTGTTTTGACTGCTGGAGCGGGCTTTGTCCCTTCCATTATTTTGCTTTTAGCTTGCTGGTTCTTTTTGTTCTTCTCAGCTTTCTTGATTCTCGAAGTCGCCCTCAAAATGCCCAATGGAGCCAACATGATCACAATGGCTACGTATACCTTGGGGCGCCCTGGTAAGTGGCTGAGTTGGGTCGCTTATCTTCTTTTGCTTTACTGTTTGACTGCAGCCTATCTTGCAGGGAGTGGAGAGCTGATTGCTGGAATGGCTCAATCCTTATTTCATATTACTTTTCCTGGGTGGTTAGAGCCCATTCCTATGCTTATCTTGTTTGCTCTCTTTGTCTATATGGGAGCTAAGATGGTGGATTACTCAAACCGTATATTCATGGCTGGCTTGATTATTTCCTATCTGGTGATTGCCTATTTTGCTTCCTCTCACTTTGAGCAAAATATTTTTGCTGAAGCGAGCTGGAGCCACCTCATGTTGTCCGCTCCTGTGATTGCTACTTCTTTTGGTTTTCACATTGTGATTCCATCACTTGTTCAATACCTAGATAGAGATATTCGTAAGCTTCGTATTTGCCTTACTGTAGGGGCAACAGTGCCTCTCGTTGTCTACTTGTTATGGCAGACGCTTATCTATGGAATGATTCCTATTCATGGTGAAAATAGCTTAATTTCGGCTTGGCGTTCTGGGGGGTCGGTCACGGTGCCTCTCATTGCTCTATTTGAAAATCCCACGCTAACTTTTTCAGCGCACTCCTTACATGCTTTTGCTATTTTGACTTCGTTTCTTGGGGTGACGTTTAGCTTGGCTGACTTCTTGACAGATGGATTGAAGCTAGACCGGTCTCATTCTAGCCGATTAATTGTGACAGCATTAACATTCTTGCCTCCTTTATTTTTTGTTTGGACCTACCCTAGAATTTTTGCCATTGCTCTAGAGTATGCAGGAATTTTTGTTGCTGTTCTGTTGGGGATTTTACCTATTTGCATGGTGTGGGTGCAGCGCTATAAGCGCGGGCATCGATCTGAGGTGGCATTCCCTGGAGGGCGAGGGCTGATGGTGGCTGCTTTTATTGTGTTTTTGATTATCATTGCTCTTCAAGTTGCCGATGCTGGTGGCTTTCTTGAGTGTCTCAACAAGTGCTACTTATAAGGAATTCGTGATGACAGAAGAAAAAAAATATATTTTAACAGGTGATCGCCCAACGGGACAGCTTCATCTTGGGCACTATGTTGGAACACTCGCTAACCGTGTACGTCTGCAGTCTAAGTACCACTGTCACTTTATTATCGCAGACTTACATGTACTGACCACCAAGAAGGAAAAAAGTGATATTCTTGCAGTACGAGACCATGTGCGCCAGCTTGTCATTGATTATCTGTCCTGTGGGATAGACCCGAAACAGGCCACCATCTACTTACAGTCTGCGGTCCCAGAGGTGACCGAATTGCATGTTTTTTTAAGCATGCTTCTTGGTTTGAGTCGACTCACAGGTCTTCCCAGCTTAAAAGAAATGGCAAGGAATGCGCACTTAGATGAAAATAGTCTTCCTTTTGGCTTGATTGGCTACCCTGTCTTGCAGTCTGCGGATATTTTACTATCTCGTGCAGACCTTGTTCCTGTAGGGAAAGATAACCTCGCGCATGTTGAAGTCACAAGAGACCTAGCCAAAAAGTTCAATCAACTTTATGGAGAGGTCTTTCCAGTACCTGAACCCTTGATTGGAGAGGTTCCAACTTTAATAGGAACAGATGGCCAAGGAAAAATGAGTAAGTCTGCAGGGAATGCAATTTTACTTTCTGATGATGAGGCAACACTTAGAAAAAAAGTGCGCAAAATGTATACCGACCCCAATAGGGTACGAGCAGATATTCCTGGCACAGTTGAGGGCAACCCCGTCTTTTCTTATCTGGATGCCTTCTCTCACCAAAAAGAAAAAGTTGAAGAGTTTAAAGCTCGTTACCAAGAGGGGCGAGTGAGCGATGTTGAGGTAAAAGATTTTCTTTTTGAGGAACTAAGAAGCTTTTTAAAGCCTATTCATGAAAAAAGAAAAGAGATCGAAAAAGAGCCCAAGTATGTGGAGCAAGTCCTTTATGAAGGAACAATGCATATGCGAGAGGTGGCTGCAGCGACATTAAAAGCTGTTCGCTCCGCAATGGGAATTTCTGGTCTGTGGAATAAAATTTCGAGAATTGCGCGCAGTGGGTCATGACAACTTTGTTCAACCTGAAAAGCTCTTATAAGCCAAGTGGTGACCAGCCAAAAGCGATCGATCAGCTTGTCAAAGGGATTGAGGCAAAGCATTGGTGTCAGGTGTTGCTGGGGATTACAGGTTCAGGCAAAACCTTTACTATGGCTAACGTCATTCAGCAAATGGGGCGGCCAGCTCTGATCCTTGCTCATAATAAAACACTTGCGGCTCAGCTATATCAAGAGTTTAGGGAATTTTTTCCTGAAAACGCGGTGGAGTACTTTGTTTCTTATTATGACTATTACCAGCCAGAAGCATACCTCCCACGGTCCGATACCTATATTGAAAAAGATATGAGTATCAATGATCGCATTGATCAGTTAAGGATTCGAGCTACGACAGCTCTTCTTGAAAGGAGAGATGTTGTGTTGATTGCTTCTGTCTCTTGTATTTATGGCCTTGGCTCTCCGGAGTTTTTCTCTGGGATGCGGCTTTCTCTACGAGTCGGAGAAGAAATACGCCGGGATCGCATTCTACTGCACTTAGTTGCGATGCAGTACAAGCGCAATGAAATGGATTTTGCACGAGGAACATTTCGTCTGCGTGGGGATATTTTAGAGGTCTTTCCCTCCTATGAGGAAAATATAGCTCTTCGTATAGAGTTTTTCGGAGATGAAATCGAGCGCATTAGCCGCATCGATAGCCTGACTGGAAACCTGCTCTCAAGGGAGCAGAAGGTCCATCTCTATCCAGGATCTCACCATGTGACACCTGAATCTGTGCGAGAAGATGCAATCAAGCGTATCCAAGAAGAGTTAAAGGGGAGAGAGCAATATTTTGCTGAGCATAACTTGCTCATTGAGCAGCAGCGTATCCATGAACGCACCTGTCATGACCTTGAGCGCATCAAGCAGCTAGGGTTTTGTAAAGGGATAGAAAACTATTCGCGACACTTTAGTGGCAGGCAAGAGGGAGAGCCTCCAGACTGCCTTTTAGATTACTTTCCTGATGATTTTCTTATTTTTATTGATGAGTCACATCAGACAATTCCTCAATTGCGAGCCATGCATCATGGAGATCGGTCGCGAAAAGACTCGCTTGTTCGCTATGGGTTTCGTTTACCTTCTGCCTATGATAACCGTCCCTTAACTTTTGAAGAGTTTACAAATAAGGTTCCTCAGTGTGTTTGTGTTTCTGCTACACCAGGGGAGTGGGAGCATACATACTCCCATGGGCAAGTTGTTGAGCAGATTATTCGTCCGACAGGCTTATTAGACCCAGAGATTGAAGTTCGTCCAGCTTCAACGCAAGTGGATGACTGCATTGCAGAAATCCGCAAGGTCGTTGCATCCGGAGGAAAAGTTCTAGTGACCACTCTTACTAAACGTCTTTCGGAGGAGTTGACAGGCTATTTACAAGAGCTTTCTGTGCGAGCAAAGTATCTTCATTCAGATATAGATACAGTGGAGCGCATGCAGCTTATCGAGGATTTGCGTAAGGGGAGTTATGATGTTCTCGTCGGTATTAATCTATTGAGAGAGGGATTAGATATCCCTGAAGTCTGTTTCGTTGCTATTTTAGATGCGGATAAAGAAGGCTTTTTACGTAGTGAAACTTCCCTAATTCAAACTTGTGGGCGTGCGGCTCGTAATGCAAATGGTTATGTCATTATGTATGCTGACCGTGAAACACAAAGCATGCGTAGAGCTTTACGAATTATGCGCGAGCGTAGAGCAAAGCAGCAGGAGCATAATAAGAAACATGGGATCACACCGCGCACTATCTATAAAAACCGGGATGAGCTTTTCCCTGATGAAGAAGAGCTTGCGAAAGAGACTCCAGCTCAAAGCTCTGAGGAGGCTCTTCTTTCTAAGTCAGAAATTGAAAAAATGATTGAAAAGCTACGTAAAGAGATGCATGAAGCGGCGAATCAGTGGAAGTTTGAAGAGGCTGCAGACATTCGAGACCGCTTAAGGAAGCTAGAGCAGTTGTTGGTTAATTATGGCTAAGTAAAGCTTGCTGAATAGCTGGAGGATCATCAGTAATGATTCCTTCCACATTCATCTGTAATAGGTGAGGTAAATCTGTAGGGTCATTAACAGTCCAGCTCCACAGTTTTTTCACCTGGTTGCCTGCAAGAGAGTGAAAAGTGCCACTTTTGATGAGGTCTTGGTTTACTGCAAAATGGTCTAAGCCGAGCTTTAGAAACGAGTATAAATCTTCTTTAGTATCGACAATGCCAATAATTGGGCAGATGAAGGTTTCTTTTTTCATTGCTGCCACTAAGCCTGGTTCAAGGGAACCAGTCACTAGATTTGGCAAATGCTTTCCATATTGATTAAGGGTTGCTGCTACAGATTTTGCGGTTTGTGCTTGGTTGTTTTGATGATCTTTGACCTCAACCATTAGGTGTACGTGAGGAGGAAGCATTTGCAAAACTTCTTGTAAGGTAGGGATCGGCTCCCCATGGTATTCAGGGGAAAACCAGCCACCAACTTCAAGCTGGCGCACGTCTTCAAGAGTTAGTTCCTGGATAGAGCGATTGTCTACTTTATTTGTTAGACGACCTATGGTTTCATCATGAAAAACGACGGGGATGAGATCTTTGGTGAGTTGAACATCAAGTTCAATCGCTAAAACGCCATGATCTAAGCAACATCGAAAAGCTTCTACAGTATTTTCAGGTTTGTGCTTTGCTCCGCCTCGATGAGCAATAATGATTGGCGGAGAGGCCCAAAGTACAGATATCATAAAGAATAAAGCAAAGCCTATAGATGTTCCAAGCCACACATTCATAGATCCCTCCCATTCATTCATGGGGATAATTCCTCCAGCTGAAAACATCAATAGTTATTAAATATTTTCTTGAAGATAATGAAAAATTAATGGAGGTAAGTGATGTTAAAAGGGTGGTTCTTTGGAATGATTTTTGCTCCCTGGATCCTCTGTGCAGCTCCTCAACAGGATAAGGTTCAGCACTTTGCTGTATCTGGAGTGCTAGGTGCTTTGGCAGACCAGGTTGTAACATACAAGACACATCTGTCTAAAGGCCCGCGGATAGCTCTTGCAACAGGGCTTGCGATGGTTCCAGGTGTAGTTAAGGAGGCTATAGACGCACAAGAGGTTGGGAATCACTTTAGCAAGAAAGATTTGGCTTATGACTTGGCAGGAGCTCTTGCTGGAGTTCTTTTATCCGAACTCTACACATCGCAAGTCCAGCTAAAGGTCAAAAAAAATGAAGCAGCTCTCTCTTGGCAAGCGCCTTTTTAGGGGCGCTCTAAATGAGGAGAGATGAGCTTGGCAAGCTGAAACATTTCTACAGGCTCTTTTGTATCAAACACTTTTGCAAGTTCATCATCAGGACGAATCATGCGCTTGTTCTCTGGATCCTGAAGCTCTTGTTTTTTGATATACTCCCAAAGCTTTTTCGTTACTTCACCGCGAGTGAAAGACCCTTCGCCGATCACTTTTTGCAAGGTTGCTGAAGGCGTGTATGTAGGACCTCGTGGCTTTGTTGACTTGCTCTTAGTTGCTTTTTTGGAGCTCTTTTTTGTCGTCGCTTTTTTCTTTGCACCCTTGCGCTTTTTCTCATAGGCAGTTCTTGGGTGGTCGCGATACTTTTCTAGCACCTCTTCTATCGAATTCCCAATGACATTGCAATCTGGGAAGGTTGAGCAGGAGTAGAAAATCTTGCCAAAGCGAGACTTTCTTGCTGTTAGCATGCCCGGACACTCTTTTGCTGGGCAGGAAGGAAGCTCTTCAGCAGAAGGGATTTCCTCTCCCTTTTTTGGAACAGTAACAGTTCCTCTGCACTTTGGGTAGTTGGAACATCCTAAAAAGGCTCCAAAGCGTCCATGGCGAATTTTCATTGCTGACTGACAAATGGGGCAAGGTTGCTCCCAGTTAAAGTCCTCTGCATATTCACTTTTATCGAATGCAAGCTCTTCTTGGCTTGAGGTATAGTCACAGTCAGGATAATTCGAGCAGCCATAAAAATAGCGAGATTTAGACCAGATTTTTTGTAGGGTATGCCCACACTTTGGGCAAGGAAGGTCCGTAGGAAGTTTGGGGACAAACCCCTCCTTTTCAGCCTTGTCAATGTAGGGAGAAAACTCACTCCAAAACCCTTCAAGAAGGGCAATCCAGTCTTTATGGTTGGCGGCCACTTCTTCAAGATCATCTTCAAGGTGGGCGGTGAAGTTGAGGTTCATGATCTGTGGGAAGCAGTTCTCTAAAAAGGAGCAAATCACTTCACCGAGTTCTGTTGGGATTAAGCGTCCCTTTTCTTTTACAGTGTAAGAGCGGTCTTGGATTTTGCTCATGATGGTTGCATAAGTCGAAGGGCGGCCGACACCAGATTTTTCAAGTTCCTTTACGAGGGAAGCTTCAGAAAATCGTGGAGGGGGTTTTGTAAAAGATTGCTCTTTTGTCGCTTCTTCACAAGAAATAGGGGTGGATTGTTCTAAGTGGGGGAGTAAGTTTGCTTTATCTCCCTCATCGTCATCATCTTTTTCTTCATAGATCGCAAGAAACCCTGAGAACTTCAGAGTTGAGCCAGTCGCTCTTAAACCAAAACGTTCGCCAGCTTGAATATCGATGCTGACTGTATCGTAGACTGCACTTTCCATTTGGCAGGCAATAAAGCGTTTCCAAATCAGAGTATATAGCTTGAGTTGGTCTGTGGAGAGTACCTCTTTTAAAGACTCTGGAGGTCTATCTAAGCTTGCAGGTCGGATTGCTTCGTGAGCATCTTGCGCACTTTTTTTCGTAGCATAGGAGCGCTCTTTCGCAGGTAAAAACTTGTCTCCGAAGGTATTTTTTATAAAGCTGCGAGCTGCTTGAACAGCTTCAGGAGCAAGACGCACAGAGTCTGTTCTCATGTAGGTAATAAGACCTTCTGTGGTTTCCCCATTAGCTGTGCTGACCCCTTCATAAAGATCTTGTGCTAAGCGCATTGTGCGCGCCGATGAGAAGCCGTGGTGGCGGCTTGCTTCTTGCTGTAGCGTCGAGGTAATAAAAGGAGGAACGGGGTGGCGTTTCTTCTCTTTTTTCTGAATTTTTTGGATATGGAAAGGTTGCGCTTTGAGATCTGAAAGGATCTCTTCAGCAACCTTTTCATTGTTTAAGAGAAAAACGTCTTTGCCTTCTACAGGCTCTTTTTCGATCTTTAGCCCATCAATAGTGATCAGTTGCGCTTCGAAAAGTTGATCGGTGTCAGGTTTTAGTTTGGCTTTGATGGTCCAGTACTCAATCGGTTGAAAGGCTCGGATAGCGCGCTCTCTATCTACAACAATTTTCAGGGCCACAGATTGTACGCGCCCTGCAGAGACAGAACCCTTTCCTTGTACTCTTCGCACTAAGAGAGGAGAGATTTTGTATCCAACAATACGATCAAGAAGGCGCCTAGCTTGTTGAGCATTTACAAGTGCCTGGTTAATTTCTCGTGGTTGGCTAAGGGCTTTTTTTACCTCAGACTGCGTAATGGAGTAAAAGGTCGCTCGTTGAATCTTACATTCTTTCGGGAGTAAAGAAGCAATATGCCATGCAATCGCTTCTCCTTCACGGTCGGGGTCAGGAGCAAGGTAGACTTGGTCTGCCATTTTAGCTAGGCGTTTGAGCTCATCGACTACCTGTTGCTTATCCTCTAACACCTCATATTGAGGGGTAAACTTATTTTCGATATCAATGCCAAAGCCCCGTTTGGGTAGGTCGCAGATATGCCCAACGGATGAAGCGAATAAGTAGTTGCTGCCAAGAAACTTTTTCAAAGTTTTGATTTTTGCAGGCGACTCTACAATAATTAGGGCTTTACCCATAAATCGGTCTTCCTTTCTCTAATTAAGAATTTATGGAGCACATTTTCGAAATGTTCGCCACCTTACACTTAGAGAACCTCTCTTGTAAAGACGAAGATCGGCAGCGAATGGAAAATCTTTTTCTTTGCAATTTACTATTAAAAGCTATTGTTTTCAATGAATAGTATTATTTAGTATTTTTAGTAAATGTTTTAGTTTGTTTTGGTTTTGCATTGAATTTATCAAAAGAATTATTGGTTGCGTGCAATCGAAAAGGATTCTTTCCTTTAGAAAGTGAAGATGAGTGCGCATTTAGAAGGCGCTATGAAAGCTCTGTCATGCGAAAATGTTCGTTGAGCCATCCCATTGATATAGATTCTTTGGATCTTTCTTTAGAAAATATACAGGTGAGCTTTGCGTCTATGAGGCCCTGGCATAAAGGGTATGTGGAGCTTGCTCCATCGATTCCTCCCAAAATTGTTCTCAATAAAAGGTCTAAATCAACACAAGACGTTCTTTTCCATGAATGCATTCATATTTGTCGAGAACCTTACCTATCTTCTCCTTATGAGGAAATTTTAGCTCATATCCTCTCACCAAGCCCTTGGAGGTATCGCTGGGGAGCGCTGTTTCAAACCCGGTTGTCTTGTATCTTTTTGCTCTTTTTCACCGCCATGCAGTTAAGTGCAGACTTGTTTCTCCAGGCATCCAATGCGATGAGTGGAGTGGTTTTATCTAGTTGTATGCGTCTTGCTCTCCCTCTCTTTCTCTGTATAGAGGTTTTTCGCGCTTGGCAAACCTGGCAAAAAGTGAACAAAGTTAGAAAGAAGCTAGCAAAGATCAGTCCTTTAAAAAGAAAAGATGCTTTTTTGATCCGGTTAAGTCCCTCAGAGATTACCTCTTTTGCAGACCTGACAGCAGAGCAGATCTATCAAAAGATCTCTCGTGGCTCTACCTTCCGCGATCAATTTTTTCGCTCTCTTTATTTTCAGTGATATTGGCGGCGTTGGCTTGTGTTGCCGATCCCTAATTCATAACGATACTTAGCTACAGTACGCCGGGCACAATGAATTCCTTTTTCGCTAACCTTTAGTGAAATAGCCTCATCAGATAAGGGCTTAGCTTTATCCTCTTTTTGGATGATTTCTAAAATGAGGTCTTTCACTGTAGTAGATGAGACATCAGATCCCATATCCCGCGCATAGGCATTGGTAAAAAAGGAGCGTAGGGTATAGAGGCCTTTGTCACAGGCAAGGTACTTGTTTGTGCATGCACGGGCTACAGTTGATTCATGGACCTCTAAAGCTTCAGCAACCTCTTTCATTGTCATGGGTTTTAACTTCCCTTCAGGGTGCATAAAAAACTTTTTTTGCTTCTTGGAAATATAAGACACAATGCGGTGGAGTGTATCATTCCGTTGATAGATATTACGCATCAACCACTTGCCTGAAGATATTTTACTTTTAATGTAGTCTTTCGTTTCTGCTGTTGCAGTGCCTTCGGATAGCATTTTTAAATATTTGCGGTTGATTTTGAGTCCTGGGACACTGTCCTCATTGATAAAGATTTCAATGGTCCCATTTTCTACTTGTAGTGTGACATCAGGAGTAATGGGGTGATTTGGGCTTGGAGAAAAGGTAATTCCTGGGTGTAAGTCTAGTTTTGCAATTTCTGCTTGGATTGTTGTTTGAATCTCTTGAATCGAGGCTTTGGTTTTTTTGCGAATTGCAGGCAGGCGATTATGCAGCATATCGTCAAAGTGGTTTTGCACTATCTGATAAGCAAGAGTGTTGGCTTTTTTCCTGAGCTTGAGCTGAATAAGAAGAGATTCTTGTAGGTCTTTTGCTCCGACCCCTGCAGGAGAAAAGGTTTGGATTTCTTTCAGAACAGCCAGGAGGTCTTTTTCTTTTTCCTCATTTAGTAGAGCAATTTCCTGTATGGGTGTCGTGAGGAATCCTCTTTCATCAAAGTTGCCAATCAAAAGCTTGGCTAGGTGGCGCTGCTTTTTGCCATCAAAGCTTTCTTTTGCCTGTTTCATCAGATGCTGGAACAGAGATTCGGAGCTCTGGATCGAGCTTTCCATATAGCTCTGTAGGGCCTTTTCTTCTTGGGTTTTATAAGGACGAGGAGGTTCATTTTCTAAGTAATACTCTTGAAACTCTTCACCGAGCTGCTGAAAGACTTCAAACTCTGAGTGCTCAAAGTCCATCTCTTTTTCTGTAGAGTCAATCTCAGCTTCCCACTCTTCTTCACTTGTCCCCCCCTCATCATATTCGAGAACAGGGTTTTGCTCCATTTCAGCGGAGACGACCGCTGAAAGTTCCATGATAGGCATTTGTAACAGGTGCAAAGCTTGCTGCATTTGCGGAGACATAATGAGTCTCTGTGTTTGCTTTAGGCTTTGTTGCTGCTTTTGTTGAAAGTGAAGCGATGGGGGTTGCTGCATCCTCCCTCCTTCTAGATCAGGCTAGATCTCATGATAGCCGTTAAATAAAAAATTTTAAAGGAGAATTAGAAGGCTTTCAACCTAAGCTTATTGAGAAACCCACTCAACGGTTTGTGTCAGGTGGTGAGGCACCTCTCGTAAAAAACGGCTCGGAGTTTGTGTACGCTCTCTTCCCCATAAGCTGCGATAGCGAGCATGGGATAGGTAGAGGTTATGCATAGAGCGTGTGATCCCTACATAGAGTAGTCTACGCTCTTCTTCAAGCTTTGTAGGGTCGTTAAGAGAGTTTAAGTGAGGTAGTAGGCCCTCTTCTAAGCCCACTAAAAAGACAGTGGGGAACTCGAGCCCTTTACCATGATGGAGAGACATGAGTGAAACGGTTTTGTGATTCTGCTGTTCCCAGTCATCTGTAGGAGCAAGTGTTAAAGAGTTTAAGAAATCTTTGAGGGTAGCTTCTTGATGAGCCTGCTCATATCGGACTGCTTTATCTAAAAAGCTTGCTAGGTGCTCTCTTCGTGAAGAGGCTGTCAGAGAGTCTTTCGATAGGGGGGTATCAAACAAGGGGTGATGAATGAGTGCTTGAATGGTCTTGGAAAGGGAGGAAGAGCTAGCAGAGAGTTGCTGTAGAAGAGTGTAAAGCTGTTCCAGAGCTTGCCTTTGCTTGGCGCGCAGGCGAAGCTCCCGTTGGCCTTGTAAAGCAGCTTGACAATAGGCAGAGATAGGGAGGGCCGCTTTCTCAAAGTCTTCTCTAAGAGATTGCACTGTTTTTGCTCCAAACCCCCCATCAATTAAACCTAGCACGCGAGATAAAGAGAGGATGTCTTTTTCAAAAGGGATAATACGCAAAAAGGCAAGAAGATCTTTGATCTCTTTTCTTTGGTAAAAACCTGTGGAGCCTACAATTTTGAAGGGGATATTTTGCTCGGTAAGAGCGCTTTCAAAAGGTTCAGATTGAGCATTCGTGCGGTAAAAAATCGCAATTTTTGATGGGCATATTTTTTCTTCTTCAATGAGGTAGGCAATTTCTTCAGCAATGAGTTCTGCCTCATCAAATCCATCTTCTGCTCGAATACGTGAGATCTTAGGGCCATTATCTCGAGGGGTCCAAAGTTGCTTCTCTCGCCTTTGGCTATTGTTTTCGATTAGATGGTTGGCCGCTTCTAACACTTGCGGTGTTGAGCGGTAATTCTGCTCAAGCTTGTAGACGGTGGTTTGAGGGAAATGCTTTTCAAAGTCTAGCACATTGCTTAGATCAGCACCTCTCCATGAATAAATGGTCTGGTCCGGGTCTCCCACAGCAAAAAAGTTATAGGGAGGAGTTAAAAGAGATTGGACAAAAGCAAACTGTGATGCATTGGTGTCTTGGTACTCATCCACGAGGAGGTAATCCCAGCGCTTTTGAATTTTTTGCTGTAAATCTGGATACTGCTTGAACAGCTTCACGGGTAGGTAAATTAAATCATCAAAATCTACCGCCCGCATCTTTTCTTTCTCTTTTTGATATGCCTGGTAGGTTTCAGCTAGAAGGCGGTGCTCTCGTTCCTTTGCGTCTTCAAGGACTTGCTCAGGGGAAAATAGCTGGTTTTTCCAAAGGGAAATCGTATTGCGAATATCTTTTGGAGTGAATAATTCTTTCATTCCTCCGACAAGATCTGCAGCGCGCTTGATCAGCTTGCGACTATCTTCTTCATCAACCAGAGTTGGGGTGTAGTCAAAAAGAGAAGGAACAATTTCATTTAGAAGAGCAAAGCCCAAGCTATGAAAAGTGGAGACCCAGACTCTTTGCTGGCACATGGAGTGAACTCTCTCACTCATTTCTCGCGCTGCCTTATTTGTGAACGTTAAGGCTAAAATGCGTCGAGGAGAAACTCCCTCTTGAATGAGGTGCGCAATACGAGTGGTCAATACACGTGTTTTTCCACTTCCTGCTCCTGCTAGGACAAGAGCAGGCCCTTGAAGGTGACAAACAGCAGCTTTTTGTTGATCATTTAATCCGGTGAACAGCTCGGACATAAGGGCGCTCTTTTCTCTCTTTCTCGAAGTCCTAAATTCCCATAGCGGTGGTAGTTTACACTGAGGCTTCTTTCTTTTGTATAGTAAAGGAGTTCAACAGCTCCTGTAGCAAGAATCGGAGTTGAGATAATGCGCGTCCCTTTTATTGATGCTGCTTGGTAAATTTCAGAGGAGGGAGGACTGAGAAGGCGCACAGAGGAGTACTGTCCATCAGCTAAGCGGTTTAAAAAATCTTTTTGAAATTGTTCTACAGGGCCTAAAAGAGCGACTTGAGGAATGCTTTTTAATTTAGAGAGAAGGTTTAAGGTAGGGCATAGAGTAATCGTGGCTGGGATTTTCAATAGCAAGACAATACTTAATACCCGGAAGGTATCTAAAAGGTTTTTTTGATCTTGTATACGTAGGCAAAGAGAAGATAGAGGTTTTACCTGGAGCAGATTGTCTTGGCCAAGGATCAGGGAAGGATCTTGATCTTGCGAGAGTTTGGCCCAAGCATGAAGGTAGTTTTCTAAACTACTTTTAAAAATGATAAAATCCGCTTTAGATAAGATTTTTTCTGCATATCCAGAAAAAATCGTTAAAGAGTGATGGGAAGGTGTTTGGGTTGGAGGCAAGCTTGTTTGTTCTATTTTAGCAAGTTGCATGAGGTAGTGAGGGCCTCCCGCTTTGAAGCCTGTTCCAAAGGAGCTATTTTTCCAGCCCCCAAAGGGTTGTCTTTGGACGATGGCTCCTGTAATTTCCCTGTTAATGTAGCAGTTGCCTGCTTGGATTTCTTTTTTCCATACTTCTTGTTCGCGTCTATCTAGAGAGTGGAGGCCTGAGGTTAAGCCATACGATGTTTGGTTCACAAACTGGATAGCCTCTTTTAAATTGTTAGCTTCTCTCAAGGATAAAAGAGGCCCAAAAAACTCGATCAAATGAGCTGGAGAGCGCTCTTTGATCCCATATTTAATGCCAGGGGACCATAAGCGAGGGTTTTTTGGATCTTGTTTTGGCTCAACAAGCCAAGACTCCCCTTTTTCAAGCTCTGTAAGCGCGCGCAATAACTTTCCATGAGGGGGAACAATTAATGGAGAAACTTTGGTTGCAGGATCCCAAGCAGAACCTACATGTAAGCTTTGAGCAGCATCTTTGAGCTGCTTGAAAAAGGATGGGTCTCTGTAAACTTCCTTCAAGAGGACCCCAAGGCTGGCAGCACTGCATTTTTGTCCAGCATGCCCAAAGGCAGAGTGGATGAGGTCTTTAATTGCTAAGTCTTTGTCTGCAAGATCAGAGATGATAAGAGCATTTTTTCCTCCTGTCTCTGCATGTAGATCTAAAGAGGGACGCATAGATAGAAAGTTGAGCGCGGTATTTGTGCCTCCTGTTAAAATGACTTGAGAGATGCGTTTGTCTTGAATCAATGCACTTCCCTCAGGATCTTCTCTGCAGGGGATAAATTGGAGAGCCTCCATAGGCACACCAGCTCTCCAGAAGCAGTTGACCAGTTGCCAGCCAACCAAAGTCGCTTCAGGAGCTGGTTTGAATAGCACACAGTTTCCTGTGAGGAGAGCAGAACTGATTCCTCCTATAGGGATTGCACAGGGGAAATTCCAAGGGGAAGCTACAAGGGTGCACCCCTTAGGAGTCAGGTGAATGCCTGGATAGTCTTCTCCCTTTATTTTTTCAATTTGATCGCAGTAATAGTTGATAAAATCGATTGCTTCAGAGACTTCTCCATCAGCCTCAGAAAGGGTCTTCCCTCCATCTAAAATGCAGGCTCCAATCAGGTTGCCTCGTTCTTTAGAGACCTCTTGAGCCACTGCACGAAGAATGGGGGTGATCTCCCCTGAGAAAAAGCGCTCCATCCAACTTGGGCTATACTCTTTAGCTGTCTGGATTGCTTGGTTGATTTTTTCAGAGCTGGCTAGGGTATATTGATAGCGATGCGCTCTTTCTGGTCTTGAAGGGTCAAAGCCAAACGTAGATTCAGAAGGGTTTGTATGGAGCTCTTGCCCAGTGCTAATAGGAAGTAGGTCAAACTCTTTGTCATACCAAGTTTGGTAGATGTTATTTGCCCACTTTCTATTTTGCGACAGACTCCAGTCTGTATTTGGGCAGTTTTTAAAAGAGCCTGGAGCCGTACAAAAGGGAGAATCAGAGAGGCGATTTTGACTTTTTCGGTGCCCAATAAAAGTATCATTGCGCTTGGCATAGGCGCTCTTGAATGCTTCAGCTTGCTGTTTCCATGCTTTTTTCGAAGGAGTAAGAGTTAAGGCTTGGCGGAGAAAATTTTCCTCTCCTGTATTTTCATCTAACCTACGTGTTAGGTAGGTGATGGCATTGTGAAAGTCATGCTTAGATGAAGTGGGACAATAAAGAAGAAGATTCGGGGCGATCTTTTTGATGACTCTGCGCGTGTGGGGACTCATCCCTTCTAACATTTCAAAAGTTACATGTTTATCTATCCTTCGCTCTTGGCATAAGATAAGGGTGAGAACAATATCAAAAAGATTGTGGCTTCCTATGCCTAGGTGCACACTATCTAAATGATCGAGCCCATAAAAAAGCATCCGCTTAAAGTTTGCATCTGTCGCAGCCTTGCTTGCATAAGGAGCTTGTGGCCAGCCCATTAGTGAGGACTCCACACGTTCCATCATAAGATTGGCTCCTTTCACAAGGCGGATTTTAATCGGTTGCCCTCCTCTTGCCACTCGTTGACTTGCCCATTCTGTAAGTTGCTGCTGCAAAACAAAAGAATCGGGAAGGTAGCTCTGTAAAACAATGCCTGCAGATAGGGGAAGAAAAGACTCCTTGTCTAGCACTTCCATGAAGGACTCAAGAGTTAGTTGTAAATCTCGGTACTCCTCCATATCCAAGTTGACAAACTTAGGGGTGCCTGTTTTCAAGCAGCGGTGGGCAAGAGCACCCGCATAGAGCTGGGAGAGGCGTTCTTTGATTGCTGTTTTTGATTGTTGCCATGCGGGAAGAGAGATTTGGCTATAAAGATTTGAAATCTTTACTGAAATGTAATCAATCAGAGGGTTTTGTAGGTCGTTTAAGTATAAAGAGAGACGAGACTTTGCCTCTTCTTCACCCAAAACAGCCTCTCCAATCCTGTTGATATTCACAGAAATGCCTTGGGAGAGTCTTTTTTGGATATGAGCTGTCAGAGGCTCTTTTTCTCCTGCTAAGATCACAGAGGATGCTTCAGACCTCAGGTTATGAAGGAGCTCTTGGCCTGCTTTTTTCTTACTCAATAGGCAAGCGAAACGAAAACCATACCACTTGATACGGTCTTGCCATAAGAGGAACTTGGGCAGGCCATACTCCTTGACTAAATGAAGCACTTGATTGACCGTTCTCTCTACAGAGGGAGAGCGAAAACTCTGATCGGTTAAAGCTTGTGTGAAACTCTTTCCTTTGAGGTCTGTCATCATGCGGCTTAAGCGTTGTAGCTGAGCTCTTTCTCTAAATTGCACCTCTTTCAGAGCTGACTGCTGGATCAGATCTGCAATATGCAAAACTTTTCTTAAACGCTCGTCATCGGTTAGAGGAGCAGAGATCGACTGTAGCTCTTTAGCAACGTGCTTAGTCATGAGTGAATACCTCAGTATAGGAAAGGGGACAGCGCTATTTATGGGTTGTCTCGCTATCCATTTTTGAAATGAATTGATCTAGGATTGAGCAGTGGGTTTGAGCCACCTGATATAGGAAGCCCATTTCTTCAGCAGCAAGATAAAATCGTTTTTTTAAAACCTCTCTATCAAAGGAGGGGTTTTCACTCCAATCTTCTGTAAGAGCAAACCTGCGTGAGAGTTGGACATGGTGTGCATAGCTTGCAGGTTCTAAAATATGTGTATAGGCAGGGTTCGTTTGCAGTCGCTCTTTTGAAGAGGTGACCTGCTTAATAGACTGAACGGGCAGAGTTTTTCCTCCAGACTCCACGATTCTTTGAATGGATCGGATTTGTTCTGCTCCCTGCCTAAGGATAGGAGTCGCCTCCTTTAGATGCTCTTTTACTTCTTTGAAAAAGGCAGAGATATCTTCTTTTGCAAGAGGTGGTTTAAGTTCCGTATGTATCCATTGATGCACAAGGCCTTGGGTGTCATACTCTCTTTTTAAAAACTGCTCTACCACTTCAGGAAGAGGTTGATGAGAGACATCGCGCATAGGGAGCCCCTCAGCAGTAGCATTGATAAAAGTTGTATCTGGGTATTTAGCGATGTAGTCCGCAAAAAGGCTGCTTTCGGTCAGCCACTCCCAGCGCGTAGAAATTGTTTTTCCTTGGATGCTTGTTTCCTGCAAAGTTCCCTGCTTGGCTATCGTTTGCTCCTCAATCCCCTCCACATAATTCTTCCCTTCTGTGTAAGCATGATCAATCCCAACAAGAATGATTGGATCGCAGCCAAGAAGTCTTGCCATGTGCATCAAGACTTGAGGGATTGAAATAGCTTCAGGGCTTTGGATTGTTTGAATACCAAATTTCTCATGTAGCCAATTGTTAATGCCATAGTCTGCATTGGGAAGAGGGAGGTAAAGCAACTCTCCTCCAAATTGACTTAAGGACTGTTTATGTGTTCGTGTACTGAAAAGTAGGGGAACCATAAAACCCGCATGGTTCCGCATGCGGTGGAGTTGCTCCGGGTTGGGATCTACAGTCCCTCCAAAGTGAGGGATAATATGATTATTGCTAAGAGCATTGATTGCAGAGCCCCCAGCAAAAAAAAGCGCTCGATCTTTGAGTGTCTCAAGTAGAGGAAGCTGTTCCTTTAAAGATGGACCGGCTCCACAGATAATTGCGGGAACCCCACGAAAAAAGGGAGAAGGAGAGGAGATCTGAAAAGCCCCTGGAAAGTTGGAGATATTGGAATAAATATTGGCGGTAGGGCTTTGATAATGAAAAATCATTTCCCTATTTGTTCTTGCATAGAGAAGGTTGTTGAGCATAAGAGCTTTGTTGATCTCTCTATGCTTTTCTGTTTTATGGCAGCGGTAATGAGGGAAGGTGGTGACTTGCACTCGTGTGCAAGAAAAGAGGGCTGCACATGAGTGGATGATAGGCTTCAGATTTGTTTCATCCCCGGTAAAAATAAAAAATACTTTGGGGTCTAATAAAATCTCGTGCGCATAGCTTGTGCGAAGAAAATGGTCGAGTACTTCATGGTCATCTTCAATATAGATGATCGCTCGCTCGTCTCCTTCATTTAGCCAAGATGTTTTAAGCCATTGATAGCTCTTCCCAAGCTCCATACCATAGATGACAAGGGTATCGGTTTCCTCAAGAGCAAGAGAGGACAGCCAAGAGTCAATAAATCGCTCGGGATCTGAAGGATACAGCTTGCTCGTGCCTTTCTGTAAATTCGTATAAAGGCCCTCTTGAATTATTGGCCTCCACTTTCTTTCCTCCGGCGGTGCAAAGGAGGGAGAAATACCAGATAAGTTTCTGCGGGTATAGAGAGAAAGATTTTTCTCAAAAATATTCATTGTCACCACTCCTTTCTAATGTGAATCTCACGAATTTTTTTAGAAAAAAGCAAGGTTTTTGAATTTAGCAAATGAAACATTAGTATGCTAAAAAAGTGGCTAAATCCTTGACTAAATAAAAGTTCGGTATTAGGATTTTTCCCTAACACAATTTGTGAACTCGTATAGAAAACTTAAGGAGAAAGCTATGAAGAAGATCCGACCTCTTGGGAAACGTGTTCTCATCCGTCGAGCTACAGCCGCTCAAACAAAGGGAGGAATTCTCCTTCCAGAGTCTGCACAAGAAAAGCCAAAAGAAGGTGAAGTTCTTGCGGTTGGAGAAGGGGCTATGAATAGCGAAGGTGTCATGGAAAAGCCAACTCTGCAGCCTGGAGATCGCGTTCTCTTCACTTCTTATGCGGGAACACAAGTCAAGCAAGAAGAGGAAGACGCTGAATATATGGTCATGTCTGAAGAAGATGTGCTAGCAGTATTGTCTTAATTGTAAGAAGGAGAAAGAGTTATGTCTAAGATGTTGCAGTTTAGTGATGAAGCACTCTCTTCCATTGCCAAAGGTGTAGAAACTTTAGCTAAGGCCGTGATTGTCACTCTAGGTCCTCAAGGGCGCAATGTAGTTATTGGAGCTGGATTTGGCTCCCCCACTTCAACAAAAGATGGGGTGACTGTTGCCAAAGAGGTAGATCTAAAAAATAAGTTCGAAAACATGGGAGCACAGCTTGTTAAAGAGGTTTCTTCAAAAACAGCTGATCTTGCCGGTGATGGAACCACAACAGCGATTGTTCTAGCTCGAGCTATTTTGCAAGAAGGGCTGAAGAGCGTTTTTGCTGGGGCAAACCCCATGGATATTAAGCGTGGTATGGATAAAGCAACCAATATCATGCTTGAAGCACTGTCAAAAGTCGCCATGCCAGTAAAGTCCCACGAAGAGATCGAGCAGGTAGCGACAATTTCTGCGAACAATGATCCTGAAATTGGCAAAATGATTGCTGAAGCGATGGAAAAAGTGGGTAAAGATGGGATTGTAACCGTTGCAGAAGCAAAAGGCATCGATACAGTCTTAGATGTTGTAGAAGGCATGGAATGGGAAAAGGGGTACCTCTCTCCTTACTTCACAACAAATGCAGAAGAAATGACAGTAGAGTTTGAAAACCCATCAATTCTTGTAGTGGACAAGAAGCTTTCTCAAGCGAAAGAATTAGTTCACATTCTTGAGCAGGTCGTAGAGCAAAATAAAGGCCCTCTACTAATTGTTGCAGAAGATGTTGATGGCGAAGCGCTTGCAACTTTGGTTGTTAATAAGCTTAAGCAAGGCCTTCAAGTTTGCGCTGTAAAAGCAGATGGTTTTGGGGATCGTCGCAAAGAAAATCTAAAGGACTTAGCCACCTTAACAGGTGCTGAGTATCTTTCTGAGGATCTCGGCATGGACCTAAGCTCAGCTGGCGTGGAAGTTCTTGGGCGTGCAAAGCGTGTTCGCGTGTCTAAAGATAAAACAACAATCATCGATGGAGCTGGTAAGCAAGCGGATATTGATGCGCTAGTTAAGCAGATTCGTGGTGCGATTGAGGCTACAAGTTCTGAGTACGATAGAGAAAAATTAGAACAGCGCCTAGCTCGCCTTGCAGGGGGAGTTGCCGTTGTGAATGTTGGAGCTGCAACAGAAACAGAGATGAAAGAGAAAAAAGCACGCGTTGAAGATGCTTTGCATGCAACACGGGCTGCAGTCTCTGAGGGAATTGCCCCAGGTGGCGGTGTTGCTCTTCTACGTGCTGTAAAAGGTCTTGAAAGCCTTTCATTTGATGGAGAGGAAGAGATCGGCCGTAAAATCGTAGCAAAAGCGGCTTATGCACCGATCACAGCAATCGCTGATAACTGTGGAGAAAATGGTGCGCTTGTTGCTCAGAAAGTTTATGAAGCATCTGGAAATGAAGGCTACAATGGGCTTACTGGACAGTTCGAAGACCTTGTGAAAGCGGGTGTGATTGATCCTATTCTTGTCACAAAAAGCGCTTTGAAACATGCCGTTTCCGTTGTGGGGCTCTTGTTGACAACAGCCGCTATGATTACAGATAAACCTGAACCAAAGAAGGCTATGGATCCTGCGGCTATGGGCGGAGGTATGCCTGGTATGGGTGGAATGGGAGGCATGGGCGGCATGCCCGGAATGGGCGGAATGCCTGGGATGGGCGGAATGCCCGGCATGGGTGGCTTCTAAAGAAGTCCAAGCCGTTTGACTCTCATATAAAGAGCCGTTGTTTGCACAGCGGCTCTTTTTTTTGCCTTTATTTAGAACTTTTTCAGTTAAATCATATTTAAAATTATATAATTATCACCTATACCCGAAGTAAGTGCTAACTTAAATTGGGGATGGCTGCCTATGTGCCGCCTATATCGTTACTTCCGGACATTTTGGTTGCTTGTCTTAAGTGCTCTTTTGCTCACAAGTTGTAGTGAGCCAGAAGCGATTGTCAATAACCTCCAAGAAAAGGATGCGAATGAGATCATTGTCTATCTTGCAGGGAAGGGCATTCATGCTTCTAAAGTAGAAGCGGCTTCCGGAGCAGGAGGAGGGAATGCGGCAGTCACTTGGAATATTGTGGTAGATTCAAATGAGTCTGTCCAAGCAATGGCGATTTTAAACCGCGTAGGTCTGCCACGTCCCCCGGTGAAGTCTCTACTTGAAGTCTTTCAAGCAAGTGGACTGGTACCTTCTGCACAAGAGCAAAAGATCCGTTACCAAGCTGCAATCGAAGAAAAAATCGCAGGGACAATCCGTAAGATTGATGGCGTCCTAAGCGTGGACGTTCAGCTTTCTTTGCAGGTTGATGAAGACAAGGGAGAAAAGCCATCTGGCTCTGTCTTTATCAAGCATCAGGGGGTTGTGGACGACCCAAACAATCAATTGATTACGAAGGTTAAGCGCCTTGTTGCCGGGAGTGTGGATGGGCTTGAGTATGATCGAGTCACTGTCATTTCTGATGTTGCCCGTTTTGCAGCTGTCGATTTAGACACAAAAGAAGATGTAGTTCATGAAGAAGAGCGCAATGATTATGTCGGTATTTGGGGAATCATTGTTTTAAAAGAATCTGTTCAGACATTTCGCATTGTGTTCTTTTCAGCTGTCATTGTTGTTCTTTTCTTCTTTGGCGTGCTTCTTTGGATGTTCTGGCGTACGGCCCCCTTAATGAAACGCGCAGGGGGCGTCCGTAAACTTTTCTCTTTTGGCAAGTGGCAGCTTGCGAATGAAGAGGAAGAGCAGGATACTGCCGAGGAACAAGAAGGGGAAGAGTCAGAAGAAGAGGGAGAAGAAGCTCCACAGTCAGAGTCAGAAGAGAGTGAGGAAGAGTCCTCAGAAGAGGATAAGCCGCAGTAAAGAGCAGGAAACATATGGAAACAAAGAGCTTTGCTCAGCCATTGAAAAGCTTTCTTCTCAAACGATATGGGGAGGAGATCGGCTCTGTTTCGCAGTTTTTACCTAAACAGCTGCGCGAAGAGGTGCTTTCTATAAAGGCATCCCCTCAAGATCCAGCGAGCTTTTTATTGGATCCAGAAGAGCTGATTCGTGGGGTGCACATCAGCTGGCTTGAGAAATATTTATCTACGGTTGAAGAGTCGTGGAGGGTGATATTTTTTTCCCTGCTTCCCATAACAAAGCAAAAAGCTTTGGCGCGTGGGATGCAGAGCCCTATTCACCCTATCCCTCTATCCTCTTTTGCAAGAGCTTCTTTTACTCGTCGCTTTTTTGATCAATGGGATAGCTTGCCTACATGTCCAAAGAGTGCTTTGCCTCATGGGTTTGCGTTGGATCTTTTAGAACAGCCGACAAAAGTACTCGTTGAACTTGTAGATTATCTCGGGATCTATGACCTTTCTAGAGAGCTTCACACCGTTGTAGATGGCCAGCTTTTACGCAGGGTGTTAGATACATTTTCTCACCCAAAGAGAGAGTTTCTGAAAAAGCAAATGCGTCAAAGGCCAAGAATTTTAGCAAGTCCATTTGGGATTGTTCGTTGGGATGGAGACCAAACAAAACTCTTAAATTTTACTCACTTTCGAGGCTTAGTCTGGCTGTCTAGGTCTCTTTCTATTCAAGATGAAAACTACTGGTGGTACTTAACACACAAGTTAGACCGGGGTCGAGCAAGCGTACTGGTCAAAGCTAAGAAAAAGGCTTCTGGAGAGGAAGCAGAGAAGCTTAGCGAACCTGTAGCGAAACTTTACCAACAGCTTGTGTCATAGGAGAAAAAAATGAGCAAGTTAGCTGTGCTATTCAAGGGAGAAGAGGTCCACCTACCTGCTGAGAGGGTGATTAAGGCAAAGCAGTTCTCTGCTTTGCTAGAGGCAATAGAACTTCTGCCTATCGCACAGAAAGATGCTGAAGAATACAAGCAATCTGTGGTTCGTGAAGTGGAGCTATCTAAAGAGGTTGCGGAAGCAAAAGGCTTTCAGGAAGGAATGGAAAAGTGGGGAGAGCAGTTAGCCAGTCTCCAAAAGCAGGCTGAAGAGCTCGCGAAAGAAGTCGAGGGGCGTATTGCTCCCATTGCGGTTGCAATAGCCAAAAAGCTTGTCGGTTACGAGATAGAAATGAATGAGGGTGTTCGAGCAATGATCTCTCAGACATTAAAATCTGTGACTTTGCATAAGCGGATTACCATTTATGTGAATCCTGCAGATATTGAACTGCTTGAGGCTCATAAAGCGGAATTTAAAAAGATGTTTGAGGAGCTAGAGGTCTTCTCTTTTCAAGAGCGTCCAGATATCGATCGTGGTGGATGTATTGTAGAAACGGAGGCAGGTATCATTGATGCACAGCTTCCAAAGTTATGGCAAGTGATAGAAAAGAACTTTGAGAGGCTGCTTCAGCAGGAAAAGGACAATGAGAATAGCGATGCGACACAGTAAGGTTTTTCATATCAGCTTAGTTTGTCTGCTGCTGATTTTTTGCCAAGGGTCGACCTTTGCACAAGGATTAGGCAATTTTTCGTTTAGTGGTGATGATGTCATTGCGAAGGCTCCAAACCCTCCAAGCCTTTTGATCCAGGTTCTGGCTCTGGTTGGCATCTCTATGCTGCCTATTTTAGTGATGATGTTGACTTCTTTTGTGAAGATGGTCATCACAATGTCTCTTTTGCGAAATGCCCTTGGGGTTCAGCAATCGCCTCCTAACCAGGTTCTGAATGGGATCGCTTTTCTTGTTACAATATATGTGATGTTCCCTACGGGAATGAAAATGTATGAGGTTTCAAAAGAGTTACTTAACCGCCGCAATACGCCAAAGGAGCTGGTTTCACAAGAGTCTGCAGCTCTCACAGTTGAAGTGATGGACCGTGCAAAAGAACCGCTCCGCGACTTTTTGCTGAAGAATACCTCAAGAAAAACCATGACGGTCTTTCATAAGTTAGCAAAGCAAAGCTTTCCAGAACCCATTAAGGATAACATTGATCCCAGGGACTTTATTGTCCTTGTCCCAGCTTTCATCACAGGGCAAATTAAGGAGGCTTTTGAGATAGGCGTTCTGATTTACTTGCCCTTCTTTATTATAGACTTGGTTGTATCAAATATCCTGCTTGCTATGGGGATGATGATGCTTTCTCCTCTAACCATTGCTTTGCCTCTTAAACTTCTGCTACTTGTTGTTCTTGATGGTTGGACATTACTGATCAAAGGGCTCGTTTTGAGCTTTAACACGTAAGGAGGTAGGGTATGGAATCTTCAATTATGACGGTCATCCAGCAAAACTCCTACCAGGCTCTTTTGCTGATTTTGATTTTATCAGGTCCTCCAATTGGTGTGAGCATGATTTTTGGCTTAACAGTAGCGATTTTTCAAGCGGCCACACAAATCCAGGAGCAGACTCTCTCTTTTACAGTGAAGCTGGTTGCTGTTATCTTTGTTTTAATGTTTTTAGGATCATGGCTAGGTGGAACAATTCTAGAATTTTCAACCAACATATTTGAGAACTTCCATAAGTGGATCCATGCATGAGTATTTTGAGCTTCTCCTAGATAAGCCTTTTCTAACAGTTGCAACGTTTTTTCTTGCTGTCATCCGCATGGTTCCAATTGTTGTTTTAGCTCCTTTTCTAGGGGGAAAGCTGTTACCTCCAGTTGCTAAAGTCATCTTCTCTGTATGCATTGTAGCGATGATTTTGCCCTTTTTAGTGGTCAATATGCAGAAGACCACCTTTCTATTTGATGCCTACTTTCTTGGCCTTGCCTTTAAAGAAGCATTGGTAGGCTTGGTGTTTGGATTTATTATTGCTGTACCCTTTTGGATTGCACAATCGGCAGGTACTTTAATTGACCATCAAAGAGGAGCCTCAAGCTTAATGGTCACAGATCCCTCGATGGGTGTGCAGGTTTCTCCAATTGGTCTTTTTTATAACTACTCTCTCATTGCTCTGTTTTATTCATGGGGGGGAGTTTATGCATTTTTCGAAATTGTTCTAGATAGTTACAAAATTGTTCGACCTGATGAGTTCATTGCTGCCTCATTTTTTCAGGAGAACTCTCTATTTATACAAACTATTATTGGAATAGGAGCCAAAATCTTTGCAATGGCTGTGCAGTTCGCGTCACCAGCTTTGCTTGCCATCTTGATGGCAGACATGTTTTTGGGAATTGCAAACAGGTTAGCTCCCCAGGTACAGATTACCTTTTTAGGCCTCCCCTTAAAGTCTTGGTTGGGACTTTTGCTTCTACTAACCTCTTTGGGGATTGTTTGGGGCGTGCTTTCAGAGTTCTCCGAAGATTGGACGGGGGAGCTTGGGAAAATTGTGCGCTCGATGCAGCCGTCAGAACTTCATCCAGAATAGAGAAAGGGAAAGGCTGACAGCATTTTGATGTCCTCAACCTGCCCGCTTATCATGGCCTGTTTTAATGCAGGCAGGGACCAGGTTTCAACAGTGAGCTCTTCTCCCTGATCTAAGTTCTGTTTTGTTTTTACAAGGCCTTTGGCTTCAAATAAATGCAACTTGCGACTGCTTAGCCCAGGCATCGCATAGTAGCTATGTAATAGCTTCCATTCATGTGCGCGATAGCCTGTCTCTTCCTCTAATTCTCGCTTTGCAGTTTCAAGGGGAGCCTCTTCGTGATCAACTGTACCTGCAGGCAATTCTAGGAGGGGTTTTTCAATGGTTGGCCGGAAGTTTTGAATACAGACGATCTCAGAAGAAGAAAGAAAGGCGGCAATGACAACAGCATCAGGGAGATCAAAAAAAGGACGGGAAAGCACTTTCCCCTGCTCGGTTTCGATCTCTTTTTGAAAGATCCTTAAGCGTCCTTTTTGAAATAGCGGAAGCGTTTTATGGATTTTCATGAGAGCTTACAAATCACATCTTCAAGGTGGTTGAGGAAGGTATCTATTTCTTGCTGGGTATTGTAGATGCCTACAGAGGCTCGCAATACATGTTCTAATTGATATTGGGCAAGAGCTGGCTGGGCACAAAGATGGCCAGAGCGAACCGCAATATGTCTTAGGTCTAGAAAAGAAGCGATGTCTAGAGGATGGATCCCTTCAACAGCAAAAGAAACTAAAGAGCCTCGGTTGCTTGGGGAACCAATAATGTTCACCTTTGGGATAGAGCTTAATCCTTTCAAAAGGGCTTCAATCAGCGTATTTTCATATGCGTGAATATGAGAGAGATTGAATGACGAAAGAAATGCAAGTGCTGCTTGAAGGCCTATTGCTTGTGTAATGGGGGGAGTTCCTGCTTCAAAGCGTAAAGGGGGAGGTAAATAGTTGCTTGCTTGAGGGGTGACTTTTTCAATCATCGACCCTCCCGTTTGGTAGGGAGGTAATTTTGCTAATAAGCTTTCCTTTCCATATAGAATACCAATGCCCGTAGGGCCGTAAATTTTGTGCCCGGAAAAAGCGAGAAAGTCAATATCTAACGCTTGCACATCAAGGGGAGAGTGGGCAATACTTTGCGCTGCATCGACAAAGACTAACGCTCCCTGTGCATGGGCACGAGAAATAATGGCTTCTAATGGATGACAGCTACCAAGGACATTGGAAACATGAGCAAGGGCTAAGAGTCGTGTTTTCTCAGAGAGGTAATGGTCGAGAGTTTCAAGGTTGATGTCCCCGCTTTCTTCTACAGGAAGGATTTTTAACTCAAGTCCATAGCGTTGGCATGCTTCTTGCCAAGGGACAAGGTTCGAGTGATGCTCAATGACAGGAACTAAAATTTCTCCTCCGTGCTGAGCCTGAGAGCGACAGAAAATTTCACTGAGTAGGTTGATAGACTCTGTGGTCCCCTTAGTGAAGATGATTTCATGCGTACTTTTCGCCCCTAAAAAGCCTTGCACTTCTTGGCGAGCAAGATCATATGCAGTAGAGGCTTCTTGTGCTAACTGATACACCGCGCGGTGCACGGTTCCATATTGCGCTCTTTCAAACTCTGCAATAGCAGAAATGACTTTTTCAGGACGGTGGGAGGTTGCTGCAGAATCCAAATAGACAAGGTTTGGATGAGCAGAAAAAATCGGAAACTGCTCTTTTATGTGATCAAAAGAGCAAGTCATAGCCGAGCACTTAGTTTGAAAAGCATTTTCTGCGTTGTCTCTGGAGAGCACATGCCTTTGGCAACAAGGGGATCCAAAATTTCTCGTAGAAAAGACTGGATTAGAAGTTTTTTAGCTTGGTCTTCAGAGATTCCTCTGGAGCGGAGGTAAAAAAGCTGTGTGGCATCTAACTGGCCGACAGTAGATCCATGAGAAGCTTTTACATCATCAGCAAAAATTTCTAAGTTCGGCTTGCTAGCTGCAAATGCATGGTCACTCAAAAGTAGGTTGTGATTGGCTTGGTAACTCTCTGTTTGTTGGGCTTGAGGGTGAACATAAATTTTCCCCTCAAAACTAGAGCGAGCCCGATCAAGAAGAACACCTTTAAAAAGTTGATTGGAAGTACAGCCTTCTGCAGCATGCTCCATATGAATATGGGCATGAGTTTGTTCATTACCAGCTAATGCCCATGCACCATTTAGTGAGGCGTTAGCCCCTGTTTCTAGCAGGGATACATGGTAATCAGAACGGCAGTTGCCATTCAAAGAAAGGTCTGTGCTGTTTAAGTGGGCATCTTGTTTAACTGTGGCACGATATGCCTGTAGGATCCATGAGCTTTTTGTGGCAGACTGAGTAGAAAAAAGCTCTAGGCTGGACTCTCGGTCTAAGTGTACATCAAGGTAGCCATTGACAAAAGCAGAGCTATCTTCATGAACAATTGTTTCCTGTACGACTTGCATTTTGGCTTTAGAACCAAGGAATATATAAACGGAAGGCAGAACGCTTCCTTTTGCAGCATCTACATAGTGTTGAATGTGTAAAGGCTGTGTCATAGATGCAGATGGAGGAAGGTAGATGAAGATCCCGTTATCCGCTAAGCTCTGGTTAACGAGAGCAAAGGCATCACCCTCTTGCTGATAACTTTTGCTTAAACGGCCATCAAGGTAAGGCGCAAACTGCACTTGCGCTTCTTGCATAGTCAGAACTTTGGCTCCCTCAATATTCAAGCTAGAGCTTGGACCAACCAATTCGCCATTGTAAAAAAGAATGCGGTTAGGCGTCTTTTCTGAGAAACATGCAGGAAGAGACTCAAGGGGGTGTGAGAGCACCTGAGCAGGGGAATATTCCAATACTTTTGCTAGAGGAAGGTATTGATAACGCTCACTTTTTCTCTTCGGTAGCCCTAGCTTTTGCAAAGCTGCTTGTGCCTTTCTTTGGCTTTTGGAAAATGATCGTTTGGCAAAAAGAGCGTCCAGCTCGCTTTGGTAAGCTTGTGATTTGGTCTCCGTTGTCATGACCTAGGCTCCCTTTTTTGCTGCAATCCAGTCATAGCCCTTTTCCTCCAGCTCTAAAGCAAGGGAAGCATCTCCAGTTAAAACAATATTCCCTTCTAGCATGACATGCACTTTATCAGGCTTAATATAGTCCAGGAGCCTTTGGTAGTGGGTAATCAGAATTAATGCTCGATCTTTATTGAAGATTTGGTTGACTCCATCTGCAACCGTGCGCATCGCATCAATATCAAGCCCTGAATCTGTTTCATCTAAGATCATAATCTTAGGGTCTAAGATCGCCATTTGTAAAATCTCATTGCGCTTCTTCTCTCCACCAGAAAAGCTCTCATTGACGTTACGTTCAATGAAGCGATCATCCATATTTAGCATGGAGGTAAAGGTCTTCAAGTGCTTTCTGAATGCTTCCTCGTCAAGCTCTTCTTGCCCCCGCTGCTTCATGACCGAGTTATAAGCGATTTGAAGAAATTGCAAGTTGCTAACTCCAGGGATCTCTACAGGATACTGAAAGCTAGTAAAAAGGCCTTTAGCGATGCGCTCCTCAGGCTCAAGCTCAAGAATGTCTTCACCTTCAAAAGCGATACTTCCACCAGTTACCTCGTAATCTGGGTGACCCGCTAGCACTTTTGAAAGAGTCGATTTTCCCGCTCCATTGGGACCCATGATCGCATGGATCTCTCCCGGCTTAACAGAAAGAGAAATTCCACGTAAAATTTCTGTATCATCAGTTTGGCATGAGATGTTTGTAATATCCAGCATCAGTTATCCCACAGAGTTTTCTAGTTTTAGAGTGAGTAGTTTTTTGGCTTCTGTTGCAAATTCTAAGGGAAGTTCCTGTATGACCTCTTTACAGAACCCATTGACAACAAGGCTCACAGCATCTTCTCTACTGATCCCTCTGGATTGTAAGTAGAAGAGCTGTTCTTCATTCATTCTGGAAGTCGATGCTTCATGCTCGACTTGGCTTGAAGCGTTGCCAACCTCAATGTAAGGAAAGGTGTTTGCAGAACACTTATTGCCCACAAGCATGGAGTCACACTGTGTGTAGTTTCGGCTATTTTTAGCGCGGCTTCCCATCTGCACTAAGCCTCTATAGCTATTGTGCGATTGATCTGCCGAGATGCCCTTGGATACGATATTGGAGCGTGTATTTTTCCCAATATGGATCATTTTTGTTCCCGTATCTGCTTGCATATGTCCATTCGTCAGTGCCACAGAGTAAAACTCTCCCACAGACTCGTCTCCTTGCAAGATACAGCTTGGGTATTTCCACGTAATCGCCGCACCTACCTCGACTTGCGTCCATAAAATTTTTGACCGATAGCCAGCACACCGCCCACGCTTTGTGACAAAGTTGTAAATCCCCCCTTGCCCTGTTTTAGGGTCGCCAGCATACCAGTTTTGTACTGTAGAGTATTTAACCTCAGCCTGTTCCAGGGCAACGATCTCAACAACTGCAGCATGTAGCTGATTAGTATCATAGGAAGGGGCTGTGCATCCCTCCAGATAGCTAACCTGGCTATGCTCTTCTGCAATAATAAGGGTGCGCTCAAATTGCCCAGTCTGCTGATCATTGATGCGGAAATAAGTAGAAAGCTCCATGGGGCACTTGACACCCTTGGGCACATAGACAAAGGAGCCATCTGAAAAAACAGCAGAGTTAAGAGCTGCAAAGTAGTTATCTCCAATAGGAACTACGGAGCCTAGGTAGCGCTCAACAAGCTTTGGATATTTCTGAACAGCTTCAGAGATCGAGCAAAGGACTACACCCGCTTCTTCAAGCTTCTTTTTAAAGGTGGTGCCAATAGATACGGAGTCAAATACAAGGTCAACAGCCACATTGCTGAGTCGCTTTTGCTCCTCTAAAGGGATCCCTAAACGCTCGAAGGTCTTTAAGACTTCTGGGTCTACTTCATCTAAGCTGTCAAGCTTTGGCTTTTTTTTGGGCGCTGAGTAGTAAGAAATATCTTGGTAATTAATCGGGGGATGATTGAGGTTTGCCCAGTCGGGCTCTTCCATTTCCAGCCAGCGTCGATAGGCCTTGAGCCTGAACTCTAGCATGAAGGAAGGTTCCTCTTTCTTTTTAGAAAGGGCGCGAATAACAGACTCATTAAGCCCTTTATCAAAGCGATCTACTTCGACTTCAGTAACAAAACCAGCTTTGTATTCTTCCCGCCCTTCGAAAAAAGCATTGGCTTCCGTGGCCATACTCTCTTCTCCTTCTTTTGACAGGGGAGAAAGAGTATAATTACTTGATAGATTTCAGAAAAGGCCAATGCCTCAATATCGACTTTCTCTTTAATATGAAGCTAGATTTGTGACCCCTTTAGGCCAAACTGATTGTTGAAAATCTAATCACAGACTTTAAAAAGATCTTTTGCTATCAATAGGGAAGTTTGCATTTGGCGTGGTGTTTGGGAGTTTAGGATGATTTTACGCTATCTTTCAGTTCTATCTTTGCTGGCGGTTTCTTTAATGCTTGGCTCTTGTGGAGATACGTATACAACTTATATTCGCTCAGATCCCCTATTTACAAAACGGCCCCTAGATACAGCGGTTTTGCCTGATCAAGGAGAGGGTTATGAAAAGCGAGGAGACTACCTTGTTGATGCTGTAGGCATTCAACCTTCTGCAGGTGAAAGCTATGAGGACTTTTCGAATAGGCTTGTAAATACACTCATTATTCAGGAGACCGATAGGGAGACTTTAACAAACCTCGAAGTGGAAACAGCTTTAGCTATTGAGGATCTCCAAGAGCAGTTTGCACTTGCAGAGCTAAGGAACAAGCAACTGCGGATGGAGTGGCAGCTGGTTAGTGATCATCAAGATGCAAGAGGGCTTGCTCGCATGGCCTTTCGCCCTTATTATGTTGCAAAGGGAGACACGCTTCAGAAAATAGCAAAACGGGCCTATGGTACTTACACAGCCTGGCTTGCTGTTTATCAGTTTAATCAGTACTACCTGAAAGACCCTAACTTTATAAAGGAAGGGGACTTAATCTGGCTTCCAGCTTTCAATAATATGTAATATTTTTCTTGTTTTTTTTGGCTTTCTAAAATTAGATAGCCTCTCCTATGGATTTACATGTGATCGGTATGGCTCGAGGTTTTCTTCTTTTTTCTCTTTGTCTGCTCCTAGCTAGTTGTGGTGCTCCACGTGAAAGTCAAAAGTTTGTGTATGAGCAGTGTCACTATGATGAGTTTGTAGAAGACTCTAAAATTGTTGAGCAGGGAAAGCTTGCTATTATGGAGCTGGAGGGAAAAAGTGTTCTTCCTTTTTCTCCCGAAATGATGGAAGAGTATACAGATACTGTTGAAGAAAATGATGTTTTGCGTGTGCGTCTTTTTCATCCTCAAGTAGCGGATATTGCAATTGCTTTGCAAGAAATGGATAAGATGGGATTTCGGGTGATTGATGGCTTTGTTGCCTTACCCGGTTTAAGCCCTGTCCGTGTTGAAGGGCTTACCTTGCGCCAGGTGCGTGAACGTCTAAGAAGTCTTTATGATGAGCAGATTGAAGGGGTTGAAGTCTTTGTGGATTACTTAGATCGATTAACCCGCAAGGTAGAACTGGTTGGGATGGTGAGTATGCCTTCTATCCCAGTGGATGGAAAGAAGCGACTGTATGAGGTCCTTTCTGAAGCTAAGCTCTCTCCTCAGGCAAACTTGTTTGGCAGCTTTGTTGTGAGAGATGGGATGATTTTGCCCATCGACTTTAATCGACTCTTGCGCCAGGGCGACCTTTCAAGAAACATTGTCATGTATCCTAAAGATAAAGTCTATGTAGCCAACACAGACGAGGCGTATGTGATGGTGATGGGAGAGGTCTTTCAACCTAAAGCCGTTTCTGTTCCTTATGGCTCGATTTCCTTGCGTGATGCACTTGTATCGGTTGGAGGAGTTCCCTACACGGGGAATAGAGAGAGTATCCTTGTCATTCGAGGAGGAATAGAGATTCCAAAGCTTTATATGTTGCGCTGGGATGAGATCATCCGGACACCCAATAAAAGCTTGCTCCTTATGCCTGGAGATACCGTATTCGTTGCGGAGAAACCGATTACGAAATGGAACAGATTCATCAACCAACTCTTCCCAAGCTTTAGCGGCTTGCTCACCATTGGGCAAATCAAAAAAGTGGCTGAAGATCGCTAAGAGCTTAACATGAGATCTTTGAGGGAGTTGTAGTAAGGAGAGTCTTGCTTCTGCAAAAAGGCGAGCTCTTTGTGCGCTTGCTCTTGCTTGTTGAGTAAGTGGTAGGCGTATCCCATGAAAAAGTGGGCTTTCATATGGTATAAGTCTTCACTAAGCACGCGGTGAAAGCAGTGGATGGCTTTATCCCAACGGTTATCTTCAAGGTATGCACAGCCTAAATGGTAAAGGATGTCAATGTCCTGAGGGCGCCCTTCACTCATTTTAGAGAATAGATCGATGGCTTTTGCTAATTGTTTATTTTGGAAGTAGCTAATAGCCAGGTTATAGCGAATCTCATCATTGTTAGGGCATGCCTTTAGAGCCTTTTGGTAAGCATCAATGGCTTGCTTTGCATTTCCTTGGTGTGAGTGGATCAGCCCTATTTTGGTCCAAGCTTTCCAGTAGTTCGGATAAACATCGACCGCTTTGTAAAGGTAACTTAGAGCTTGTTGCTCACTACCCACTTCAGAGCAAAGAAGGCCAAGATTAAAAAGAGCTTTGTGGTGTTCTGGATCAATGGTAATCGCTCTTTGATAGTACTCAACGGCTTTTTCATTCTCCTCTAGGTCATCGTATGCACAACCTAGATTGAAAGCACACTCTGCATCGAAGGGATAGCGTTTGAAAAAATATAAATATTCGGCGATAGCCTCTTCTTTTTTCCCCATCTGATTTAAGCAATTGCCTAGGCAAAAATGAAGGTAGGGACTTTCAGGATTCTCTTTAAGGCCTCTTTCGCACATTTCATACGCTGCTGCCACTTGGTTTTCTTCTGTGTAGATAGAGCTTAAGTAGCAGTAGGCCAATGTAAGCTTTGGATTATATTCTAGGGCTAAAACAAAGTCATTTTTGGCTAGTTCTTCATAGCCATTGAGGTAATGATCTAGGCCAGATTGAAAAAACTCGATCCCTAGATGCTCATTTGGAGCAGAGCCTTCTGTATTCATGGCACAGCATGTCCTATTTATCTTTTTGCTTGCCATGAATAGAGCAAAAGGGTTGCCAAGTGCTAATCTATTGATAGTGAGAGAATTGTTGTTTTTGCTAGGTGTGGATAAAATCCACACTGTGTTATTTTTCTACAGAAATATTCTCTTGTTCTTGACGGAGCTTTCGCCACTTTTCAATCATAGAGGCTGCGAGCGGAGCTGCTTCATGGCCGCTATTGCCATATCTTAAATACACAGCCACGACGATTTCAGGAGCTCCATATCTAGATGGAGGAAGGCTTGTGCTTTTTGCTTGCCAGTTTTTATCAAGGCTAATCGCGCCAAACCAGATGCTCTTATACATGTGAGAGGGTTTTTCAAGGTCTATACCAACGCGATCAGGAACCTGTGATGTACTTGTTTTTCCAATCATATCATCAACCACATGCAAGTAGGATTGATAGGCTTTGTGGTGCCAGGGGTAATTAGTGATCAGAACTTTGCGAGCAGAGCCATATTTGTTATTGTGCAATGTTTGATGCATGGCTTCAAAGAGGGTCTCTCTGATCTCTGGGGGCATAGGAATGCGTCGAATAGTTTCACTATTCAAAGCTCTTTTTTGCTCTTCTTCAGCAGGGTGCAAAAGGTCTGAAAATAAAGGAAAGTGCACGCCAATATTGGCAAGCTCTCGTTGATAAGGAAACTTGCGATAAGAAAAAATTTCATCTAGTTGGTCACTTGCTCTTTCCTGACCTGTCATCTGCATGGCAATTCTGGGGCGCAGGACATAGCCGCCGTTTGCAAAAGTTCCAAGCATAACAGCGGTTTGCAGAGGAGTCACAAGAAGAGTATGCTGGCCTATAGCAAATGTATAAGCCCCTGTACGGTTTCTAGATAAGTCTGAGGGCAGCTTGCCCTTAAACTCGCCCGGGAGCTGAACCTGGGTGTCGGAGCCAAAGCTAAATAAGCTGGCTGTTTCTCTAAGGAGGTTTGGATCTTCAAGAATCTCCCCAGCAATAATAGAAAAGTAAGGGTTACTTGAAACAGCAAGAGCTTTTACAAGGTCTAATTTGCCAAAGTTTCTTCCCGCACTTCTTGGTAACCTTCCTCCCCGATAGACCTGTGGGATAGGTTTCCCATCAAGCCAATATCCAACCCTCCAAGACCCTTCACCCAAGCGTTCTACGCGGTCTATCATTGTCAAAGGGTTCAAGTAGGCATAAGTCACAGAAGGGCTTTCACACTGAAGATAGCGCTGCATCATGATCGTATAAGAGGTGACCAGCTTGAAGATAGATCCTAAAGTGCTTGAGAGCTGGAAGGCATGAGAGCGGTTAAAGTTAAAGCCATAAATGGGATAAAATGCTGAAGCAAGGTGTTTTTCCTTTTGCACGCCTTGTTCTTTTCTAACATTGGGGTATATTCCCCAAAGCGTCTCTTCTAAGTCAGAATAGGGGCGAAAGCTATGCAAAAAAGAGAGCGTTTGAACTGCATCTAAATGTTGGCAGGCCTCATAGAGGCTTGGAGTGATTGTTTCCTCTAAGGTATGCTTCATCTTTTGCCAGTATGAAGCGAGATTCGCAGGCGGGGAAAGAGCTTCGTCTTTTAAGGATAGAAGGTAAAAAGACCAGCGGTGGTGTTCCCAAAACTCAGCAAAAAGCTCACTTTCTTTTTTTTCTAAATAGTCAACCCATGGCTTAGCATAGGAACCTCTTTCTTCCTCTTCTTTTCGCTTTTGCTTCAGGTAAGATTTAAAATGGGCTTTTCTCCATGCCTGGAATTCTTGCTGTTTAAAAAGGTCTCTAGCAATGGGTTTAATTAGGTTTTCTAAGCTAAAAAACTCTTTAGAGAGCTCTTTGTAGTGTGTAAGGGAGAGGTCTCCTATGCGGTCTAAAATATCATCTGTAAGTACGTCGGGAAAGGTTAGTAAGCGAAGAAGGTCCAGGGTCAACACGCGTTCATAGTTTGACTTCAAGGTCGATAGGTAGTTAAGAAAAGTAGGAAAGGAACTTGTGTAAGAAGAAAGGTCTCCTTTCACTTGGTATTTCTTTAAAGGGTAAGCAAGATCTTCAGGATAAAGCTCGTTAAAAAGCTCTCCTAATAGGTGCTCAGGAAAGGTTTGTTGAAACTTTTTTCCCTCTTGTAAAAGCTCTGTGGCCATTTTTAAGTTGATTTCTTGGGAAAGTAATCGTTTCATTTCCTCCTGAAAGGGAAGGACAAAGTCGAGGTAACGATCCCAAGATAAGTAGACCCTCTCTTTTTCAAATCCTCGGGAGAAGTTATGCACGACCTCTCGCTCTAAGGGCTCTCTTTCCTCCCATAAAGAAGATAAATGAGAGTCGGTTTCTAGCCAGCGGTGAATGTTTGCATAGCGCTGCTTATTTGAACGGAAAAATTGGTCCTCAATAAAGTCTCGTGGATCAAACCTTGGATAAGTAGCAAGGGCAAGGATATCCCCACTTGCAGGATCTAGAGCCACAATAGCTCCGCCTTTTATCCAGGGTTGCTTCAGGTCTACAAAGCGTCGTTTATCCCAATCAAACTCACGGCTTTTTCCTTCTCGCACAATCTCATTATTTGCTAGGAGCATTTCTGCATGTTCTTGCAGGCTTGTTGAAATGCTGAGTTGGAGCTGCTTGCCTGGAATGGCGGGTTTTTTGCCAGGCAGCTCACGAAGGAAGTTCCCTCGGCTGTCAGAGTAAAAAAAACGCTTGCCATGGAAGCCTCTTAGCTCTTCTTCAAACTCTCCCTCAATGCCCGTTTTACCTAGGTTATCATGGAAGCTGTATGCTCTTTCTTTCAGTGTATTGAGGCGATCCCAAACAGCAGAGATCGTAGAGTAGTCAGGGGGAAAGGCCAGAGGCTCTCCGCGGTCATAAGCAACTAAGAGGTTTTCTAACAGAGCCTTTTCTTCAAGAATATTTTGGTATTCTCTTTGGGAAATAGCCCCCATATAGCCAACAATGCTGGAGGCTACTTTTCCTTTTGGGTAGTAACGTTTTGAGCCTACTTCTGCATACAGGCCAGGCCAATCCTTCTCTAAAGCTTTTAGCTTATAAAAAACATCCTCGGAGATATCCGCTTGAAGAGCATAAGGAGCGTTGGGGAATAGAGAGGCTTTGCTGTGGATTAAGTCTTCCACCTCTTCAGCAGATTTATCCAGTAAGCTGCCAAGAAGGAGAGAGAGCTTTTTAATGTATTCCTTCCTTGTATAAACCTTTACCTTTTCTCCATCTGAAGATTTTTGCCAACGCACTCTTGGTATTTGTCGAATGGGAGAGTACAGCACAGCTGCGTTATACTGGAGTTTATTGCGCGCAAGGTATATGCCAAACCGATCTTTGATCGTTCCTCTAGGGGCTTTGACAATCACCGTCTTTTTTTGTGGTGAGCGTGCGCGCTCAGTGAGGGAAGAGTGCATGGGGACACATAAGTACCAAATGCGAAATGCAATCACTAAAAACACAATAAGAGCGACAGCTAAAACACGGTTAGCTTTTTCAAAGACCTCCTTCTCCGTTTGGAGGGAAGAAAGGGAGTTGCGCACGAAGGGTTGCCTTTTCTGAAGTTTTTTAAGAGATTGTATCTCTCGCCACTAATATGACAAGAGAAGTCTGCTTAGAAAAAAATCTCTTTTTGAAATATAAGCGATTAGGTGCACTCTTATGCTTAATATTTTGTAGGTAATAAGGATCTAATGACGATACAGCTATTTAGGAAAATTCTTTTTTTGGCAGTTGCTTTATATGCACATGCGGCTTTTACCAACGATGAGTGGGTGAGCTACTACCTGGGGCCTCTGTGCTAGTGCAGATTGGGGATGTGCAGGAAGATACTGAGCAAGGGCTTGTGACTTTGGCAAAAACTCGTGCTGCAGACTCAAAAAATATAGCTCTTTTGAAGCTCGATGCGCGAAGGCACTGGCACTTGATAAAGGATATAAGGAAGTCAGATAGACCTTTTGTAGACAAGGTTTCTAAGATCGTGTGGCGAGGAAGCTGTACTGGAACTCGTCGCCTCTCTTTTCAAGAAAGACCTCGCGTAAAGCTTTTAGCTCGCTGGGCATTATCTGAGGACTCTAGAGTAGATGTAGGGTTAGGGAAAAACAGCAAGGGTGCTGTTGCCTTAAGAGACGGTTTCTCTAGTGATTGGATTAAAGATGGGCATCCTCCTAGCTGGTTTTTGCAGTACAAATATATTCTTTCTGTAGAAGGGAATGACAAAGACTCAGGCTTACAATGGAAGTTAGCTTCAAATTCTGTTGTTTTTATGGTAAAGCCATTTTTTGAAAGTTGGCTTAGAGAATTTCAACTTCAGCCCTACGTTCATTATGTCCCTATAGAGTCTGATTTTTCAGATTTGCTTGAGAAGTTTGCCTGGTGTGAAGAGCATCCTGATCTTTGCGAGCAGATAGCCAAGAATGCGACGGAGTATGTGCTCAATATAGCAAATGACCCCGAAGAGTTTAAAAGACAGGCTAAAGTCGTGCAGGCCTTCTATAAGCAGCATGAAAAGTTGGGTAAAGGGCGTAAAATTCTCTTTTAAATGCTTCTTAGCTGGCGAAGAAGTTATAAAAACACTTGCGATAAAAATAACCATTATCCAAAATGTCAACCCTTCTTCAATAGGTTTTGCGCCTGTAGTTCAATGGTAGAACAGTAGCCTTCCAAGCTACTAGTGTCAGTTCGATTCTGATCAGGCGCTTCTTCTTTACATCTAAACTTTTAAACCAAGACCGAAATCTCTCTTAGGGAGAGATGCCGTCGTCAAAAATAAGGGACAAGGCTTGGCTATGACTGCACAAGAACAATCCTCTGTTACTATAGAACAATTACTTGAAAGTGGAGCTCACTTTGGCCACCAGACAAGCCGCTGGAATCCAAAGATGAAGCGCTTTATTTTTGAAGAGCGCAATGGGCTTTACATCATCGATCTTGCAAAGACCATGCAGCAAATCCGCGTATCGCTGGATCTTGTACGTGAATTAGCTGGGAAGCAAGAATCTATTCTTTTTGTTGGGACCAAGAAACAAGCAAAGCAAGTCGTTCGAGAAGCGGCTGAATCTTGCGGTGAATTCTATGTAAGCGAGCGCTGGTTAGGCGGGATGCTTTCAAACTGGTCAACAATCCGTCAATCTGTTCGTAAGCTAGAGCGCATCGAGCGTCAGCTAGAAACTGCAGCAGAAAAACTGACTAAAAAAGAGTGTATTCAGCTTGAAAAGCTAAGAGAGAAGCTTGATCGCAACCTTTCAGGTGTTCGACAAATGCGTCGTCTACCAGGACTTGTTTTTGTTGTAGATCCTAATCGTGAGCACATTGCTGTGGCAGAAGCTAAAAAGCTGGGCATCCCAGTGATGGCTCTTGTTGATACAAACTGTGATCCTGATCCTATCGACTATGTGATCGCATGTAATGATGATGCTCTGAAAAGTGTTCGCTTAATTGTCCAGGCTCTTGCTGCTACAATCGTAGACGAAAAAAACAAGCGCAATATTCCTTTGATGAAGGGAGATGCTGAAGGCGCTTCTCAAAAAGAAGCTAGCGCAGACAAAGAAGAAAATGCTGAAGAGCAGAAGCTAGAAGGAGAGGAGTAAGAGAATGGCACAGATTACAGCATCTATGGTGAAAGAACTGCGCGACCGTACTGGCGTAGGGATGGGGAAGTGTAAGCAAGCATTAGAAGTAGCAAATGGTGACATTGAGCTTGCAATCTCAAACCTTCGCAAAGAAGGAATGGCTTCTGCAGTTAAGAAAGAAGGACGAGAAACTAAAGAGGGTATCATTGCCAGCGCAGAGCATGGAAATGTTATCGCTGTACTTGAAGTCAATGCGGAGACCGATTTTGTGGCTCGTAATGAGCGTTTTGTCGCATTTGTTCAAGAGCTTGCAAAGCTTGCTGCAGAAAAGAATCCTGCAAGCCTAGAAGAGTTCTTAGAAGTAACAAATGACAAGGGAATTTCTGTTGAGCAGTCTCGTGTAGAAACAGTTCAATCTCTTGGTGAGAATATTCAAATTAAGCGTATCGCATGCTTTACACCAAAAGCAAACTCTTCCCAAGCAATCTATATCCACATGGGAGGAAAAATTGCAGCGCTTGTTGAGGTTGAAGGTTCTGAAGCAGCAAAAGAAGTTGCACGAGAAGTTGCTCTACACGTAGCAGCAGAAGAGCCAAAATATGTCACTGCAGAAGAAGTCCCTGAAGCAGATAAAGAGCATGAGAAAGAAATTGCTCGAGCTCAAGTTAAAGGGAAGCCAGAGCATATCATCGACAAAATTCTCGAAGGAAAGCTTGGTGCTTACTATGACCAAGTTTGCTTATTGCGTCAGCCTTTCGTGAAAGATTCCTCTCTTAAGGTAGAAGAGTTCGTCTCTCAAGCTGGAAAAGAGATGGGAGCTTCATTGAAAGTTGTGCGCTTTGAGCGCTGGGTGATGGGCGAGTAAGCTCATCCCTTCTCCTTGTTGGTAAAGCCCATGGCAGCTTCTCTGTCATGGGCTTTTTTATTTTCTAGCTGGCTTCTTTTGTAAAAAATCATAAAAAAGGTAAACTTCCGTTTCTGAATCGATGATAGGCTTAAAAAATGAAGCGAATCTTGCTGAAACTTTCAGGAGAGATGTTCTTAGGCACGGCTCCTTATGGTATTTCTAGTGAAGGGGTTTCTTCTGTTGCAAATCAGTTAGCTAGGATTCAAAAAAAAGGGTACCAGTTAGCTGTTGTGATTGGAGGAGGAAATATCTTTCGTGGAATCCAAGCTGCAGCTCAAGGATTTGAGAGAGTTACAGCAGATCAAATGGGTATGCTTGCGACTGTGTTTAATGGGATCGCTCTGCGAGAGGCCCTTTCTACTGTGGGTGTAAAGGCTCACTTGATGGGGGCATTTGCGATTGATGAAATGGTCCAAGCTTTTGATCATCTACAGGCACGAGATCTGTTAGCGGAAGGTAAGGTCCTTATCTTTGTTGGGGGGACAGGTAATCCCTTTTTTTCTACAGACTCAGGAGCTGCATTACGAGCAAGTCAGATTCAAGCAGACCTGCTGTTGAAGGCAACAAAAGTGGATGGAGTCTTTTCTTCAGACCCCAAGCAAGATCCTACAGCTAAAAAGTTTATTAAGCTTTCTCATCAAGAAGCCATAGAAAAGCGCCTCGCTGTGATGGACTCAGCAGCTCTTGTTTTATGCCGTGATAGCCATATTCCTATACGCGTAGTCAAAGCTACGAAAGAAGGAGAGCTTGAAGAAGCGCTAGATGATCGATCTAAAGGAACTTTAATAACAGAAGAGAGTGAGAATGAGTAAAGAAGTCAAAGAGGGCATGCAAGCGGCCCTAGATCACCTAAAAGAAGAACTTGGTAGCCTACGTACAGGGAAGGCAAACCCTGCAATGCTAGACTCTATTTTTGTAGAGGTCTATGGTGCACAAATGGCTTTGCGTGATGTAGCTACAACAACAGCTCCAGAGCCTCGCCAGCTTCTCGTTTCTCCTTTTGATGCACAAAATGCAGCGGCTATTGCAAAAGCAATTGAGAGGTCAGATCTTGGTTTAAACGGTGTAGTTGATGGAAATGTTGTGCGGATCACAGTACCTGAAATGAGCCAAGAGGTGCGGGATCAAATGCGTAAGCTGTGCAGTAAGAAAGGAGAAGAGGCGAAGGTGAGTATTCGCAATGTCCGTCGTGCAGCTATTAACAATGCGCGCAAAGAAAAAGATGCTGGGACTCTTACAGAAGACGATGAAAAGCGTCTAGAAAAAGAGGTCCAAAAACTGACAGATAGCTTCTGTGAGAAGGTCGATGAGATGACCAAAGAAAAAGATCGAGATATTGCAACAATTTAGGTTGCTTTAAAAAATGAGGGATGGCTAAAATGTCCCTCTTTTCCGGCCCCATCGTCTAGTCAGGCCTAGGACACCGGATTTTCATTCCGATAACAGGGGTTCGAATCCCCTTGGGGTCATTCATACGATGGGTCTTTAGCTCAGTTGGTTAGAGCACCTCACTTTTAATGAGGGTGTCGAAGGTTCGAGTCCTTCAAGACCCATCTCTTTTTGCCGGTTCCATCTCTTTACATTATTTTCTCCTTCCCATAGTCTCCATGCGGAGGACTAGGGAATACTTATGTGTGATGGACGCCCCCTTGAATGTTCTGGCTGTCAAAAGAAAGCTGTATATCGCTATACATTTGTCTCTATGCAAAATACAGAGCAGATGGAGCTTTGTGAAAGCTGCCCTCTGCTAGCCAAAAAGCATGCTCAAATTTCAAAAGATTCACAACTGCACATTCGTTGTTCCTCTTGTGGAACCTCTTGGGAGACAGTATGCGCTGAAGGGCTCCTAGGTTGTGCAAGTTGTTATGAGTCTTTCCAAGAGCAGCTCTACCTAGATCTAAATCAAAAGGGAGGACGTCAGCTCTCCTATAGAAAGGTTACGCCTTCCGCTTCGCCTCCTTTAATGGAGCTTGCAGCTCTGAAAGAAGCTCTACATGCGGCACTATCACAAGAGGCATACGAACATGCCGCCTCTTTGCGCGATAAGATTCAACAATTACAGGCAAAGAATGACGTTGAAGTTAAATAGTGCTTGCTGGAGCCGTAATCAGGAAAAAGTTTGGTTGCTTTCCTCCATAGAGTTACGCCGCAATCTGGAAGGATTTTTCTTTACAAGCCATTTACAGCCCCAGGCTAGACAGTCAATCCTTGAAGCCATTTGCGGGGCTTTACATAGTTTTTCTTCCTGTAAGGATAGCGCTCCTGCCTCTATACAAAACCTCTCTCAGGTAGAGAAAGAACACCTTTATGAGCACTTTTTGCTTTCTCCTCCTGAAGTTTGTTCGGAAAATCCAGAATCTTCATTTTTTTTATCTGCTCGCAACCAGCAGTTGATTCAAGTTCTTTCAACAGACCATTTACAAGCGCTGACCATGAGCCGAGGGAATGGGACCCTTTCGTTGTGGAGGCAAACACAGAGGTTGTCCCGCGCTCTTAATCGCTTGCTATCATTTGCTTTTAGTGAACAGTTTGGCTTTTTGACAGCCAAACCAGAGCTGTGTGGTACAGCGCTCATCATGCGCGCTTATCTGCATGTGCCTGCTATCCGCTTGTTAAAGGGGGATCATTCACATCTTCTTGCTGCTGATAATCGAACATGTATCGAAGGGCTTGAGGGGCGGGAAGAGGGATTTATGGGAGATTTAGTGGTATTAAGAAACCGGATGACTTGGGGAGTTAGTGAGCAGGAAATCTTTGCTAGTCTGCAAAAGAAAGCATCTTCCATTGTAATTGAAGAAGAAAGCCTACGAAAGCAGGTTCAAAAGGAAAAGCCTCTTCGCTGCAGGGATCAAGTAGCTCGAGCACTGGCTCTTTTAAAAAGTGCAAAAACTCTGTCTTTAAAAGAGTCTTTTGATAGCCTTTCAGCCCTACGTTTGGGATTAGATATAGGATGGATTGAAGGGATGTCTCATAGTAAGTGTACACAATTATTATATGAGACGCGACGAGGAGCCATGTTCTCTAAGCGGGGGATCTCTCAAGTGAGTCCAGAAGAAGCTTCTCATATGCGAGCTCAATATTTCCATCGGCACTTGCAGCGTGTGCACCTGAGGAGGGGAATATGAATATCATCATTCTTGGGGCTGGAGAACTTGGCAACTATGTGGCGGTAAAGCTTGCAGAAGAAGATTACAATGTCACATTGATTGATCGCGATGCCCATTCATTAGCAAAAGCTGCAAGCATTGGGGATGTAGCCACGCATGAAGGGCATGGGGCAGATTGGGAGCTATTTGAAGAGCTCCTTGAGCTGGAGCCCGATGCCTTTTTTGCTTTAAGTGGAGAGGATGCCACGAACCTTGTCGCTTGTAGTTTAGCAAAAAATCTAGGTTACCCTTTAACTGTTGCGCGCCTACAGCAAAGTGACTACTCAAGTTCTGGTCGTCTAGACTTCAGTCGTCTATTTTATGTAGATCACTTTTTAAATCCCGATTTGCTTGTTGCACAATCCCTGTATAATACATTGGTGAACCGCGATTTTATTACGGTTGAAAACTTGGCCCATGGCTCTATTCAGCTAAGGACCATTGTCATTCCCTCGAAGTGGAAGCATGCAGAAATTAAATTGAAAGATCTGAAGCTACCTAGAAGAGTGATGATCGGGCTTATCTATAGGGGAAAGCATAGCAGCGATGAGCGCCAAACAAAGCTTATTTTCCCCCATGGAGAAGATTGCCTGAAGCCTCATGATGAGGTGACCTTTGTCGGTGATACACGAGCGATTTTAAACCTTCATCAGTACATCGGGATGACGATCCATCCTTTAAAAGAGGTCGTGATTATTGGAGCATCTCCTGCAGCCTTTCACCTTGTGGAAATTTTGTTAGAAGCTGGAATCAAGGTGAAGGTGATTGAAAGAGAGGCAGCTGTCTGTGAGCGGCTTGTTGATCGCTATCCGCAAGCTGTCGTGATCAATCAAGATGCAACAAAAATTGACCATCTAAGAGCTGAAAGAATTGATCGTGCAGATGCATGTGTGATTTGTACAGCTGAAGATGATGTCAACTTGCTTGTGGCTATTTTAGCAAAAGAGGTGGGGTGTGAAGATGTCATTGTCGGTATTTCAGATAGCTCCTACATCCCTGTTGTTGAGCGCTTAGGTCTTATGCATGTGCTTTCCTCAAGAGGGATTGCCAATAACCGCTTGAGAACGATCTTGAAACAAGAAAATGTCGCTTCTATGGTTTCTTTATATGAAAATCGTGCGCAAGTTTTAGAAATTAAAGTTTCTGCAGGGTCCCCTTTGATTGGGATTCCTATTTCTGAATTGGGACCAAAGTTTCCAAGAGATTTCTTAATTTCTGCGATTCATAACCAAGGGAAAGTGACCATTGCGGATGGCCGCCAGACATTTTCTCCTGGAGATACTGTGGTCGCTATTTGTAACCCTCGGCTTGCTCGAGATATTGCACGGTTTTTTTAAGGTATGAACTGGAAAAGCATCTGCAACCTCTTTGGAAACTATCTACTGCTATTTTCTTTGCTTTTATGTGTGCCTCTAATTGTCGACCTATATTACTTATGGGGAGAGCGTGCTGCTCACCCTCAGCCATTTGCCTGGGATGCATTCATTGGCTCTTCTGTCATTACAGCGATTTCTGGAGGGGTTCTAAAAGTCATTGGGTATGGCAAAAAAGAGCAAGTTTATCGAAGAGAGGGGCTGTTTTTAGTCGCCATTATTTGGATGGTCTCTGGTATTTTTGGAGGGCTTCCCTATCTTTTATCCAATACGCTGGATAAGCCTGTCGATGCATATTTTGAGGCGATTTCTGGCTTTACGACAACAGGGGCCAGTGTCATTGCTGCAAAAAAATATGACGATCAAGGAAAGGAAGTTCCTTATCAGTATACCTTCTCTAAGGAACCCCCTCTTACCTATACTTTTTATGGTACCGTAGACTCTATCACAGTCGATAATCATACTTATCAAGGCGTTGAAGCTGTGAGTAAGTCGTTGCTCTTTTGGCGTAGTTTCACCCAGTGGCTAGGGGGGATGGGGATTGTTGTACTTTTCGTTGCCATTCTTCCGGCACTAGGAGTTGGGGGAAAACGCCTATTTCAAGCAGAAGTTCCTGGCCCAGTCAAAGATGGGATCACTCCTAGGATCCGTCATACAGCGAGTTTGCTCTGGAAGCTGTATATTGTACTTAGTGTTTTACAAGTCTCTTTATTGATGTTTACCAATGAAGCGTTATCCCTTTATGAGGCAGTTACCATCACATTTTCCACAATTTCGACAGGTGGATTTTGTATTAAAGGAGCAAGCATTGCGGGTTTTCAATCCTCTGCAACAGAGTGGGTTATCATTGCATTTATGTTGGTGGGGAGTATTAACTTTTCTCTCTATTACTTCTTGATTCGAGGACAAATCTACAGGATCTTTCAAAAAGAGCTTATTGTATACCTACTGGTAGTGGTCTGTGGGGCTCTATTTTGTTTTTGGCAGCTTTCTGGGTGGACTGTTCAACCTTTGAGTGGAGGTGAGCGTACACTGGAAGCAGGCTCTGCTCTACGTACAAGCGCATTTCAGTATATTTCAATGCTTACATCCACAGGGTTTGCTACGACAAACTATGATTTATGGCCTTATGTCGTGCAGGTTTTTCTTGTCTTAGCGATGTTTGTCGGCAGTATGGCAGGTTCTACGGGAGGGGGAATAAAAATAGCGCGGCACATCATTGTTTTAGATGTGATTCGTAGCAAGGTGCAGTCTATTTTCTCTCCTGAAAAAGTCCATTCTGTGCGAGGAGTCGATAGAACTGCACATCAGGAAGTTGCACAGACCGTGCTTTCTTATGTGATTTTAATTTTGGTGATCGCTCTTATAGGCACCTTTTTACTAGTGCTTGATGGGATTGATCCCAATACAGCCTTCACAATGAATGCCTGTATGTTGAACAATATTGGCGCTTCATTTGGGATGGCGGGACCGACAGATAGCTTTGCTTTTATGTCACCACTCGCTAAACTTTTTTGCACTTTTTTAATGGTTCTTGGTCGTTTAGAGCTATTTGCTTTATTGGTATTGCTAAGTCCTTCATTTTGGAGATTCCGCTGAGTGAAATGGGTTCGATTTATCTTATCTCCTGAAGTGGATGCGCTTGAAGCGCGCTATTCCTTGAAGGAGAGAGGTCTTTTAGATATTGCCGAAATGGAAGATGCTCAAACTGGAGAAGTCAGCCTTCTTGGGCATTCTTCAGTCCCTTTTTGGGAAGAGGAGGAGCTCCCTTTTGCCTTGCAGATAGAAGACTTAGGTGAGGGGGAAATTTCCTGGCAAGAACAGTGGGAAGCGTCCCCCAAATTTCGAGAGGGGCTGGTCCAGGTAGATTTATCTTCTTATGCCCTAGATGCAGAACCTTCTATATTATCTCTTCAGCCAGGCCCTGGTTTTGGAGACCTTTCTCATCCTACAACAGAGCTTGTATTACAGCTTATGGGTGAATACATCAAAGATCAGGTGGTCGTAGATTTAGGCTGTGGAAGTGGCATTTTAGCTTTAGCTGCCTCTGCAGCAGGAGCAAGGGAGGTGCATGCTGTGGATATTGATCCTTCTGCTTTACAGCATGCAGAAAAAAATGCTGAGCTAAATGCGCTTCAGTCTATTTCTTTTTCCTCTTCCTTCCCAGCTCTTCAGGCGGAAACCTCGACAGTGCTATGGAATATGATTTCATCTGAACAAGAGCAGGTATGGCCCTTTGTTGCAGCCCATACCACGCCCCATATGATATTTGTTGTCTCAGGGGTATTAGAAGATGATGCAGAAAATTATAGAACCCAAGCTCTTTCGAAAGGATGGCAGTTAGAAAAAATGCTCACCCTTTCAGGTTGGGCTGGGTTTGTTTTCTCTTACATTCCCCAAGAGCGCAATATGAGCTGATAGTCCTCATCAAGGTCTGAGGGGATACGCTCCTTTAAAGCAACAAACTGTGCATGCTTTTCTTTAGGTAAAAACTCACAGACCATCAAAAGGTAAGGAATGAGAGAGAGGTCAGCTTTCTTTAGTAAACTTTCTTCTTGTTCAAGTAGATCGAGTGCTGCGCTGGCTGCATGTTCATCTTGAAAGCCAACTAGGCAAAGGGCTGCATGCGCATTCTCTTGAGTGAAGGGAGGAGTCCGCATTGCTTGAATCAGGAACTCTTTGGCTGGCTCTCCAATCTGTTTGAGCGCATCATACACCTCTTCTTCAAACTCCGAAGATTCTGGGTCTTTTAGGAGAGAGAAGAGTGTTTGGATAGCTTTTGGTTCTTTCAAAATGCCTAAACATTGAATGAAATAGCGAGGGGCATGCCCATAACCTGGAGCAAGAGGATCATGAAAGGTTGAGGATTGTAGTGAGGTTAATAGAAGATCTGAAGCTTGGTTGCCTAAGGCTGTCAACTGGTTGATTTCTTCAACAGGGTGTTCCTTCTCAGAAAGAATTAGTTCTGCAAGCAGGCGGCCTACAGAGCCCTCTTCTCCTCTCTCACAAAGGTCTCGTAGGTCTTGATAAGCTTTTTTACACTTTAAAACCCTTTCTGCATCTGCACCATTTAGAAAAAAAGGAGCAAGGTTTTCTCCTAGTTTTTCTTCTAATACAGCAAGCTCTTGAATCCTGGGCTCATTGATTTCAGGGTCGCAGCCAAGCCCCCTGTCTAGGTAGTAGTTGAGCATCCATGTAAAGCTCCCAGAAAAGTGTGTCTCTCGGTGCATGAGAATCCACTTGTCTTCATTGTCGACTAAGGAGTGGTGAGGGTCTTCTACTTCACTGTCTAATCGGGCTTTTTGAATGTCATCAAGTTCATCATTGAGTAGGTCATCAAATGAAGAGGTCATAGTTCGTTTGCTTCCTGCATATTGAGTTTTGTTAAGGCTTGGTCTGCATTGTAGCTTGACCGTACAAAGGGGCCACAGTACATATAAGAAAAACCAAGCTCGTATCCATACGTTTCATAGTGTTTAAACTGCTCTGGGGGAATGAAGGCATGTACCCGCGCTTTTTTTCGGTCAGGCTGCAAGTACTGGCCAATAGTAATGATATCCACTCCAGAAGTGCGCAAATCTCTTAAAGCTTGCTCAACTTGCTCAGGAGTTTCTCCGAGTCCTACCATTAAACCACTTTTTACAGGCATGTCCGGTTGTATTTTTTTTACAAAGGAAAGGACTTCTAACGAGCGTTCATAAGTAGCTTTGTGTCGAATAGAGGGGGTGCGCTCTCGCACGGTTTCTAGGTTGTGATTGAAAATATCAGGGCCCGCTGAGAGAACAGTTTGAAGAGCCTCTTCATTGCCTTCAAAATCTGAAGTTAGCACTTCAATAGTCGAAGAGGGGCTTTTTGCTTTAATAGCTTGAATGATCTTTGCCAGCTGTAAAGCTCCGCCATCAGCTAAATCATCGCGAGCAACCATCGTCAGTACGGCATGTTTGAGGCCAAGCGCATGCACAGAGTGTGCCACACGCATTGGCTCAGCCTCATCTAACGGAGGAGGGGTTGTCATGTGTGACACACTACAAAACCCACAGTTCCTTGTGCAGTCTTTACCTAGCGTCAGAAAGGTCGCTGTTTTCTTTGAGTAGCACTCCAAGCGATTGGGACACTTTGCCTCTTCACAGACCGTGTGGAGCTGATTTTTATCGATAACTTGCTTCGTTTCCCAAAAATCAGCTTTATGAGGAAGGGGGCGATGAAGCCATGAAGGAAAGCGACCCTTTGATCCAGCCTCAGGGTTTTTAGGTAAGTGGTTGCGCTTGGCTTTGGGGCGGACGTCAAAAGCCTCTTCGCTCATCTTTTCCCCCTTTTGGGAGGTAGGTGGAGGCCAGATCCCATGGCTTCAAGAGTAGATTCTAACCAAGCTTCAGAAAGGGTGGGGTGAGCATGGACTGTTTCAGCAAGACACGCGTCGGTTAATTCATTATTGATCGCGATCGTCATTTCTGCAATGAGTACAGAGGCCTGATCTCCCATGACTTGGGCTCCAAGAATTTGCCCTGTTTCTTTATCTAAAATAACCTGAGCAAAACCTTCTGTTTCACTTGTGGCCTGAGACTTGCCAAGGGCTTGGAAAGGGAAAGCCCCTTTCTCTGCAGGGATGCCTTTTTCTAAAGCTTCTTCATAACTCATCCCAACGCTAGCTACTTCGGGGCGCGTGAAAGTGACAGAAGGGATAGCATGGTAGTGCATATGGCTGCGCTTCCCAAGCGCATGATCGACGGCTACAATCCCCTGGTGAGAGGCTACGTGAGCGAGCAGCCACTTGCCCGTAATATCTCCAATAGCATAGATGTTAGAGATATTGGTTTGCATGTGCTCATTGACTTCAATAAAACCTCGTTGATCAAGTAGCACGCCTGCTTTATCAAGGCCTACTTCTTTAACATTCATGCTGCGGCCTACAGCCACTAGAGCCACTTCTGCTTCAATTTTCTCTTTGTTAGAGAGGCGAACAGACACTCCTTTTTTGCTTTTATCAATCCCTTCAACCATCGCTCCAGTGAGAACTGTGATCCCTCGCTTTTCAAATGAGGTGCGCAAGGCTTTTGATAGATCAACCGCTTCCATAGGGATTAAGTGATCTAATGCTTCGATCACTGTTACTTTTACACCAAGATCGTGGTACATAGAGGCAAATTCACAGCCAATGACTCCCCCTCCAATAATCGCAATGGATTTAGGGAGCTCAGTTCTTGCTAAAAGAGAGGTCGAAGAGAGAATCTGCTGATCATCAAAGGGGAAAGCCGCAATATTTTTAGGCTCAGACCCTGTAGCTAGAATGATTGTTGGAGCAGAAAGAAGAGCAGGATTGTCTCCTAAAACTTTTACTGTTTCTGCATCGACAAGCTTTCCTTCACCCTTGAAGACATGGATCTTATTGGCTGCGACTAAACCCTCAAGGCCTTTACGCATGCGGTTGACCACTTTATCCTTACCTGCAGCCATCTTTTCAAAGGAGAAGCTGGGCTTTTTGACCTCGATACCTTCGCTATCAAGGTGGTGGAGCTGGTGCCAGAGGTGGGCTTTATGAATTAATGCTTTTGAGGGGATACAACCGCGGTTTAGGCAGGTGCCTCCAAGGTCTCCCTTTTCAATAAGCGCTACTTTTTTGCCATTAGAAGCTGCGCGGATTGCTGCAATATAGCCTCCAGGTCCTCCACCAATGACAATAAAATCAAATAAATCTTTTTTCATAGCCCAGCCTTCGTGTTTTAGGAGTGCACAATCTTATGAACAAGCCGCAAAATGGAAAAGGAAAAGATCACGACCCCCCCTGCAGCGACAAAAAAAGAGGTGGCTGTTGGTAGGCGTGTATATAGAATCCAGATGATAATCACGTTGAGCAGGCAAAAAAGAGCCCGCAACATACCTAGATTTTGCAGCTTCATCTACAGTCCCCTTTTAAGGAAAGGTTCTATGATAACATGAAAGGGCAAGTGAAAACAAGCAGCGAGAGCTAGATAAAATTTCTTGAAGAAAAACCCCTATAGGAGAATAGAATCCCCCAGAGGGAGGTAATGTATGCAGCAAAAAACACCAACCCACCTATGTTGGAACTGCGAAGGTGAAGTTTCCTTCCAAGAGCCAAAATGTCCATATTGCGGGGTACAACTGCACTATGCAGAGGATGAGCAGGAGGCTTCTGCTTCTTCAGAGCTTAAGGAGCAAGCCCCTTATACTTCGAATTTTTCACAAGACTGGAGCTCAGCAGTTAGCCAAAGCATGGAAGAGCAGGAGGTCATAGCGAAAAAGGAAGGGGTCCAAGGGATGCTTTTACCCTTATTACTCTTGCTTGCAGGCGGAGTTTTCTTCTTTTTTGGAGCGATGCTTCTTCTTTTTTCTCAAAATGGAGAGCTCGTTTTGCGCTGGTCTCAGGGGTATTGGATGCTATACTGGGGACTCGCCGCTCCAACTCTTTGGATTGGATGGCGTGCTTTGCGTCAACTAGGCGGTTAGCGTGAGCGACCAGGGTTTTGGATCCCTTCAAGGATGGAAAGATATGAGTCGTACCGATTGATAGAAAGCGAGCCTGCTTCGACAGCTTCTAACACACGGCATCCTGGTTCGTTTTGATGTAGGCAGTTGGGAAAGCGGCACTCCGTACGCAGCGCTGAGATATCTGCATAGTAGTTTTGGAGGTTTGCAGCTTCAATTTCATCTAAGGCAAAACTTTTGATTCCTGGGGTGTCAATGCAGCGCCCTCCTGAAGGGAGAGGGTAACTCTCTCCTCTTGTGGTGGTGTGGGCTCCCTTCCCCGTTTTTTTTGCAACTTGGCCCACTTTTAGTGGGCGACCCAAGAAAAAGGAGAGAAGAGAGCTTTTTCCTGTACCCGAAGGACCTGCAAAGGTGCTTACTTTTGCTTTCAGCTTCTGGAAAAGAGTCTCACACCCCTCTTTTGTTTCTGCACTGACCATTAAGCATTCTATCCCTGCTGCTTGGTAGTCTTTCTGGAAGTCGGCAAGGAGCTCTTTTTCTTCTGGTGACGTCAAAAGATCAATCTTGTTAATCACAAGAAAAGGAGTGATTCCTCCTTGTTGCGCTGCAATTAAAAAGCGGTCAACCATGCCAAAGGTGACTTTGGGCTCTTTGATTGAAATCGTAATAAATAGCTGCTCAATATTTGCTGCAATGCACTGCTTCACCTGACTTGCTCCTCCTACAGAGCGTGAAAGAGAGCTACACCGTGGATAAATGCTTTGAATCACACCTGTGCCATCTGCAAAGGGTTCGACTAACACCTCATCTCCTACAACGGCAATATTTTTTTGCTTTGTGACGGAGTGCTTAAAGCTACCCTTTACTTTGCAGTAGATATGTCGGTCTATTTTAGGACAGTAGACGTCAATCAGAAGAGGAGAGATTGCATAAATAGAGCCTTGCTCCCAAGTCGAAGGGATCGAATCTGGGATAGCAAAAAGAGAGCTGCGTGACTGGTTTTTTTTAGTAAACTGCGACTGATCTTTTTGTGACCGCCTTTTTCTCTCTTGCCTCTGCTCTTTGCGGCTCAAGAAGGGGTGTGTGTCTTCATGCCAATCTGTCATCTTCCTCTCGCAAAGGTAAGGGCTGCCATGAGTATATGTCCTGCTGCAGCAACATTTAAAGATTCTATTTGATGAATGGGGATGTTCAGTGCTGTCGCATAGCTTTTGATAAAAGGAGAGACTCCTTGCGCTTCGGCTCCCATTGCAAGAGCTAGAGAAGAAGAGAAAGCAAGAGGTTCATAAAAGGGAGTGCCTGCAAGGTCCCCTGTATAGAGAGAGGGCTTCTCTCTATCTAGCCATTCGGCAACCTCCTCTTCTGTGCAGCGATATGTGGGAAGAAGAAAAGGCGCTCCTCTGGAGCTGCGCAGGGCTTTGTCATTGAAGGGATCAACACAAGGAGTGATGCAAATAGCTCGCTGCCAGCCAAAGGCGGCGGCTGTTCTTAGCAGCGTTCCCAAGTTGCCTGGGTCTTGTAGTCGATCTAAGATCAATGTTTTTCCCTGTCCAGAAAGAGGAGGAAGGATAGGAAGTGCCACTTCAGCCAAGAAGCCATCAGAAGCTTTGAGCCCTGTAATTTTTTGGACTAAAAAATCTTCTATCACAGTGACCTCTTCAGGGAGATCTCCAAGCGCAGACGCACTGCTGGCAAAAATTCCTTTGATGGTTAAGCTGTTGCGCAAGTTCTTAAAAATTTTTTTCCCTTGAACAATAGCTGATTGTTGCGCTAAACGGTAGGCATTGCTTGTTCTAAGCTTCGTTAGGTGATGAATCGTCGGGTGTTTAGCACTTTTTAGCATTTTTCTCATGGGACAGAAATTGGCAAAATCTATACAAGCATTTCATGAAGAGCAAGCACAAGAGTAGGGGTTGTTGTCATTTGAGCTGGCTCCAAAAACATATCTATTTTAGCCCAATCAAAACTATCTTTGCTAGGGGATCCTTATGGTAAACCAGCGGATGGGTTCCCTCGGCCTTAGAGTCTTGGTTGCGAGTTTTGCTGTGTTGGCAATCCCTTTGCTTGTCTACATGATCGTTGTCTCTAGGAAAAATCTTGATGAAAAGCTAAGAGAGACTGTCCTGAGGTTGAAAGATTTAGGGAGAGGGCGGGCTCTTTTACTTAGCCAGCTTGTCAAATTTGATATGCGAGCTGCTGAAGTGATTACCAACCTCCTTGGATTAGAAGAGGAGGAATCTCATACATTAGGCTTCCAAGATGATGAACTGCTAAGAGAAATTGCAAAGTCTGGTGGTTTCACAGCTATTTTTTACCTTTCTGCCACCGCTGATGGACGCTATACCTGTATTTCGTCTTCTGATGACTCGATGATTGGAAAGGACTTTTCAAGTTATGGGTACTTGAGGCGTGCTGTTCGTAATGATCAGTTTACTTACGTGGGGCCTGGCGGAGCAAATAGCGAAGAAGAGTGGTTGTATATTAGCCGCGTGATCACTAGTCCTGAAGGAAGGGTTGTTGGGGTTCTCACTGTAGCAGCTTCGATTACCAACCTGCTTAGCCGAGTGGTCGCCTCTGAAGAGAGTGCCTATCACGTAGATTTTTCTGTCTTAACAAAAGATAATATTGTTGTCGCAAGTAGCCGGGGGGAGCTTTCGCGCTCTCAGCTACATGACCTTTCTCAAGCTTCTTCTCAAATACGGCGTAAAAGCCGTCAACATCGAGAGAATACGAACTTACGAAATATTTTTTATAAGAAGCAGCTCGTCCCCCTAGAGGGAGTAACGGGGTCTTTTGCGATTGAATGGGGAAAAGAAAAAACGATTGCCATTGAGCTGCCTATATTTGGGACGCAGCTCAACCTATTAGTTGAAGCGTCAGAAGCAGAAGTCTTTAAGCAGCAGTATCGCATTCTTTTACATACTTTGACTGTGAGCTTTTTGATCTTTGCCTCCGGTGGATGGGCTCTTTTCTGGATTACACAGAGGATGAGTGCTCCTTTGCAAAGCTTATGTAATGCAATGGTAGAGGTAGGGAAGGGAAATCTCAATGCGCGCTTTACTAGAGATCGGGTGGGCTTTGAGATCAATGTCGTTGGAAAAATTTTCAATGAGATGATCCTCTCCCTAAAGCGGCAAATGTCCATTGCGGAGAATGAAAGAGCTGCTAAAGAAAGCTTAGCCACAGAGCTGCAAATTGGACATGAGATTCAGCTAAGTATTTTGCCTCAAGGGGTTCCGACTATTAGTGGCATCGATATTGGAGCTAGATACCTCTCTGCTAAAGAGGTTGGAGGAGATTTCTATGATCTTTTCTTGCAAAAGGATGCAAAGACAGGAAAAAAATCTCTTGTTGTTACAGTGGCAGATGCTTCAGGAAAAGGGGTCTCAGCATGTTTGTATTCCCTGTGCTTGCGCAGTATGTTGCGCTCTTTTTACTTAGATGAAAAAGACACAGCTTCAATCGCTACCCAAGCCAATGATCTCTTCTGTCGGGATACAGGAGACTCGGGGATGTTTGTTACGGCATTTATTGCGCTGTATGACCCAGAGACAAGAGTCTTGCGTTTTAGCTGTTGTGGTCACAACCCCGCAATTTTAGTTCGGGCAAATGGAACGCTTGAGCGACTAACGACAGAGGGAATTGCTATGGGGGTCCTTCCTCATGAGCAGCCAGCTTCTGTAGGGCAAACACAGCTCTATCCTGGAGACTTGGTTTGTTTTTATACGGACGGAGTGACAGAAGCGCATGATAAGGATAACCTGTTGTTTGGAGAAAAGCGTTTAGAAGATTCTCTTGTAAAGAGTCGCTTGGATGGTGCGCAATCTTCTGCAGATCAGGTTGTAGAAGCTGTGCACGCATTCGCAAAAGAAGCAGGACAACATGATGATATCACGGTGGTGACTCTCAAAGTTTCTTAGGCCATACACGGCTTTTTTTAAGCTCGACAAGTAGCTCTTCTTTTTCCTCTATTCCTTTTGCAGCTGCAATCCCCTCTGCTTCTCGGAGGAGTTGGCCCATTAATGGCCCCTTTGGAATGCCATGGGCAGTCAGATCTACTGCTTTTAGTACAGGGTTTTTGTCCTTGATCCTGTGAATAAAGGGGGCAAGCTCTTTCATGCGCTTTTCATGAGCTTCTTTGAACTGCTTGATGTCTTGAAAGTGAGGAAGGAAGCTTGCAACTTGTAAGAGATGAGCAATATCTTCCGTACTGTAGATATAAGCCCATTCAATAGAGGAGGACCCCTGTAGGTTAAGCTGGCAAAAATGCGAAAAAGCCTGCATGCGTTTTTTTTGCTTGTTTGACAGTTTGAAAAAAGCACAAAGTTCAAGCATCTCAGCCTCTTTTGCATGCCCTAAGAGAAGGGGGAGGTATAGCTCACTTGGGGTTTGATGCTGCTGTAGGTCCATAATGACCTCCTTTATCGGAGGCTTTGCATTGGGAAGAAAGGTTTGTAAAAGGCCTAAAGCATCGAGATCATGAAGACTTTGCTCAAATCGAGGACCTTGTGCCATTTTGTCAAATTCTTGCCAGATGCGCTCGATAGATACAGATGGAAGCAGGCTATGGCTGAATTTTTTAATCGCCTGAAGGGTTTGTTGTTCTATGTGGAAACCAAGTTTAGCTGCAAAGCGCACCGCACGCAACATGCGCAGGCGGTCCTCTTCAAAGCGCTCCTGTGCAATGCCAATCGCACGAATACATTGGCTGCGTAAGTCTTCTTGCCCTCCTACATAGTCAATCACCTGCTCACTGATAGGGTCAAAAAAAAGACCATTGATTGTGAAGTCTCGCCTCTGTGCATCTTCTTTGGGAGATGAGTAGGTAATAGATTCTGGATGACGTCCATTTTGGTAGAGCCCGTCACTGCGAAAGGTTGCGACTTCAAATGTATGCCCCTCTTCACAAACAAGGATCACACCAAAGCTTGCACCCACTGCATGTGTTTTATCAAAAATTTCCTCCACCTGATCTGGACGGGCTGCAGTTGCAATATCGATATCATCGGAGGGGCGCTCAAGCAGGTAGTCCCGGACCCAGCCCCCAGCGAACAAGGTCGTAAATCCATGATTTTTAAGGTGTAGTGCAACTTTTTTTGCGGCGTCTAAAGCGGAGAGCATGAGCGGTTTTGATTTGCTGTTATTCTCTCCTATTGTAGGCTAGAGAGAAAATAAAAAGAAGGAGATAGGATTGTCTAAAGCCCTGTCCTCGCCTAGGCGGATCCGTTTACTTGATGAAAAAACAGTAAACCAGGTGGCTGCTGGTGAGGTGATTGAATCGCCAGCTTCCGTTGTAAAAGAGCTTGTTGAAAACTCTTTGGATGCAGGAGCAAAAACAATCCAAGTAGAGATCGTGTCAGGAGGACGCAATCTCATTCGCGTTCGAGATGATGGATGTGGCTTGCGGGCTGATGAGGCTTTGTTAGCTTTTGAACGTCATGCCACGTCAAAGATTGCGAAATTAGAGGATATTGCCCAGATCGGAACAATGGGGTTTCGAGGAGAAGCTCTCCCTTCTATTGCTTCTGTGGCAAAGTGCTCTATGGTCACGCACTGTGAAGGAAAGAGCTGTCGTGTTGAAATCCACGGGGGGCGCGTGATCAAACATGAAGCAACTGCATCCGCTCCCGGAACAGTCATTGAAGTGCGCTCACTTTTTTATAATGTGCCCGTGAGGAGAAATTTTCAAAAAAGTGTTGGCTGGGATACCCAAAAGGTCTGGCAAGTGATGGCTGCTTTAAGCCTTGCAAACCCAGCTTGCTCTTTTTGCCTGAAAGACGAGGGAAAAGAAATTCTTTTCACACAGAGTCATTATTCTGAGCCTATAGAAGAACGAGTGCGCGCCCGAACAGAAGAAATTTTGGGACAGGCCTTTTTGGATGGAGGATCATATCTTTCTCTAGAAGAGGATGGAATGCAGTTTTATGGACTGCTTGCCGACCCTCTTAAAACCAGGCCAAATAAGTTGGGGCAGTATTTATTTCTCAACCGGCGAGCGGTCGTTTGCCCTTTCATTGCTACTGTGGTGAAGCGAGCTCTTGGGACACGGATTTCTTCTCATCGCTACCCTATCTTTATTTTGCATATGGAGCTGCCCCCAGAGCTCATCGATGTGAATGTACATCCTCAAAAAAAAGAGGTTCGCTTACAGCAAGAAGAACGGATTGAGCGCCTTTTAATGCATGGGATTGCAAAGCTTTTTTCTACTACGAAAGAGGCTGTCTCTCCGTCTTTATCTACTCCTGCACCAATACGCGCAGCACCTCTTCAACCATTCCGCCCCTTGCCCTCCTTCAAAAAACAAGAGGAGAGAGTAGAGCCTCAGGAAGCAGAAACAGCTCCTTTGCCATGGGAAGAGTCTCCACCAGAGGTGCAAGACCTAGAAAAAGCTTCAGAGCCTTCTTATCAGATGCCTATAGATATACAAGTATTGGGCTTGGTCGGTCGTTATGCTCTGATTGCAAGCTCTTTTTTGAGAGATAAGCTCTATGGAGAGACTGAGGGGCTTCTCTTAGTGAACCAAATGCGCTTTTGGAATCGTATTATCTATGACAGTTTATCTACAAAAGACGCACAAGAAATGCAAAGGCTCCTACTCCCCATTTCTTTGACTCTTAGTAAGGAAGAAAGCCGATGGCTTGTTGAGCATCAGCAAAGCTTGCTCTCTGTTGGGATCGAGCTATCTGCTTTAGGAGAAACGACTTTTATTGTAGAGCAACTGCCAACTTACTTGGCTTCTGTAGACTTGGCTAGTTGGCTGAAAGAATTTACTATGGAGGGGCTTGCTGGGAAGAAAAAAGCCGTTTCAGAGAGGCTTGTAGATCAGCTACGCCTTTCTCTTTCAAGACGTGCTGCACGGGTTACAAAAAGTAAAAGGCAGCTGACAAGAGGTGACTTTCTTCATTTACTCGATTGTGCAGATTGGCAAAAAGATCCTGCAGGGAAGCCGATTTTCGCCTTTTTAAGTGAGAGCCTTGTCGAGAAGAAGCTATTTTGTTAGCTTGACCTCTATGTATAAAACACGCTGTCAGCATTTAATTTCTTGGGTCAAAACCTCCCCTGTAGGCGCTCTCCTTATTAAAGGAGAGGTTGATCTTTTTTACTATACAGGTCAGCACTTAAGTGCGGGCTACTTGCTTGCTTCAGAGTCTGGGGTTAGTTTGCATGTAGATAGTCGCTATTTTGATCGCTGTAAAGAGTGTTGCACTCATCTTGATCAGGTTGCGTTGCTTACACAAGGAGCAACGTTTTCCTTTTTACCAAAAAAGAAGCTAGGGATTGATCCTAGTGTCTTTACCTTGAGTGAATACTTGCGTATAGGGAAAGGTGATGTAGAGATTGAACCTTTGCCTTCAGCCACGCAGCAAAAGCTGCGGGTGCTTAAGTCCAATGAGGAGCTAGATAAGCTCCGAACAGCATGCCAAGTGACGCAGTACGGCCTTTCTCATGTATTAGACCGCTTGCGTGAAGGGGTTTCAGAGGTAAAGCTTGATCGAGAGCTGCGCAAGTTTTGGTTAGTTGAGTATGGAGCGGAGCCTTCTTTTGATCCGATTATCGCTTTTGGAGAAAACTCTGCAAATCCTCACTATACGCCTGGAGAGCGCCAGCTCAAAGAAGGAGACCCCGTGCTGATTGACCTGGGAGCTAAAGTAGAAGGGTATTGTGCAGATATGACACGGGTCTATTTCTTTGGTGAGCCTTCGGAGCAAATGCAGTCCCTGTATCAAGCGGTTTTAACAGCTCAGATTCAGTCGTTTGAAGCATGTAAGGTGGGAAAAAAGTGTGGGGATATTGATGCGGTGGCTCGTAAGTCTCTTGCAAAGAAAGGATTGGCAGAAGCGTTTACCCATAGCCTTGGACATGGTATTGGCCTTGAAATTCATGAGCAACCCAACTTGCGCATGGAAGCGAGCGATGTATTGCAAGAGCGCATGGTGTTTACCTTAGAGCCAGGGGCTTATCTCCCAGGTGTTGGAGGCGTTCGCATTGAAGATAGCGTGGCTCTTCTTGCAGAGGGGCCAGTAAATTTGACCCCATTTTCTAAAGATCCCTTCTTGTTAAATTAATTCTGGACGAAATTGTTGCTTTCTTTTTTGCTGATCCTCGGGGGTATGAGGAGGACAGTTTAAATGATCGTTGCTTGGAGTTTACAGGATTATCAAGGGGGAGAGAATCCTCTACTGATCTATCTATTTATTGCATGTGCGTTATTGGCGTTTGCAATTTTTTTGCGGCGCGCCTTGGGGACAAGAAAAAGAGCCCAGGCATTTTATCAAGCATGTAAGGAGAAAAACTTGCCTGAAGAGGGGCAAGCTGTCTTCATTCGCTACATGAAAAAAAATAAAGAACCTTTATCTCCAGAGCTGCTGACGAACCGTATATGGTATGATAAATTTCTAAATCGCCTGGCTTTACACGCCTTTTTTTCTCAAGATCCTCTGGTCAAGAAGGACCTACAAGCTCTTATCAAGATACGAGAGACTCTCTTTCCCTTTCCTGAAGATGGAAAAATCGTTTCATCTAGACAAATCCCTGAGGGAAGTTCTTTGACTCTTTCTTGTTATCAAGAAAGGACTTCAAGCTATGTAGATCTTCCGGCAACACTTATTGATAACCAAGAAGTCGGTTTGCAGGTGTCTGTTCAAGAGCATGTAGGAGTGACGGATGTAAAAGCGCATGGCCCCTTGCGAGTTTTTTATAATGATCCAGCAAAAATGAAAGGCATGCACTTTGAGTCTTACTTAATGCATAAAGATGAAATCCATGAAAAATGGATGATACAACACTCGTACTTCATTGAGAAAGAGGAAGAAAAAGAGCTCAATATTCCTGCAACTTTTATGATCCGTGCTCAAGAAGAAGTAGTAGAGAAGCCTATTACTATTCTACGCTTGAAAAGCTCTCGCTGTATTGTAAGAGGAGAGGGACTTTCTGAAGAGAGTAAAGGTTTATTGCAATGCTTGCTGCTTGATCAACAAATGTCTTTGCCTGTGGAGGTGGAGTCGAAATCTGGAGATCTTGTTACACTACAGCTAACGTCCTTATCTGAAGCGCAACGCTCTCATATTCGGCGCGCTATGCGCTAGGAGGCCCTATGAAATCTACCTTTATAGTCTTACTCTCTCTTGTGCAAGCAGCTATTTTTGCTCAGTTTTTAGAAAGGCCAAATATTGCTCCTCCTTTTTCTCCAGAGCATCCTTCTGTTTTTGGAGTGGAGTTCGGAAGCCCTCCTCCAGAAGTCGTTGTTCGGATGGGTGCTTTGGGGTTGAAGTTAGAAAAAATTTCTCAGCAAGGACCCTCTTCTGCACTACAAACTTATGCGGGAACTCCCAAGGAGTTTGGTATTCGAGGTAAACGGTCCTTTATGAGCTATTTTAATCAGGAGCTTGTGCAGATACGGTTCTCCTTTTTGCCCTCTTACAAGAGCTATTTACAGCTAAAAGCTCTTATCAAGGCGAGCTTAGGAAAGCGCTACATGATTGATAAACCGAAAGAATCAATGGATCCTTTCATTGAAGCCAAGCTCATTGCGCAAAAAACCATGACCGAGGCGGATGAAAAAGAGATTTTAAAAAGTGTGCAGGAAGGGAAAAGCTATTTTTATATCCCGATTAAAGACAAAGAAAAGAAGATAAGTGCCGTATTAAGATTCGTTTCCTCAGCGAATGGATCAGCTCCTATTTTAACCTTGGACTACTCTTGGGAAAAAGGGGTGAAAGAGCAAGCCAAAGCTAGAGGGCAACAGCAGCAGAAAAAAACAATTCTTCCTGAATAAAGCTACTTGGGGGGAAAGTCTTTCAGAGATATACTAGCGCTTATTTTTATAGATAGAAGGAGAATGAGAATATGCTGAGCTTTCGGAATAAGCTATTTATCAGCTACATCCTTCTCTTTGTCTGTCTTATTGTGGTTGTTTTCCCCTACATCAAGCAGTCTGCTGATCGATTAATTAAGACAACTTTAGCTGAGTATGCAGATGAACTGATTGTCGAAGCAAAAGATCTACAGACAACACAGCAGCTGATCCAATGGCTAAAAGACCATCAGCACCTTGTATTTTTTCGTATCAGTTTGATCTCTTCCTCCGGAAAAGTTCTCTATGATTCGCATTCTCGTGTACCTGTCGATCAGAGTATTGAGATGCAAGAGCGCTACTTCAGCCGCCATCCTGAGATTGGTCAGGCGCTCAAGTATGGTACAGGCTATGGCGAAGGCTACTCCTACCTTTTGCGTATGAAGATGGTGTATGTGGCTAAGCCTTTCACTTTTGGGGATCAGACGTTTATCGTGCGTACAGCCTTTCCTCGAAGCGATCTCACAGAAGTGATTTTAGAATTTGATAAGTGGTTTTTCATTCTTGGTATTATTGTCTTACTCTTGCTAAGTGCAGTGACTTGGTTTGTGACTTATCATTTCAGTTACCCAATCGATACCATTGTCAAAGCCATTCGTCCTTATCAAGAGGGGCGCATGGAAAAGCTGCCAAAAATCCCTCTAAAAGGGATAGAAGGAGACTTTTCCAAGCTTGCTAAAACAATCAACTCGCTTTCTTCGCATGTACAAGAGCAAATCCAGCGCCTGATTTGGGAAAGAAATGAAAAAGAGGTCATCCTAGAATCCTTGGTTGAGGGTGTAGTGTCGGTAGATGGGCATATGAAGGTGCAATATGCAAACCGTATGGCCTTAGAGTTTATGGGTAAAGAACCTCAGGATATTTTAGAAAAAGATATCAAAGCTTTGGGCTGGAGTACATGCGAGCAACTCCTTTTAGATAGTCATCACAGGAATCAGCTGCTTACAGGCCATGATCAATTTGGAGAAAAGAAAAAGCGCTATTACCAATTGACAGCTGTTCCAAAAATGCGCGGGACAGGAGCTATCCTTGTGATCCAAGATGTCACCGAACAGCATCAAATGCAGGAGATGCGTAAGGACTTTGTGGCTAATGCATCGCATGAGCTAAAAACTCCAATCACTATTGTGCAGGGGTTTGCTGAGACCCTTCATGAACATCCCACCCTTTCTAAAGAGCATGTTGTAGAAATTACAGAAAAAATTGTGCGTAATTGCCGGCGAATGGAAGCTTTAATTCGAGATCTGTTAGCTCTTGCTAATGCTGAAAACTTGCCCCAGTCGCGCCTGATCGAGTTAGATCTAGTACAGCTTCTTACTTCTTGTATTCAGATGCTTAAGGGCGTTGATGCAGAAGCCCAAATCTCTTTGCATTATGATCAGAAGAAGCAATATCTGCTGCTTGCCGATCGCTCTTTATTAGAATTAGCTTTCATGAACTTATTGGAAAATGCCAGTAAGTATTCCACAAAACCTGCTCGTATCGAAATTTCTCTAGAGCAGGGAGATGAGATGGCAATTCACTTTAAAGATACAGGCTTTGGAATTCCTGAAGAGGACTTAGAGCATATTTTTGAGAGATTTTATCGTGTAGATAAAGCACGCTCTCGAGCTTTAGGAGGGTCTGGATTAGGACTTGCAATTGTGCGAACTGTTGTAGAAAAGCACCATGGATCGATTGACGCTCAATCAGAGTTGGGGAAAGGAACAACATTTACCATTCACCTTCCCCTTCGTTTGGAGGAAGGTCCTTAGTCTTTAGGCCATGGGTAAAATCAAGCATGCTTAGACCTTGCTGTACGCCAGCTAGATCCAAGTGCTTCTCTAGCAAAGGAAGCAAGCGCTCTCTCTCTCTTGCTTGGGACTTGATTTTTGGCAAGCGGGCCTCAATGAGTTCTCTAGAAAGGCTTTTTGACCCAAATAAGCACTCAAGAAGTAGAGGGTGTGCATAATGAATATTTAGTTTTCCCTTGTTTGCCCCTCGCGGAGTATCGATAATGGTGACATAGTCAAGCAGGGAGGGGTATTTTCCTTTTTTCCCTTTTAGCATTTTATAAAGAGTCTCCTGCTCTTCTATCTTAAGAAGTCCAAGGTCATGAGGAGAATGGCATGAATGAAGAACATGCTCGATGATGACTGCAGAGACGTTCTTTTTTGGTAGCTGAAGATCAGTCTGTTGATAGAGAGAATCTATTAGCTTGTGAACAGCTTGTTGGATTACTTCAGGAGAGTGTCGAGCAAGAAGCAGGTTAAGCTTTGCATTTTTAGGAGGGGAGGAATAGCGAGTGTAATTTTTTTCTACTCCTTGGCTGTTTTTCGATTTCTGTTGCGGAGGTTTTTCTATTGTGTTCTTAATCAGTGAAGGAGCACTTAGGGATAAGCTCGCACTTTCCATAGGTGTGGGTTTTTTTTGCGAATGAGCTTTTTGGTAAGCAATGCGTACTGCTTTTTCCTTGATCTGTTCAGAGAGCGTCGCTAGGGCCACCATGTTGAGGAGAAGAAGCAATAAGATTGGCATTAAGGCTCCCTTTGGGAAAGGGGCTGGCCAGGAATGAGAAAGGGAAAAATCTCACTTGTGCCGTCCGTCTTTTCTAAGTGAAGTTTCAACATCAAAGGGAAGGAGTTTTCTTCTTTTTTCCAGCTCTTGAGCCACTGGTTGTTGTTTGGATGATAAAAAGAAAAAGCGAGGCGTTCGATACCAGAAAAAAGAGGAATAATCTGATAAGATTCTGGAGTTTTTTGCTTAGACTTTGGCCATAGAGCTAACTCTAAGGAAGAATCTCTGCAGTATAGATGAGCGATCACCTGTGAACTTAATTCTGGGATTTTTTGAATTCCATTATCAAAAGAAAAGAAAAGCTCTTCAAGGTTTGGTGTAAAAAAAATAGGGTCCGCACATGTCTCAGAAGTGTCTTGCAGGCGGGTAAAGCATTGATCTAAAATGGAAAAAGCCAATGCCTTTTCCTCTTTTTGTTCAAGCTCCTTATTCTTTAAAAAGTGAGATAGCGTTTTCCCACTGCTCAGCAAAGAACTAACTAAAAGGGACAGTAGCACAAAGCTGATCAGAACTTCTGGAAGAGAAAAAGCTTTCTTACGGCTGCTTGATGATTTGCCAAAAAACATATCCATGACAGGTGAATTTAATAAGAGAGGTTTGGTTTTTTCCTTGCTCGACCTCTTCTACTTGAAGGTCTGCAGAAGAAACAGAATCGATTTTTGCTCCTTTGCCTAGTTCATATAGAGCTTCTTGGATCATCTGGTAAGCTTGCTTTTGGGTTATATAATTCTGAAAAAGAGCACTTTCTAAATGAACAAAGGGAGGCAAAGAGGAAAAAAGCATAGGTAAGCAAAGAGAAATGATAACAAGGGCAAGCACCATCTCAATCAGAGAAAAGTATACTCTAGTGTGAGGAGGAGTTCTCGATGGCTTCATAAGGCATGTAGAGAGGGGTGGGTGGAGAGTGAATAAATAGTCCAGAAGGAGAAACGTGAATGCTATAATTTGTTCCCTGGCAAGCAATCTTTCCCTGGTTAGGAAGAGAGAGCGTTTGGAGCGGTTCATCATTCCAAGTGAGCCTTTCTGCTTCCTGAATGGTTGTTTTAATTAGATCGATTGAAGGCGCATCTTCATCATGGATAGCAAGCACGATCGAGCCATGGTTAGAGCTAGCAGAAAGGCAAAGGTCTTGGTGGTCAAGCCAAGCACTTTTATATAGCATATTTGCCTGCTGGCAAAATGCTTGGAGCTTCTGTAAGTCTGAGGTTTTAGAGCTTTGCCAAACAAAAAAGAGACTAGATGCCAGAGCTATCAAAGAAAAAGAGACTAGCAGCTCCAGCAAGCTAAAGTACTTCTTTTTACATAAAGGGTTCGTCATCTTCTTCTGGAATGATATGGTGTTTGCGATAGTAGTTTTGTAGAGGCTTAGATTGGATCACAACCTCCCCTTCATAGAGGGAAACATCGAAGGGCTGATTCCAGCCATCTTTCACGAGTTTCTTAGGATTTTGAGCAAGGGGGGAATGGTAGATATGGTTTTCCCAATTTACCACCAGCTCTTCAATAGAGATGTCTTGCTCCATAGAGGTTAAGGTGAGGATGTGCTTGATTTGCTTCTTTGCTTCTTGTGTTTTGAAGGCTTTTCCTTTTTCTAAGCTTCCTCGGAGGTTATAGGTTAGCACTCCCCCAATGATCCCAATAAGGGCAACAACGACCATTAGCTCAATCAGGGTGAAGTACTTTCTGCGTGTTCTTTTGCTCATGCGGTCTCCTTAAATGTTTAACCCAGACATGTCAGAGAGAGGAAGCAAGATGGCAAGCATCACTCCTCCCACAACCAGCCCAATAAAAAGAAGTAAAATAGGCTGGGCATAGGTTTGAATTTTAGTGAGTATTTTTTGTGTTTGCTGCTCATAGTATTGATAGGCAGCATAAACAGAGGTTTCTAAACGGGCACCTCGCTCTCCAATTTCCACCATATCAATCAAAGGCTTTGAAGGGATGTTTTCCTTTTCTAGGGCTGTAGAGAAGGGAACCCCTTCAGAAATGTCTTTGCAGCACAGGAGTAACTTTTCCTTTAAGCGTTTCGAAGGAATCGTTTGGCTGGCAATAGGAAGAGCTTGTGGTAATAAAATTTTTTGCTTCAGTAAATCATGCAGTAGTTTTGTGAAGCGTAAGAAGGAGAAACTGTAGAGAGCCTTCTGTAAAAAAGGAATCCTTTCCATGAAAGGATAAAGAGAGAGCTTATGATAACGTGAGTAGATGACTATAGACCCTAAAAGGAGGCTAAAGCCTAAGAGTAGGGCAACCCCATGCTCCCTAATGAAATGACTCAAAGAGAACAGAAGATAAGAGATACCTTGGCCTTTTTGAAGAGAAAGGACTTCTTCCATGGAAGGAATCACAAACAGCAAGAGGGTAAGTAAGATGAGAAAAGAAAAGGCGAGCAGAAAAAGAGGGTAAGCAATCGCTTGGGACAGCTTTTGCCGATTTTTACTCTGCCATTCTAAGAGCTTCTGTACCTCATGGACAGATAGGTGCACACTTCCAGAAGCCTCTCCAGCTTCAATCATGGCAAGCAACTCAGGATGAATAGAGGAAGTGAAATGTGATAAAGCTTCCGATAATTTAGATCCTGAACGCACCATCTCTGTGATTGCTAAAAGAGTGGGGTAGGCTTTGGTTTTTTTGAAATGTTCAGAAACAATCTGCAGCGCTTCATATAAGGGAAGGTGAGAGGTTAGAAGCTGACTTAGCTGGGTAAAAAAAGATAAAAGCGTTTTTCTATTTAGCTGATAAGCACTACGCGTTGTATTTAGAGGTTCTATACGAACCACAGCAATGCCCTGATCAAATGCTTTTTCCTTCGCATCAGATGCAGAAAGGCCAAAGATGACCCCTTTTTGGATTTTTTGTGAGCGGTCGACAAAGTGAAAGCGGTAAAGAGGCATGTCAGAACTCTGGGGTTACACGAATCACTTCTTCAATGGTGGTTCTTCCTTCTCGTGCTGCTGCAAGGCCCGCTTCTCGTAAGGATTGCATGCCTTGCTTTCTTGCTTTTGTACAGAGCGAGAAGCTATCTACACCTGAATGAATAAATGGGCGAATGTCGTCATCAATGAATAAAATTTCGAAAATAGCTTGTCTTCCCTCATAACCACTATTTAGGCAGTGCTTACAACCTTTTCCCTGATAAAAAGGACCCTTTCCAAAACTCTTTTCCATCAAAGGAGGAAGATTGGGGGCCTCTTCCTTGCAGTTTGGACAAATCGTACGGACAAGCCTTTGGGCAATCACGGCAAGAAGAGTGGAGCTAATGAGAATCGGATCGATCCCCATATTGACCAGCCGTGTAATAGTTGCAGGAGCGCTATTGGTATGGAGAGTGCTTAGGACAAGGTGACCTGTTAGTGCGGATTGGCAGGCAATCGAGGCTGTCTCTTCATCGCGCACCTCCCCAATCATTAAGATATCAGGATCTTGGCGCAACAGGTGGCGCAACCCCTTAGCAAAAGTTAAGTCAATAGCATCTTGAATATTCATTTGAGCAACCCCGTCAAGGTGATATTCGACAGGGTCTTCAATGGTCATGATATTTTTTTCTTCAGACTGTATTTGCTGTAAGAAGCTATATAAGGTAGTGGTTTTTCCACTGCCTGTAGGACCCGTAACAAGAAGCATCCCTTCAGGGGCATGCAGTAGCTTCTTGAGGCGTATAAGGTCCTGCTGAGGGATGTTGAGGTCAAGGAGGCTATAGTGTAGAGATTGGCGGTCCAGAATCCGTAAAACAAGCCTCTCTCCATAAGCTGTTGGAATAGAGCTTGCACGCACATCAACTTCTCTGTGCCCTAGTAAAAATAAAATGCGTCCATCCTGAGGCAAGCGCGATTGAGTGACATCCATTTTAGCTAAGACTTTGAGCCTTGAAATCATCTTTTTTCCCTGGATGGAGGTCGAAACAGGGCGTAAAATGCCATCGATGCGTAGGCGTATACAGAGCCTATTTTCTTGTGGTTCGAAATGGATATCAGAAGCTTTTTTTTCGATGGCCTCAGTAATCAGTAGGTTTAGGGCTTTTAGCTCGGGGTCATCTCCATGTTCAGAGATAAGATCAATGGCTTGGCTTTTGTTGGCCATATGCTTCGTGCGTGTCGTGGGCTCTTGCTGAGAGGCCTCCTTAGGGAGATATACCTTACGCAGTAGGTCTGAAAACTCCTCTTCACTGACAGAATGTGCATGGACTTGTTTATTCAAGATCCAAGAAAGCCAAATAAAGCCCTCACTATTGTTTGGGTGGTCTGTTGCTAGGGTTATAGACTCTTCATTATTGAAAAGAGGTACCAAGCGATACTTTCTTGCTAGGGAGTAAGGTAGCGCTTGGGCAAGAGAGGGGTTTTGCTTCAGAATGCCTTCTGCGCAAGGGATGGGCTTAATTTCCATCGTATTCTCCGTCCTCTTTATGTTGACTTAAAGACTCTCCTAGCAGTGTTAAGTAGGCTTTTTGTGTGCTTTGAAAGGCTTGCCACTTTTGAGATTCTTGTAAAGATTGCTCGATTTCAGGAAGGTCTCCTGGGCGAGATTTAAGCGCTTTCATCTCATTGTCAAAAATAGCCTCTTGCGCTGTTTGGATGATTTTAGGGGTTATACAGATAAACATATCCGTTGTGTCATGAGACTCTTCTTGACTGCTAAAAATCTTTCCAAAGCCAGGGATGCTCCCGAGAAAAGGGACGGAGTCCTTTGCTTGGTTACTCATCTTGCGCTTGAGGCCTCCTAAGATCACACTTTCTCCATTAGCAATACGGACCTCATTTTTGATCTCTCTTTTTGTAATATCAGGTCTTGGATTGGAAGATCGAGAGTTGTTCGTATCAAACCGGACATTGGTTTTTAACGTGATGTGAGGTTCTTCTGTATAATTTCCAGCATTGATAATAGGGGTGATCTCTAAGGTAATCCCAAACTCTTCTCTGTTGTAAGAATCTTTGAGAAACGAATTGTCATTTGCATCCGTATTGATAGCAACGACACCTGTATTAATAGAAATTTCGTCGACAAGGCGAATGAGTGCTGGGGTTTGGTTGATTGTTGTGACTGTAGGGCTTGCATTGACCTGGAGGTCCTCTTGAGAGATCAAAAATCGGTACGAAAGGTCATAAGCGGGAATGTGGTGGCGCTTTTCACGAGATAGGAAAAATTCAAAAATTCCTAAAGCGGATTTTTCAGCCCCAGATGAGTTGCTCTGTACGTTCCATCCGATCCCCCCCAAGTTCCCATCTTGTGCTGCTCTTGATCCCATACGTAGCAGGTTGAGCCCGCGATTATTTTGCTCCTTGCTTTTCTTTTCAAAAAAGAGAACCTCTAGCTGGACCATCTGTTTAGGGATGTCTATTTTCTTTAGCAGGTTGAGCAGAGGGGTTAAGCTTTGAGACTCTACAATCATAATAATTGTATCCGTCTTTTCTTCGGCCAAAAAACAAGAAGGAGTCTCTTGGCTCTGTTTAGCATAAACAGAAGGCGCAGAGCCTATGGCATAATTACTTTTACTCAAAACGGCGGGGTAAGCCTTCTCTAGAATGTTGACTAGGTCCTTCACATCAGAGTTTTTCGCACGGTAGCAATAGATAGTTTTCTCTTGTGAGATGCTCATTTCTGATTCAAGAGCTTGGTGGATTGCTTGGGCCTTTTGGAGCTCTGATGGCGAGCCTGTGATGAATAAAAGTGAAGAGGAGTTTTCAATGGGCTGGCAGGAAAAGGAACTATCACTGGCTGAAAAATATTCAGAGAGAAGATCTGCAAGAGTTGCAGGAGAAATATTTTGTGTGGGTAGAAGGTAAAAGTCTCCCTCGGCACTCCCTTTGGTTAAGAAAGAAGTGATTTTTAACAACTTAGAGATCTCTTTAACCTTTGAAAAGCAGAGGATGCCCTCATCGACCTCATAGTATGCAGAGCGAAAGGTGGAGGTAAACGTTTCTAAAAGCTGTGAGAGTTTTTTCTTTTGCCTCTCAGAAACAGAAAAGAAAAATCCAATACGGGCCTCTTCAGGAAAAGAGTGTAGCTCTTCCTCAGAGGTCACGATGGCATGCACACCCTCCAGTCCTTCATGCAAAGGAAACAACCGCTTTACGAAGGGGTTGATTTCTTCAATACCGATGCCATTTTCTTCCATTAACAGCTCAATGATTTCATCCCATGATTCTTGAGGGATAGGAAACTGAGAGGCAATATGAATGGGGAGTTCTTTGATCTCATCAGGAACAATATAGAGAGTATCTCGGCTTGCATAGTCTAAGATAAATTGAAAAAGAGAGCTGTCTTCTTCTTGCAGGAAGGCATACCCCTCTCCTTCCTCTGCCTCTTCTTTATGTAAATACTTCCAGTCTTGCTGAAGTTTGTTGAGGTGCTGCTTTGCTCGTTGAATTTTTTGTAAAACATCAGCAAATGCTTCCTTAGGCGCTTGTTCTTCATAAAGGGTTTCTACCTTTTTGTAGAAGTGCTGCAAAGTCTTTTTTTGGTTGCGAATTTGCTGTTTCATTCCCACAGCTGCTTCAGAAAGGCTGCTGGAAAAAGATTCCCCTTTTTGTTTTTGATCAATGGTTTGTGCAGAGAGAGAAAACCAAAAGAAAAAAATGCTAATAAGAAGAGTAGTCAGCCGCATATGCTTGAGAAGGGGTTTTGGTTTTTAAGGGGATATACACTTTGTAGCGAGCATTGCGCTCAGCATTAAAAATATGAGCTAAGAGGGTAATTTGCCCTTTCTTATATGTAACTTTATCAATGACAAGTAGAGGATAGGGGGACAGCCCTGTCACGTAGCTTTCAATAGAGGCGGAGTCCCTTAAACACTTCCATTTTCCCTCTTGATAAACAAGCCATTCTCCAGGATGCGCTTCTACTTGCTCTCCATGGATATTCAGAAAAATGCGCTTAGCGCTTTTGATGGAAGTGATTTTTACGGATTCGATGAGCTGCTCGGGGGAGCATGCACTTTGCTTCAAAGGAAGGGAAAGGTGGTTCGTTTGGGTGCCATCTGCATTCCACAGAGTCAAGTGGGCAACTGTCGGAGTAATGGAATCACAGCGTAATAAGGGAAGTCCATAAGGAGACTCCGTTTCGATCCACTGAGAGCCATCCCACCTCAACAAACTTCCCTCTTTCATATAGAAGTCAAAAGCCCCAACCTCTTTTTGCATGCGAAAGTGCTCTTTTCGTGCATGGGGAGCATAGCTTTCTCCTCCATGCTCAGTCAAAAAGAGATCCAGGCCAAGCCACTCAATTTTAGAGGCTAAAGGTTGGCAAGAGGTTCTTTGTTTTACTTTTGGGGAAATGGAGAGGTGAGCCAATAGATTCGAAGGGGCATTTTCTTGCTCTTTGAGCCAGACCTCTATATGGGCTTGGTTCTGCTCTACCTGTAGAATTTTGATGAAAAGAGGGGTCTTTGTTGAACTCCAAATAAGCTGTTTTTGCGGGCTTTCTCTTAGGTAAATTTTTTCACCTACCGAGGCATGGCATAGAGCTTTTGAACTGTGGAGTTGGAAAACCCCTGCAAGAGAGGGAGCATCAGGGCGGCTATTTTTTCCTAAAAAACAAATTTCTTTTTCAAGAAGGGATAGGGGGAAGCTTTTGTCCTGTTGATGTAGGGAAAGCAGAGAAGAGTAAGGGCCCAGGCTGATAGAGGGAGAAGAGATTGGTTTTTGAGACCTTTCCTTAGGCAAAAAAGCAGAAGAGATCGGCTTTTGCCATAAAAAAAAGAGAGCCCCCATCAGTAAAAGAAGAGTAGCACAGAGAGAGAGAGTTACAAAAGGTAGCCTGTCCATAGAGGCAAGCAGTCTAAGAGTGGATTAGTTTTAAGCAAAGAGAATTTGTTGTTTTTAAATAAAATATTTGATTTTCAAGAGTTTTAAAACTAAAATATAACTATAGGGTTAACTATGGTGGGTTTTATATGAAGTTAGTTAAAGATTTTCCTTGGGTTGAGATACCTGAAGAAGAGAAAAAACAGTTGCGTCATTGGGCGGAAGATATGATGGATCGCACCCGTAAAGGATGCCATCATATCGCTGATAAAGTGCAAGAAAACTACCCTTATTACCGAGACCGAGCAGAGTTCTATGCTAGGCAAGCATGGAATTACTCAGAAGAAAGGGGGCGAGAGGCTTACTTTTACTGTCGAGAACACTTCCCTGAGTACTGGGATTGGAGTAAGCACCATATTCGCCATGCATGGGATCTGTTAAAGTCTAAGTGGCAGCAACATCGATAATTTTTAAATAAAAATTCATCCTCTCCCCTTGCTCTGGCATGTGACTTGCATCCATAGGTTGGTACAGGTCATTCAGGGAGGGGATCATGATTGTAGGCTTCTATACAGGAGCATCTGCTGTTGATTACAATGAGCAGAAACTCGCTGCGGTCACAAACAATCTAGCCAATCAGGAAAAGCCATCTTATAAAGCGTCCGACTTTGTGATTCGCACGCGTAAGGTGCGCCCTGAAACTCGCTGGATCAATCCGATGGTCCTCAAGCGACTTCCTCCACTTTATGGGGTGGAAAGAAAGGGCGTTTATAAAGACTTCGAATCCACACCACCTGTTCGAGAGACCAATAACCCTTTAAATATAGCCATTGATCCATCACTAAAGAATGCATTTTTTGCAGTCAAAGATGGAAATAACCCACAAGATAGCGAAACATTTTATACTCGTAATGGACAACTGCAGATGGGCTTTTTGGATCCCGAAAATCCTAGCAGTTTGCGTGTTTTAAAATCTGGCTCACATATTCTTTTGAATGACCAAGGAGCTCCCATTGAGGTGGCTCCGGATTTAGGGCCCTTAGACATAGATAAGGAGGGGGCCGTCTACCAAGGTGATGTACTCATTGGACAACTCCCCCTATACAAGTTCAATAAAAGCCCTGATCCCAACCAAGTCAAAGATTCAAATCTACAGTCTCTGATTCGTTTAGGAGACTCTCTTTATCAAGTTCCACCAAAGCTAAAGCAGGAGTTTAATCCAGTACAGCTGAACTTGCAGGACTCTGCAAGTGGTGTTTTAGTCCGCCAAGGGTTTCTTGAGGGGTCCAATGTCGACATGATGTCTGAAATGATGTCACTCATGACCGTCAACCGATCTTCACAAGCAGGCAGGGCTGCGATGGAGCAGCAAGTTGGGTCCTTAGAGAAACTATTTCAAATTGTAAGAAGTTAAGAAGAAGGGGGAAATACATGCTACGTTCACTATGGACGGCTAGTACGGGAATGAAAGCACAGATGACAAACCTAGATGTCATCTCGAATAACTTAGCCAACGTTAATACCACAGGGTTCAAGAAAAGTATGGTGAACTTCCAAGACCTGCTTTACGAGACTCTTGTTGCTTCTGGAGAACCAACAGGGCCTGATACGATGAATCCCGTAGGGCAACAAGTTGGGGTCGGTACAAAGATTGAAAGTATTACAAAGGAATTTTCTATCGGGGACCTTACGCGTACAGATAGAGACTTGGATGTCGCAATTAAGGGGAAAGGGTTTTTCCAAGTCATTGATGTAGATGGAGAGACAAAGTACACCCGTGATGGCTCCTTTCAATTATCCAATGATGGGCGAATTGTTACCTCCCAAGGTCTAGAAGTGGTTGGGGCAGGAACAGTTCCAGTCGATGCCGTAGGGGTCAATATTTCCCCTACAGGGCAGATTAGCTATATAGATACAGAAGGCAATAGCAATGATATTGGCAATGTGCAGCTTGCCATGTTTGTGAATGCATCTGGTCTATCTTCTTTAGGAGGGAACCTCTATGCCCAGACTCCTGCTTCAGGGGATGCTCAGCTTGTCGATCCAGGACAGCAAAGCTCTGGAACTCTTCAGCAGCGCTTTTTAGAGCTATCGAATGTCAACTTAGTTGAAGAAATGGTGAAAATGATTACGACTCAACGTGCATATGAGGTCAACTCAAGGGCGATTCGAGCCGCTGATGAAATGTTAGGAACTTCCGTTCAAATCGCAGGGTAAGGAGAAATAATATATGATTGAGAGATGCTCTCGAACCACAATATTTGTCATCAGCTTTGTCGCTATGACTTCGCTTGCTTGGGGATCTATAGCAAAAATTCATCTACTAGACCAGGCAATGGTTGCTCCCCAAGAAGTTACTCTTGGTGACTTAGCAAGCATTGAAGGTGACAAAGCAGTGGTGGAGCAATTGCGGGATATGGAGATCGCGCAGGCTCCAAAGGTGGGGCAAAAAGGAGCCATCTCATCATACCGCCTAAAGTCTATGCTGCAAGACTCTGGACTGCAAGATGTAGAAGTTTTGGGTCTACAAAGTACATTTATTACGGAATCGCGCACGCTCTCTCCACAAGAACTCAGTGCGCAGGCATCTGAATGGATTCAGAGCCTTTTACCAGAAGGCACGGAGGCCGCTCTTTCATTTCAGGGATTGAATGGAAGCTGGGAAGTTCCCAATAGTGAAGAAACAAGCATTGAATTTGAGCTTTTAGGGAATCGTTTAAGCTCTTCTGTTTCTCTCGTTGCAAAAGCATATGTGCGCGGAAGTTTATATGCGCGAAAAAATTTCCGGGCATCAGTCAGCCTTTTTCGAGACGTTGCCGTTCTATCTAAGCCAGTTAAGAGAAAGAGTCTCATTCGCCAAGAGGATGTAGAGCTGCGAAGGGAAGATGTGACACAGTTACGTGGTATGGAAATTGCTTCTTTGCAAGATGTAGTAGGCATGGTGGCAAAGAGGTCATTACCCATGAATGAGGTGCTGACAGTTAGAGATCTTGAGACTCCAGTTCTTATTGAAAAGGGAGATTTAAGTCAGATTTTCATTCGGAATGGAAGCGTCAATATGACCATTGCTGGTGCCGAGGCTATGCAGGATGGCAAAGAGGGAGATCTTGTCCGCTTTAAAAATCCCATGAATCCAAAAACAACTCTCCAAGCTCGTGTTGTGAGACAGGGAGTTGCACAAATCATTATCCGATAGGGGGGATAGAATGAGGTACTGTATTTGGTTGTGGATAGTGCTCGGAGTGCTCACCACTCCCGCATTGGCAAGAGAGGGGCGCTACTACCAAGTATCAGAGTCCCCTTTCTCCTCGGATATCGCAAGTAAGCCAGGAGATTTACTGACAGTGAATGTTTGGGACATTGCCAAAACAGAAGAAGATGGCAAAGTCAAAGATAGTAAGAATGTCAGTCAGTTATGGAACCTTGTTGACTTCTTATTTCCCAAAGTTCCCTTTACCTACAATGTGAATAATAGCCAAAACGCAAGCAGTGGTAGTGGAGGAGGCACTGGCGTACAAGGAAATGGGCCAGGGGTCTATTGGTCTGGGAAAAATAAGTGGGATGCTTCTTCGGATAAAAGCTCTTCGCATCGTGTTGTGATGACTGTACAGGCAAGAATTGTGGAAGAAGTCCATCCTGGACAGTTTCTTATTCGCGGTTTCCGGACTGTCGTTGTGCATGGGAAGCCAAAGAAATTATTTGTAAGTGGAGTAGTGCGAAAGAAAGACATTCAAGAGGATAACTCTGTGATGTCAGACCATTTAGCTGAATCTGTCGTAGAGATTGACGGGAAGGCTGTATCAGACCTGCAGCCAGGTTGGATCTATAGAGTGTTTGATACTCTATTCTTCTAGGAATAAGGGGGAAATTAAGTGAAGCAAAAGGGAGAGTACATGACTAGGATACTTAAAGGGATCCTTATCTGCGCAGCCATCGCTGGAAGCATAGGGCTCTATGCTGCTCCAAATAAGATTATGCTTGAGCAGCAACTAGAGAACTTCCAGAGCCAGCCAGCCCCTGGAAGAGAAGTGAAGATTCGAGACTTGACTCAAGTCTCTGGAGAAGAAGAAATTAAGCTAATGGGGTTTGGTGTTGTTTCCGGTTTAAATGGAACAGGGGATAAAAAGCGGGCAGCAATCGACCTGATCTTGCGTGTAGCGGAGAAGCAAGGCATTCGCTTAAAGGCAGGAGAGATTGAAAAAGGGAATACGGCCATTGTCACAATTTCTGCAGAAGTAAGTCCTCATCAAAGGGAGTTTAATGTCGCTGTCAAATCCATTGGCGATGCCAAGAGTTTACAAAATGGCTTCTTAGAAGCATCAACTCTTTCTCCAATCGGATCCACAGATGTGTTCGCTGTTGCACAAGGCCCTCTATCTCTAGGTGCACGCTACTTTGAAGCTGCTCCTGCACAAGGAACAGTGGGAGGTGCAAGCTCTCTTACAATAGGGCATCCAACAATGGGGTATGTAATGGAGGGCGGAGAGCTGGTCAGAGAGATCGACTTACAGCGTGTATACAATGGCTCCTTAGACCTATTTGTTAAATACCCTAGCAACCGAACAGCTACAAATATTGCCAATACCATTAATACCTACCTTAGCTTTCAAGGGGTACGAGCAGAGCCTGTCTCTGCTTCTAAAGTAAAAGTTCATTTGCCCCCAGAGCTTTATCAAAGCCAAGGAACTCTTACTCGCTTGATTGCTGATGTCGGAGATTTACCAGCAAGAGTCTCTAGAAAAGCAGTGATCACAGTGGATCAAGGCTCAGGGGTTATTGCTATGACTGAAGGGGTTAAGATGGAGCCAGGTTCTATTGCTGTCGCAGGGTTAACCGTAACAGTAACATCCAACATCACCCCTGTTGTCCGACAAGCGAACAACATCTTTAATGTTCAGTCAGGAGAGTCTAACAATGTAGGAGGAGCCGGCAGTGTCAATCAGCAAGCACCTTCTGGAGGAGCCACGAACTTTATCGACCAGCCCAAGCTAGAAGTGGCAGAGGATCAAGTGAATTTTTTAAGTCTCCCTGCAGGTACAGATTTGAGAAAGGTGCAGGAAACATTCAATGCTCTGAAGCTGAAACCCACCAGTATCATCTCCGTTTTTCAAGCGATGCACGATGCTGGCATGATTCATGCTGACATTGTAGTTATACCAAGATAGAGGGAAAAAATGGACCAAACCTTGAATGCATATATGCCCCATAAAGGGGCGACGGCAAGTAGCTACTACTCATCGCAGGATCTGCTTTCTGGAGCAAAGAAAAAAGATCCCAAAGAGGTAGGACAGATGTTTGAGTCCATGTTTTACCAGATGATTTTAAAAGAGATGAGACAGGGGGAGCTCAGTAAGGGGCTATTCGACAGCTCAGCTATGCAGATGCAACAGGAGATGTGGGATAATGAGTTAGCTCAGAAACTGGGGCAACGAGGAGACCTTGGGATCGTACGTATGGTTGAAGAGTATATAGAAAGAAAAACCACAGCATCTCAGCCTTTGGGTCTGCTCAAGGGAGAGGAGGTATAGCGAGATGACAAAGCAAGCTTTGCAAAAGCAACAAGAGAGGGTTGCCTCCTACTTCAAGCAGGAGATGGATCTCCTAAGAGAAGTGCTAGCGAATCTTTTAGAAGAGCGTGATGCGCTTTTATCAAACCAGGCAGAGGTACTGAAAAAGCTATCAAAAAATAAAGACCATCTTCTGGAGTCTCTGCTTAAGATCCGAGAAGGATCGCAAGAGGCCATGCGAAGGTTGAGAGAATCTCTTGGTTCAGAAGAGGCCTCTTCCCTTGAAGATCTTGTAGAGCTCTATCCCTATGAGGATTTTTCTGATCTAGTTTTTCTACAAAAAACGCTTAAGAGCTTGATTGAGAAGATTCAAGGAGAATCAGAGAGAAATAGCTACCTTCTCCAAAACAAAGTGAGCATCACCCGTCAGGTGATTCATCGGCTGCAAGGGAATGGCAGTCCTAAGTCGGAGACATATGGGCCTGCAGGCTATGTGCGCGGTGCTCCTAAGAAAACGAAAGTAACCCTCATTAATCGCGAGGTCTAGTTATGCCGGGAAGCTTTGATGCATTCAGGATCAGCATGCGAGGGCTGAACGCTTCGCAAAAACAGATGGAGGTCACGAGTAATAATATTTCTCAGGCCTCAAATGAAAACTACTCTCGGCAAGAAGCGCGCCTTGTTTCCATGGGGGATGTCTTTGATGGAGAAGTGTTTATCGGGCAAGGCGTCGAGGTATCTGTTGTAGAACGCATTCGAGATGAGCTTCTTGATGTCCAAATTCGTGATAAGGCTGCCGCTTCTGGATACTATAGTGTGAAGTCCAAATGGCTTGAACGTGTGGAAGCAGTGTATAATGAACCCAGTGACCAAGGTGTGAGCGCTAATCTATCAAACTTTTGGGATGCATGGTCAGAGCTAGCTAATGATCCAGAAGGGCTTGGTACTCGGTCAAACCTACTCTCAAGAACAGAGAGTCTAGCCAACACAATACAAGGAGTCTATGCAGACCTTGAGGAGATAAAGCAAAATCTAGATCAAGACCTAGAGAATACTGTAGGGACGATCAATGAAAAACTAGCTCAGCTGGCACAGCTCAATAATAGTATTTTCGATAAGGAAGCAGAGGGCCCTCAGCAGGCAAACGATTTACGAGATCAGAGAGATGCCATTATTGATGAATTGGCTAAAGTCATTGATATTCGTTACCGAGAAGAATCAAATGGGATGGTGACAGTCTTATTTGGCGACCGCCCCGCTGTGTGGATCAATTCTTATGAAGGAATTAAAGTTGTTCAAGACCCTTTAGATCATACAAAACCAAAACTGCTTTGGCAAAATGGAGATCAGCCTGTTCAGGTTCCTGGGGGGGAGCTCAAGGCTTTATTAGATCTGAGGAAAGAGATTGTTCCTGGCTATCAAAGTGACCTGAATCAATTCGCCTCAACATTGATTAATGAGGTAAATAGCATCTATGCCAATGGTGCTGGGCTCGAACCTTATCAGGTCTTAAAAAGTGAGCTTGGAGCCAGTGTGCTAGGGCTTGAAAACAATAATTCAGCAGTCGGGCAAGCGCTTGGCCTTTTAGAAATCGGTGACAATGGCTCTCAGTCTTCTTATGTTGGAGAAATCCATATTGCTTTCTATGATGACCAAGGAAAAGTCACGCGTACGCAAGGAGTGCTTGTTGAACCCTCAGACTCTCTCAATGATATTATCACAAAACTACGAAGTATTGATGGGTTTGCCGCAGCTTTAGTTTCGGATGACTATACAGGAGAAGAACGCTTACAGTTACAATTTGATTCGACCTCCGCACCGACAGGGGAAGTTGGATTCTCCATCGCAAATAACCGTGGAGGATATGATACCAGCGGGTTTTTAGATCTTGTTGGCTTCAGTGCTGATGAGAAGTCAAGCAATGACTCAAGTAGTGCGGGGACACTGTCAAGTGCCGACCTCTCTCCCCTCAAAGCTCAGTTTGGTGTGCAGAGCATCAGTGACCTTGTTGCAGATCAGGCACTAGGAATTTCGGGGTCGTTTACTTTAAATAGTTTTGTTCCAGTAGAAAATGAAGGAACGGAAGAATGGCACCATGCCTTACAGATGCGCATTGATGTAGAGAGCGATGATACCATCCAAGCAATTATGGATAAGGTGAATGCTCTGACCTCTGAATATGGTTTTGAAATGTCTCTAAGCGGGGATCAGCTAGAGTTGTCAAATGTCTATAAGTTGAATGACCTAGGTAAGTTTGTAGGGCCTACAGATGCAGATTACGCCAGTTTACCTTTCATGAAGGTCTCATTTGCTAATACGTACCTATACCCTCAGGATCCTTCTGATGAGCCTCCCAAGGGGTATAATGGGCTTGGTGATAACACTTCCCTATTTACGAAAATGCACCTCAATACATTGCTCTCAGGAAGTGATGCGGAGAGTATGGCTTTAGACTCTAGAATCACAGATGCGAATGATGTGCATGCGGGGTATCAGTTAAGCCCGGGAGCAAATCAAATGGCATTAGATCTCAATGCTCTTCAGTTCCAAGCTGTCTCTTCTGTCGGAGCCTTCACGATAGGCCAGGAGTATGAAAATATCATTACAGGGTTAGGAGTAGACTCGTTACAGGCGCAAGATCTCAGTGCAAATGAAGAGCTTGTCTTACAAAATTTTCTATCTGAGCGCTCGAGTATTTCCGGGGTGAATATGGATGAAGAGCTTACAAATATGATTTTATTTCAGCGGGTTTATGAAGCGAATGCGCGGATGATCGCAACTCTTAGTCAAATGATGGAAGAGTTAATGAATATATAAGGTGAGGAAAAAGAATGTCGCAGCGTGTAAGTAATAACCTAATTACCAACCAGTTGCTGAATAATATTCAGTCGCAGCTTTCTTTGCAGGACCGGTTGTTTCGGCAGATTTCCTCAAATAAACAAGTGGAAAAACCTTCCGATAACCCGGTAGCTACAGGGCAAATTATGGGAACCACTTCCCAAATGAAGCGCAATGAAGAGTACCAGAATACCATCAATATGGGGAATGTGTGGACAAATGTGACAGCAACAGCCATGAGCAGTGCTGTACAAACATGGAGCCGCGTTGATGAACTTGGTGTATCAGCAGCAGATGGCACAAAGTCCGCAGATGACTTGCGTGCTATTGCAGAAGAGCTAGATCAGCTTTTAGAGCACCTGGTTCAAGTGGCCAATGCAGAAAATGCTGGGAGCTATGTATTTGCAGGGAGTGAAACAAAACAGCCTCCTTTTTCCTTTGAAAGAGATCAAGCAACAGGACGTATCACGGGTGTATTTTACCAAGGGAATAGTGAAGAAAGAACACTGCGAACCTCAGCGAAAAATCAAGTGAAAGTAGGGATTTTAGGATCAAGCGGAGGAGACCCTAATAAGCGTGGAGCATTCATAGATCGAGCGCGAGGTGTTGATGCTTTTTCCACGATCATTGAACTGCGAGATAAGCTGCTAGCGAATGATTTTGTAGGTTTAACAGGGACGGGTGGTACACTGGAAAAAGTACAAAAGGTGTCACGAAGTTTGACTGAGGCGGAGGTGCGCATCGGTGGAGCTCAGGAAAGCCTCGACCTTGACTTAAACCGCTTGATTCAAGAGACTGCAGACCTGGAGTCGTTCTTGTCTGAGATACAGGATACAGATGTAGCAGAGGCAATTACACGGCTGAACAATATACAGAATGTTTATGAAGCCGCTCTATCTGTAGGTGGGCGAGTGATGCAAACAACACTGTTGAATTATCTTTAAGCAAGGGGAGATCGAGTGAGACATTCGATTCAATCGCTTTCTTCAGATGAGGCAGACCTACTAGCTATGCTAAGTAAGGAGACGATCCAGTTTCCTCAAGGAGTTCCTGCTTTTGAAGAGGTTAAGGAGTTTTCTATTGTGGCCAAGGAAGAAGACCTTCCTTTTTTATGGCTACAGGCAATAGAGGTTCCTCATTTAGCTTTTTTAATGATTGACCCCTTCATTGTTCTTCCTGACTATCAACCAGATGTTCTTGAAGAGGATGTGACCATCCTAGGGATCCAGTCTCCTGAAGATGCTTTAATTCTCAGCATTGTGAATATGAAGCAAGTGCAAACCCAAGGGGCCACCATCAATCTTGTAGGTCCAATTCTTATTAACTGGAAAAAGCGCATTGGCAAACAGGTAATAATAAGAAATCATATGGACTACTCAGTAAAACATTTAATAGATGTTAATTAGTAATTTTATTAATTAGTTAATTATTTATTAAAGTTTGTTTAATTTGTTTCCGAATTAAAAAGTAGACTAACTAAATTAGTTGCTTTTTTAAAATCGAGGGAAACAAATGATTTTTTCAGCATCAACCAATTATAAGTTCTTTTTGGAGGACTATAAGGTTCAGCAGGATCGCTTAGCCGCATCCATGCGCCGCATTGCTTCTGGTAAACGATTTATTGCACCAGGAGAAGCTCCGGCAGACTCCGGGATCTCTGCCAGGTTCAAGGCTCAAGTTGTCAATACTGAAGAGGCAAGCCGAGTCATTCAAAATGCCGTGAACCTATTCCAAACATCAGATGCCTTTATGCAGTCGGCCGATGAAATTTTAAATAGAATGAGTGAGCTTGCAATCTCAGCCGTGGACTCTTCAAAAAACCAAGGTGACCGAGAAAACCTCGACCTTGAGTTTCAGCAGTTAAAAAGTGAGCTGGCTCGTATCTCTGAAGCAGGGAAGTACAATGGACTCCAAATCAATGGCAAAACGAGTGTCGCTGTTTGGGATGCATTTGATGAGCAAATTGTATATTACCAGCCAGATGGAACAGGTGAACGTCGTGTAGAGTATGTCATGAGTGATGAGGCTGGAGCCTCCAATGGCTTGAACTACAATTTTGTTAGCCCCTCTGGGGTGACGGGCGACTTTACCTTCTCAAGCGATGGTAAATCTCTTTATTACTATGCACAGGATTCAGATTTAAATGACAATGTGAGTATCACTTCTGGTAATACCCTAATGAAGCTAGACCTTGATACAGATACGCTCTTGTATCTTGATATGGTCGATGGAGAGGCTGATGCAACAAGAAGTAATACGCTTAAGATCGATGCTGATGGGAATGTTTGGACTTCGTATCGCTCTACAAATGGAGTCATCCGCGTCGCAAAAGTTCGAGAAAATGAGCTGAGCTTAGATAAGGGAGGGGCCGCATCTACAAATGAGTGGGCGGGGGGTGTCTCTATTGCCTCTGCATTCCCAAAATCAGCAGACTTCGCAATCAATGAAGATTACATCTACTATATTGAAAGGGATGGCACTACAAAGCAGTACGTGCGTCAAAATCTTTATGACGTCAATACAAAAGAGACATTAGTAGAAGATGTAAGTGCTTTTGGGCTTGTTTCAGCTCAAACTGCAGGACAGTCTTATGTCATTTCTAGTGATGGCCGATACCTTGCATATGAAGGGCAAGAAGGGGAAGCGGATGAAGGCACACTGTATGTGCTTGATACCCATACAAATAAACGATCCTCACTCATTGTTGGTACCACATCACAAGCTGTTACAGGTCTAGGATTTGACTTCAATAACCGTCTTTACTGGACAAACACAGGGTCTATCAACCAGCAGAACTCCATTTCTAAAGTTGCGGTCACAACAGCAGAAAACGGAGATCCAGACTTTGGGGATGTGCAAATTCTAGCTAATGGCAATATGGGACGTTTTGGAGCTAGAAATGAAGCAATCGCTTCTTCAATTGGTGGAGGCCTTAGCATTACAGCCGGCTCTCCAGCAACAAATTATCAGTTCCAGACAGGGCCTGATGCAGAGATGCATGTAGAGATGTCTTCAGCAGATATTCGCCTCTTTACGCTAGGAATCAGTAAAGACTCCGTGAGCTCCATTGAAGAAGCTGAAGCTGCTATTGATCATATTGATCAGGCGATCAATAAATTGTCTCAGCAACGAGCGACAATAGGGGCCCAAGTCAATCGCTTGTCTCATACACTCAGCACAAACCAGAGTTATGCGACAAATATTTCTGCTGCACAGAGCCGCATAGAGGATGCAGATATTGCAGAAGAGTCTGCAAAAGTTGCGAACCAGCAAATTCTATCACAGGTTGCAACGCAGATGCTGCAGTTCAATAACCAGAACAGAATGCAGGTATTGAACCTACTGCAATTCCTTTAAAATAAAAAAGTTGAGTTCTCCCCCATGGGCCAGCCTTCGGGCTGGCTTTTTTATTGTGTAGAAAAATTGCTAAAGATTGGGCTTTAGGCCACCGATAGGGTTGATGAGTTTAGTTACGACTAGCGTTGTGTTCCAGGGCAAGGAGTACAGCAGCTTTAAGCGCTGAGCAAGGAGTGCTCAGTGGAATCAATCAAGGAGGGATTCAAATGCTTTTCTCAGCATCAACCAATTACAAATTCTTTGTTAAAGATTATATGGTGCAAAATGATAAACTAAGCGCATCAATGCGCCGTTTATCATCAGGGCGCCGATTTATTGTTCCTGGGGAAGCTCCGGCTGACACAGGGATTTCTGCTCGCTTCAAGGCTCAGATAGTTAATACTGAAGAAGCTAGCCGTGTGATTCAGAATGCAACAAACTTGTTTCAGACATCGGATGCCTTTATGCAAAACTCATCCGATATCCTCAACCGTATGAGTGAGCTTGCAATCTCGGCTTTTGACTCTTCAAAAAACCAAGGGGATAGAAAAAATCTAGACCTTGAATTCCAACAACTCAAGCATGAGCTTGCGAGAATTTCTGAAGTTGGCAAGTACAACGGCCTACAAATTAATGGTAAAACGGGCGTCGCTGTGTGGGATGCATTCGATGAGCAAATTGTATATTACCAGCCAGATGGGACAGGGCAAAGAGAAACTCCGTATGTGATGAGTAGCGATAATGCTTCACAAAATGGAATCAACTACCAGTTTGTGAGCAGCTCTTCTGTAACAGGAGACTTCCAGTTTACAAGCGATGGCAAGTCACTTGTGTATTTTGCTCAAGGAAGCACTCTTAATGACTCTACCACTGTTGTTAAGCGCAATACGTTGATGAAGCTAGATTTAAGTGATGATACAGTCAACTATGTAGTCCTAGCTTCTGGTGAAGCTGACACTCTGAATGCCATGAGTGGAAACTATGGCAATAAGCTAAAAATGGATAATCAAGGGCGCTTATGGGCTTCTTATGCCGTTTCTGGTGGTGCTGGTGGTGCTATCAATTATACACTAGGACTCGTTCGAGAAAACGAAATCACAGTTGATGCTGGTGGAGCAGACTCTACCAATGATTGGGCTGGGGGTGTGCAAATTTCCTCTGCGTACTCTAAAGGGCTTGATTTTGCTGTAGCTGATGATGGGGTGTACTTTATCGAGAGAAATGGCACAGCTAACCAGTATGTACGAAGAGATATGTTCGACCAAAATACAACACAAGTCTTGGTTGAAAATTTATCTGCAATGGGTCTGCATGCAGGGTCTGGACAGTCGTATGCAGTATCAAATGATGGACGCTATATTGCTTACGAAGGTGGTGAGGATGATATTGGAACAATCTTCGTTTTAGACGCATATGAAAACAAGCGTGCCTCTTTGATCGTAGGAACTACAGAGCTTGCCATTACAGATCTAGGGTTTGACTTTAACAATAACCTTTACTGGACAGATACAGGTGCCACAACACAGAAGAACGCAATCCAAAAAGTGCGTATCGGACGTGAAGATGATGGGACACCTGAGTTCTTAGATCAAGAAGTCCTTGTGAATGGCAATGTGGGGCGCTTTGGGGTCTTAAACTCTGCGATAGCCTCTGCTGTTGGCGGTGGATTGAGTATCACAGGAGGCTCTCCTGCCACAAACTACCAGTTCCAAACAGGTCCAGATGCGACCATGCATGTGGAGATGCAATCTGCGGACGTTCGCCTCTTTACTCTAGGGGTCAGTAACCTAGATGTCCGCTCTATGGAAGCGGCAGAAGATGCAATTGCAAAGGTACAAGAAGCCATTTCTATCGTAGCAAACCAAAGAGCGATTGTAGGTTCAGAGGTCAGCCGACTCTCCTACACACTGGGGACAAACCAGTCTTACAGTACGAATATTTCTGCCGCAGAGAGTCGACTTTCGGATGTGGATGTTGCCAAAGAGTCTTCTCGACTGGCTTCTTCACAGATTCTGTCACAAACTGCACAGCAGATCTTGCAGTTCAACAATAGTAACCGTCAGAGTGTGCTTGGATTCCTTAGCAGCCTGTAAGGTTTATACATCCTTCCCAGCCAGCCTCTTTGAGGCTGGCTTTTTTTTTGTCTTTCTTTATGCTCTTTGGGCATGAAAAAATTAATCTCCTGGTTCGAATCAAATAAACGCTTACTTCCTTGGCGTATCAATAAAACACCTTATGCCGTTTGGGTTTCAGAGGTGATGTTGCAGCAAACACGAGCAGAAGTCGTCATTGGCTACTTTGATCGTTGGATGCAAACTTATCCTACAATTTATGATCTTGCTGCTGCTACGGAAGAGCAGGTCATAAAATCTTGGGAAGGGTTAGGGTATTATTCTCGAGCAAGAAACCTGCGTAATGGGGCACGCAAAATTGTTACAGAGGATGGAGGCTGTTTCCCAGACTCTTTAGAAGCATTGCGAGCTGTACCTGGTATTGGGCCCTATACAGCAGGAGCGATTTTATCTTTTGCTTTTGAAAAACGGGCTGTCGCTATTGATGGCAATGTTTTACGGGTCTTATCTAGGTATTGGTGCCAAGAAGAAGAGATTGATAAGAGCTCAACGCGCAGTCTGTTCGCTAAGCGGCTGGAGGTAGAGCTTCCGCAGGCAAAGCCTTGGGTTGCTATGGAGGGGCTCATTGAGCTTGGGGCTTTGATTTGCAAGCCTAAGCCTCTTTGTCACCTCTGCCCACTAAAGAAGTCTTGTCAAGCATACCAGCAAGGGCGGACATTGGATCTGCCCAACAAGAAAAAACGCAAAAAAATAGAGAAAATCGACCGTTCTGTGGCTTGTATTGAGCATCAGGGAAAAATTTTGATGCGCAAAGTGCCTGAGGGGCAGGTGATGGCTGGCTTATATGAGCTTCCCTATATTGAAGGGCGCGTGCAATGCTCCGGAAAGATTGGGGAACTAGTGGGGATGCAATTAAAAGGTAAAGGGGAGTACCCGTCCGTGCAGCATGGCTTCACGCACTATCAGGTAACACTATATCCTGTGGTTTATGAGGTATTAGCAGGACAGGCTCATCCATCATTTGAATGGTTAGCAAAAGAAGATCTTGCTGAGATGAGTTGTCCAAGTGGCCACCGAGAGATTGTTGCAAGGATGTTAGCAAAAAAAAGAGAGGGCTTATAAAAGCCCCCTCAGAAAGCCGTGCGGGTTACGTCCACACGGTGGGAGGAAACAAATGCGACCTTCTGCTTGTGTGCAAAGAAGAGAGCATCAGGCACTTTTGTTTCTCAAGTTTGCTTTTCTCTGCTTGTTTGAATCAGGTCTGTGACAACCTTTGATTCGCTAAGCTGGTTTTTATCAGTGGCTCTTTGATAGTGCTTAAAGTAGCGTAAAGCTTCTTGCATCTTCCCCTCCTGTAAGTAGGCTTTCCCTAGATGATAGTAGGGAGTAGGTGAAGATTTATCGCACTTTACGGCCCGCAAAAAAGAGCGGATCGCTTTATTCGTTCTTTGTGTTCGCATATAGGCCAGCCCCAGGTTAAAGTGGGCAATAGGGCTATTTGGCTTTTGGCGAAGAATCGACCGATAGGCATCAATGGCCATCTGATCCCAAAATGCTTGATTATGTTGCATATAGAGCCTCTCATGTTTAGATTGGCTCCCCCATTAAAAACCTCTTTGCTTTGTTTTCTATCTATTAATACGTAATTTTAATAGTAAAACTTTAGAAGTTTTTAATTTATTTTAGATAATCTTTTATTAACATAGTTATTAAAGGATAGGTTTCCTTTAGAAAAAACTTTGTTTATTTTGTTTTCTAGAGGAGCTTTCCTCACAAGGGCTTGAAGCTTTTTCCATTGCTTAACTTCCTTATCCTCTTGGTTTAAAGATTGATAAAGGAAGCCAAGGCGTGCCGCATTATAAAGGGCTAAAGTGGAGTGAGGTTGCTCACTGAGCTGCTCTGCTAGCTCTTCTGAAGCGCTAGCTGCTTCTTGCAGCTTCCCTTGAGCCACAAGAAGGCTCACCTCAGTAAATGTCTTATATGGTGCAGCCTTTGTCTTTTGTCGCAAACTTCTTTGCTTGCGAGGCAGTTCTGGGACTTTCCCCTCTAAAAGCTTTGCCTGAGCGAGTCGGCCACTATACTCTTCTTTCAGGTTAGGGGTCGCATCAACAAGGGATTGTAGAGCTGATACACTTGAAGCAAAGATCTCATTGTTGCCATGAAGTATTTCTTGCTCTATCTCTTTTGCCTGAAGAAAGGCTTGCTGGGCTTTTTCCTTGTTTCCTTCCCAAAAACGGAAGCTAAGGGCAAAAATAAGGACCAATGCTAAAGATAAATAAACAATGCGACGCTTGTAACTAGAGAAAAACGTTACGAGACGATCACTTAAACCACTCTCATCATTCACGATATCAATAACTTTCTGGTCCATCCTTCACCTCTCTATTCACTAGCGCGGGATTTTAGCGATCTCTTTGGAATCCTGTAAAGAAGCAAAATTAGAATGATTGCACGAATTTCGTAGCCTTGCATATATTCAGTTCCCATGAGGATCCCAGGATCCATAAGAGAAGAAACTCATCTAGCCTACTCCCTATCAGGGAGTTCATAAATAAAGATCGCGGAAAGGAAGGAAAAGAGGAATGGGTCTATTAAAGTCTTTTGAAAAGTTATTTACCTCTACAGGAGAACCCCTATCGAATCAGGGGGAATTAAAAGAGATCCCTATTGATCAAATCAAGATTAGCCCCTTCCAGACACGGCGTCAATTTTCTGAAGATCAGCTAGAAGAGCTGGCAAAGTCCATCCGAGAGGTCGGCATTTTGCAGCCTCCTGTGGTGCGTCCCCTCCCCTCTGGAGATGGCTATGAATTGATTGCAGGTGAGCGTCGCTTTCGTGCAGCTCAGCTAGCAGGGCTAGAGCTTCTTCCTGCTATTGTACGTGAGACAGGAACAGAAATTTCTGCTCAAGCCACTCTCATCGAGAACCTTCAAAGAGTGGACCTAAACCCTATGGAAACCTCAGAAGCTTTACATAGCTTGCATGAGGAATTTTCCTGGAATCAAGAGCAGATTGCAGAAAAAGTTGGGAAAAAACGCTCTACCATTGCCAATTATCTGCGCTTGCTTGCTCTACCAAAGAGCATTCAAGAGGGGCTGCGCCAGCAAAAAATTTCAATGGGGCATGCCAAGGTGATCCTTTCTTTGAGTAAGCCAGAAGATCAAGAAGAGCTGTATCAGCGCGTTGTTCGCGAGGGGCTGACTGTTCGTGAAGCAGAATCTCTCTTGCGTACATCTGTTGAAGAGAGCAGTGATAAAAAGCGAGCAAGGAAAGAAGCGCCTGAAAAAAACCCTTTTATCGAAGATATTTCAGATAGGTTGCGTCGGCAGTTAGGAACAAAGGTTATTCTTTCAGCCAATAAAAAGAATAAAGGGAATATTCGCATTAACTTTCAAAACTTAGATGACTTAGAGCGCTTGCTTGAGCTATTAGGAGTTTCAGAACAAAACTCTCTATAGAGAGTCTAGCACAAGGAGGGGGAATGCAAGAAAAGGGTGTATGGCACGCAATTCACATTGAGGAGATGCACTGCAGCTCTTGCGTTCCTGCTATTGAACAGGCTCTCCAGCCTGTTGAGGTCATTCAAGATTTTTTCGTTGATGTTGCTTCCCAGCAGGCTTGGATAGAGCTTCCCATAGGGGAAAAAGACTCCTTACAAGAGGCTCTTAAACAGCTAAAGAAAAAAGGTTTTACAGCTCAGGTGATGGAAGGAGGAGCGGCTTTTCAAGAGAGGGTCTCGCAAGCACCTCTCCTTCGTTTAGTGATTTGTCTTCTTTGCTTTATCCCCTTTTTACTAGCGATGATCTCTCACTGGGTGGGAGCCTCCTTTTCCTTATCTCCTGAGGTCCAGCTTGCTCTTGCTTTGCTTGTGCAAGCGTATGGTGCGTGGCCCTTTTATCTTCATGGGAAGCGCTCTCTTCTTCAAAAGAGAGCAAATATGGATGTCTTAGTCTCTTTAGGCTCCATTTCTGCTTTTGTTCTCAGCTTATATGCCTACGTGTTCACTCCTGATAAGCCCCTGTATTTTGAAGCGTCTGTGGGGATTATTGCGCTTGTTTTGCTTGGGAGATTTTTAGAAGACAAAGCGAAAAAAAATGCCTCTAAAGTGATTGCAGAGTTGATCGCCTTTAAACCCAAAATGGCTTTTGTTCACCGTCAAGGGGAATGGAAGACAGTTCCGGCATCTTCAATTAAGCAAGGAGAAACCTTTGCCGTTCGTACAGGCGAGCAGATACCAGCAGATGGGGATGTGCTGACAGGCGTAGCGAGTGTGGATGAGTCCTTGCTTACAGGAGAGAGCCTGCCCATAGAAAAAAAAGCAGGGTCCTCTCTGATTGGAGGAAGCTTGCTGTTACAGGGACAAGTTGAAGCCTGTGCGAGCAAAAGTGGAGGGAATACGCTTTTGCATGAGATGATTCGCTCTGTTCAGCAAGCACAGAAAGTGAAGGCTCCTTTACAGAGAGTCGCAGATCAAGTGAGTGCTGTCTTTGTTCCTATAATTGTTGTTATCGGCATGATTACCTTTCTCTCTTGGCTTGTTGTCGGAGCTGCTTGGACAGAGGCTATGGAGCATACCGTGAGTGTTTGGCTTATTGCTTGCCCCTGTGCTCTTGGCCTTGCAACACCGATGGTGATTACCTGTGCATCGGGATTGGGGGCTCGCTATGGTCTGTTTTTTAAGGGGGGAGCCTTTATTGAAAAGCTGGCTCATGTCTCACACCTCTGCTTTGATAAAACAGGAACCTTAACAAAGGGAGAACCTGTTGTCGCTGATATGCAGTTAAGTAGACTGGATGACCAGGAGATGCAACGCTGTATCTCGCTAGCTGCCACCTCAGCACACCCCTTAGCTCAAGCGATATGGAGCTATGGAAAAGAGCAAAAAATAACAATAGGGCCAGTTGATCAAGTTAAAGAAACTCCAGGGCAGGGCGTTGTGGGGTTTTTTCAAGGAGAGCAGTATGCAATGGGGTCGGCTGCTTTTGTAGAGCAGGCTCTACATCTTTCTTTAAATGAGCAGGCTACGGAAAAAACAGCTGTATTTTTCGCCTCTAAACAGGGGGTGTTAGTGACGTTCTATTTTGAAGACCCCTTAAGAGAAGAAGCGAGTGATGTCTTAACAAAGATCCATTCTGCAAAGATTAAAACCTTCTTATTAAGTGGGGACCGGCAAGAGGTTGTAGCTAAGGTGCGCCAGAAGCTTCAGTTACACAAAGCTGTTGGTCAGCTGTCTCCAGATGAGAAACTTGCTACAATTAAGCGGCTTCAAAGAGAGGGGGGCTGTGTGGCTATGGTTGGGGATGGGCTGAATGATGCCCCTGCGTTAGCGATGAGTGATATTGGATTTTGTATGCCGAAAGGGAGTGCTGTTAGCTTAGAAGCTGCGGATGTGACTCTTTTAGGGGGAAGCTTAAAAGGGCTGGTGCACGCCTTCAACCTAAGTCGATTAGCTAACCGCAAGATCAAACAAAATCTCTTCTTTGCATTTATTTATAATTGCTTGGGGGTACCCATTGCTGCCATGGGGGAGCTAACCCCTATTGTTGCAGCTATTGCAATGATGTGCAGTTCTCTTTCTGTAGTTTTAAATGCACTTATTTTATTGCGATCTCGATTAGACTGAATTTTCAATTAATAGCTATGCAAATACCTGTTGAAAAACAAATTGCATCTTTTCAGTTCCTTTGTTATAAAATAAATCAGAATATAACAAAGCCTTTTTATCGTTTAGTTTAGAAGGAGCCCTCTCTCTCGTGGAGCAAAATAGTCCCCTTCGATTGCAGCACTTGCTCGATCGCCTGCTAGATAGTGAGTCAGACTCTGTCGCTTATCAGAGAAAACTTGATGAGGTGCTTGCTGCTGACAAAGAATTTCGTCTTTTGGAGGACTGCCTAGGGCTAGCCAAGAAGCACTATAAGATGCTCAGACAGTACATTCAAGAAGAGCAACAACAAGAAATGCGTCGCTCCGCTAAGCAATAGGAGGCTTGGACTCGTGTCCGAAAATAATATTGGCCGTAAGGCTCTGTACAATCTTTTGCGTATCAACTGGCTTGAAGACTCCACCATGGAGGTAGAGTCATGGCAGGTGCAAGACTATAGAAAGCTCTCAACTAGCCAGCTATTCGCAGAGCTCCAAGCATGTGGAATTTCTTGTAATCATGAGCAGTTTACTCACTATTTGGAGCAAGCTGAGCATCCTGAGCAACTTGCAGATACTTTGACTCCTGAAGAAAGTCCTGCGCCTTTGCAAGACCGTATCTATCTTAATGTTTTTGAGCTTTGGCGGCGATTGGCACAGCACAAGCCCTCCTTGGTGATCTTTGCTGATGAGTTAGACCATCAGGTTTTTTTATATGATGCAGGAGAAAGTGAAAGGGAAGATCTTTGCAATGTATTGGAGTACTTTCTTGAAATTTTAGAGGGAAGTCCTGATCCAGAAGAGTTCTTTCAAGAGCTCTGTGCAGAGTGTGGCCATGATATTGAGGCCTTTTTATATGACTATCTGGCTGATGAGCTCGATAGAGAAAACTACTTATATGTCTCAGGCTTTTTAGATCGTATCTATGATTGCATCCCTTATAAAGCCCCATTTGATTTCTTGCGTGTTCGCTTGCAGTCTGTGTCTGATGTAGACCTTGCTCAAGAATTACTGGAACAAGTCCTAGGTGAGATTGATGACAATCCAGACTTTGACCTCGCTCTTGAAGTCTTGCGTTATCTTGTTCAGGTAGATGAAAAAGAGCAGTTTATGAACTTAGCTCGCGCACTTTGTGAGCAGGTAGAAACAGCAGATGATCTATCCGTGCTGCTTGAGGTATCGCAAGAAGGTGTGGGCTTGGCAAAAAAAGCAGAGATTTCTGCTCTTGCAGAAGATGTGGCACAAGCACCCGATCAATGGGCCATTTATAAAGAGCGCTTTGAAGAGATTCTAGGGGCGTCTCCTACTCTTTAATCCAGTTTTGCAATCCACTTTAAATCAAAATCTAAGTAGTCACAAGAGGTCAAGTGATAGTGGACGCCTTTCGCCTCTCCGAAAGGAAGAGAGTTTGGGCGAACACTATGTAAGTGACCAAAGAGGCAGTGATTGATTCCATAGCTTTCTAAGATTGCACTGGATTTTGAGGGGGAGAGTTCTGCAGAAATCGGAGGGTAGTGTGTCATGGCAATTTTAAGAGGTGCTTGAGAGTCGATTTGTTGGAGGCTTTGCTCTAAGCGCTGGAGTTCCCGGTCAAATCGTTTTTTATCTTCCTCTGTTAGCTCTTTCTGAAGAGTTTTACCCTCCCCTTGAATGTCAATATAAGGCAAAAAACCATACTCATCGCTATCCCAAAGGCGCGTGCCTCCCAGTGCAACGCCTTTGAGGGAGATCGCATTATTGTGGATCGCATGAATAGACTTTGGAAGTTGTTCCTGGAGCTTTTTAAGAGAAGGCCACCAGTAATCATGGTTGCCCTTGATGAGGACTTTTTCTCCCGGGAGCTGGGCAATCCACTCCAGGTCAGGCACTGCTTCTTTCCATTTTTTTGCCCAGGAGATATCACCTGCGATCAAGACAATATCTTCAGGAGAGACCTTCTCTAGCCAGTGACGCTTGATTGTTTCATGGTGCTTGACCCAATGAGGGCCAAAGCGGTCCATGGATTTATCTGGTGTGCCAAAGGAAAGGTGGAGGTCTGCGATTGCCCAGATATGAGTCATTTGGAGGGTCCTTCTGATGGGTATTTGCGAAACAATTTAAAGATTCTACCCTCACAGACTGTGTATACCGGCCAGCCTGTCAAAGATAGTGTATGATAAAGTTCATAACGCCCCCTTGTACGAAAAAAATGTTCGGAGGGGCTCTTTTCTCGAGATAGATCGACAAGGGTAACATCTTGATTTGCTGGGATTTGAAAGATGCGTTCAGCGTTATGGCGGGTTAGGTTCAAAATGTCTGCAAGGGAGAGGCCGCGCATCGTACCATATGTATACAGAAAGGGATAAAGAAGCTCTATGGTTCCCAGGCTACCTAGACGGGCTTCTGCTTGATGGCAGCGCAAATGATGTCCAGACCCAATACATGAAATGATTCCTTTTTTGATTGCGCTCCACAAGGCCTCAGAGAACTCTGGAGAGAACTGCTTTTTTAGCAATTGCCAGTCCTTGCATCCCCTCCCTTTCCAAGAAGAGGGGTCGATAAGTTGTAAATAGTCAATCCCACAGTCAACGGGCAAGCTATCAAGCTTTGCAGCTTGTATGATGTTTAATGTACGAGTGTTTTCAATAGGATAGAGATAGCTGCGTGTATGAAATTTTTCAATATAGTGAAAGAGGCGCTGGAAGTGGTTGCGATCACCTTGTGGATCCACCCATAAAAAAAGAGTGAAGTTATGTTCACTGGCTAGACGAAAGAGACGATCTGCATCACCTGCAGGCATGTGAGCGATCTGCTGAATGGAACAAGAGACAGTGCGTGTACCTGATCGATTTAAAGGCAGTTGGCCAACATCATCTGCACTGACCTTTGGGATAGGAGATACCTGCAGGGGAATTTTGACAGCCTTAAGTTGTGCTGTCAGCTGTTGCTTGCAGACTTTTAGCTGTTGCGATCCATGAATAGAAGGAGAGCAGTGAGTCAGGAGCTGTGTAGCCCCTCCCGAAAGCGCACTGCGCACGAGAATTTTCCAAGGTTCAACCGTTGTCGAAGGTTCACTTAGAGAGATGCGCACATGCGGGTCTATTGCTGCAGGAAGCAGGGTTAATCCAGGAGCATCGACTACCTCTTCAAAGGGGCTTTCTAAAGAGTAGTCGATCATTTCATGATCTGGAGTTAAGATATTCTTTATATAAAGCATCAAGAAAACATAGATTTTTCTTGGGAAAGGTAGGCAAAGAGGGTAAATAAGGCAAGAAGATAGCGGAGTGCTTTTTTTACACTCCGCTGTTGCTCATTAAGAGACAATCTTGACTTCAGGAGGAAGAAAGAGTTGTGTCACCCCATTGATTCCAGCCCAAGCTTTACAAGCTAACGCGATGGGCACTCGGCAAGGGATTAATCCGCCATTTGTGATTGCAAAGGCAAGTTCTCCTGTAGCGATTTGGAGGTTGTTGAGGTTTTCCCAAGTCGCTCCCTTATTCCAACCAGCAGAAATCAGATCTTTGGTTGTTGCATGTGGGTTCTTATTTGCTTCTTCACTAACTGCCTCATGAACTTTACTTCCAAAGTCATACGCAGCAACAGCAAAATTGATAGACATTCCGACGAGCCATAGGCCAGAAATGGCACGTAGCAGGTCTGTGAAGGGAAAGCCTTCTTTTAGATGGGAGCGCATTGCTTCAATGGTCTGATTTGCCACATTGATGTCTTTGATATTACTCGGGCCATGAGCAATATTTGCTCGTGCAAAGCGAGACTCAATAAAGTAAATCGGGAATAAAATAGCAGTCGCTGTTAAAGCTGTTTTCCCAACGGTCTTAAACCAGTTGATGTGCTGCTCATCACCATGCCCTTCTTTTGCCAGAAAAATATCAAAGCCATCTTCAAATGCACAACGTGCAACATTGATAAATCCAGTATAATCAATAAGGTCTCTTGCACCTTCAAAAAGCTGCTTAGTATGTCTAAGGACGCCTACTGTCGCAGAATATTGCCCACTGAAGCAATGTTCAAGCACTTGCATTGGAGCATCAGCAGCAACACTGCAAAGGGCAAGTAAGCGGTGGATGTAGTCGGGGGCATTTTGGTCTTTGCCAATTAAAGACCATTGGCGTCCCATGATTACTGAGCTTTCTTTTTCAAGAGGCGCTTGAGTTGCCTCATTGTCTAGAGATTGAAGATTTAGAGTTTCAAGTTCTTCAAAAGATTGATTTATAGTTAACGAGCTCATTTTAGATGCCTTATATGTTTTTGGGCACAGGAAATTATGAATATTCTTTTTGATATTTGTCAAATAAACTTAAAGTTCTTCGCTCTTTGAAATATTCATTAGACAAACTAAGATAAGTCTCTCCAGTGTAGGGGGTGATATGGCTAGACTTTCAATTTTATTCATTGGGCTTTTGTGTTTGCTAGTTGGGTGTGGGGATAAAGAGCCTTTACCGACCGTGCCTAGCGAAAAAACGCGTCAAAAAGAACAGGTATATGCCATCGCTCGGGTCCCCGATCTTTATCCTCTGCAGCTGCACGGGCGCTCTAAATACCTGCTTGCATTTTGTGATGAATTGCTTGCTGAGCTAGCTCAAGCACGGAAATTAAACTTTTCAATCTTTGCAGCGGCGTACTCTGATATGTTTGACCAGTTGCAAAGAGGAACATACGATGCTCTCCTTTCTACACTACCGCCCACGGATGCCAATAAGGAACTATATGATTTTTCAGAGCCTTTGATTTTTCTTGGACCTGTCTTAGTTGTTCCAGAAAACTCTAGAGCGCAGTCAGTCGCAGATATGCAGGGGCTTTTACTTCTTGTCCCTAATGATCAAGAGCTGATTATCGATGTGTCCAAAACGCCTTCTATCCTTTTAAAAACATATAGCGACCTATCTGAAGCTCTCACGAAGGTAAGCCAAGGGAAGGCTGATGGTGTCTTAGCTCCCGCTCTTGCTGCCTACACGTACACCCATGGCTTATATAGAGAAAAATTAAAGGTGGTGACTTCTCCCTTAAATAACTATGCTTTGCGACTCATCTGTGCATCTACCTCTAAGCGCGGGCAGGAGCTGATTACACAATGCAATATTGGCCTGCGCTCATTTAAGGAAGATGGGGTGTACTATGCACTGCGCAGAAAGTGGAGGTTAAAAGGAGGCCTTGAGTGAAATCTTTTCCTGTGTTCAAAGTTGTCTATCTAGCTGTTTTTTGTCTGTTCATGACAGCTTTTGCTTTGGCTGTAGTTTTTGCATCTAAGCGACTAGAGCCTAAAGGTCAGCCTGTTGCTCATGAACAAGTAGACCTGGGGGAGTAGTGGAGACCTTTTGGATCCTCCTTCCTATTTATCTTTTAGGCAACCTTCATTGCTTAGGAATGTGCGGTCCTCTTGTTGCTTTATTAGGTAAGCAGCGCTTTTGCCTGTGGTACTTTGTTGGAAGGATTTGTTCATTTAGCTTTGCTGGACTTCTGGCAGGAGAGTTAGGAGAAGCAATCAGTGAGCCTATGCAGCGCTATCACATCTCTCCTTGGGTCAGTTTTTTATTCGGGTTTGTGATTCTTTTGTTCGTGGTAAAGAGTATTCTGCGCTTCAAGCTACCCCTTCCTCTTTTCTTACAATGCTTGATGCAAAAGGTGCATCTACTCATAGCCCGCCTATCCACAAAGAAAAGTCGAGGCGCGATCTTCCTCTTCGGGTTTCTCACTGTCCTTTTGCCTTGTGGGCAATCGGCCTTGGTGTTTTCCTTTTGTGCATTGAGTCAAAGCCCCCTTGCTGGACTGGGCAATGGGTTTGCCTTTGCTTTGTTAACCACTCCTTCCTTGCTATTTGCCCTGCGTACACATCGTCTTTTCCGGTTTGCTAAGTCTTACCACCACCTCCTCATGGGCGGTGGGGTTCTTTTTGTAGCGACTCTCTCCATTTTACGGGGGTGCGCTGATTACGGATGGATTGATCATCTGGTTCTTGTAAAGAGTTGGCACCTTGTTCTTTATTAAAAGAAATTTAATTGACGATTTTCTGGTCTTCTCTTAGAACGTTTCCCTTCAAGGTTTTGGGGCATAGGAGTCGAACAAATGACGAAAAAAAAGCAAGGTGGCAAGCTAACCTCGAAACAAATTGAAGCGTTTCGTCAGCAGCTGCTCGATATGCGAGATGAGGTATTGCAAAGAGTGCGTGGGTCTGCAGAGACTGTCAAGCAGCATGGAGAATCTATTGGTCAGACACGGGATCACTCAGATGGTGGTGCGGATGATTTTGATAGAGAGATTTTTTTAGGGCTGAATCACAAAGAGAATGACCTTTTGCGTCAAATTGAGCGCGCTTTAGAAAAAATGGATGAGGGAACATATGGTATATGTGACCTCAGTGCGGAACCTATATCCCTTGCTCGCTTAAAGGCGATGCCCTATGCTTGTTTCACTGTAGCTGCGCAAAGCCAGCTAGAAGAAAAGCAGCGATCGAAGCGAAAGTAAAATATGCAGCGCATCATATTCTTAGTTTGTCTATTTCTACTCATACTTGGCTTAGACCAAGCATCTAAGCTATGGGTGTACTACCACCAAACGGCATTTGGGGCGGCACAGTCCATGTATCCTTATGGGGGAGTGGGTGTATTTTCTGATTTTCTAGGGATTCACTGCTCGTTGAATTACGTAACAAATACAGGAGCTGCTTGGGGGGTGTTCTCGCACTTTCGCTGGACTCTTTTTGCCGTGCGCTGCCTTCTAATTATCGCTCTAGTTGTATTTCTATTTGTCTTTAATCGTGATAAGGCATTGCAGGTGCCTCTTGTTTTGATCTTATCTGGGGCGGTAGGAAATATTATCGATGTGCTTGCCCATGGCTTTGTCATTGATATGGTGAAAGTGGTCCTTTGGGGGTATGAATATCCTGTCTTTAATATGGCAGATAGTGCTGTGACATTGGGCATTTTCTGGTGGGCTCTTTACTCTCTTTTTTCAAAGCCTAAACAGGTTGCCTAAGCATGCTAGAGCATGGGGACCCTAAAGAAATTGGTCAGCTGCAGTGCTCAAAGTGGCTGACTCTACCTCTCCTTCTTAGCAAGCAAGAGTTAGAGGCTTGCTTGCTAAGTTACTCCAATCTATTTGTTCTGGGGAGCTTAAAACTAGAAAGCGAGCTGATCTGCCCCCTAACTTCTATTTTGGAGAAATATGAGGCTTTGCTTACAACCTTTTGGCAAGGGGGAACACCGGATCCTAAGTTGCTCAGGGGGTTTAGCTATGGGGTGACTCCTGACTCAAGCGATGTGTATATCTACTCTCCTGATGGAGAAAGAGGTATGATTAAAGAGAAACGACCTCTTATTTATCTACAGCCACTCCTTGTACATTTTTCTCCAGAAGATCTGCAGTTTCGCACAAAAGTTCGTGGGGGGGAGACCTTTTTCTGGGGGGTAGAGTTACGCTTCCCGCAGTTATTTCAGCTATCCACATCTGGAAAGATTGAACAGGCTTGGGGGGTAACCCAAGCGGCAAATGATTTCCGCAATTTACAGCGCTGGGCAAGAAAAGCAACCGAGCCTGTACAGTTCCTTCATAAGGGTAAAAAACTCTCCCCTCATTTGCGCGTAGGGCATCACTTGAAGGGGAAATTGCAAGACTATTTGCCCTTACAGCAACACGGGTTGGACATATGGAGCAGTTAATCGCAAGTGTGCAAAAGGAGTTGCTTGCCCAAGGCAAGACGATCTCTACAGCAGAGTCTTGTACAGGTGGGCGTGTCGCTGCTGCTTTGACCCTTTTGCCTGGTTCTTCAGATGTTTTTTTAGGAGGTCTTGTCGCTTATAGCAATGCAGTAAAGCAGCAAGTCCTAGGTGTGCAAGCAGAGACCTTAGCACAGTATGGAGCGGTCAGTCAGCAGACTGTGCAAGAAATGGCACAAGCCTCTTGTGAGCTTTTTCAAAGCGATTTTTCCTTGGCCTCTTCAGGAGTCGCAGGCCCCGGAGGAGGAACGCCTTTTTCTCCTGTAGGCTTGGTTTGGCTAGCGATTGGCCGCAGAGGTGAGAGCCCTTTTGCATGGAAGGAGCAGTTCTTTGGATCTCGTGAAGAGGTGATGGCACAAGCTTGCAATTCTCTCTTAAAGCAGCTAGTTAAAAGTTTTATTTAATCTGGGGTTTAAGTTTTCACTTCTTTGATTGACTTTGTGAACAAGAATATGCTAATCTGCCTGCTCTCTTGTCGAATTAGGAAAAGGAATAGGCTCTCATGTACGCGATCATTCGTTCAGGTGGTAAGCAGTACCGCGTGAAAAAAGGAGACATCATTGATGTTGACCTACTTGGGTTGAGTGCTGAAGAAAAAGCGGTAGAGTTCCGTGATGTGCTTTTCCTTAACGATGGCAAAGAAAACGTCGTGGGAGCCCCATGCGTGGAGAACTGCCTCGTTATGGGAGAGTTGCTTGGTGAAGCGAAAGGCCCTAAGGTCATCTCTTTTAAGTTCAAGCGTCGTAAAGATAGCCGTCGTAAGATCGGTCATCGCCAGCGGTACTCTCGAGTAAAAATTACTGAGATCCAAGCGAACTAACGGGGGAGATTGCAAAAATGGCACATAAAAAAGGTCAAGGTGCAAGCCGTAACGGACGTGATTCAAAGTCAAAGCGTCTTGGAGTAAAGGTTGCACATGGTGAGTTTGTAACAGCAGGAAGTATCTTAGTGCGCCAGCGCGGAACAAAGTGGCATCCAGCTACCAACGTAGGTTGTGGCAAGGATCACACTCTGTATGCGCTAAACGACGGACTTGTGCGCTTTAAAAAGACAAAGCACACAATGGTCTCTGTTGAGGCAGCACAGACTGCGTAAGTCTTACATAGACTTTCTCTGTATAAACCCCATCGAAGTGAACCTTCTTTGGGGTTTTTTGTATTTTTATATTGGAAGAAAATGTTTGTAGATCGAGTAACACTAGATTTGATTGCTGGCCGCGGAGGAGATGGGATCGTTGCATGGCGACGAGAAAAGTACCTTCCTAAAGGTGGCCCCTATGGAGGAGATGGAGGCAATGGAGGCTCCGTGATCCTCAGAGCAGATACAAATATCTATGACCTTGATCGCTTTCGTCATATCCATAAAGTGCAAGCTCGCTCAGGACAGCAGGGAGGCACGGCCTGTTGCCAAGGAAAGTCTGGGGAAGATGAGATCTTGAAGGTGCCTTGTGGGACCCTCATCAAAGATGTAGATTCAGGAGAAATCCTTGCAGACCTTACAGAGCCTGGACAAGAGTTCATTGCTTGTAAAGGGGGAAAGGGAGGACGCGGAAACTACCACTTCCGAACAAGTATTCATCGAGCTCCCGTTCGCTGCACACGGGGAACAGATGGAGAAGCTAAGCTTGTAGAGCTTGAACTAAAGCTGATCGCAGATGTGGGCTTTGTGGGATTCCCCAATGCTGGGAAGTCCACCTTGCTTGAAAAAATTACTTTCGTTAAGGTGAAAAAAGCTCCTTACCCTTTTACGACACTGCACCCAAACTTGGGGTATGTCACTTTTAAGGGGGGAGAGCGCCTTCTTCTAGCCGATATTCCCGGTATTATTGAAGGGGCACACAATAACAAGGGCTTGGGCCTAGAGTTTTTGCGCCATATCGAAAGGACTAGAGTCTTAGTCTTTATTGTGGATGGCTCGGGAATTGATGGGCGCCACCCTAAAGATGATTTAAAGGTATTAAAAGATGAAATTCGTGCGTATGACCCCTCGCTGCTTCTAAAGCCGAGTCTGGTGGTTTTTAATAAGGTAGATACAGAAGAGGCTCAAGAGCTTTTTTGGGAAGAATTTATGGAAGATGCAACGAGCTCCAGCCAGAACGTCTTTCCTATATCTGCTTTATGCGAAGAAGGGTTTACCCCTTTCCTAGAGGCGTTGCAAAACGCTTGCAAGCAAAAATAATTTCATTACTTTGATATCTTATTATGTCTACACAATCTACTTCTAAGAATGGTGGCCTTACGCGCTACCCTTTGGGCAGTTTACGAGAACTTTGCTCAATCACTTTCCCTCTAATGATCAGCCTTATCTCTGTAAGCGTGATGCAATTTTCGGATCGCGTATTCTTGGCTCGCTATTCATTAGATGCTCTGAACTCCTCTGCCAATGGCTGGATGCTCGCTTTCCTGTTCCTACTTGGAGGGCTATCAACAGCAGGCATTTCAGAGGTGTTCGTCGGTCAGTATAATGGTGCAAAAGAGTACAAAAAAATAGGCTCTGTAGTTTGGCAAATGGTCTATTTTTCACTAGTGCTTTCTCTTCTTTATATCCCTATTGCTAAATGGGGAGGAGAGTGGTTGATGCAAGGGGTCGATTATGAAGGAGAAGGAAGCGGTTACTTTAAAGGGCTGCTCTACTTCGGTTCTGCCTTCCCGTTTGCCAGTGCTGTTTCAGGCTTTTTCATTGGGCGGGGGAAGGTAAAACTTGTCACCATGATTTCGATCTTTGCAAACTTGATCAATATTGTGCTCGATCCCCTATTCATTTTTGGTTGGGCATGGATCCCAAGTATGGGAGCTCAGGGGGCTGCGATGGCAACCGGCATCTCTCAGACGATCAATGGGCTCATCCTATTTGCTCTTTTCTTAAGGCCAAAAAATTGGGTGCAGTATGGGGTCAGTCATATGCGCTTCCAGTGGAGCCTATTTAAGCAGTGTCTATGGATCGGCGTGCCCAGGAGTATTGCACATATCTTAGAAATGGCTGCTTGGACATTGACGACACGCGTCATCTATCACATAGGTAAAGACTATGCTTCTGTTTCGACAGTAACACAGTCCTTCTTCGTTCTAACCAGCTTTTTGGGAGAGTCGATGAGCCGAGGGGTGACAGTCGTGGCTTCCAATATGATTGGAGCAAAAAAGTTGGATAAGGTGAAAAAGTTGTTAAAGTCGATGATGCGCCTTACCTTCTTTTTCTTCCTCTTTCAAGGGCTTATCTATGTCGTCTTTGTGGATCAGTTCCTCTCTTTATTCCTCAATGAGCAGGTGATTGATGCAGAGTATATTAAGCATCTTTTCCCCTATCTAAGGACCTCAGCTCTAATTTTCTGGGTACTCTTCCTTTTTGATTGCATGCTTTGGGGAACCAATGGTGTCTTGACTGCTGCTGGAGATACGCGTTTTGTGATGGTGGTGAGTGGTATTACGCCGTGGCTGTTTGGCTTGTTGCCAACCTATATCGCTTTGCGCTATGTGCAAGTATCTCCAGATAAGACCATGCTACTTGCTCTAGTCTATGCAGTGGTGACACTTGCCTTCAACCTGTGGAGGTTGAAGTCTGGAGCTTGGAAACGCCAGCATGTGATTGACTAGTTTGTGCTTGCCCGCCTCACTAAAAGCGCTGCTAGATAGGTAAATCCTGCTAGCAGCGCAATCGTTGCGCCTAATGGCCAATTTAAAGTGTAGGAAAGAGCAGATCCAAATACGCAAAAAGTTGCGGAAAGGAGAATGCTAATCAACATCATTTTTGAGAGTCTTTGAGAAAAGAGATTGGCAAGAGCAGGGGGAATCGTGAGGAAGGTGATGACTAAAATGATTCCAACAATTTGAATGAGCAACACAACAGTCAAAGCATTCAAGGTGAGTAGAAGTAGGTAGAGCCGTTTTACCGGGATCCCTTGTAGAGAAGCTTGTGTTTCATCAAAGCAAAGAGCTTGAAATTTCTTATGTAAAAGTAGTGTGACTCCTACCACAAGAATATCTAAGAGCCCGAGTAGCAAAAGGTCATGTGAGCTAGTCCATAGAATATTTCCAAGTAGATAACTTGAGAGCTCAACATTATAGCCCGGCGTTAAAGAGATAAAAACCACTCCAATGGCCATTCCTACAGACCAAATGGCCGCAATGAGGGAGTCTTCTCTCTCTCTTGCATAGAGGTGAACAGCCCCAATGATCCAAGCAGATAAGATCGCAGCGATAATCGCGCCATATAGAGGTTCTGCCCAAGATAAATTGTGGGCTCTTTGTAGATAAAGAAAGAGTCCCATGCCTCCAAGCACAGAATGAGCAATGCTTCCGCTAATGAAGACAATGCGTTTTACAACAATGTATGAGCCCATAATTCCACTTGCTATCGAGGAGAGAAGGCCCGTGATGACCGCAAAAAGTAACAGAGGATTGCTCGTCAAGGCATGTAGAAAATCAAGCATTAGGCATCTCCCTCATTGTGTGCAAATGGGGGGTGATAAAGCCCCATTTGATAGTGAGAGCAAACTTCATGAGGTTGCAGAGAGGTAATGGACCCATGGACATACAAAACACGATCAATAGATTGAGAGAGAGATTGTAGCTCATGTGTGACCATCAGTAAGGTGCGCGAACCAGCCATCTCTTCCAGGAGTCGCTTCAAAATAGCTTCTGATTGTGAGTCGATATTTGATGTTGGCTCATCAAGCATGAGTATCTCAGGATCGGAAAGTAGAGCTCTTGCAATTAAAGCTCTCTGTAACTGTCCTCCAGATAGAGCATGAATAGGGCGTCGTGCTAAGGAGCATAAGTTTAAGGCGTGAATTAACTCCTCAGCTCGCTCTTTATCTTGCTTTGCATAGCCTCGTAACCAGGAATGACGCCATAAAGCACCCATCATCACAAGTTCATAGACAGTAATTGGAAATTGCTTATCAAAGCGCAGGGACTGAGGAACATAAGCAAGGCGAGGATAAAACTGCTTAGGCGGTTTGCCAAATAGAGAGATCGTTCCCTTAGAAGGTTGAAGAAGCCCTAAAAGCAGTTTTAGAAATGTTGTTTTCCCTCCACCGTTTGGGCCTACAAGGGCTAGAAACTCCCCTTTTTGAATGGTCATATCCACATTCTCAAGAATGGGAGACTCTTGATAGGAAAAAGATAGATCCTTGCAAAGGATGCTAGTCTCAGTCATCACAGTTTAATGCCTCATGCGTGAGAGTTTCGGTGACCTCTTTCAGAAAGGAAAGATAGTCTTCGCTATAAGGGTCAATATGGCTGGCAGGAAGGTTTAAATACTTCGCAATGAGCTCGCCCCCCTTATTGTTGTACTGTTGCTGAAGGAAAATATGAGCCACATCTCCCTTTTTTGCTTCTTCTAATAACTGGTTTAAGTAGCGTGGTGGAGGCTCTTTCCCTTCATGTTCCACACTGAGTTGCTCAAGGTGGTAGTCAGAGCAGAAATAGGCAAGGGCTGGGTGGGAGACAATAACTTTCCGCTTGGGGAGAGCATGAAGCGCTTGATGAATCGCTAAGTCATAGCGCTTGAGCTTTTGAATCAAAGCCTCTGCATTCTCAGCAAAAAGCGCTTGCTTTTCAGGAATAAGAGCTTGTAGCTCATTGCGGATACGCTCAACATGGAGGATGGCATTTTTAGGGCTAGTCCAGGTATGGGGGTCTCCATGGTGATGATGATGGTGATCACCGTGCCCATGTTCATGGTGACAGGTTCCTTCAAGAAGGTGGATATCATCACGGAGGTCGATAAGTTTTAAGTCTGGAGTTGCCTGTTTAAGACTTGTGGCAAGCTTTGCTTCGAAAGGTTCCCCTCGACGAAACCAAATATCCGCATCCACTAAGCGCGCAGAGTCTCGGGGAGATGGCTCATAAAAGTGGGGGCTTGCCCCTGGGGGAACAATTAGCTCAATGCGAACCTCTGAGCCTGCGATTTGCTCTGCAAAGAACTTATCTGGACCAATACTGACTAGAACCTTTCTTCCGCTTTGTGCCTGAGGAGAAGGTGTGCAATTTACAAAGAAAATAGATAAAAAGAAGAAGATAAAGAGTTTTTTCATGGCTTTCTTAGATATTTAACACAAAAAGTATACTATTTTTTATGTTAAAAAGCAAAGTATAATAAATTTATTTGAGTGATAGGATAAATAAAAATGCACAGTTTTCTTGAATGGAAAAGCCTCTTTGCATAGACTTTTTCCTCTCTTCTGGAGGAGTGTCCGAGTGGCCGAAGGAGCACGCCTGGAAAGTGTGTGTACGTTAACCGCGTACCGAGGGTTCGAATCCCTCCTCCTCCATTCCTAGTCCTAATAGGGGTTGTGTTTTCTGAAATACTTTGAGAGTCAAAAATTTTTGAATAGAAATGATCTCTTAAGATATTGCAGTGCTGTTCTTAGCTCACAGAAGGTTAGGTTTTATGATACGCCATATCGTTATTCTGCAATTCAATAAAAAAGAAGATAAAGATTATTTTTCATTGCTGAAACAAACAGTTTCATTGGTTAAGCAAATTCCAGGGGTCGTTAGCTATGAAATTTTTGAAAATGAAAGTGAATATGTCTCTAAAGAACTCATTAGTTTTGGCGTCGAAATAAAATTCAAAGACCAAGAGGCATTGGATATCTTCATGTCTCATCCAAAACATTATGAAGCGAATAGGATTTTTGAAGAGTATTTGGCAGATCCTCCATATTTGGTTTTAACTCACTCTATTTGATCAGAGCTATGCAACCCACTATAGAGCAAGCCTTTCACTTTGAAAGCAGAGGGATCAGGTTTGAAGAGGGCTACCAAATTTGCCATTGGTTTTCTTCTCTCAAAAGGATAGGGATGGCGCGCCATACGCTATGTCCTAAAAGAGGCAAAGCACCTCACTCTTTTAAGCCTTTGGTTTGCCTTTCATTTTGAAAGTACTTAATGAAAAAGACCTTGCTTAAAGCAGGGTTTTTCTTATTTTGACGGGTAAACTCTATTTCAAACCCACACTTCTTATAAAAGTCAGGAGCTTGGAAAGCAGAGGTGACAAGGTTGATATTATTATACCCCTTCCCTTCAAACCTTCTCTCCAGCTCTTTAAGTAACTGGCGTCCAATGCCAAGATTCCTATGGGAGGGATGTACCCAGAGATCATCTATATACACCTCAGCAAAAGCAGTGTATGCTTGCAAGGCGCCTAGTACTTCTCCTTTATGGCTCTTGGCTAGTAAAATAAAGGGAGAGTAGCCACAAACAATGCCTTTTTTGGCTTCATCTTTGATGTGCCCTTGCTCAATAAGGGTTTGGGTCTTAGCGGATAATGAGGTCTTTTTCTCAAAAAGATAGCTGTCCATAAGAACTCTTGTATGTCATTTGCAAACGAAAAACCTTTATTATAGCTTGATTTCGATAAAAGGATTGCAATAATCCGCGCTCAGCTTTAAAATTTTGTTCTTAAATAAGCTGACTAAGCAGTATTTTTTTGGTCATAGTCCGAGCACCACGCTCCATAAGCGTTTTTAGCGCCATTGTTTTCTTTCCCCAGTATCACTTTTGAAAGAAGTTGCCAGACAAATACTAAAGTCTACCCATAAACGGCTGCTTTTATGAAAGAAAACGGCCACAAAAGCCATAAGGAGATAAGAATGGCTCAACAAATCGGTATTGTAAAATGGTTCAACCCTACAAAAGGTTATGGTTTCATTCAGCCAGAAGCTGGTGGAGACGATGTATTCGTTCACATTAGTGCTGTGCAACAGTCGGGCCTTGAAGAGCTAGTTGAAGGGCAAAAGGTTAGCTATGAGCTTGCTACAAGCAGAGGAAGAACATCAGCTGTTAACCTTAAAGTTGCTGCAGCAGCTGCTCAATAAGTGGCGAATCAAGCCGGCTTTGTGAGTTTAGCAAGTTTGTTGAGCCCATAAAGCCTTTTTTTACAGGATAATTAATGAATACATTTTCAAGTTTTGAACTGCCAGAGCCACTTCTTGCAGCTCTAGAAGACATGCAGTTTACTGCACCTACACCCATTCAGGCTGAGGCTATACCTTTAGCTCTGAATGGAAAAGATATCTTAGGCTCAGCCCAGACGGGTACAGGAAAGACCGGAGCTTTTGGTATTCCCCTAGTAACCCACTTGATCAATAACCCGCAGGCTGGAGCTCTTGTAATGGCTCCCACTCGTGAGTTAGCAATGCAGGTGATGAAAAACCTACGCGCTTTCCTTGGAGAGTGCAAAGGCATCAAATCCGCTTTACTGATTGGGGGCGAGCCCATCTTTAAACAGCTTCGTCAGCTGAAGGCAAAACCTCGCTTAATTGTTGGAACACCTGGTCGAATCCAAGATCACCTTCAGCGTAGAAGTTTAAATCTATCACGCACTTCCTTTCTGGTTCTTGATGAAACAGATAGAATGTTGGATATGGGATTCAGTGTACAGATCGAAAAAGTTCTGGAACACTTACCAGAAGAGAGGCAGACACTGCTATTCTCTGCCACATTGCCTAAATCGATTTTGTCGATTGCCCAAAACTATCTCTCTGAGCCAGAAAGAATTTCTGTCGGTAGAGAGTCTGCCCCAGCAGCAAATATAGATCATCGTGTGGTCTTCCTGAAAGAGGGAGAGAAGTACGATAAGCTACAGAGCGAGTTGGAACAGCGAGAAGGATCCATCCTTGTCTTCGTGAAGACAAAATTTGGGACCGAAAAGATGGCTGGGCAGTTACGCAAACTCGGGCATCGAGCAGAAGCAATCCATGGTGACTTGCGACAAAAGCGTCGCGAAAATGTGATAGCTGGCTTTCGCAGAAAGAAGCACCGCATCTTGGTTGCTACCGATGTAGCAGCTCGTGGACTTGATATCCCTCACATTGAGCATGTCATTAACTATGACTTGCCTCAGTGCCCAGAGGATTATATCCACAGGATTGGTCGAACCGCTCGTGCTGGAGCTGAAGGGGCAGCCCTTTGCTTCGTTTCTGGCTCTGAAAAGGGCAAGTGGCGTGCTATTGAGCGTTTGATTGATCCAAAGGCTGCAAGCAAGGAAAAGCCGGAGTTTAACAGGCGTCGGCAAACCAAGCGCTTCGCTTCTCGCAAAGCCAATTGGAGAAAAGGGCGGCGCCCTCAAAAAACGCGCTAACCGTTCCTTGTGGAAAGCGAGCTACTCCATAGGAGTTGCAAGCTCAATCAGGACTCCATTCGGATCTCGAATGTAGGCCACTGTTTGTCCCCATGGCTTTTTAGTCGGGGGACAAACCTCCTCAGCCCCATACTTTAAGCATTGCTCAAAAACTTGTTCAAGGTCTCTTGTCGTCAGAGTGGGTGCACACCCTAAAGGGGTACTTGTAGAAGATTTGTAAAATCCCTGAGGAAATGTTTCTTCCACAAACTCCTCTTTGACAAATGCAAGCTTTGTCTCTCCTGTCTTTAGCTCGACATAACAGCCAGACTCATGCGCAAAATGTATGGGAATCCCTAAAGCTGTAGTAAAAAAATCGATACTTTTTTGAACATTCTCTACGTAATAGATCATGTGAGAAAGTTGCAGATTCATAATCTCTCCTAAAAATGAGAATTCAGTGCTACTTTTTCGGCGGTGACTTATTCTTAGCTGTCTATTCTTATTCTTTTCGACCCTAGGAAAGGAGTGCATCCGTGCAAATCAGTCTGCAGAAGCAAGAAGAGTTTTACCAAGCCTTACTACGCAAAGATGTAACCTATGAAGGGCTATTTTTCGTAGGAGTTTTATCAACATCCATTTTTTGTCGTCCAACTTGTCCTGCAAAGAAGCCTTTGCGTAAAAACTGCTTGTTTTTTACTGCTGTCGAGCAAGCGCTCCTTGCAGGGTTTCGTCCCTGTAAACGTTGTCACCCTTTAACGCACCAAAAGGTGCATAGCCCTTTGATTCACAAGCTAGTAGGTTGTGTGGAACAAGTGCCAGAGAAGCGCTGGTCCAGCCAAGATCTGCGTGAGATGGGGGTGGACCCTTGTACAGCAAGGCGACACTTTCTCAAGAGTTTTGGGATTACCTTTTTTGCCTATGCACGAGCTAGGAGAATGGGAATCGCTTTGCGTGAAATTCGAGCAGGGAAGTCAGTGATTGAAGCCCAAGTGGGTGTTGGTTATGAATCAGGAAGTGGGTTCAGGGATGCCTTTAGTAAGATTTTAGGCGCTCCCCCATCAGGAAGAAACGGAGAGGCTTCTGTGCTTTATGGAGACTGGATTGAGACACCTCTAGGACCAATGTTAGCGATTAGTGATGACGAGGCCTTACACCTTCTAGAGTTTACAGGGCGCAGAGGGTTAGAAAAGGAGATTGAGCGCCTCCGCATGCGAGCAAAGGCGGCAATTATTCCAGAAAAGACAGCGGTACACCGGCAAGTTGCAAAAGAGTTAAAAGAGTACTTTGAAGGCAACCGGCAGGCATTTGAGATTCCCTTGCATGTATGGGGGACCCCTTTTCAGCGCCGAGTCTGGCAAGCCCTTCAGGAAATTCCCTATGGAGAAACCCTCTCTTACACTCAGCAAGCGGAAAAGCTAGGAGAAGCTGCGGCTTGCCGAGCAGTTGCCAATGCAAATGGGGCCAATCAAATTGCCATTTTAATTCCTTGTCATCGAGTGATACGGTCTGATGGCTCCTTAGGTGGTTATGGAGGAGGCATTAGCAAAAAAGAGTGGCTTTTACAACACGAGAAGCAAAAGAATAAGCTCTGATATTGCCTTGACTTTCGTAAAGGTTTTTCTATGATCTGTCTAATCTAGTAGTTCAATAGAGAGAGCAAAATGGATACGTACGATCTCATCGTCATCGGCTCTGGGCCGGCAGGTGAAAAGGCAGCCGTCAAAGCAGCCTACTTTGGGTATAAAGTGGCTGTAATAGAAAAGGAAAAGGCTTGTGGAGGTGCTGGAGTCAATACAGGGACACTTCCTTCCAAGACGTTAAAAGAGACGGCGCTTTACTACTCCGGAGATCGTGATAGAGGCATGTTTGGGGTGAGTAAAGTACTTGGACATGAAGCAGGAGTCCAAGACTTCATGTACCGGAAAAATATTGTGACCAAAGCGCTTGCTTCAGAAGTGGAGCATAACCTTGATCTACACCGGGTCGATCTTTACAAGGGGATGGGGGTTTTTCGAGATAAGAACACAGTGGAAGTCTGTGGCAAAGAAAATAAAATGCTAAAAGCAAAGTTTGTTCTTATTGCTACAGGAAGCTACCCCAGCCACCCTTCATTTATTCCTTTTGACCAGGAAATTATTCATGATTCAGACACGATCCTGAGCATGAAGAAGTTCCCAAAGTCTATTTGCATTCTTGGTGCGGGTGTCATCGGGTGTGAGTATGCAACAATTTTTGCTAAGATGGGTGTGCGGGTTTATCTCATCAATCGCACAGATCGCATTTTGCCCTTTTTAGATAGTGAGATCACCGAGTCTCTTGTGGAAGAGATGGGGAAAATGGGCGTGCATGTACTTTTTAATACATCGGCAGAAAGTGTAGAGCGAGATGGAAACGACGTCGTTAAAGTCAAGCTATCCTCAGGAAAAGAGCTAGAAACAGAAATGTTCCTTTTTGCAGCAGGGCGTAAGGGCCAAGTTGATGCTTTGAACCTAGGTCTAGTGGGAGTAGAGAGTGATAGCCGAGGGCAGATCTCTGTCGATAAAAACTATCAAACATCTGTTCCCAATATCTATGCAGTGGGAGATGTGATTGGGTTTCCAGCTTTGGCAAGTACGAGTATGGACCAAGGAAGAATCGCTGTGGAGCATATGTTCCATACACATGACACAGAAAGGCTCAATGAGGTTTTACCTTTTGGGATTTATACCGTCCCAGAAGTCTCAATGGTAGGTCTTTCAGAGTCTGAGGCACAAGCTAAAGAGATTTCTTATTGTACTGGAGTCTCTTACTACAAAGATAGTGCACGTGGGCGCATCATGGGAATCGAATCAGGGCTGTTAAAGCTGGTTTTTGAAAAAGATAGTCATGTGATTTTGGGTGTGCATGTCATTGGAGATCATGCAACCGAGCTGATTCACTATGGGATGTATTTAATTGAAAGAAAGGTTACGGTGGATGAGTTAATTAACAAGGTGTTCAACTATCCCACTCTGCATGATTTATACAAGTATGCAGCATATGATGGGTTAGGCAATCTTTCGGGGCACAAAATTAAAAACAAGCGATAGAGACATTTATGGGTAGAGAGCCGATAGGACTATATCTTTTCCGGTATGTAATTGGAGTTGCTGCCATCGTGTTGCTTGGCATGATGTACTGGTCTAACCTGATTATGGAAGAAAACCTTCTAGAAGTTCAGCGCTCTCTAAAGTCCATTGATCACCAGCTTGAACAAGCACAACTTGCGAATCAGCAAACGCGTGAGAAGGTTTTGGAAAGCTTGTTATATGAGCAGGCCAATAACCAAAAAATTTGGCAAGGGGTCTGGCAAAATAAAGAGCAGCTTCAGCAGCTAGCAAAGGGAGAGGGAGTTTCCATACTACCTACAAGTACAGCGAAGCCTTCTTTTGCTGCAAGTACCTCCACAGAGCGCCCTCATATAGACCCAAACTCCCCTAACCTGCTGACGCCTGACCCTTACTACGAAAGCGTTCTACCCACAATTCTTCCAAAAGGGTTTAAGCCTCATGGAGAAGTTCGTATTGCAGCATTGGGACGTCCGCAAGATTTACATCCCTTTAGTAACTGGGCACAAGTCTCAAGCTATTATGGTATGTGTGTTCCTTCACTATCGACAGATCATGTGGGACGTTATGGTGTGATGGGCCCTCAGCTTGCAGAAAAGATTGAAGAGCGCACCAATGAGGAGGGGAATCCGGAGTTTTGGATTCACCTACGAGAAGGGGTATACTGGGAGCCCTTGTCTCCAGCCCAGTTTCCTGCTTCGGTTAAGCTCGCTCCAATGTTTCAAGAGCGGCACCCCGTGACCGCATGGGACTTTAAGTTTTACTTAGATGTACTATTCAACCCTTACAACCAAGAGTCAAAGGCTGCTTCCTTACGTACCTATTACAATGATCTGGAGTCGGTAGAGGTTATTGATGATTTAACATTTGTCGTACGGTGGAAAGCTAAGCCTATTGCATTTGAAGAGGGACAAGAGCCTCAGCTCAGAGTCAAGTTTGAGGCAAAAGAGCTTACATGTTCTCTAAAGCCTCTGCCAAGGTTTGTCTATCAGTACTTCGCTGATGGCAGCAAAATTGTTGCAGATGACTCTGATCCAGAGACCTACCGTAAGCACTCCGTGTGGGCCCAGAACTTTGCGGAGCATTGGGCAAAAAATGTGGTGGTTAGCTGTGGCCCATGGATTTTTGAAAAAATGAGCGATGAAGAAATTCGCTTCCGACGCAACCCCAACTACTTCAATCAGAATGAAGTCCTCAAGCTTGTCTATGTACAGAAGTTTAAAGATAGCCCTGAAGCTATTTGGCAAGCTTTTAAGGGAGGAGAGTTTGACTATATTTCTCTTAATCCCTCTTTAGATCCTGAGTGGGAAAAATTTCGCATGACTACAAGAGCGAAAGAAATTGAAGAGATAGAATTTGTGAGCCGCATTTATGCATACATTGGGTGGAATCAAAACAGGATGCTATTTAAGGATCAAAAGGTTCGCCAGGCACTTACGATGGCGATTGATCGAAGCCGCATCATTGAGTATAACCTTAATGGCAAAGGAATCGAGCTTACAGGGTCATTCTTCCCTTTCTCTCCTTCTTATGATTCATCGATTGAGCCTCATCCTTTCGACCCTAGAAAAGCCAAGCGCTTACTTGAATCTGCAGGATGGTATGACTGGAATGGAGATGGGATTTTAGAAAAGAAGGTTGATGGAAAGCTTGTACCCTTTCGCTTTACGCTGACTTATCCGGTGAAGAACACAAGTGCAAAACCTATCGTTGAATATATTGCTAAAGCTTACAAAGAGGTAGGGATTGACTGCCGCATCAATGGAGTGGAGCTTGCTGATATTAGCAACGCCTTTGATGAAAAAGATTTTGATGCGATCTACTTAGGTTGGTCTTTAGGTAAGCCTCCAGAGAATCCACGACAGTTATGGCATTCCTCAGGAGCGGAAGAAAAAGGATCGTCCAACTTCATCAGTTTCGCACATCCTGAGGCAGATCAGATTATCGAGCGTTTAGAGTATGAATATGATGAAGAGATGCGTACAAAGCTCTATCATCGCTTTCATCGCATTTTGCATGAGGAAGCCCCCTATGTTTTTCTCTATACTCCGAAAGCCACTCTTCTTTATCGAGACTATGTGAAGAATGTCTTCATCCCCACGGAGAGGAAAAATTGGATTCCAGATGCCAATGTGTCAGAGCCAGATATGGCGTTTACTTGGTATAGCCAAACAGAGGAGTAAAGAAGACCTATGGCAAGCTATATCCTGCGCCGCCTTCTTCTTTTGCCTTTGACGCTTTTTTTGATTTTGCTGGTCAATTTCATTATTCTCAATCTAGCCCCTGGGGTTGATCCTTCAGAAAAAGTGCAGATTTCAGAGACAGGAGATATGACCCGTAAGGCAGATGAAGATGCGCGGAGTGCTGGAGAAAATGCCCACCTGCAGTTCCGCGAGCATTATGGATTGACTTTGCCTATCCTTGTGAACCTTTGGCCATGGACAAGTGAGTATGAGTTAAGAAAGAAGCTTGATGTTCTCCTCTCACATAAAGCAAGTCCAGAAGCAAAAGAAGAAATCCCCATTAAGGAGTATAATGAGTTGCGTGTAGAAATGGGAGACCAGGCACGCTTTGCAATGTACCCTTTACTCTCCATTGTATTAGATCCACAAAGCTCATTTACACTGAAACAAGAAGCCATGCGCTTTTTGGTGCGAGGTGCAACGATGCAAGGGTATGTTGGGCCTGATCTCAGTGACAAGCAGAAAGCTTGGAACCGAAAAGTAGCTAGTGACAACATGTACCTTACTCATCTTCTACTAGCTGAAACAGATACCCCTGCACAGACAGCAGAGAAAGTTAAGAAGATGAAGCAATGGGTGCAGGCAAATAGTGAAAGGTATCAGTTTGCCCCGACAACAGGGCAAAAAATAAAAATGCTCTTTTTAGATACCCGCTTTGTGCGCTACATGAGTAAGGTGTGTACCTTGGATTTTGGAAGCTTGCGCAATGATCGCAATCGAACAGTGCTCTCTGAAGTCGTCAAGCGCTTCAAGTACTCGCTGACACTCGCTTTTGTGCCTATGGTTTTGACCTTCTTTCTTTGCCAGGTCATTGGCCTCATCATGGCTGTATATCAGAATCGCACCATTGATATTTCTCTCAATGTCCTCAGCTTAATTCTTTATGCGATCCCTGTTTTTGTTGTGGCACCTTTTTTGATTGAAAAAGTCGCCCTGTATAATACCTTTCCGTTTACAGATTTACCCTTCCCTCTTTCTGGATTTAGTAGTGAAGAAAAGGTGTACGAGCAGATGACCTCTTTGCGTAGGCTGGGGGATGTCGCGATGCACTTGGTTCTGCCCTTGATTGCAATTATGTATGGAAGCTTGGCAGCACAGTCTCGACTCTCAAGAACAGCATTTTTAGAAGTTATGCGACAAGATTTTGTGCGTACAGCACGTGCTAAAGGCTGCTCCCCGGCAACTGTTAATGTAAAGCATGTAGGAAGAAATGCTGCCATTACAATTGTTACTTCTCTTGCAAGCTCTCTTGGTGTGGTATTGGGAGGGTCTTTGATTGTAGAGACAATCTTTGGAATAGATGGGTTTGGCCGTTTTTTTTATGAGGCGATCTTAAACAGGGACTTTAATGTTGTCATGTTTTCCACTTTTGCAGGCTCTCTGCTTGCTCTTCTAGGCTATCTCCTGGCAGATATTGCTTACACTCTTCTTGACCCTCGTGTAACCCTGGATTAAGTTATGCAGCCATCAGATGAAAGCCAGTTAAAGGCAAAAAACTACTGGAAGATCGTCTTTGAGCAGTTTTTGAAGTACCGCATGGGGGTGGCAGCTGCTGTTTTTGTGATCCTGTTTTCCCTCATTGGCCTGTATGCCCCTTTTCTCGCTTCAAGTAAGCCTATTGTTGTTCGGTATGAAGGGGAGTGGTTTTTTCCACTCTTTCGCTATTTGCTTTACAGTGGCTTTTATACAAAGCGGGTGGATCTTTTTTTTAATCTTTTGCTTCTGTTTTTTCCCTTTCTTGTCTTGCTTGCCGTGAGTCCATATCGAGGGAAAAAGAGCTTGTGGATTAGCTTAACGTTACTCTTTGCTGGCTTCTTTATTGCCTTTGGTTTTTTTGTGAAAAAAGACCCTGCGCTTGATCTGTCTCTACTTGCGAAGAGAAAAGCGGCTTTGCATACCCTAAGAGAAAAGGAAGAATACCCTAGTTGGGCATGGGAGCTTCAGTTCAAAACTCCCTACCAGAAGCTTTTGCTCGTTGTAGACTATGTAGAAATGAAAAAAATGCATGATCATCTTGTCGCTAAGTATGGGAACACCTATGCAAAGCGAGCGAAAAAGTTTTGGCTTGATAACCAAATACGGATCATCAAAAGACAAAATACAAACCTTTCGAACAAAGAAGCCATTCAGAAAGTAAACCAAGAGTCAGAAGATTTGCTAAAAGAACAGCAGCTTCCTACACAGTGGCAACGGCAAGAATGGACACGTCAAAAACAGCTCCAACGCCTTTATAAGCAGCTTAAGCGTACAGATGAAAAAGATCCTGAAGCGGACTATCTAAAAGCACAAATTCGCTATTTTGAAGAAAAAAAGCTCTGGCTTGAAGCACACGCAAGTAAGGTTTCCTTTCTTTTTATGCCTCTACTGCGCCCTTATCATTGGGAGGATGATGCAGGAGGAGACCAATCTCTCAATGCTTCGGTCTCTTGGTGGGAAGTTACGCGCATCAACAGTAAAGACCTACTTTCCTCTTTGCTCTTTGGGATCAGGGTCTCTTTGATGGTGGGCACTTTAGCCGTAGGGATCTCCTTACTTGCAGGCATCCCCATAGGAGTGGCCGCAGGATACTATGGAGGAGCTGTCGATATCATCATTAGCAGAATTTTAGAGGTTTGGGAGGCATTGCCTGTCTTTTTTATGCTGCTTTTTGTCGTGGCAATCACACAGTCCAAATCAATTTTCTTGGTGATCTCTATCTTGGGTATTTTTGGCTGGACAGGGTTTGCTCGGTATATCCGGGGCGAGGTTCTAAAACAGCGACGCTTGCCCTATGTGTTAGCTTGTCGGTCACTTGGATACCATGATCGAAGAATCATGTTTTCTCACATTTTACCCAATGCAATCCCTCCGATTTTGACCTTAATCCCCTTCTCAATTATGGCAGCTATGACGTCTGAAGCAGGACTTTCCTTCCTCGGCTTGGGTGAGGAAGGCTCTGCCTCATGGGGAGTCTTAATGGATGAAGGGCGGCGCGCTTTCCCAGGAGAAAGCTACTTGCTATGGCCTCCTGCAATTGCACTCACTCTTCTTCTTGTAGCGATTGCTTTAGTAGGAAATGCTCTTCGTGATGCATTTGATCCAAAGATGCATCGGGATTAGAATAACCATTGCATCAAGCTAAAGAAAAGCATGCTTAAGCAAGTTCCTGCAGGGACAGTCACAGCCCAAGAGATCAAGATTTCTCGAATGGTTCCTAGGTTGATAGCATAAATCCCTTTTGCAAGCCCAATGCCTAGCACCGCACCAATTAGGGTGTGGGTAGTAGACACAGGCAGCTTGAAAAGAGAGGCTAAGACAATGGTGACAGCTGCCGAAAGTTCTGCAGAAAACCCTCTCGAAGGGGTCAGCTCGGTAATTTTTTTTCCGATGGTTGCAATGACTCGCCAACCCCAAGTCGTCACACCTAAAATAAGACCAGCGCCCCCTAGAGCCAAAACCCAAGTGGGAGTTGTTGAAGGGATCAATACAGAGCCTGTTTGAATCACATAAATAGCTGCTGATAGGGGCCCGACAGCATTCGCAATGTCATTGGTCCCATGGGCAAAGGCCATAAGACAAGCACTGATGATTTGTAAAAAGGCAAAGATCTTTTCAACAGCTTGTGTTTCATCTTTAGCTAAATGTACTTCTGCTGCTAAGTGGGCTTCTTTTGACAATTGCTCTGAGCGCTCAAGTAAGCTTAATGTTTCTTTCTGGACAGGGCCTGTTGTCAGCAATGTGAGCCTACGCAGGTGCTTCGCTACTTTGTCAATGCTGTAAACCATGCTGGGCGTATACTCAAAAGTAACAGCATCTTGCGAGCGAGGGATCCTACCTACAATGAGGTAGCAGATCAGGGCAGAAACACCGCCAATTGCAATAGAAATTAGTAAGGATTCAGGAACAGTGGGGTGTAGGTCTAAGCTTCCTAACCCTTTAAGCGTAAGAATTAGTGAAAAGATCACAAACATAATAAAAGTGACCCAAGGAGTGATTCGCTTTGCTTGTTTCAAAGGGGTGGGAGAGAAGAGAATCCGCTTTCTAATGAAAGAAAAGAGCGTATAAGCGAAGAAGGCTCCTAATAAAGGAGAGAGAATCCAGCTACTTAAGATTACAGTGATGACATTCCAGTTGATATAGGAAGGGCCCTTGGTAATCAGCCCAAAACCAATTAACGAACCTACAATGGTGTGTGTTGTAGATACGGGCCATCCAAAATAAGAGGCTACCTGCATCCACACTCCAGCGGCGAGGAGAACCGAGAACATACCGTAGATCACTGTCCGAGGCTCTCCTGTGAAGTGTACAGGGTCAATAATGCCTCGGCTCAAAGTATCGGAGACTCCTCTACCAAGGAAAAAAGCCCCGCAGAACTCTAAGACAGCAGCAATGAGCACCGCTTTTGTTAAAGTTAAAGCTCCAGAGCCCACAGATGTTCCCATTGCATTAGCAACATCGTTTGCTCCAATATTCCAAGAGGAATAAAGGCCGAGGATCAGAGCGACAATAAGCAGAATAGTTGTTGTATCCATTAGGTCAGCTGTAAAGTAATAAGGATCTTATGAGCAAGTTTATCAGAGATATCTGCAAGGCTACCAACCTGCTTGATGAGCTGGATCCAGATATAAAAATCTCTTGTAGAGATCTCCTCTTCATAGGAGAAGAGGACCTTCAGTAAGTCTCGCTGAAGCAAGTCAGCCTCATGCTCTAGGTAGGCCACCTGGTCAATCAGTTTTTTGACTTTATAAGCCTCCGCGCCACCAAATGAACTTTGAGCGAGAGTGCTTAACTCTAAAACAATTTCCTTGGCTCCTTGAAAGGCCTCAAAGTTTTTTGCTGCAAAGGGGCGCAGCTTCTCAATATATGAAGGCACAGGGCGAAGAGGGCGCAAAGAAATCACAACAGCAAGATTTTCGATCGTATTCGCAATGCTATCCTGTAGAGAAAGGAGCTCAAGCATAGAAGAGCGGTCAACAGGCAGGAAAATGTTTTTTGGGAGCTGTGAGCGGATACTGATCTTTGCAAGGTCTGCTTCATGCTCGAGCTTAGAAATTTGCTTGAGCAGCCCTTCAAACTTTTCGTGCTGCCCCTCATAAAATGCTTCTAGAATCTCTCTACCAAGATCAACACAAGCAGAAACTTTGTCCATATGGTGTTGAAAGGAGGCAAAAGGAGGCTTGCCAAAGATAGTCGCAATAGACCTAAGCATAAATTCACACAAATGGAATGATAATTTTCAGTAAGTTTACTATACGGGTTGCTTTAAAGCAAAGGGAGGGATCCGTGCAGCCCATTCTATCGGTTCAAGCCTTACACTCTCAGTTAAAGCTGGGACAGTCTGCTTATACCGTCGTTGACAAGGTATCTTTTGATCTTTACCCAGGGAAAACGCTTGCCTGTGTGGGGGAATCTGGGTGTGGAAAAAGCTTGATGGCCCTCTCCTTGCTGCGCATTTTGCCAACTCCCCCAGCTTTGCCTCCTAAAGGGCGCGTACTCTACAAGGGCAAAAACCTACTGACAGTTTCAGAAAAAGAGATGCGAAGGATAAGAGGGCGCTCTATCGCAATGATCTTCCAAGATCCGATGTCTGCGCTCAATCCTGTGTATACCATTGGTAATCAACTAGAAGAGGTTTTATCTATTCACTTGGGGCTAAAAGGAGAAGAGGCTGAAGAGCGCATTATTGCAGCCCTTCAAGAGGTCGGTATTCCCAGTGCAGGTGATCGGCTAGGAGAGTATCCTCATCAACTGTCAGGGGGGATCAAACAGCGTGTGATGATTGCCATGGCATTACTTTGTGAGCCCGATGTCCTGATTGCAGATGAACCAACCACAGCTCTTGATGTCACTGTACAAGCACAGGTCTTGGATGTTATGCAGCACTTACAAGAGAAAAAGCAAATGGCTCTTTTGCTAATCACTCATGATATGGGGGTGGTTGCAGAGATGGCAGATGAAGTAATGGTTATGTATGCTGCACAGGTTGTGGAAAAGGGACCTGTGGAAGCCGTGTTTGATCAAGCGGCTCACCCTTATACGGAAGGGCTATTTAGCTCGATTCCCGACATCAAAAAGGGAGAGGTCCAACCTATCCAAGGGCATGTCCCCTCGATTAAAAATTTCCCTTCAGGCTGTCGCTTCCATCCGCGATGCACTCTTGCACAAGAGCAATGTATGGGAGGAGAAATCCCTACTCTTGGCTCGAGCTGTAAAGGACATACGTATCGATGTGTATTAGAAGAGAGGGGGCAGCCATGAAACCACCACTACTGACGGTGCAGAATTTAAAAAAATACTTTCCAATTACTGCGGGCTTTTTTCGCAGGGAAAAAGCTCGTCTTTATGCAGTGAATGATGTCTCCTTCTCTATGTTCGAAGGAGAAATCCTGGGAATGGTTGGAGAAAGTGGCTGTGGCAAAAGCACGATTGGGCGCTGCTTGCTCCGCTTGCAAGAGTCTAGTGGAGGGGAGATCCTTTTTCAAGGCAACCATATTAGCCGGATGAAAGAAAGACAGATGCGTCGTATGCGCAGGGATATTCAAATGATCTTTCAAGACCCCTATGCCTCTCTTAGCCCTCGGAAGACTGTCGCTGGGAATATTGGTGAAGCACTGCTCTACCATGGGCTTGCTGAGACAAAAGAAGAGCGTGACCATATGGTGCGAGAGGTACTAAAAAAGGTAGGGCTCGCTGCAGATGTCATGAATCGCTACCCTCATGAATTTTCCGGAGGACAGCAGCAGCGAATCTGTATTGCGCGCGCGCTTGTTCTAAAGCCTAAGCTGATTGTTTGTGACGAGGTGGTTTCAGCCCTAGATGTCTCCGTTCAAGCTCAGATTCTTCACTTGCTCAAGCAACTTCAGCAGGAAATGAATTTAAGTTACCTGTTTATTTCCCATGACCTTTCTGTTGTTCGTTACTTATGTGATCGGGTACTCGTTTTATACTTAGGACGCATTGTTGAAGAAGGAGAGTGTAGTGAGGTGTTTACCAACCCCCAGCATCCCTACACACAAGCTCTGCTTTCTGCTATACCGAAAAATCATCCCAAAGAAAAACGGCAGCGTATCCTCATTTCAGGAGAGCCCCCCTCTCCCCTTTCCCCGCCAAGTGGCTGCCCCTTCCGCACACGGTGTCCCATCGCCAAACCTGTGTGTGCGGAAAAGTTTCCTCCCCTCTATCAAGCCTCTTCTACGCATGCTCATCATTGTGAATTAGCAAAAAAAATCTAAGAGGGAGATTTTTTATTCTCTTTATCCTTAGTTGATTAGCTTGGTTTTCTTTCTGCTGTTCGGTCGAGATATTGCCTCCCTGCCGATAAATTAATTGTGTGGAAAGAAGAGGGCATCAGTCCAAGATTGGAGGCAAGCCATGGCTGATATCCTACCGATAAATCTCGACTATGAAAGCTATGATGAACTTGTAGAAGAGGTAGAGATCTTAACCCCAAAATACTTACTTGCTCTAGAGAGTTTGGAAAAAAGTGAGGGGCTACAAAAAACGCATGAATGTTTACAGCAGGTGACTGCTTATTGGGAGCGCCTTTCTCTGCTTTTTGATGAGTTAGAAGAAATTCCCTGGAGTAAGGCGTTTGACCCAAGCTTTTCTGAGATGCGCATGCGTGCTTTGCAAAATGAGCTTGAAGTGCTAGAGGGAATTTATTTGCCTATGCACCGGCAGATCTACTTTAGTAAGCCGCAAGACTTGGCTCCCATGACTTGGGAGGTAGCAAGTTGTGTGCTCCACCGCATGGATCAAATCCTAGACGGGCAGGGGTTTGTGGATAGCCATAAAGATCGCTGCTTTGTGCGGAAAGTGCTCAGAGGGAATGCTGCTAGGCGAGACCACTTAGAAAAAGCGGTCTCACGCTCTCTTTAAACTCTTTCTAGAAGAGCACAAAATCCTCCATCCCATCCTTGCTGATTGGGTAGGACTGTTTGGAAAGAGGAGACTTTTTTTAGAGGTAAGGTGCGAAGAGCTTCTTCAACAGCATCTTCATTTTCCTCGGGCAAAATGCTACATGTCATGTAGAAAATTTGTCCTCCTGGGCGACAAAGCCTAGTTGCTGAAGCTAAGATATCCCGTCCCATTTCACAGAGGTGTTGGATGGGGTCTCTTTCTAGCCTCCAGCGAGCCTCTGCTTTCCGAGAGAGTGTTCCTGTATTGCTGCAGGGAATATCTGCAATGACACAATCATATATGGGTTCTAAGTCAAGATCTCGAGCATCACACTCCATGTAAGTTGCCTGCAGGCCATACTTTTCCATGTTTTCTTTGAGCTTGATGCTTCGTTGGCTTGATGGATCATTCAAAGTAAATGAAGGCTTTTGATCAAGCAGGTCCCAGAGAGCCAAACTTTTTCCCCCTGGAGCGGCACACAAATCTAAGACGTGTTTAGGCGCTTTAAGGTGAGGAAGCATTTCTTGTAAAAGAGAATAGGCTGTGGGATTTTGGATATAGTAGGCTTTTTCTTGGGAAAAAGTAGTAAGGTCTGCCCTAGATTTTATTTTACAAAATGGCTCCGAGTGCCAGTCATAACCCTCGGGCTTAGAGAAGCCAGGGCGAATACGTAAGAAAGTCGCAGGGGGCGCATTCCCAATCTCTAGAATTGTGCGAGCCTTTTCAGGACCAAACACTTGGGTTAGATACTGCACAATGTAGTTAGGGTAAGAGAGCGTTTCTGCCAACTCTCTCTCATTTTTTGGTGTAGGTAGATCAAACTTTAAAGGAAGCTTTCTCAAGAAGGCATTCAAAAAGCGCGCAAAATAGTGCATCCTATGTGCTTTTGCAATAGCAACCGTTTCATTGACAATTGCATGTAAGGGAATGCGATCTAAGAAGTACCACTGGTATAGAGCAAGGAAAAAAAGTAGCTTTTCTTCTCTTTTTGCCTGGAGCTTTTGGGTTCCCATAAGTTGTTTGCTAATGCGCTGTAAGCAGCGGTAGCGCTTGATTACCCCTTGACCAATTTCGAGAGCTAAGGACCAATCTTTTGAAGAAAGATGGGAGCCTTTTTCCTCCAGAAACTGTCTAAAGTATAGGTCCCGTTTAAAGAATTCAATAAGTCCTTGATAGACGAAGGAGCGAAGGTTTGGGTCAGCCATAAGTACAAGAGCCTTTTAAATGGAGCCGTTTAAAGATTAGATTTTTACATACATCATGCTCTTTTTAATGTTTTATAAGGAGGGTTTTTGCCCTTCAATTGTTTTTTAGGCTCCTAGCTGATAGCCTGATAGCAATATTTTAGGGGGAGGAGACTCCATGAGATTCTTACTTGCTGTATTCGTTTTATTCGCAGGCTTTCTATTTGGAGGCGAAGAAGAGGGGCAGTTTGCACACCCTGTAAAAGAGCACCTGCGCAAGAGACAACCGAACTGGAGCTTTGAAGTTGTAGCTCTTCACCCCTTAGGAGTGGCAAAAGAGGTCGTCTATTATCGTCCCCAGAAAGGAGGGCAAACAGAGCCAGTCAAAGTGATACGTTACGATGAACAAGGCGCAATCATTGCGGAAAGAGACTTGGCTGTTTTAGAGAAAGAAGACCCTCGTACAGCAATCTATGAGACCCAGGTGGTCCCTCATGGTGTCAGTGAAACATATTGGCCTTCAGGACAGCTGCGTTCAGTAGAACACTTTGATCATGGGCTTTTGCAAGGACCCTATTATCGGTTGTATCCTTCAGGGCAAGTAGAAGAAGAGGGCTCTTACCATCAGGGAAAGCTACATGGCCCTCATCTATTATACTATGAAGATGGATCGAAGAAAGAAGAGAGGTCTTATCACTTAGGCCTGCCTAATGGACGATGGGTTACCTACTACTTTTCTGGGGGGTACGAGAGAGTCGCCAACTTTTCTAAAGGAGCTTTAGAAGGGACCCTTTCTAAAAGGCGAGAAAGTGGACGGCCTTCGTTCGTGGCAGTTTATGAGAAAGGTGTTCTGCATGCTGGGGGTAGGCAAACAGCATTTGCCACCTATAGTTCAAGTGGGCAGGTGCTTGAAAAGCAGGATTTTCTTTATGGACAACCTGTTGGAAGTCATGTGCGGTATGATGAGGCAGGCAATGAAGTGTACCGTGTCTCTTATAAAGAAGGGAAAAAGCATGGTCAAGAGCACGCCTACTACTCGAGTGGAGCGCTCAAACAGCAGGGGCAATACCTTCGAGGGATGCCTGTAGGCGATCACTTAGAGTATTTTGAAGATGGGGGGCTTTCTTATGCAGCTTACTATGATGAGCAGGGAGATCTGTTAAAGCCAGTCGAAACCTTCTATGAAAATGGACAACAGAAGGCGCAGTTTTTCATGGTAAACGGCTCTTTCCAGGGGCCTTATTTAGAGTGGTATGCTGATGGAAGTAAAAAAACAGCTTTCCATTATGAGCAAGGGCAAATGGAAGGCAAGCAAGAGCGCTTTTTTCCAGGAGGTTCGACAAAACACCAAGTCGTTATTCGCAATGGAGCTGTGCAGGGAGAGGAAAAGTTCTGGTCGCAAGAAGGAAAGCTACTTTCAAGCTGTAGCTTTGAGCATGGTGTTAAACACGGTTCCTGTGAAGAGTACTACCCTTCCGGTCAACTGAAGCTCAAGGGAACCTATGTGAAAGGAGCCTTACAAGGGCCGGTGCAAGCTTGGCATGAAAATGGGCAACTAGAATCAGAATATTTATACTCTAATGGGCTAAGAGATGGTAAGGCTGTAGAGTACACAGATGCTGGACAAAAACTACTTTCAGCAACGTTTCAAGATGACCAATATGAAGGAACCTTTCTTGCGTGGTATCACAATGGGCAAAAAAAGGAAGAGTGCTTTTGGAAAGAGGGAAAGCTGGAAGGGGAAGAGGTTCATTACTTTCCAAGTGGGAGTCTACAGCGCAAAGCACACTATAAAAGTGGTCTCTTAGATGGGACCTTACACGAGTGGTATGCAGATGGTGCACAGAGGCTAGAAGAGCACTATACCCAAGGGCTTCCTGTTGGAGAGCATATCGCTTTTTACCCTCAGGATGAAGAAGGAAATCAAATTGTACAGCACATCTTCCGCTATGAGCAGGGCAATTTACATGGGGAGCAAGAGCTTTATTTTCCTTCCGGTAAGCTAGAAGGAAAGGTGCACTATAAACATGGTGCTTTGCATGGAAGGAAGTTTGCTTATGAAGAAGTCACAGGGGCTCTGCTAGAAGATGAGTTCTATGAGGAGGGCAAGCTACAGGGAGAGATTTTCCAAAGATTGCCTGATGGTCGAGAGGTCGTAATTAGCTACAAAGATGGTATGCGTCATGGTCCCTATATTGAATACTACCCTGAAGATGATCAACTTGGTCGTATCAAAGCTATGGAAGCGAACTATGAAAATGATGAGCTCGAAGGAGTGGTTACGGAGTATAGCCAAGAAGGCATGCGCATCGCTTCAACAGAGTATCACAAAAACCTTCGCCATGGGCGGTTTAATCTGTTTGATAGAGAGGGCGCTTTAGTTAAAAGTATTGAGTATGAAGAGGGAAAGCGCCACGGGTTATGGGTGGAGTTTTACCCGAGTGGAAAAATTGCCCTTCAAGCTCAGTACCAAAAGAATTTGCTGCATGGACAGAAGGTCTCTTACTATGAAAGTGAAGGACTTAAAGAGAAAGCTCTCTATAGACAAGGAAAGCGCCATGGCTTGTTGCAGCAGTGGGGAGAGAATGGTATTTTAGTCTTTGAAGCGGAGTATCGTCATGGGTTGCGCGACGGTGCAGTGAATAAATATTACCCAGATGGTTCCCCAAAAGTTCTCCAGACATATCAGGATGATCAACTACATGGCTATAAGAAAAGCTACACGCCTGAAGGAGAGGTGAGTGAAGTGTATTACAATCGAGGGGAGTTGATTGTTCAGTGACTTTGTATAAAGTCGCTGAATAATTGAGCTGTCCCTTTGGGCATAAACTGCTCAAGCTTGGCAGGAGCATGTCGAGCGATGTCTTGTAGCCACGATGCTTTTAAGTGAACAAATTGAGGCTCTGTAGGGAGTAGCAGGGTCTCAATACCTGCAAGCTTAGCATTAGCTTGGGCTAGTCTTTGCTCCTCTATCCAGTCACTACTATCACGTACACCTCGTATAATAGCTTCAGCTTCATGCTCATTTGCACAGTCCACCACTAATCCTGAAAAGGAAACCACAGAGGTGTTAGGGATCGATTCGACAGCTTTCCTCATCATCTGTAGACGCAGAGCAAGAGGTAGAAGGGAGCTTTTACCTGCTGGTGTTTCATAGACCGCAATGGTGAGCTGTTGGCATAGCTTCGCAGCGCGCTCAATAATATGGAGATGACCAAAAGTGACAGGGTTAAATGATCCAGGGAAAATCAATCGCTTCATGGGGACTCTCTTCTGTAAAAGCGGACATAACAAGAGCTATGTTTTTTTTCTCGGTAGCACTGTAGCGGGGAAGGGGTGAAGGTTTCATATTCCTCACCAAAGTGCTGATCTTCAACAAGTATAATGCCTCCCTCTGCAAGTAAGGAGAGGCGTATGATTTCTTCCATGCACTTTAGGGTAAGCAGCTGCTTGTTTGGGTCTTTTTCTCCATAGGGAGGGTCAAGATAAATCAGGTCAAATGGAGAGAGCTCTTTTGCAAGGATCTTTAGGGCCTGAAGAGCGCGAATAGGAAGAACTTGAGCTTTTGCCGATTCAATGCCTAAACTTTTTAAGTTTGAGCGAATACAGCGCAAAGCTGCAGGGTGAGAATCAACAAAAGTGGCATGCGTAGCACCGCGACTCAGTGCTTCAATCCCCATTGCTCCAGATCCAGCAAAGAGGTCTAAAAAGCGAGCACCATCAACCCTCCTTTGCAGAGAGTTGAAAATCATCTCTCGCACAGCATCTAAGGTAGGGCGGGTTGACTGTCCCTTTGGAGTTTGAATCGTTCTAGAGGAAAACTCTCCTCCAATAATGCGCATTAACGAACTTTAAAAGCGGTTTCTATTTCGAAAGGTTCAAGTAAGGCCTCAGCTCTCACAAGGGCATATATGTTACCCGTTTTAAGAAATTGTTCATAGAGAGAATAGGCTTCCTGAATCGCTACTTCTTGTAAAATAGAGGAGTCCGCTTGCGAGGCTTGATCAAAGGAAATAGGAATCTGGATATCAAACCAATTTTTTTCATGACGCCCTTGGAGGAATAAAGAGAAGTCTCCTAGCTGGTTGACTGTGCCATAAAGTACATAAGGGATGCCTTCATAAAAGAAAGGAAGACGGTCATTTTTTGGGTAGAGAGTGGCTTGAAGTTGTGTGGAGTTAGGAACTGCGGTTGCTCGAAAGTCTCTGCCTAGAGGGTAGCGGATAGAGGCCAAAAAGTTATTTAGCACGGCCGGTAAGGCTTCTGTTGAAGGCGACTGAATCAGGACCCCTCGGTTGAATGAGCTGATGACATCGAGCAGAGGAAGGTTGTTTTTCTCTCCAATGGCAAAGCTAAACAAGGAGACTTTGCCGTTATTACGAGCGGTCCACTTGCCAATGGTTCTCCGCTGCTTATCAAGAGACAGAAAGGTATCTCCATCAGAGAGTAACAGGGCTGTATTCACCGTAAACGTATCATCAATCTGGGGGACAATTTGGTCTAAAGAGCGGTAGAGGTCTGTGGCTGCAAAAAAGCCCCCATGAGACTCTTTTTCTAAAAACTCTCTTGCTTCCTGAATCGATTGATCAGAGACAGCAACAGGGTCTTTGGCAAATGTTTTCAGCTCATCATCGAAAACAATAATATTGAAGTGGTCATCGGGGTGCAGTAGAGAGAGGCTACTTGCGATCGCATTTCTTGCAGCATAGTAATGCTTGCGGTCTACGGAGTTTGAGCGATCAAGGAGAAAGAATAGGTTCTGCTTGACCCTCTTGAACTTTTTCCCTTCTTTAGGAATCAAGTAGATGCGAAAGAGATACTCGCCTTCGGCGCGCTGGTAATATTCAACTTTTGTATGAAAAGATTGGCTATTCGGTAATGTCTCTCCTGTTCTTAAAAAAGAACTGCGCGGAATACCCTCTTCAGCGGATGCTAAAAGCTGGGATTCCCAATCCCTCATCGCTTCTTCAGAAGAGGCTTGTAAGAGAGCGGCTCCTTGCTGAAATAGGGAAGGAGTCACGGAGACAGCTTGTGGCACAAGATCTACAGAGGAGGAGTCAATCGTATCCTCTAAGCCGATAGCAATGCCTTCAAGAGTTGGATTATCGAGGAGCTCTTCACTAAAAATTTGTCCTACAGGAGGTAGTTGAGAAGGAATAGAGAGGGCAACTTCTTCAGTAAAAGACTCAGGAGAAATTTTCGGCTGTTCTGCAGGAAGAGCTTCGATATTTGCTGTCAAGAGAGAGCTTGCTTCTTCCATAACCTCTGGTCCATCGATATTGTCACTGACTTCTTCTGGCTCAGGACTGGATAAAGTCTCTTCCGTCCACTCTTCTGCTGGCGCAAGAGAAGAAAAAAAAGCATGCATGATCTCTTCTCTCTCAGCCTCTTGCTCTTGTAGAGGTTGAGGGGCTTTTTCTTTCACCTGCATGCCTATCATGCCAGCTCGTTTAGGAGAAAGGAGCTCAACCTTGCTGTTGTGAAGGTAGAAAATAAACCCCAAGTGTACAAGCCCTCCCATTAGAGCGGCTACGAGTAGAGGTCCCCGTTTTTTCATGACTTTATCAACCTTCTTTTGTTTACCCATTTTCTATCACACGCTAGCAGGTGGTCCAAGAATTAATTTACTGTAGGCAAGTCTAGCAAGGCTCTTTTTAGCTGAATGGGAAGGCTATGGCTTTGGTTATTAAGAGTTTCTTTTAAAATAGAGGCTGTTTGCTCTTTGAATTCTGCTTCCTGCATATCCCCTGCTTCAATCGCGATTTTTCTTTCCAGGTTAGCAATTTGCAAGTCTAAGACAAGGAGGTATTGTTCATAGGTTTTGAGCTTTTTGGGAGCGTTTCGCAACTCCCGAAGGTAATCCCTGTCCATAATCGTCTCTTGGCTAGCAAAAGATTGCTGTACACTTTGCAGAGCCTGTAAGAGACCTTTGGATGATAAAGGGAAGGCTTGCTTGAGAGCTTGTAGCCAATCAATCGAGGCCTCTAGATGTAAAGGTTCAGATGCCGCTTTTTTGCTTTGCCATACCTTTTCCAGTAGAGCAAGAGCTGCTTCAGAGGGACTTTTTTGAAGGTGCGAAAGTGCAAGAGTATAGAGTGCTTTGACCTCTACTTGCGTTAATGAAAACCCATTGATATTTGCAATTTGATCAAGAAGAGCATTGGCTTCACTCTCTTTCCCTAACTTAAGTAAGGCTTGTGCTCTAAGCAGCTGAGGGAGTTTTCCCTGTGGGTTTTCAAAGGAGTGAAGGAGGTGAAGGGCCTTTGTTGGCTGATCAAGCCATAGATACACTTGGCTCAGCCTCATAGAATAAAGAGGACTTGCTTCTTCCGCAGATAAGTTTTCTAAAAGGCTAGATAAAACACGGGCATCTTCAAGTAAAAGCTCACTTGCTAAGCTCTTGTTATGTGGGCCATACATAACTACTTCAATATGATGGTAGAGGTAGTTCGCTAACCATTTCATATTGCTTTTTTTCACTAGCTGCGAGTTAGAGGTATAGACGGGTAAAAGATGTTTAGCTGCTGCTGCGTACTTTTTCTTTTGGAGGTAGAAGTTGAAAAGCCTTAAATGTAAGGAGGTTCGATTGTCTCCCTTTGTGTAAGCAAGAGCTCTTTTTAAGTGAAACAGATAGGCTGACGCTTTACGCTCTAGCTTCGCTAACTCGGCTAAGCGAGTATGAGCTTTAGAGAGTATAGAAGCCTCCTCTGGGAATAAGCGAATCAACCGGCTCATTAAAAGACGCATGCGCCTGGGGAGACCTGTTTGAACCAAGGTGTCTGCATATAAAAAGCAGTGATTCACAGTGGCTTCAGGAGCCTCTTTGAGGCGTAAAGAGAGAACTTGGTCGATCCATTGATGTATTTTGCTTAGTTCTTCTTTTGGTAAACGCGGTTGTAGCCGACATGCTTGATTTGCCAACTGATGAAAGCTTGTAACAAGTAAAGAAGAAGGAGCGAGGAGCAAGCGGTTATGAAGAGAGGAAATCGCTTGAAAGTTTGAGCCCATGGCTGCTTGCAAACGAGCACGCTCAATCAACGCTTTCTCAAAAAGGGGATGCCCCTCCTGAATCATGTTTAAGCTGCGCAACGCTTCATATGGGCTTTCTTTTTGATTCAAAGCTGCAAAGATAAGAATTTGCTGAACCTTTTGAGGGTCATTGGGAAATTTTTGCAGAAAAGGTTCATAAAAAAGCTTGTAACTGGAGGGGTCTTGTAGTCGTTGGGCTGTATGCATTCCTGCTAAAAATAAGCTGCGGGAGCCAATGGAGAGAGCTTGCTCAAGGTGTGGAAGAGCTTGGCTATAATTTTCTAACCTATAATGAGAAAACCCAAGAAGAAGGTGGTAAAAGGAAGGGAACTCTTCTTCGAGTAGCTCTTGGTAGACGCTTTGCTCATTCAAAATAAGATGGGGATTCGCTTCTAACTCGAGCATGCCATATGTAATGGCTGCTTTTGCAGCATAGGAAGAGGAGCCCTCCATCGCTTGTTTAAGAAGTTTTTTCGCTAGAGGCTCCTCTTCCTCTTGTAATGCATGACCCGCTCGAAAGAGACTCTCAGCTCGCCTTGCTTCTGATTGGTCTGCAATTTGCAGATAGTAATTTGCAGCTTTTTTATTCTCCCCTTCTGCTAGAGCAATTTCAGCAAGCTTTTGTATCGCATCTAGAGCTAAGGGGCCTTCTGTAATAGAAAGGTAGAGCTCTTTTGCAGACTCCGATTGAGCTTCCTCAGACATTTGTATACTGACTGCAAGAAAGAAGCGCTCTACATCTGAAAGTTGCTCTTTAGAGAGGCTTGAGAGTAGCTGGTAGATAGAAGAAAAGTCGCGTAGTCGAGCCCATGTTTGTACGCGTAGGAGGCGCGCTTTTTCTAAGACTTTTGGGTCCTCAATTTGCTTTAGGAAAAGATGTGCTTCAGGATAGCGTTTCTCTTGAAAAGAGTGTTCTGCGAGCAAGAGGAGAAACTGGCTTACTAAAGGGTGCTGAGGATATTTCTCTAAAAAATCTTTTGCTTGCTGTAGAGCTTGGGGGCGTTTACTTGTTTTCCAAAGAGAAAAAATACGGCGAGCATGAAGCGTCGCAGAAGGGTCACCACTGAAAAGACAGCTACTAGTAAAGAGAGAGAGAAGAACAATCCTACGGAGCATGGGTAACCTCCAACTGCCTGTAAAATATCTATTTTATGTCCAGCGATCAAGTAGACTCTTTTATAAAGGCTCTTCTTGGTGTAAGACGGGAGTATAAGCTCCATAAAAGCTAATCAGCTCATCAGCTCTTGGATATTGCTGGTGCTTGAGCTTTTCATAGGCTCTAAGTCCCTTGGCATTATGGCCTTGCTGAAAGTACAGTACCCCTAAACTATAGAGAGCATCTCCATCATCGGGCTTAAGGCTAACAATGGTTTCATACTCCTGAATCTCTTCTTCAGGCATTTGCAAATCTCTGTAGCTATAAGCCAATTGTTCATGAACCCAAGGGTCATTTGGTGCATATTCTTTGAGAATATTAAACTCCTCGATCGCTCTGCGCGCTGCAGAGTAGAACTTTTCTTCCATTTCTACTGTGCAGCGGCCAGAAGGAACCCATCGCTCTTCATCAAAGTCTTCAATTGTCCGAGGGTCGATATAGAGGCTAGAGAGCAACACATAACAGTTCGCAAGCATGGCATGCACTTCGAGATTGGTTGGCTCATAGCGCACTAATTTCAAGAACTCTTCAATCGCATCAAAGAGCAAAAGCTCCTGCATTTTATGGACATCTTGCCAGTGCCAAAAGCAGCTAAACTTTTCTAAAAGAGGAGAGATGAACTCAAAGCGGTGGGAAGTCACAGGATAAAAGCTATACTCTAGCTCTTGAAGGTTTGCTGCAAAACGGCAGGAAGCATTGGCCAGGAGCATATGATGCTCTGCAATTCCCTCTTGAAAGTGCATCGTATTTTTACAACTATCAATAAAGCGATTGCGTAGCTCAACCAGCTGCTCTGGCTTTCTGGACTGAAAATAAATACGTAAGATGAAGTAAGCAAACCCTGTGAGGAACATCAATGCAAGGGAATAGGCCAAAATAGTGGATTGCGCAATGGCCGCAAAAAGAACTAAAAAAAGAATCAGCTCCACTGCGCCTAAAACGAAGAAGACAATGCTAAACCCCATATAAGCTTGGGAAATATTTTTCAGCTCATGGACTGCAGGCTCACATAAGCGAGGCACATGATCTTTGTAGAAGTCTTTTTCAAAAGTAGAGTCTTCCTGGTGACTTGTTGTGCTCATATTGCGTCTACTCAGTTTTTAGTGCATCGATAGATGGATGTTGCGCATCGATAGCAATCGAAGAGCGCTCTGTTGGTAGATGTAGGTAGTGACTAGCCTGTTGGAGGGTTTGTAATGCTTTTTGCTGATTGCCAAGTTGCGAGTGGCAGGTGGCCAATAACTGGTAGTTTTCTGCTTTAAATGGCGCAAGAGAGGTCGCTCGCTGAGCAGCATGTAACGCTTTAGATGGAAAGTCTGCTTGCAGGTACCAATTTGCTTGGGTATGAGCAAGGAAGGCAAGGTCAGGGAACTTTTGGCTGAGCTTGATAAGCTCTAAGCCCGCATGGTTAAAAGCCTCTTGCGACCAGGAAGCCACTTTGCGGTTGGTAGCAATGCTTTGCAAAAGGTCCCAAGGAAGAGCATCTTTGTTTTGGTGTAGAAGCAGTTGAAAGACAGAATGCAGTCGTTCGACCTGGTTTGCCTCAAGGGGAGCTTTCCAAAGATTGGTAGAGCAAAGTGCTTGTCTTGGGTAGCGCTCAACCATCGCTTGGGCAGCGGCTTGTAAGTTCTCTGGTTGATCAAGTAAAAGGTATGCCTGGAGTAAAAGCTCCATTCCTTCTGCATCCTCTTCAAATTTTTGCAAGTAACTGGAAACTAAAAGGTCTGTGCTTGTTTGATCTTTGAGGGCGATGTATAAGCTGGTTAAAGCCAGAACTTCTTCTTTTGTTTGAACAGAAAATGGAGGAAGGTCTGACAGAAACTGTTTGGCAAGGTAGGGGCCTTGCATCTTTAAGATCGTGTCTATGAGGAAAATTTTTTCCTGAGAGGAAAGGCCCGGTGCCATCTTTTTCATGGGTGAGAGCTTGGCAATAGCCAGAGGAAGCTGCCCTGCCTGCGCAAGAGACTGGATATAAGAGAGCTGGTCAAGAGCTGTATTATTGGGAGAAACTCCTAGTAACTGCTCCCAAGTTTTCGATGCTAAAGAAGGCGCATTTTGCTGCATATAAAGTTGAGCAACAGAGCGCTGTACATCAAAATCAAATGTGGTAGGCGCTGCTTGATAAAGAGAAAGAGCCGCAAGTGGCTTATTCTCTGCTTTAAGGAGAGAAAACTCCAACGAGTTTTTCATACGAAGGGAGGAGCCTGTTAAAGGAGCAGTAGGAAGGTGGGATAAAAGGTCTCTTGCTAAGGATGTACGTCCCAAATGTATGTATGCTTGCGCTTTTCTTAGTTGGGAAGAGGGATCAGAGGCAGAAATCTTATCCAAGTACTCTAAAGCTTTTTTAGGGTTAGGCTTTTGTTTTTCATAAAAAAGGCTTGCTGTTTCATAGAAATCACGCTCTTGCCAAAGAGAGGAGTGAATTTTCCTAAAGTTTGGAGGGAAGGAACGAAGGTCGGTTTTGAGGTGGCTACTCATGGTATCGAGTACATACTCTGCTTTATGAAGATCATTTAGGTCTCGATAAGACAAAAACTGTGTATAGCGGAGCAAAGGAGCCTTCTGGTAAGACGAAGGAAGTTTACTATAGTAGTAGAGGCTGTCATGAGGCTTCTGTACTTTTTGGGCTGTAATACAGAGGTAGGCAAGAGTCTCTTCTACAGGCTTTTCAATATTTTTTAAGTGAGAAAAGGCTCCTGTATAGTCCTTTCCTAGAAGGGATAAAACAGCAAGCTGCTCCCAGGCAAAATCACTTAGGGGGATCTCATTAGATAGAGAGAGTAGCAGTTCTTTCCCCTTCTCTGTTTCCTCTGTGAAGATATAACTTATGGCAAGGGCTTCCTTTTCCTTAGGAGAGAGCTCTTTTTGTGAAGCAAGAGATTCCACAGATAGTTCATATAAGCCCTCCATATAGGCTGCAATGCCTTTTAGCCGGTGGGCATCTTGATTGGATGTATCGAGCTGCAAAACCCACTCTGCTTTCTTCAGAGCTTCAAAGGAGCGGCCAAGCTGAAGAAGTTGTTGGATATCAGCGATCTGGTTGCTGATTTCTACAGGTTTATCTAGGTGGTCGAGCTTAATCCCAAAGTAATCCATTGCTTGGGTGATATAGGGGAGGTTTTCCATATCATCATTGTTTCGAGCAAAAAGATAGGCCTCTTGCAAAAACTGGGTGATAGATCGCGTAAGTTCCTGTTTTTTCTCAAAGTAGGGAATTTGCTCAGCAAGAAGAAAGAGTTCATAGGCCTTTTGTGGAGAGTGCCCTCCTACCCAAAGCCCTGTTCCTGCAGCTACTAGCTGGCTTGCAAATAGGTAACGCTGGTCTGCATCTCGCTGTAGGTTATCATAAATAGTAATCAGTGCTTTTGTCTGGGATAGAGAGGCTTCATCTTCAGAGAGCTGCTTCAGGATGGTTTGCTCGACTTCTTTGACAAACTGATTGGCTAGCAAATTGGGACTAGAAGAAAGAGCATAGCCGACTCCCCAATACTGCTGAAATTGCTGCCATTGCTTTTGCTCAAGAGCTTCTCTTAGAGTTTTCTCTACTTTTTGATTCAGTAGGTTTGTTAAGGCGCTGGAGTGAAGTAATGCCTCTTTGATTTGATCAATGAGTTGAGAAGAAGCTTCAGAGCCTAAGCTTGCATGGACTTTGTGGAGGAAATAGTCTGAGATCTCAGAAAGAGAGCTGATTTCTTTCCAGCTTGTTAGCAAGGGGAGTG
>CAYWQB010000004.1:0-265298 GCA_964460785.1 uncultured bacterium
ATTTTTCACGCCCTCTGGAGTTTTTCCAGAGGGCTTTTTTTATGCCCCAAAATATTTGAAATCTTACCAGTGTGCATTATCCATGAGATGGATTACTTTAGGGTACTTTTCTCTCATGCTATCTGTATAGCCAAAAGCAAAGCACTTTTCTCTTAGCTGGTAAAGAAGTCTTTTAAAAGATTCATCTTTTGGGTTTAGGTCTCCATTTTTTAATCCCTCGGAAATTTCATGGATGACCTCTTCTTTCAGGTTTATCCAATAAATTTTACTCAGGCACATACTGGTTAGCTCTGAATGATCTTTGGAAATGGATTGTTGAAGAGAGCCTAAGAGAATTTTTGCTGCTTCTTTTTTTCCTTTTCCAGGCTCTTTAAGAGCAGCTTCTGCTTGTTTCACTTTAGAGAAAGGATGCGCTTTTGCTTGATCCAAGGTCGTTCTTTGATGACTGTTTGGTTGTCTTAATTCCTTAATTCTATTTTTTAAGAATCCCTTTTGCCTTTCTATAACATCTTTTTTGCGAAGAGTAAAAAAGTGAAAAACTCTAGCCATAAGTCGGTCTAAGCCCGTTTTAGCGACAAGAATTCCCTCTCGGTTGACCTTATATAAGTGCAAGTGCTGAGTATTTGCTAGGTGATCAATTTGATCTAAAGCTTTGTCAATAGCGTGATGTCTGCTCAAGCTTGAGGGGTGTATGCTTCCCATCTTAAACCTTCTCTGTTTCTATCTCAAAATATTCTGCCTTACCCATCCAACTAGACGAGGGTCAAACTGATTTAAAAACCCTGTTGCAAGGTTGTAGTGGCTTGTCTGGATGCCTATACCAGAATGACGGTGATTCAAGTCTTGTGTGATAAGAGCAAAAGCAATCTGGACATGAGTAAGCTTTTCTTCAGGTACCCCAGCCCCTCTTAACTGTGCTGTTAGCTCTCTAGAGATTTCCTTTGGCCTTCCAAAGCTTCCAAGGTTCCTAAGCAAGCTTGCTGCTCTTCTTAAGTTTAAAGGACCTTCTCTCATGGCTTCTTTTTTTACTTTAATAAGGTTCGCAGAAAGCCCCATGGAAGTCCCATGCTCAAAAGAGAGCCCATTGCCTATTGGGGGGTGGTTCATGACCATTAAAAAGTCTTGAGCAGACATAAGGTGTGCATGACCAGAGGCATGAATCAAAGAGTTTAACCGCTCTGCATCGCCACTATCTGCAGAACTTATACATACCCTTCTTAAAAGAGCATCATTTATACCTCTTGCCATAGGCTCTCTCAGCGCAATTGCTTCATAAGCAATGGCTTGAAGAGTTGTTTTGGGAAGTTGATCGAGGTTTTCCCTCATGAAGCTTTCACAAGAAGAGTGTTTGGCCACGTCTCGGATTGCGCTACTTAGTTGAAAGTTTGAGACAGAAGTAGTGGAAGGAGGTAAGACGAGTAAGGCAAAGCTCCTTTGGGTTTGTAGGTGCTCTTTACTGAATTCTTGTCCAGGCCGGGGTTCAGGAGCTCCCGGTATTGGCCCTTCTAGGATTCTCTTCTCAACTTGCATATCAACCTGTATTTTCTCAGGAAGAAGAGATAAGGAGTTTTCATTATAAAGGCTAAGAAACTGCTTTTTTGTCCCTTCATGGGGGTTTCTCTTGAAGATCTCATAGGAAAGTTCAAGTTTTTTAGCTCCTAGAAGGCGTGTATCGGCTATCCCTACGCTATCCAGCTGATTTAATAGAATCTGCATCTTGTTACTAGTTAGAGGTCTACCTTGGCTTAAAATTCCTGCTACGGGTCCCTTAAAAACCGCTTGTAGATCTTGTGCGAAGCTTACTTCAGATCCTGATACCCAAGCGGGTATTGTGCGATTCTCTATTTGCTCGAATGGAATAGGAGTTTTACCTTCAAAACCAACCTCTCTTTTAAATGAAGCAATTAAGCTGTCCTTTTCTGTGGGATGAGCTCCAGAAAGATAATCGACATAGACAGAGACAGCTTCATATTTAAGCTCATCTGGCAAGCCTTTTAGCTCTCTAAAAACCTCTTTATGGCTCTCTTTTCTTGCAAACTTAGCGCCATCATAGATAGCCATCTCAGCGATAGTTGCTCCTAAACGCTGTTTGTTTTTTGCTACATTTTGCAGGTTGTGGATAAGGGATTGGGTTTGAATGACTTGTCTAGTGGAAACTTTTCCACCACTAGGCGTTTTAGGAAAAAACCGATGGAATAACCCCATCGGAACACGAGCCTTGATAGCCTGAATAATAGAAAATTGTCGGAAAAGTTTGTTCGCACGGCTAATGGCATTTCTTTGTTTTGCTGAACTAGAGCGCAACTTATTAGCAAGTTGAGCAACCTTTCGCCTCAGTCCTGTACGCTGTGTTAGGCGGCCCTGACTATCTAGCTTGTATAGGTGAGCCTCTTTTCTATCTGCAATTCCCTCGAAGTCTGAGGGTTGCTGTGAGCTGTGTCTTTCTGGGCCTCTATAGCCCCCCTCAATCCCAGACATATACTAACCCCTTTTATATACCTTATTTTAATAATATCATAAATGTTTGTATTTTTGTAATATTTCATTATTTTATTAGTTTGATTATTTGTGTTTTATGAGTGTTAGTAGGTCTTCTTTTGACTATTTAGATAAATCAAGTTTTGTAGAGAGTGAAGAAGAGGAGCATGATTATTTTCTGCCAGGTGAAGACAAATGCTTCATAGTGACAAAGGCAGTTATGAAAGGGGGATTTCGTTGTTTTGATAATGTGCTGGACCTAGAAGAGCAGCTACCAGCATTTTCTAGTCACTCAGTATGTCGAATACCTGAAGAAGAGCGTGTATTTGCACTTTATCAGCAAGCCTTTGACCGATTTGAAGCAAAGCCCTTTGAGGTAGATCAAGAGATGTATGACCATCTCAAAGATAGCGCTAGAGCGCTTAGTAATCAGCAGTACTTAGCTCTTTCTGAAAAACTAGAGGAGGAGCACAAAAAGTTTTTATCTTTGTTTTTGGCAGGAGATCTTTATAGAGCTTTTAGTTCACCATTGAGTGACTTACAAGAGTTCCCAGAAGGGTCTTCAAAACCAAAGGCTCTTTTCTTTTTCCCTGAGCATAGTCATAACCAAGCTTTTGCTGATACCCCTTTGCACTTAGTTGCCGGAGAGCTAGAAGAGCAGGGGCATGATGTTGTGGTTAAGCAAGTAGGATCTCTTGAAGAGATAAAGCAGGAGATGAAACGCCATAATGTAAAAATTGATACATTAGTGATCGGAGGTCATGGCTCACCTCACTCCATTACTTTAGGAGATCCTTACCTTAAATCTTATGGAGAAACGGAGATCACTTTCCAGTCAGCTCTTGAAGAGATTAATCACTATTTAGCTCCTGAAAGCTTAGCTCTGCTTTATTCTTGCTCGACAGGGCACAGGGATGACTTTATGGAGAATATGGCTGACTACTTTTTGGGTAAGCTTAGTCATCTAAAAGAAGTGCGTGCTCCTAAGTACACAGCACGCGCGATCAATCTCGCTGTGGATCGCGAAGGAAACTTTTTGTTCGATGACTCTATGCGACCAGAGGTAGCAACGGTTCCTTTAGGAGATTTTACCTATGTGGCTAAGCGCCCTGTAAGCTCCTCTTCAAGCCTAAACCCTTTGTTGGCAAAAGTAAAAAATGTCTTTTCCCTACGTCAGTATCTTGCAGAGATCTCAACAAAGTCTCTATCTGAAGCGGAATGGTTTGAGGCTATTAATTATGCTAAAGAAGAAGGAATGCTCCTTTCTGGGCTGCTTCTTGTAGAAAAGGCTGGCTTTTCTTCTACCTTGACTGCACAAGCAGTCGCCGATTTTGTAGCCCTTGAACCTGCAAGCCCCTACAGCAACCTTTATGAAAAGATCAATAATGAGAGCTATACGGGAAAGCTCGCACTACAAGAAGCAAAAAAAAACTTAATGCGCCTTAGCTTAGAGAAAGAGGTGGCTAGGTGTGAGCAAGCTGCACAAAAAACAAGCTTAGTGGATCAGAGCTTGTTCTTTGAAGAGTGGATCAATGATCTTGAGCAGCTCATAGATAGACTTGTTGAAATTTCAGAGAGTATAAGGTGGTGGGTGGGGCTGCCTCTTCGGATCAGCCAAAAGATATGGGAGATCTTAATTGAAACTCCTTATTCCCTGCTCAAGAGCTTGTGCACTCGGATTGCAGCAATGAAGCGCTCTTGCTTGCAGATTTTTAAATCTTATAGTCGAAAAGCAACCTTTTAGGCTGCCTTTCGACTTTCCTCCTCTGCTTCAGACCGGCTGAAAAGAGAAAGAGGATTAATAACAGGAAGGACCCCTCTTGGGATAGCCAGCAAGCTACAGCCAAGAGTAACCAAAAGCCCTGAAAGAACAAGAGGCATGGAAAAACAAGCCTTGCCAAAACCAATCAGAATAAAGATCGATAAGACAGGTACAAAGTAAGGAAGTAAGCTAAGAATGTTTAACTTACCCTTGCTTAGTGCTTTTTGCCAGATACATAGTGAAAGCCCCATAATCACAAGGCCATGAAAGGCGACAATCAGCATTTGGGTCATCGATGGAATCACAAACTGCTCTTCAAAAATCAGATGGGAAATCAGACCCATACCTGAGACGGGAGCTGCAAGCATCAAGCTTTGAAAAGGAGGGGAATCCTTTTTATATAGCTTGGTAAAGAAGCTATAAGCAGCCCAACAAAGACCAGAAGCTAAAGCAAGGGAAATTCCGATGGCATTAGCTCCTAAAAGATCATGGAGGGAGCAGTCATGTGCACAGCAAACAAAAATACCCATAACAGCAAGAAGAGTAGATACTAGGTGCATTGGGCGAAACTGAATCATACGAACAGCAATACAAAGGCCTGTTAAAAACAATGGCCATAAATAGTATAGAAGCTCAGCTTGTGCAGGCTCTAGAAAGCGGAACGCTAGACAGTAGGTTGCTTGGTTGAAGAAAAGACATAAAGGTCCAATCACCCAAAAGCGTCGCTTTTTAGGTAAGACCGCGCTAAAATTACCCTTTTTCCAGGAAATAAGTAAGCCTGGGAGAAAAGAAAAACCAAAGACAAGGAACATTAACTCAAAAGGAGGGATATCCGTTAACTCGGACATGGAAGATGGGCAGGTGGCCCAGAGGGTGACGGCTAAAAGCCCTAGAAGAAGGGGAGTATTTTTTATTCTAAATAAAAACCTCTTCGCATACGACATATAAGTATGGATGGGTTGGTTAATAGATATTTAGTATTCTAAAGGATTTTCCGTTAAAAGTCAAGGAGTATGAGGGTTTCCTAGGGGGAAATTTCGTTTGTATTCAAAATAATTGGCTCTTTTCGAGAGGGTTTGGGACAAGTTATATATTTTGAGGTCTAAAGAAAATATGGAAGAGAGTTATCAGAAAGCGTGTTGTGATGAGGTATTGATTGCCCTAAGAAGAATTACCCGTGCAATTGCAATTCACTCAAAAAAGCTGCGCTCCAAGGTAGGGCTTACAGGTCCACAAGCTGTTGTATTGAAGGAAGTCTTGGCTCATGGGGAGCTTCTTATGGGGCAGCTAGCTCATGAAGTTAGCCTAAGCCAGGCGACGGTCACCTCTATTATTGGACGTTTAGAGCAGAAGGGGTTGGTCACACGAGTGCGTTCTGATAAGGATCGACGTAAGGTGTACGTAAAGGCTACAGAAGAAGGAGAGAGTGTCTTTTCGGGAACGCCCTCTCTTTTGCAAGAATCATTCTTAAAAAAGTTTACAAGTTTAGAGGACTGGGAGCAGAGCTTGATCATTGCCGGATTGCAGAGAGTAGCCAATATGATGATGGCAGATGATATTGATGCAGCTCCCTTCCTAACAGTAGAGCCAAATATTGAACAAAGGTAAATGAATGACGAGTCCTTATTATCAAATCTTACGATCGAGTGTTTTTCCTGGTGCTGAACTAACCTTTAGTCTCGCTGCACAAAATAGACTTCGTCGCCTCTCACAGAGAGATCCTGCAGATAGACAGGGGGCCATGCGCCTAGCTTTACTTACCCTAGCTGATATCGCACAAGAAGCATCTCTAACAGCAGCTCTTGCATACTTCCCTATTAACTATAGCCGGGCTTTTACGGTTGGTTCAACTTTTTTTAGTGGGACTTCCTTGGCTATGAATACACTGTATCAGCTTTCTATGGGAGCAGGGGTTGTTAGTTCTGGATGTAGGTTGTTAGGAATGATGCTAAGATAGTAGATTGACTTGAGGTTGTCTTTTACTTTTCTTGAAGTTACTCTTTATTTTTTCTTATAAAGGAGTGCGATATGTCGACGATCCCTTATACAGCCCCTCTCCAAGTTGCCCTAGTAGGGGCCAACTGCCTAATTGGAAAAAATGCAAAGGGTGCAGCAAACAATGTCAGTAGGCTCTATGGTCACGATCAAAATGTGATGGCACGAACTGAAAATGTGAAAGAGAGAGCTTTGGTAAGTAGCGACTTTTCTTTAATCATGGTCCACTCCTCGATGTTCGGGACTGCAATGGAGCTTCTAGGTAAAATAACCGCAAACTCTTTTATTGAAAGAGTGGGTATGAAATTTTGTTGTGCGGCGCTTACTTTTTCAGCAGGAGCAGCTGCCGTTGCAACTTATCATGCAACGGACCTCACCTGTATGTCTTTTAGCCGACAGGTTTAGTTTTCCTCTTATAAAGGTCCTTATTTGAGTGAAATAAACCCCTTTATAAGGGTATAATTTCTCTTTTTTTTAAATAGAGAGATTGTTTTGAGTACATCACTGGCTATTGGTAAGCCGTCTTTCTTACCCTCTCCTAAAAAGCTAGGAACTGCATCTTTTGCAGCCAAAGCAGGCCCTTACTTGAAGGTGGGGAAGGGAGGTGTGATGCGTAGTGCTGTGGCACAAAATCACCGCTTCCAAGCTTTATGTAAAAAGTATGCCAGTATTCTTCAGGGAGTAAAATGGACAGGAAAAACGAGAGTCCTCTCAGGTGCTTCCTTGCGTATTTCAAGGAAAAAAGGCTTTCGTTCCTTATTACTCGTAGATAAAATTTTTCGTCAAAACACAGCGATCAAAGAAATCAAAAGCTCTGTTCTGAAGCGTGCTCTTTTTCGTCTTACCCTTTCAGAGACAGGCTATGCTCTTGTAGAGCGTGTAACAAAAGCTTCTTATCCCGTATTCCTCAAAGTCTATCGAGGCAATGAGAAAGGAGGGGAGTACCGTTTTGAAGGGAAGGCTCATCAGATTACTGTTTCTTTAAAAAAGTCCTCTTTGACATTGAGAACAGATCAGGCGGGGCGCTTTCTTTTGAGTCGGCACACAATCCCCGAAATTATAGGTCATGAGATGATCCACCTTGTTCAGTGGGAGTCTGGCTTCTTTGCGCGAGAGCCTCTATTATCCGAAGAGGACTTGCTTTTGTGGAGCAATGCTTTAGAGATGGGAAACATCGCAGGGATGGAGGGGCTCAATGTGGTCTGTCGGGGTCGCATCGTGACGGAAAATAAAATTTCAGAGGAGCTCGGCCTGGCTAAACGTTATTATCATAGGACCTTTGACTCTTATAAAGATTTAGCTAGTAAAGAAGGAGTCCTTACAGAAGGAGTTACCCCTCTTATTCATGCTGTACAGATAGAAGATGAGGTTGCAACACTCGCCTTTTTGCGGAGCGGTATGGACCCTAATCATTTAGATGAGGCAGGGTTTTCTAGTTTACATTATGCCCTTATGCATAAGGTTGATGCTTCTATTGTCGCACAGCTATTAAAAGCTGGAGGGGATCTACATAAGCACAGCGCAGAGGGAGGCTCTGCAATTTTCATAGCCCTTCATAATTTGGATTTTGCTTTCTTAGATCAGTTTGCAAATGTGGAGGACTTGCAACGTCCTTTTGAATTTTCTGGTAAACGGGTACCTCCTCTCCACTACTGTGCAGGAGCTAGTCATCACCGAGGGTTAGACTACTTATTGAGTAGAGGAGTAGATCGCTTACAAAAGTGTAGCGATGGGAAGTATGCCTCCTCCTATGCACAGCTAGCAGATAACCCTCTCTTAGCGACTAAGCTAGCGTGTGCTGAAGTACAAGAAGAAAAAAGTCAGATGATGAAAAAGTTAAGTGATGAGATGATCCTCTTTTTGGTCATGGAGATGACTATGTTGACAGTAGATGGAGGATAAATGCAGATGAGTAGTGCTCTTTATAGTGCATGCTTAAGCACCTCATGTGTTTTGTTGAACAAGTTTTGTCATGATCAGGCAAAGAAATCGCAAGAAACAGCAAACGCTTCTTGTAGAGCTAGAGAGTTATATGGAGAGGGGCCTCAAAATGAGGAGGCCCAACAAGCTTTAGGATGGGCACGATTTTCTGGTCGCTGCATGCAAGTGACACAGACTCTTGGTCGCTGCTTAAGTTGGAAGGAAGGGATTCGCTTTTCAATTGTTGCTTTGCAAGCGGTCTCCTTTCCTGGAGCTAGGTATTTAGCTTTGAGTTCGCAAGTTCATGAAATTGCCTCCCTGTGTCTTACAGGGGGAAGCGTATTGGCCGCAGGGGGAGCACGGCTTGCTGCGCATCAAACAGAGGCCTGGGCCTCTAGCTATGAGACAGCATGGGAGACCTCTTTGGTTTAATTTTCGTGTGTGGCACAGTGACTCTCTTGATAAAGTAGAGAGGTGAAAATGCGAGACCCACGCGAAACACAACTGGCAAAGCTTTTAGTTTCATATTCTTGCTCAGTGCAAAAGGGAGAAAAAGTCTTTATAGAAGCCATTGATATCCCTTGTAGCTTTACTCAGCAGCTTGTGGAGTGCGTGCACCAAGCTGGAGGGGTTCCCTTTGTGAAGATCGTTTCGGGTGAAGTGGAACGCACATTGTTATTGAATGGAAGCGCAGAAAGTTGGGAATATCAAGCATCTGCAGAAGAGCTTCTGATGAGCCAAGCAGATTGCTATATTGGGGTGCGCGGCTCTCACAACATCTATGAGAAAAGTGATGTTCCTGCTGATAAGCGCAAGCTTTATGAGGAGAGGATGTGGAAAAGGGTTCACCAGAACCATCGTGTGCCTCATACGAAGTGGGTGGTCTTACGCTGGCCTACCCCTGCGATGGCACAGCTTGCAGAACTCTCTACACAAGCCTTTGAAGATTTCTATTTTTCTGTTTGTTGTTTTGACTACCAAAAGCTTGAAAAAGCTGTGGCACCTCTTGTCCAGCTTATGGAACAAACAGACGATGTACGGATTGTAGGGCCTGGAGACACGGACTTGCGGTTTTCCATTAAAGGGATTCCTGTCGTTCCTTGTTGTGGGCGTAGAAATATTCCAGATGGTGAGGTGTTTACAGCGCCAGTGAAAGATTCTGTAGAAGGAGTTATCGCTTATAATACACCTTCTCCTTACCGAGGAGAGACTCATGACCATGTGCGCTTCGAGTGTAAAAAGGGAAAGATTGTTGCTGCCACAAGCTCAAACCAAGCAGCTTTAGATGCAGTCCTTGATACAGATGAAGGGGCGCGCTACTTCGGAGAGTTTGCTATAGGTTTGAACCCTTATTGCTGGAAGCCTATGCGGGATATTCTTTTTGATGAAAAAATCAGAGGCTCGATCCACCTAACTCCAGGCAACTGTTATGATGAAGCAAGTAATGGGAACAAGTCTCTTGTGCACTGGGATCTTGTTCTGCGCCAAACAGCGGATTTGGGAGGAGGGGAAATTTACTTCGATGACCAGTTGATTCGTAAAGATGGGCTGTTTGTGCACCCAGATCTCTTAGGGCTTAACCCTGATCAGCTAAAGGTCTAGGTGAGGGAGAGATTGTCCAGGCAATGCGGAAGTGTGTGTTGTGGAACTCTTCATCTGTCATATCTTCCACTTTGCGGTGCCTAGGGGGCTCGGTAGGGCTCCATGCTGTTGTATAGCGCATTGCAGAGGCAAAAGAGGAGTTCCAGTTAGCCAGCGTTTGCGAAGTCCACTCCCAGTCTGATAGGTTAGTTTGGTTTTGCAGATGCTCGAGTTCTTGGCTTGTAGGAAGACGACAACCTTTTTGCGTCCAAGGAGCTGTAGAGTCAAAGTCATAAGCAGAGAGAGCTCCCTGTTTTTCGCTAACCCAGCGGCAATAGGCAATGGCATCGCCCTGTGTAAGCCAGTTTGCTGGAGCATCATTTGCCATAGCGAGAGAGGTGCTTTCTTGGTCTATATCAGAAAGATTTTCTACTTGAGGATACCTCCAATTAGGGTAGCGTAGCTGTTTTTCTCGCCAGGTTCGATAACCGGTTTCTTCAACAAACTGTGCGAATTGGTGGTTGCTAATAGGGTACTTGGAGATGAAAACTTGCGCACCACCCACTTCGATTTGTAGTGCTTCATGAGAGGGAATCGGAGCGATGTGCTGGAAAGAGCTCTGGAGGTTACTTTTTTCCGAGGGAGGAGAGGACTTAGACTTAACAGTAGTAAAGAGGCTAACGAGAGCTAAGCCTGTTAGCAAAAAGCCTGTGGGGAAGGAGGGAAGGCGCATTTTCTTTTGCCCTAGCGTTAAACAATATGAGATGTAGAATGTACGGTTGATGTTGATTTTCGGAAAGGAGCTTTTCGAGCTGTGGCAATCATAAAAAAGCTACGAGACAAGCTAAATAGTGGTAACAACAACCCCTTTATGGATCAAAGCGAACGGGGAGGAGGTTCATTTTTAGGACATTCTCTTGCTGTTCAGCCAAAGCCTTCACAACAAGCTGCAGCAAGCTCCGAGGCTCCTGGGTTTGAGAGTATTTATGCTCTTCAAGAGGTTGACCCAAGATCTATTAAGAAGCTAAATCAGGAAGGAGAAGAAGAAGACCCTGTTATTCCTCTCAGCCCAGAAGGAGAAGTCCGCGCGCAAGAAGATGAACTAGAAAGAGAGTTAAACTTGGGTTTTGCTGCGGAAGGGAGAATGGAGTCTTTGCGTCTTCGTGAACCTATTCAACGATTAGGGCTATCAGAAGCAGCTGAAAAGCAGCTTCTGCAGCAAAATAAGAAAGTGCTAAAAGATCTCTTGGCGATTTCTAAGCAGAAATTCTCCATTGGACAGGGGCATATTGATGAAATCAACCAGCGCCTGAAAGGGTACCTGGGAGAAGGGGGAGGATATCAGGCGCGCACTGTGGGGTATGAAAGCCTTTTGCATGCCCTTTTTGGAGATAGCCCTCCTCTCCATGCTTATGTGATGCTTCGCCCCTATAGCCTGGAGCATATCTATCCCGTTGGTCAAGCAGATCGAGCAAGCCTGCAAAGGATGACTGCGGAAGAAGAAAAAGAGCTGCAGGTACAGCTCCATGCTAAAGTCGTAGGGAGAAAGGAGTCTGTCCTTGCAGCCTGGAAGGACATTTTTCAATCATTTGTGATCCCATGGGTTCGTAAAAAGAAGGGGATAGCCTCCCGCAAGGAGGTACGAGAATACCTATGCTGCTTGAGCGTTAATGAACCTCAAGCTTCTGCAATTCTTCATTTTTTAGAAGACTGTTTGTTGGCAGATATCGATTGGTCCTGCCATACCTTACAAGCGTGTCAAGACCTTGGTATTTTTGCGGCAGATGTAGAAAGTTGTAGCTTTTACTCAATGGTCATACAAAAAGCAAAAAGCTACTTTTACCGACGAGGTTTAACCTATACATTTGATGAGCTTTGTGGGCTGCTTTATCGGGAGTTTGCTCGGAGTTGGACGCACATACCCGATGGTTTTGTAGAGCGCGCATTGAGGCTAGCTCCTGCATATCGCGTCCAGCCAGATGAATCTGGGCAAGTGCGAGTTTTTCTTAGATGATTGCTGCAGGGTCTGCAATTCCAACCTTTGCAAATCCATGTTTACGCAAAACACAGGCATCACACTTGCCACAATGTTTTTCTTCGATGGGAGCATAGCAGGAAAGGGTTTTCTCAAATGGAACCTTTAACTGGTTTGCAAGAGAGATGATACCTGCTTTATCGAGATTTATAAGGGGAGTGGATAACGCAATAGGGTAAGGTGCACCATGTGCAAAAGCTTGTCTCATCCCTGCAATATATGCAGGGCTGCAGTCTGGGTAGTGTATATCCATCGTATTAGGGCTAAATACGATTTCATCAGCTCCAATAGCTTCTGCATAGCTAAAGGCGTAAGCGAGAAAGCGCGTATTTCTTCCCGGTACATAGGTCGCTGGTGCTCCTTCAGCTTCTAGGATCGTAGAAAAGTCTCTGTGAGGAGGAAGGTTGCCTTCTTGGCAAAGGAGGGCACTATCAATAGTCTTAGGAAGGGAAATGTCTGTTTTGTGCAAAGGCACATGGTAATGGGCAGCCACTTGCTCAGCAAATGTCTCTTCTGCACTATTGCGCTGTGCATAGCGAAAGAAAATAGCGAAGCACTCTTTCCCCTTATTTAAAGTGTAAGATAAAGAGGTGCAAGAGTCTAAACCTCCGCTTAGTAAAACAACCGCTGGGTTTGGCATCTTAAACTCCTTGTGTTGAAGGGCTCCAGATAAATTTGTGTAGCTGTAGGTTAAGGCGAGCCTGGGAGAGTTGATCTTCTAACATCCACTCTACAAGCTGTTTGGAAGGGAGCTCATCAAATACAGGAGAGAGGAGAACAGCCTTACACCGATGAAAGAGATCATAACGCTGGATAATCTCTTTGGAAAAACAGTAATCTTCTCGGTTGGCAATGACAAATTTGACTTCGTCATGAGGGCGAAGTTTATTTAGATTGTCATATAAGTTTTTATGAGCCATTTGGCTTGCAGGGCACTTGACATCGAGAATGACGCGGGCTCGAGGGTCTACCTTATCTGTCGGGAGGCTTCCTCCGGTTTCAACCTGAACAGAAAAGCCGAGCTGGCAAAGAGAAGAAATGAGTCCAAAAACAGAAGGCTGTAAGAGAGGCTCTCCTCCTGTAACACAAACTTCATGGCAGCCTTGCTTCTGTACGAAGGTAAGAATTTCTTCTACAGAGGAAGGTTTACCTCCTCCAAATGAGTAAGGAGTATCACACCATGAACAACGCAAGTTACATCCAGCTAAACGAATGAAGGTTGTTAAGCATCCTTGGCTAGTGGTTTCCCCTTGGATGCTCGAAAAAAGCTCGATGATGCGCAATGTGTTCATTTTAAGTTCTAAAGTATGAAAATAAATAAGCAAAATATTGTACTGGAGAACAAGAAAATTTGAAATAAAGAACCTTTGTAGAGAAAAGCTTTTACTTTCAGTGGGCTTCTGGTTAAATTTAAATTTTGATACGTCTGAGCTGCAAGTATTTGACGAAAATTTTTTCTTCGCCATATCGTCCGTACTTTCAGTGATAAAAGGGGGTTGTGATGATTCGATGTGCAGTGACAGGGGGAGCAGGGCAAATAGCATATAGCTTGCTTTTTCGTTTAGCTTCAGGAGAAGTTTTTGGGGCAGATACACCTGTAGCCTTGCATATACTAGAAGTACCTCAGGCGTTAGGAGCTCTTGAAGGCGTGCGCATGGAGCTCAATGATTGTGCTTTTCCTCTCCTCAAAGAGATCCATGTAGGGAGTGACCCTCGTCAAGTTTTTGCTGATGTAGACTATGCGTTACTTGTCGGAGCTTTTCCTCGAGGCCCTGGAATGGAGCGCAAGGACCTGTTAGAAAAGAATGCCCAGATTTTTATTGAGCAAGGGGCCGCCTTAAATGATGTGGCCAGCCGGAATGTTAAAGTTTTAGTGGTAGGGAATCCATGTAATACCAATGCTTGGATTGCTATGAGTCAAGCGCCCAGTATTCCTAGAGAAAATTTTTATGCGATGACTCGCTTAGATGAGAATCGTGCTCGTGCTCAGATTGCATTAAAAGCAGGATGTAGTGTGCAGGAAGTAAAAAATCTTGTGATTTTTGGTAATCACTCCGCTACACAAGTGCCAGACTTTACAAATGCAACAGTGCAAGGCAAACCTTTACTTGACGTTGTTTCAGACCGCCAGTGGTTAGAGGGAGCTTTTTTTGAAAAAGTGCAAAAAAGGGGAGCTGAGATTATTCAAGCTAGAGGAAAATCCTCTGCTGCATCCGCAGCACACGCCGCTGTGAACTCTCTACAATCTCTTGTTTCTGGCAAAGCATTGCAAGATGATAGCTTTTCCCTAGCTTGTGTCACAGATACAAATCCCTATGGGATAGAAAGTGATTTGATCTTTTCTTTCCCATGTCGTTGTAATGAGCAGGGGAAAGTGACAGTGACAGAAGGGTGGAGCTTTGATGCGTTTATAGAGGAAAAAATTCGGCAGACAGAAAAAGAGTTGATTGAAGAAAGAGATGCTGTAGGAGCAATGCTAAGGAGGTAACGCATGTCTAAGGTACTGTTTGAAATAACAGAGGATCACTTAGAAACAGGCCTTCGCGGCTATCCTGTTGGGTTTTGCCCTACCTCATCTGTAGATCCCCAAAAAGGTCTTTTTTATGTGGGGCGCCCTGTAGCAGAGCTGGCTGATCGCTCTCCCTATGAGGTGATGTTTCTCCTTTATAAGGGAAAAGAGGGAACAAAAGAAGAGCTTGAAGCATTCACAGCACAGCTCAAAGAACGATCCGTGCTTCATGAAGAATTAAGAACTGCAATTGGACGACTCCCTCGCAATGCGCATCCGATGACTTTGTTAAGTATGGCTCTTATGGAGCTAGGTGCTTTTCAGGGAAAGAGTGACTATGCTGAGGACTGCCTAACTGTTATGGCTTGTATGCCAGAGTTAGTGGCACGGGTGATCAACCACCATGCAGGCTGGACTAATGAGATCACTTCAGACCCAAGCTTGGGGTATATGGAAAATTTTGTACATATGCTTGGGGTTAAAGAAGCTTGTAAGCCAGGCCTCACACCCGTGATGCGCCTCTTTAATGTCTTGCACTATGATCATGGAGGAGGAAACCTTTCCACTTTTGTTGGCAAAGCGATTGCCTCTGGAGGGGAAAGCCTCTTTGGATCCTTATCTGGAGCTATGTGTGCCTTAGCAGGACCTCTGCATGGTAAAGCAAATCAAGACAACCTTCTCTTTTTAAATCGCATTCAAGAGTCTCTTGGCAGCGAGCCCAAGGAGGAAGAGGTAGAAGCATTTTTGCGTGAAGCTTTGGCAAACCGAGAGAAGATTTACGGATTTGGGCATGCCGTACTGCGAGTCGAAGATCCCCGAGCAACTGTGCAGTATGCTCATGCTGAAGCTCATTATCCACAGGATCCTTTAGTTAAGCTTGCTCTGTTGCTGCGTCGCACAGGAAAGCGAGTCCTTGGTGAAAACCCAAAAATTCAAAACCCTAACCCAAATGTAGATGCTATATCAGGCTCTTTGCTTTCTGCTGCAGGCTTCCCTTATCCAGAATACTTTACTGTACTATTTGGGCTTTCACGCTGCGTAGGGATTGCAATCCAAATTGTTTATGAGCGCTGTGTAGCAAGAGGAGGTAAGGGCACTCCGATTGTTCGGCCCAAGTATTTTTATCGCGCAAGAGAGGAGCGTTAATCAATGCTTGGAGAGCTTGAGGTTATGCTATCAAGAAGTTGGCGCTATGTTTTTTCAGTGAAAAAACTGGTGATGACCGCTCTTTTTTTGTTAGCCATTTTAACGATATTTGCCTTTTGTCAAATCCTCAGCTTAACAGCTGGAAAATGGATGCAGATTTCCCTCTTTTTCTTGCCAGTGTTTGTCAGTGCGGGCTTTATGATGGCTCTTGCTATTTTTGCTTGTAAGATTTACTGGCGCCAAATCAAGGGAAAGACGCAAGACTATAAAGCGTTGGTGCGCCGCTCATGGGAGCTCTTCCTTGCCTCTAGCTTTGTATCTGTTCCACTGTTTTTAGTGTATATTGGTATCTGGGCTCTTCTTGGGATTTTCTACTTGATAAAGGAGATCCCTCTGCTAGGAGGGTTTTTAGGAGCACTGCTCTCTTTTGGACCTTTTCTGCTGATTTTTTTGACCTTAGCTTTAACAGTAGCGACTCTTATTCTGCTTTTTATTGCTCCTCCAGCCTTAGCTTTAGAAAGCAAAGATAGCTTTTTCTGGCGACGGTTGTTGGGACGTATCGCAAGCTTTTTTCCTACCTATACGATCTTATTTATTATTGGGGTTGTACCACTTTTGCTTGTTGTAGCTCTGCTAGCAACTTCTTGGGTAATGACAGACTATCTTTATTTTGAGTCTGTAACACCTCTGCTGCGCTCGTTCCAATATATTATTTTAGAAATCCCCATCGCTCTTTTTATGACCATACCCTTCTTGTTTTTTGTGCACTTTTCTTTTGAGAGTCACCTCTACCTTGTTCGAAGACAAAAGGAACTGGTTCATCAGCAGGACTCAAGGGAGAGTAGTGACCATGCGCAGTAAAATTCTTTTAGTGGATGATGATGAAGCTATTTGTGAGTCTCTACAAGAGGTTCTAGAAGGGCCTGGCTATATCGTATCTAGTGTACATGATGGAGAGTCTCTCTTAAGGCTACTTGGAAAACCGGGGGAAAGAAAATTCACTCCTGACCTGGTTTTTCTTGATGTGCAATTGCCAGATCATAATGGAATGGAGCTCCTACAAGAAGTGCTGAAAATTAAGCCAGACTTAAGTGTGATTATGGTCACAGGGTTTGGAGATGTAGGCCAAGCTGTAGAGGCAATTCGGCTAGGGGCAAGAGACTATCTGCTAAAGCCCTTTCATGTGGAAGATATTCTTGTTCGAGCTCAGCGAGTTTTAAATGACAAGCAAACAGCAAGCACTCTTCAGTATTACCAGAAAAAGTTTGTCGGAGAAGATTTAGAGGCTTGTGTCATTGGCCCAAATCAAAAGATGAAGCGGATTTATCATGATGTCGAACGCATTGGAACTTCTCCTACAAGCACAGTCCTGATTCAAGGAGAGACGGGGACAGGAAAAGAACTAATAGCTAAAAGAATCCACCTTTCTAGTCCTCGGAAAGAGGGGCCCTATGTTGTCGTCAATGCTGCAGCTCTGACAGCAGACCTACTGGAAAGTGAACTCTTTGGGCATGAAGCAGGATCTTTTACAGGGGCAATGAAGGAAAAAAAGGGACTTTTTGAGGTTGCCGATAAGGGAACTCTTTTTTTAGATGAGATAGGGGAAATGCCCTCTTTGTTGCAGGCTAAACTGTTGCGAGCCATTCAAGAAAAAGCCATTCGCCGTGTAGGCGGAGTGGAATCCATTCCCGTTGATATTCGCTTGATTGCTGCCACCAATGCTGACTTAGAGCAACTCGTGGAAGAAAAAAAGTTCAGGGAAGACCTATATTTTAGGCTCAATGTACTCTCTGTTGCTTTGCCACCATTAAGGGAGCGCTTAGATGACCTTGAAGGGCTAACAATGCATTTTGTGAACCACTTCAACCGTGAATTTGGTAAGCATATAGAGCATGTACACCCTTCAGTATTTGAGTTTATGAAAAAGCACACCTGGCCAGGGAATATCCGCGAGCTGAGAAACTTTATTGAACGGGTCATGCTTCTTCAAGACCTAGGGAAAGAAATTCTGCCTATACATGTAGGTGCCCTTTTACAAGCAGCAAGCAGTCGAGTAAAAGACTCTCAGGGTAGCGTTGCAGCTGTTGTGGAACCAGGGAAGTTACAGTCACTTGAATCTTTAGAAAAAGAGCATATTGCTTGTGTGCTTCGCTCAACAGAGGGAAATAAAAACCAGGCAGCGCAGATCTTGGGTATTGACCGCACTACCTTGTATAACAAGCTAAAGAAATACAGTATTTAGTCTTGCTCATATGTTGCTGTAGGGACAATGGCAATGCCTCCTCGAGGGCGGAACTCTCCTACCACTTCCATCTTTTTCGGGTGGAGAACTTTGGCAAGATCATCACAGATTTTGTTCACAACAAACTCATGAAAAATTCCATGGTTGCGAAAAGAACCTAGGTAAAGCTTCAAAGCTTTAGACTCGATCAGGTATTTTCCTGGAGTATAAGTGATAAGAATTTTTGCGAAGTCTGGCTGCCCGGTGATGGGGCAGATGCAAGTAAATTCTTCACAAATGAGCTCTACAACATAGTTGGCTTGTGGCCACTGGTTAGGAATGACTTCAAGTTTTGCCTCTTCAGGAGATTGTGGCTGTGTTACATTTTGCCCTAAGAGAGTAAGAGCATCTTTATCTGTTTGTTTCATACAATACTCCGAATTTTTGCAGTTGCAACGAAGATATCTTGACTCAGTGTGTAAAAAAGGTCGATGGCTTTTTGCATAAAAAGCGCTGCTTGGTCGTCATTAAGATGCGTAGAATACGCATGATGAGGAGCTCGTTCACCAGCATCAATGTTGATGGCTGTATGAATCAGAGAGGCTCCATTTGCCTCTTTTGCAATACTCACAGAGGCTTTGCCTTTCCCAAACATGATGTCATCACCCTTCATGTGGGAGGGGATTCCTAACATGCTCTCTAAAAGAGAGGCAAGCTGCGTGTTGTATAACCTTTGAAAGCAAACAGCAGCAAAAAGGTCTGTATCGGGCAGTTCAATTAAAAATTGGATGCTTTTTTTGGAGTAAATAAAGTCTTTGTTTTCTAGATCTTCATGATCAACCATGAAGTCAGCTTCCACACACATAGGGGCAACAAATGCTAAAATATCCCCTGTGCGTTTTACTTTTTCTTTGAAAAACTTATATGCAAAACGATCTTGTAGCTGACTGCCATCATAGCAGCGGATTTGATCTGTGATCATAATAAAACCTCTTGAAGTTGATCTATGAGCTTTTGAGCATAAAGAGCATGATAAAGGAGCCCTTTTGAGCCAAATCCAGTGAGCACCCATTCTCTGGTTGAAAGGCGTTTGCAAATAGGTTTTGGGCGGCTTGGCCCATGGACACGAATACCTGATCGACAGTTCAAAATTGGACTTCCTTGTATCCATGGACACATTTGCTCTATGGAAGGAAGAATCTTTTCTTTTGCCACCTCTAGATCTGGTGCAGGGGAGCTGAAGTGGTGCTCAAAAGTTGCTCCAGCAAGAAGTTGGTTGCCCTCTTGAACTAAATATTTTTTTCCATTGAGGGCCCACTTCGGGAGCTCCATACCATGCGGTAAATCTAGGCAAAGAAGCTGGCCTTTTACTGGTGTGAGAGAAAGCTCCCTATGAAAGGGGAGTTTTAAGCTATTGGCTCCACATGCCCATACGACATGAGACTTGGAAGGGAGGTCATCAAGGCTCCATATTTGCTCATCAACAAATGAGACTCCGCGGGCTTGACAAGCATGGCGTAAGGCTTGGAGATAGGGGCGAGCATAAATTTGTAGCCCATGATGGATAAAAAGCCCTGCGTGAGGGCAAAGCTCTTGAGGAGGTGTCAGCCAAGAGAGTTCTTTGGGAGACTTATTGAGAGAAATCCGAAAATTTTCTCTCTGTTTGTCATCAAGGGCTGGTCGGAAAATGCCTGCAGAGGAAAAAAGGGGAGAAGAACCCCTTATTGCATGCAAAAGATGATGAGCTTCAGAAAGAGCTTCATCTACCCCAACAGCTTTAGCCGCTCGAGGGCCTGTAAAAGGGTGGAGCAAGCCTGTTGCAACTGCTGATGCACAGTCTCTATTATCTGCTGGCGCATGAACAGAGATAGTAACAGGAAGTTTAGAGGCCGCAAAAAACGCAGTGGCAAGTCCCGCAAATCCAGCACCTACAATAGAGATATGGTTCATAACATCCTCAGGATTAGTGAAAAATTATACTCTTTTTCTATGAGAAGTGCAAGAAAGAGAGAAAATCAAACTTGCTGAAAAACGTTGACTGGTTGATCATGTCAAACATGACAAGTTCCTCTGCTAAGCAAATAAAAAACCTTTTATTGCTGCTTTTTTTTAGCTGCTTGGTTGCAGTGGCAGCAGTCGCTTTTTTTGTCTACCGCAGTACGCAAAAAGATCTCCGTATCAAACAAGTTCTTTTCTCTCCTGCCGCATTAGAGCATGTGCAAGATGTTCGCGTGCAGAAGATGCAAAAGCAAAGATTCTCAGGTCGCTGGGTTTTAATCCCGATGACTCAAAGTGACTACCATCAGCTATATCAGCAGATAAAAAATGATCAGCAGTCAGCTGCTTGGCTGCGTAATGAAGAATCTGTTGATGAAAAGGTCCTCCTTCAAGTGACCACGGAAGGAATGGGGCAGATAGAGCAAATCATTGAATTTGGAAGTGGTGAGATATATCGCGTGCATAGCTCAAGTATGGAAGAGCCTTACTGGATATATTTTCGACGGAAGAGACCATAAGTATGACACAAGCACGTTTTACAGTCATGGGGACAGGAGCTTCATCAGGGGTCCCTGTTATTGGTTGCCAATGCGCCATTTGCACGGGGGGGCATCCAAAAAATCAGCGATTACGCACTAGCTGCCTTTTAGAGGTTGAGGGTAAAAAGCTTCTTGTTGATGTGGGGCCAGACTTTCGAGAACAAGCCTTGAAGCATAAGATTGACCGGTTAGATGGTTTGATTTTAACCCATCATCACTATGATCATATTGCTGGAATCGATGAGCTTAGAATTTACAATTTTCGACAAAAGATGGCTCTTCCTTGTTTGCTCAGTTCTGAAACACTCCAGTCGATGCAAATTAACTACAACTATATCTTTGAGCAAGGACCAGGAAACCCTGTCAATATAGCATGTGAAGTGTTTGATGAGTCTTTGGGGGTTGGTAGCTTCCAGGGGGTTCCTCTCTCTTTTACAAGCTACCATCAAGTGGGTATGAAAGTGATGGGATTGCGCTTTGGAGACTTGGCCTTTATCTCAGATATTAAAAACTTTGACTGGGACCATGTTGTCAACACTTTTAAGGGAGTGCGCACGGCAATTATTGGGGCGATTCGTCGCGAGGGAGCTTCAGGAGCCCACCTGTTATTTGATGAAGCGATTGCTTTAGGACAAGCGCTTGATGCGGAGCAGATTTATTTAACACATCTATGTCATGAGGTAGATCATGAACAAGAGTCTAAAAGGCTTCCTAAAGGAGTCGCTCTTGCATATGATGGCCTACAGTTGAATCTAACACTAGAGTAACTAGAGAATGTTTGAAACGCTAAAAAATGAACATGAAGATGAGCAAGCTCTGCTTATCGGAGTCTATCGTGAGACAGCAGATAAACCAACATGTGAAGAGCATTTGAGTGAGCTACAAAGGCTCGTAGAAACTTATGGGGCAAGAAGTATAGAAAATATCGCCTGTCCCCTTAAGAAAATTGATGCCTCAACATACTTAGGGTCTGGAAAGGTTGATGAGCTTGTAGAGCGAGCCAAAGAATTGAAGGCAAACTTGATTGTTTTTGACGAAGAAATTCTTCCAAGTCAGCAGCGAAATTTAGAAAAGCTATTTAATCTTCCTGTGCTAGATCGGACTGAGGTGATTTTAGATGTATTTGCCAAGCATGCCCAGAGCAATGAGGCAAAAGTACAGGTTGAGCTAGCTAGAGTCCTGTATCAAATGCCCCGTCTTAAGCGTATGTGGACGCACTTGTCGAGACAGCGTGGAGGAGGAGTCTATCAGAAAGGGGAAGGGGAAAAGCAGATTGAGCTCGATAAGCGGATGCTGCGCCACCGAGAGGCTCGGCTACGAGAAGAGCTTAAAGAGGTCGTTAAGCATCGCATGGTGCAAAGAACAGAGCGAGGGCGTACTGGCATCCCTCAAGTGGCTATCATTGGCTATACAAATGCAGGGAAGTCTACATTGCTGAATGCTTTGACAGAGGCTGGAGTTTTAGAAGAGGACCAGCTTTTTGCTACTCTTGATACAACAACAAGAAAGTTTGTTTTACCCAATGACCAACCTATTTTACTTACAGATACTGTAGGGTTTGTTCGTAAGCTCCCTCACAATCTTGTTGCGGCTTTTCGTAGTACATTAGAAGAGGCTGTAGAAGCAGATCTTTTACTTCATCTTGTTGATGTCAGTCATCCTATGTTTATGGAGCAAGTGCAGGCGACATATGACCTGCTTGAAGAGCTTGAAGCAAAAGAGAAGCCTTTGATTACGGTCTGTAATAAGATCGACCTTTGCGCTGATATGGAAGCATTTCATCGGCTTGAGCATATGTATCCAAAAACAGTGGCAATTTCCGCAAAAACAGGAGAAGGGTTTGATGAGCTAATGCAGCGCATTGTGAAAGAGCTCTCCTCTTTGCGTAAGCAGATGCTTCTGAAAATTCCTCAAAGTGAATATCAACTGATTCATCAGCTTCGCGAGCATGGGACGATTCTTTCTGAAGATTATGAAGAAAATGATGTCATTGTCGAAGCTGAAGTAGACCGGAACTTTGCCCACACATTTGCAGATTATGAAATGGATGAAGAGCTAGAAGATAAGTAACTCATATCAGATCCTCCACAGACAATGACTACAAGGCGGCTTCCTTCGGGTAGAGCGGGGGATAGCTTTGTGCATGCTGCTAAAGAAGCTCCACAAGCTGGCTCTACCAGCATTCGTTCCTCTTTAGCAAATTGCATGCTAGCGTCTATGGCCTCTTGGTCTGAAACAAGAAGAGAATGAGTTGGGTGTTGCATGCTCTTCATAAAGGCTTCTTTAGCTACACACCGCGCTCCTAGGCTTCTAGCTACGGTTTGAATCGAAGGAATGGAGACTAATTGCTTAGCTTGTAAAGAAGCATGGAGAGAAGCTGCGCCATGCGTTTCTACAGCATAGACAGGTAGGAGAGGTAAGTTTTGCTGCTCTAAGCCTAAAAGCACACCGCAAAGAAGGCCGCCACCTCCTACAGAAAGTACGATTGCATCAGGGCGGACATCTGAGGAAAGGACCTCTTGGATAATAGAAGCATGCCCCTCCCAAATCCAGGGGTGATCAAAGGGAGATACGTAGCATAATCCCTCAGATTTGCAAACCTCTTGGGTATAGCGATCAGCTTCTTGCCAATCTCTCCCATAGGTTTGCACTGTCGCTCCTAGTGCCTGCAGTTTCTCTTGCACTCCTGTAGAGGCTGTTTTAGGAAGCACAACAAGAATGGGGAGCTTTAGTTGGCCAGCTGCATAAGCTGCAGCAAGTCCTGCATTACCTCCAGATGAGCAGACGAATCCTTTTGCTCCAGCAAGTGCTTGCTTAGAACAGTAGTGGCCAATGCCTCTTATTTTAAATGACCCGGAGGGCTGAAGGTTTTCAAGCTTTAAGTAGACGTCCAGTCCTGTGCTGTTAGATAGGCGCGAGTTGTAAATGAGCGGGGTTTGAATGTGTAGGCTCATAGCTTCTGAACTTCTAAGAAGAGGAATAGTGGAAATTCACGGCGCGCTTTGTTTTCTCTCTTGGCACAGCGTCCAGTGCTCTTTTTTGGAGAAACCCACTCTTCCATATCTGTTACACAGAGGTTTTGTGTGCGCATTTGCTTAATAAAAAAGTGTAAAGGGCGGTGGTATGTTGTGACAGTCGGGGAGGCCTGCCCTTGACTAGGAGCAACCTGAATAGGGATAGATTGTTTGCCAAGGTAGGCATCTAACTGGCGCGATTGCAAATCTTTTTCTTCATCCACTAGCCAGTGAGAAGATTTGGGAATACGGAAACAAGGATGGTTGAGGACAAGATAAGCTTTACCCTTGGGAGAAAGGTGCTTTGCAAAATTGGCAAAGAGGCCTTCGATTTTTTGCATATCTTGTACAGCTAAGATGACTGTGATGAGATCATAGGTTTTTGTGCCTAAAGCGGGGATAGGCTTTGTGACATCACTGCAAAAAAATTGCTGGTGGTTATTTGCTTGCTCTGCCGCTTTCTTGACTAAGGACTTGGATAGATCAACTCCTGTATAAGAAATAGATGAGGAGAGAGTGCGAGACAAGACGCCTTGTCCACAAGCCAAGTCTAAAACGGATAAAGGCTTGTGCTGTGCAATCTTCTCTTTGAGTTTCGGTAAGATGACCGTGCGGTGGTAGGTGTGTCCTTTTTTGCCAACAATATCATCATACCAGCGATGAACGCCTTCCCAAGAACCTGGTTTTTTCTTCATTTACTCATCACCAATCAGTTAAGTCTGAAACATTATCATGACTTGAAGTAAAGATGTCTATTTTAAATATATTGATATTAAAGCTCTGCTTTAAAGGAGTCTATTGTACTTTTGTGCGAGCATTTTCAATGATGCTCGCTTGCCATGCCTGCTCATTCACAGGTTGGAAAAGCACAAGCTGACAGTTCCCAATGTCCCATGGGTGATTCTCAATCGCGAGTTGTTCACAGAGCACGCGGTGCACGCCACCATGCGACACCAATAGCGTAGGGGACTTTTTTTGCAGCGCTGTATAAACCCCTCGCATAGTTCTAGCAATGAACCTTTCAACCTCTATCACAGAGGCAGGGTTCTTTCGGTTTTCTGGTTGGGTCAGTTTTGTCCAAGTATGCGCTTTGCATTCACCTAAATCTGCCATCTCCACTTGTTCTAGCTTAAGAGAGGACACAAGAAGGTCTTTTGTTTCCACAGCACGTAGAACGGGACTGTAGCATACAGATGCAAGGGAGAGTCGTTTGATAAGAGGGAGAGCTTGTAGTGCTTGGCTTTTCCCCTGAGAATTTAAGGGAAGGTCATCATCGACATGTTTTTTTGCTGGATTTGGGTTAGCTCCTGTCTCCCCATGGCGAATAAAGTAGAAAGGGACTCTTGGGAGATCTCTTCGATGGATGAAGGATTGAAGGTGGTAAAGGGTTTCAAGGCCTGCCGACATAACGGGGAGGTCTAAAGCTTCCTCTGGAGAGCACCAACAGTATTCTTCATGTTCACTATTGAGTTGTATAGAAGGCTTGGTATGCATTTCGATATGATACATATCGTATATGAAGTCTAGGTTGGGCCTGCGGATATACAGCCGTCCAGTAAAATGCAGGTGGTTGGGAGCTAAGGTGATATGTGTTTCTTCAAATGTTTCCCTGCATGCAGCTTCTAAACTAGCTTCTCCCTTTTCAAGCTTTCCAGCGGGAACACCCCAGAATCCTCCTTGAGGTTTTTCTAAGGCTCTTTTTAAGAATAAAAATTTGCCATTGTGTTCGATATAGCTCGCTGCCACTTGTATGGTGGGGGAGAAGTCTTGAGGAGGAGTTTTATAAACCTGTGCGTCTTGCTGGGAGGAGGTTGTCATTTTTCTCACCAAATAGCCTGATAGGGAAAATATTATAGACTAAGAATCCCTCTAATTACAATGAGCGATCACAGAAGACTACATCTCTAAAGAGGTTAGTGGTAAATATTTTAAATTAGATCGGTTCTTGCTCTTTTATTTAATCGTTTCGATCGCTTGAAGAGAATTGTTTTACTATGCGACAATTTTGCCTATTTTTTGGCAGTGCAGTGTAATGGAAGATAAAAAAACTTTTAGCATAGCAACTCTTGGTTGTCGTACCAACCAGTACGAAGGAGCGGCATTCCGCAACCAAATGGAAAGCTTAGGCCTTCAAGAGGCTGCTCAAGATGCTGATCTTTGTATCGTAAATACCTGCACAGTGACGCAGGGAGCAGACCGGGATAGCCGTGCACAGGTTCGGCGCTATCTGCGGCAGCATCCACGAGCTAAGGTTTTTGTGACAGGCTGTTTCGCAGAGTCAGGCCAAGCAGAGCTTGAAGCTCTCTCAGATCAGGTACAGGTGGTGCCAAATGCAGGTAAAGAAGCATTAATAGAAGCTGTATTTCCTGGTTTGGAGAGCTACCCAGAGTTTTCTATTAAGCAATTTGATGCACATACGCGAGCCTTTGTTAAAGTCCAAGATGGCTGTAACTCATTCTGTACTTACTGCATCATTCCTTATGTTCGAGGGCGCTCGCGCTCAAGAAGTGTCCCAGAGATTCTGCAAGAGGTGCGCACGCTAGTCGCGCAAGGCTATCGAGAAATTGTTCTTACAGGAATCAATATAGGAGATTTTGATGGCGGAGCAGCCCAAGGCGGCAGTGCAGCTCGTTTATCAGACTTAGTTTATGCGGTGAATGAGATTGAAGGAGTAGACCGCATTCGTATTTCTTCTATAGATCCTGATGAGGTGGAAGATGACTTGCTCGAAGCCATTTCCTCTTGTGAAAAAGCTTGTGCTTCCATGCACCTTGTTTTGCAGTCAGGGTCTAATATCATTCTTCATCGGATGAACCGTAAGTATACAAAGCAGATCTTTTTTGATTCTGTCGAACGTCTGCGAGGCAAAAACCCAGACTTTACCTTTACGACAGATGTGATCGTAGGGTTTCCTGGAGAAACAGAGGAAGACTTTGCAGAAACACTAGATGTAGTTGAGAGTATCGAGTTCGCTAAGGTGCATATGTTTCCCTACAGCCCACGTCCTAGAACACGAGCAGCTCTTTACAAAAATCCAGTGAGTAAGCCCGTGATCACGGAGCGTAAAAGTCGGCTACTGCGCCTTTCTGAGCAAGTTGCCTATCGGCTGCGAGAACGATTCATAGGGCGGACAATGACGGTACTAACCGAAAGTAAGGATCAAGAAAGCTTTGGTCATACAGAGAATTTCCTTCCTGTATATATTCAAAGCCCTCAACCATTACCTCCTAACCAGCTAGTAGAAGTCGCCTTGCGAGAGAATACCGCTCGAGGGCTCATTGGAGAGCTTTGCTCATGAAGTGGATGATCCCTCAACCCATGCAGCCTTTTTCCTTAGAGTATGGAGATCGCTGTCTCCTTCCTGGCACATCTTTTGTTATACAAGCTTTCCCCTGTTGCGTGAAGCTGTCTCCTTTATCTGCTCCCTTATGTCCAGTTGCAGAGGTAGCGCTTGAAGGGACTGGGTATGTGCAGAAATTTATGATTCAGCAAAACATTCGCAAACAAGCCGTTGCCGTCCGCTCGACTTTTGATCAGGGGCTGCTAGCCCTTAAAATCTTTCAAGAGCAAGGAGCCATTTGGCTAGAAGTTACGCGTTCAACTCTTCTCTCTGCTAGCCTTTCGTGGCAAAATGAAAAAATCCCTTTGGAAAAGGGAAATAGGCTCAAACTGCATGAAGCCTCTTTGCACAAAGAGCCAAGAGAGCTTGAAACTCTTTTTCTTGGAGTAACAAAAAAGCAAGACTGGCGTGCTATGTTAAGGCGTCAGTCTCTTGCAGAAGTGCTTCCAGCTCTATTCCAAATAGGGCAGATGTATGAAGCTCAGGAGAAAGGGCAAGAGCAGTGGCTTGTACTGCAGCAGCTAGATAGAGCTTTGCAGTCTGGAGATCATGGACAGATTGAGCCTGCCCTTAAACAGCTAACGTTTCAGCCTTTTTTACCATTTATGATTCCCTCTAAGTATGACTTAGAGTATCGCGGGGCTTTCAGGGGAGTTGAAACAGAAGCTGCTCAAGAAGAAGATCTTCTTGCTTGGGGAGCGCGTTGCATTCGCAAGCTCTTTATTCAGCAAAATAGAGAGGGGGTGTTGCTCCTTCCCCACCTTTTATCTGCATTCCCTTCAGGGTATTTATCGAATGTGAAGACTCCAGACTTTCTGTGTGATTTGGTATGGGCAAAGAGAAAGCCCTTACGGATAAGAATCCGAGCAATGAAAAAGGGGCAAGCCACACTACATTTCCCCAAAGGTATCAAAAGCTGCCGCCTCCGTAAAGGAAGAGAGCAAAAGGGCATGGACTTTTTCTCGGGCCAAAGCGTATCTTTCAGCCCTTCAGAGGTATTTCTACTCGACAGGTTTCAAAAGTGATGCAGTCTACAGCTTCTCCAGTAAGTCGTTCATTTACTGAAGAAGAGGTTGAGGCTTTAGCAGGGAGAAGGCATGTATCTCCCCATGGATTGCTTGGGCTTCACCCTTTACCTTCAGGGAAAAAAGAGATTCGACTCTGGAGGCCTGGGGCACGAGAGATCTATATCCAAATTCGCCAAAAGCTTGTACAGCTCCAAAGAGCGCATTCTGCAGGACTCTTTACTTTGGAAGTTCCAGGGAACCTAAAGTCGACAGAATACCAAGTATATGACTTTCGAGGGCGCTTACACCAAGACCCGTATACTTTTGCTCCTACAGTGAGTGAGCTTGATGAGTACCTATTTGGTAAAGGGGTGCACTATCAAGTATATGAGAAGATGGGGGGGCGCCAGCAGACGCATCAGGGGGTCAGAGGCGTTTCTTTTGCTGTGTGGGCTCCAAATGCACAAGCGGTATCTGTGGTCGGGGATTTCAATCACTGGAATGGCCTTTCACATCCGCTGCGTGTTCTAGGGAACTCTGGGATTTGGGAGCTCTTTATACCAGATCTGCAAGAGGGGGATTTTTATAAATTTGAAATACGTACAGCCGATGGCAGTCTCCAAATTAAAGGAGACCCTTATGCATATCAGTTTCAAAAAAGGCCCCTGACAGCTTCTGTTGTCGCAGATGTAGATACTTTTGAATGGCAAGACCAGCAATGGCTTGCAAAGAGAAAAGAGCATCAATGGTGGCAGCGGCCAATGAATACATATGAGCTTCACTTGGGCTCTTGGAAACTGCCTCATGGTCGATTTGAAAACTACCGCACCTTTGCACACCAACTGATTGAATACTGCCACTATATGGGGTATACCCATGTAGAGTTTGTTTCTCCCTCCGAGCATCCCCTTGATGAATCATGGGGGTACCAAGTCACAGGGTACTACGCAGCCACCTCCCGCCATGGATCACCGAAAGACTTTCAGTACTTAGTTAATGAGCTGCATAAAGCAGAAATTGGAGTGCTTGTGGACTGGGTGCCTGGACACTTCCCAATGGATGGACATGCTTTAGGTCGCTTTGATGGAACAGCTCTTTATGAGCATGCCGATGACCGTAAAGGGGTCCACCCACACTGGGGCACCTATATTTTTAACTATGGGCGTAAAGAGGTTTCAAACTTCCTTCTTGCTAATGCGAACTTTTGGTTTGATAAGATGCATGTGGATGGCTTGCGTGTAGATGCTGTCGCCTCGATGCTTTATCTTGACTACGGGCGTGAAAATAGTGAATGGATCCCCAATAAGTATGGTGGGAATGAGAACCTAGATGCGATTGAATTTTTTCGCCACCTCAACAGCCAGGTTCATGAGCGCTTTCCTGGTGTCCTGATGATTGCAGAAGAGTCGACCTCTTTCCCAGGAGTGACGGCAATGGTCAAAGATGGGGGGCTAGGCTTTGACTTAAAGTGGAATATGGGGTGGATGAATGACACACTCAGCTACTTTTGTCATGACCCGATCTACAGAAAGTATCACCATAACTTGCTGACATTCCCTTTCCTTTATGCTTTCACAGAGCGCTTTACACTCGTTCTTTCTCATGATGAGGTCGTCCATGGGAAAAAGAGCCTACTGTCCAAAATGCCAGGAGATTGGTGGCAGAAATTTGCCAATGTCCGTCTGCTTATTAGCTTGATGATGACCTCTCCAGGTAAGAAGCTTTTATTTCAGGGAGGAGAGCTAGGGCAATGGTCCGAGTGGTCCTGTAAGGAAGAGGTGCATTGGTACCTTCTGCAGGAGAAAATGCATCAGGGGCTGCACCATATGGTGAGAGAGCTTAATCACCTCTACTTGAAACATTCGGCTTTATGGCTTCATGATCATGAGTGGCAAGGGTTTGAGTGGGTCTCTTTTGCAGATCATGAAAATGGCGTGATTAGCTACTTGCGTAAGGGAGATAGCTTTGCTCTTCTTATCGTTCATCATTTTACCCCAAACTTTTACCCTGATTACCAAGTCCCTTTAAAAAATGTTTCCAAGGTTCGCTACCTCTTTAATTCGGATCATGAGAGTTATGGAGGTTCTGGAAAGGGAGGAAAGCAACCATCTATCCAACCAGAGGCTCTCTCTGTAGAGCTTCCCCCTTTAGCATCGATGATTTTTGAAGTGGAGTTTTATGAGTCACACAACTGATTCACAAGCTGCGTACGAAGCGCTTTGTCAAGAGATAATCGAGCATAATTATCGCTACTATATAGAGAATAACCCTGTGATTTCAGATTTTGAGTATGATCAGAGGCTGAAGCAGCTTGAGGCAATCGAATCACAGCACCCAGAGTGGGTTTCTCCTAATTCACCTACACAGCGTGTAGGTGAAAGCCCTCAAGAAGGTTTTCAGAGAGTTCAGCATAGCCACCCGATGCTCTCTCTTAGTAATACCTACTCTTTAGAAGAAATTGGTCAGTTCATCGCTCGAGTGCAAAAGCAACTAGAGGTCAGAGATGTTGCTTTTACATGTGAACTCAAGTTAGATGGCTGTGCCGTGACGCTTCGCTATGAAAAAGGGATATTTGTTCGAGGTGCAACCAGAGGGAATGGTAAAGAGGGGGATGATATTTCCTCTAATATTCGGACAATTAGTGGGCTACCTATGAAGCTATCTGGGGAAAATATCCCTGATGTTTTAGAAGTCCGCGGCGAAGTTTTTATGACAAAGAGAGTCTTTGAGTCTTTAAATGCTAAGCAAGAGCAGAAGTGGATGAACCCTCGGAATGCTGCTGCGGGAAGCTTAAAGCAACTAGATCCTAAAAAAGTTGCAGAAAGAGGACTTTCTATCGCTCTTTATACAATTGCAGAAGATTCCTCAGAAAGCTTTCAATCTCAGCATGAAGTTCTTGAAGCTTTGAAAGGCTATGGCTTTCCTATTGCTCCAAAATTCCAATGTTGTGCAACCATTGAAGAGCTTTGGCAATATATTGAAGAAGTGGGGCAGCAGCGAGAAAATTTTCCGTTCGAGATAGATGGTGTTGTGATTAAGGTGGATGCTCTCCGAGATCAAAGAGCTCTTGGCTTCACAGAAAAATCTCCACGCTGGGCATGTGCCTATAAATTTGCTGCAGAGAAAGGGGTAAGCTCTATTCAAGCGATCACTGTGCAAGTGGGACGAACAGGGGTGCTGACACCAGTCGCTGAGCTAGAACCCACACTGCTTGCAGGATCTATTATTTCGCGCGCGACTTTACACAACCAAGAAGAAGTAGAGAGAAAAGGAATCCGTATAGGGGATGTTGTCTATATCGAAAAGGGCGGGGATGTAATCCCAAAAGTGGTTGAAGTTGACCTAAATCGACGTATGCCCAACTCAAAACCATGGAAGATGCCCTCTTCCTGCCCTAGCTGTGGTGCAGAGGTCGAGCATGTGCCTGGAGAGGTCGCTGTACGATGCCCCAACAGCTCTGAATGCCCTGCCCAAAAGCTAAAAAGACTGACCTTTTTTGTGAGTAAAGCCGCGATGGATATCGACTCTATTGGAGAAAAACATGTAGAGCAACTGGTCAGCCTTGGACTTGTCAAGGCTCCAGCAGACTTTTTTAGGCTACAAGCAGAGCAGCTTTATCAACTTGATGGTGTGAAAGAGCGAGCTGCGAAAAATATGCTGGAGGGAATTGAAAAAGCAAAGCAGGTCCCTTTAGCGCGCTTTATCTTTGCTTTAGGGATCCGCCATATCGGTGCAGGGACCGCAGACCAGCTAGCGCGCTCTTTTGGCTCCATAGAAAAAATACAGTCCGCTTCCAGAGAGGAGTTTCTAGCTTTAGATGGCATTGGTGAAAAAGTCGCAGACTCTCTTGTTTCTTTTCTGGCCTCTGCCCAAGGAAGGGAAGAAATAGATCGCTTGCTCTCTATAGGAGTTGTCATTGAAAACCCAGAAAGTCATATCGATCAGTCAGCTCACCCATTTAATGGAAAAACTTTTGTTCTGACTGGCACGCTCACCCACTTTTCCAGAGCTGAAGCCAAAAAGCTGATTAAGGATTGTGGAGGCAAGGTGACAGGCAGTGTCAGCAAGAAGACAGACTTTCTCCTTGCTGGTGCACAGCCTGGGTCAAAACTGCAAAAAGCAGAATCTTTAGGGGTACAAGTACTTACCGAAGAGCAGTTCCAGCAGCAGCTGTAGCTTCTGCAAGCTCTCCAAGCAATGTGCTATGGTTATAGCTATGAAAGCGCACAGGAACGATCTTGCCTACGCTATCTGCAGGGGCAGGGAAGAGTGCATTCTTCCAACAGGTTGTACGGCCACGTACGTATCCTGGGTTCCGCGAGCTTTCAGCTTCAACAAGAATGTCGCGAGTCTCTCCAATAAGAGCCTGCCGCTCTTCTGCTACATGTTTTTCATGAAGCTTAAGAAGGCGCTGTAAACGCTCTTGCTTGACCTCTTCAGGAATATCATCTTTCCAACGCATCGCAGGTGTTCCTTGGCGCTGGCTATAAGCAAAAATGAAGGCTACAGAGTAGCGGAGCTCTTCAAATGCCTTGTATGTTTGTTCAAACTCTTCATCTGTTTCTGTAGGAAAGCCTACAATGATATCCGTCCCTAGGCTGACAGACGGCATGATTTCTCTAAATTGAGCAACCTTGTCAAAGTACTCTTGTACCGTGTAAATCCTATGCATTTTTTTCAAAATGCGGTCTGAACCTGCTTGAATAGGAAAGTGGACAAATTCACAAAGAGAGGGAAGGTCGCGAACTGCTACCATTAACTCTTTTGTGATATCACAAGGATGACTGGTCATAAAACGAATGCGCTCTAAGCCAGGGATTGCATCTAGTCGATATAGAAGGTCATGGAAGCGTGTGTCACTTTGCTTAAAGTCTTTGCCATAGCTATTTACGTTTTGTCCAAGGAGTGTGATCTCTTTGTATCCAGCATCGACAAGTTTTTTACACTCCTCTTCAATGCTCTCAAGAGGCCTTGATACTTCACGTCCTCGTGTGTAAGGAACGACACAATAAGTGCAAAACTTATCGCATCCTCGAATAATGGAGACATATGCCTTAACCTTGTCTTCCCGGTGTGCAAGGTGATAGTCGAGATTTTCTTCAAAGCGTGTATCTGTATAACAGCGCGTTTCTTTGCTTGCTAAGACATCATCAAGGACGGCATTTAAGTCGCTGATATTATTTGTTCCTAATACAAAATCAATGTGAGGGAGTTTGCGAAAAAGTGTATCTTTTTTTGCCATGGCCATGCAGCCCGTTACTCCGATGACTGCATTTTTTTGTCGAGATCTGCCAATTTGACCAATTTTCCCCATAACCTTCCGCTCTGCAAGATCTCGGATCGAGCATGTATTAAACAAAAGCAAGTCAGCTTGCTTTTCATCCTCTACTTGCATCAGTCCCCGTGAGCGGAGTTGACCAACCATGATCTCGGAGTCGAGCTCATTCATTTGGCAGCCATACGTTCTTATATAGAAAGTCTTTAGATCTCGAGTCATAGCACATGAAACTTTTTAATAGGAATGGGGAAGAATTCTATCGTTCTATGTCATTTCCGACAAGCAAGGGATCTCTGTAGCTTTTTTAAAAATAAAAATTTAAGTAAGTAGGAGATTTATTTAACGTACCTTCTAGAGAGTTTCATATGACAGAACTCAGTAGCCGCCAATGTCATGCCGTCTTATGGTCTGTGATCCCTCTATCCTTATTACTAGGACTGGATGGAACAGCTGTGACTGTGGCCCTAAGTGAGATCCAAAAAGATTTTTTACTTTCATACCAAGCTCTTCAGTGGGTCGTCATTTCCTATTTGGTGATGGTTGGCTCATGCTCGATCTTGGCAGGGCGCTTTGGAGATGTCTTTGGGATCAAAAAAACATTGAGTGTGGGCATCTTCTTAGTTGCCATAGGGTGTCTACTATCTACCTTCTCCAATGGGATTTGGTCGATGGCAGGAGGACGAATTGTCCAAGGCTTGGGGAGTGCCGCTGTAGCAGGGTTGGGGATTAGCGTGTTTACTAAGTTCCTGCCCCCAGACTGGAAAGCAAAAGCTTTTGGTCGCTGGATCTCTCTAGGCTCTCTAGGTATTGTGATAGGGCCTTTCCTTGGTGGTTACTGCATGCACTTTGCTAGCTGGAGAGCTATCTTTGCTGTTTTAGCCGCATGGTCTCTTGCCCAGCTCATTTTACTACAAATCTTATTGCCCAAGGATAAGCCTGAAGTGCGCAATGAGTCTTTAGGAATGAAAGAGGGAGTGATGCAAGCTCTAGGAATAGGCCTATTTATTATATGGCTTAGTCAAGGAAGCCATTGGGGGTGGGCAAGTATCCAAAGCCTAGCTGCAGTTTTAGGGGCCGCCTGCTTCTTGATGAGCTTTTTCCTTGTGGAGAGAAAAAAGAAAAAGCCTGTCATTGATCTGTCCTTATTTAAAAACTCAAACTTTCTTGGAGGGAATATAGCTGCTTTTTGTGCTGGCGCAGCTATTTTCTCTTTGATTGTCTTTTTAGGTTTGTACTACACACAAGCTCTCAAGATTCCTTCCGGTAAACTAGGGCTTTTCTATTTGCCTTTTTGCCTAGGGCTCTTCCTCTCCTCAGTCTATGGGGGCTCTATTTTTCATGCTGTACGCCCTAAGACGCTTTGCATGGGGGGCCTTGTTTTGCTCATTTGTGCAACGTTAGGTCTATCTATCGCCATCGAACAGAGAGCGCCTTTTTGGTATATGGCCGTAGGCCTTGCAGGGTATGGGGTTGGCTTAGGACTCTTCTTTAATGTTGTCGGTAGTATGATCATCCACGCAACTCCAGCGAGTAAGGCAGGAGTTGGAGGGGGCATCTTTGCCTCCATTCGCTTTATGGGGGGGTGTATTGGACTTCCGCTCTTTACCTTGGCTTTTGACTTTTTAGGGTACAGGAATTTTATATCTCGCTTAGTGGGAAATGAAATCGCAGTTCCTCACTTGAGTTTAAAGAAGTTAAATCTTATCTTTGCAGGAGCTCTCCATGATGGGCAACTAAAAGAGCTGTTTCCAGCAACGCCTTTGAGTCATGTGCATGCTCTTGTGAAAAGTTCCTTTTCGCATGCATATGGTGAGACTTTGGCCCTATTTGCCTCTGTTTTTCTCTTCTCTTTGGTAGTTATAGCCATTTCAATTAAAGAGAATGGCCCAGAAACCGAATAAAATCTTGGCCTAAAACAGCCTAGGCATTATGATGTTGCCCTTTGAATTTCGAGTGAAATGAATAGGTGTACTTGTGAAAAAAGGACTCAAAAAGCCAAGTACGGTGATGAAGAACCGTCAAGGCGAGAAAATGTCTTGGTTTGTCCTAGATGCTGAGGGGAAAACATTAGGTCGATTTGCTTCCGAAATTGCAAAAATTTTGCGCGGAAAACACAAGCCTACTTTTACTCCTCATGCTGATACGGGAGATGGCGTTGTCGTCATCAATGCTGATAAAATTAAAGTGACTGGTAGAAAGCGTGCACAAAAACTCTATCGCTACTACACTGGCTACATGTCAGGTCTTCGTACTTCAACTTTCCAAGAAGTTTTAGAACAGAAGCCTGCTCACATCATCGAGCATGCCATTAAAGGAATGCTGCCTAAGACTCGTCTAGGTCGCGCACAATTCAAGCGCTTGCGTGTTTACGCTGGTGATGCTCATAAGCAAACAGCACAGCAGCCCGTTCAGGCTGAGATTTAACGGGAAAGGGTGTTAGAAATGGAAGAATTTGTTGCTACTGGAAGAAGAAAAACTGCTGTCGCTTCTGTCCGCTTACGTCCTAGAGGGACTGGTAAAGCAGACGTAAATGGAAAAGAAATGGAAACATACTTTCCTCTAGAAGTGCAGCGTAAAGAAGCTCTATCTGCTCTACAAGCTGTGGATAAAGTAGGTGCTTACGATATCGTCATCCGTATTAAGGGTGGAGGCATCGAAGGCCAAGTTGATGCTGTAAAGCTAGGGATTGCCAGAGCTTTGGTTTTAGAAGATGAGTCTCGTCGTCCAGACCTTAAGGCTCTAGGCCTTCTACGTCGCGATCCTCGTAAGCGTGAGCGTAAGAAGTATGGCCGCGCTGGTGCTCGTAAGAGCTTCCAGTTCTCTAAGCGTTAATTCTGTATCTACAGAAGGTATAGCGAAAACAATGACTTGCAAAAAGTTGCGGGTCATTGTTTTTTTTTGTCTCAAAAGCTTGGTCTCCAGTCTAGTTTAAGATCGACACAGTGCGTCTTTCATTGGCGCACATCTCAATAAAGACGAACTGCTACTTTCACAAAAATCTCAGAGCTCTCAATCATTAGATCCTGTGCGGCTTCAATGGAGCCATCACCATCGAGTTAAAGATATGCATAAAAGCTTTAATTTGATAGGAGTGCTCACTATGTTATTCGTTTAATTTAAATGTTGAAACGAAAGGGTATCTGAAGATTCAGTATGCAAAATACGAACATCATCTTTATTGGCAGAGAGAATTTTAAAAAGAGCTCTAAAGATGTGAGCGATATTATTGAACAATTAAGAAATAAAGGATGCTCCGTCTTTCACTTTAGCCAGATAAATGAATTGGATTTAAGAGACTTCCACAATTTTTTAGAGGTTAAAATAAGATTTTTCGGTAGAAACTGGCAGCTTTTCCCTCGCTTTTTTGAAAAAACAGCAAAGGTGATTCATGTCATTCGAAAGCGAAAATTTTTGTATTACTTTTCCCGGCATGTTTGTCTTAGATATCTAAGGCTAGATCAGCGAAAATTTGATATTAGGCAAAATGTTAAGCGTCTTAAGGCTTTTCTTACTGCCCATAAATTTGAGCGTGTGTATTTGATTTCGCACTCTGCTGGAGGAATTATTTCTTCACTAGCTCATGATGAGCCAGCCATCAAAAAAATAGCTTGTTTTGGTTATCCTTTTAAACACCCAGAGTGTAATGAAGAGCAAAGTAGAACACATCATCTTCAGTATATTTCAAAGCCATTCATGATTATCCAAGGAAAACAAGATGAATATGGCGTAGGGGACGCTTTGAAAAAGTATAAGTTATCAAATTCGATTGAGATCAAAGAAATTGACTCTGATCACAATTATTCAAATTTGAACAAAGATGATTTTGACTTTTGTGTGAACCAATTATCAGCTTTTTTAGCGGAGTAATTTTTGCAGATTCCTCGCCTAAGCGTTACAAGAGTTTTCCCTTATCTCTACAGAGGAAATTCGATCACCAGCTTGATAATCTTGCTTGGCAGATTGCTCAGTGAGCGCATCATAGTATCGAGGGTGTAAACCATATCCAGGACGGATGACACGGATATTCTCGGAAGAAAAAATTTCCCCCTTCTTGATTGGCTTGATCGCATAAATAGACCTTCTGAAGATGGTCGATTCTTTTTCTTCTGCTGTCATGGTAAACGAAGGAGAACCAATGGACTCCCAAACTTTGTGACCATCTTTGACAAGTTGCTTAAACTGCTCCTGATCTGCAGAAAAGGAGCTATCCACAGTCTTTTCATCTAGGGTATCAATAAAGTGCTTTTCTATTAGCTCAGCACCCATAGCGATAGATGTAAGGGCTGCTTGGTTGCCAAGAGTATGATCAGAAAACCCAATAGCACAGCCATATTTTTCTTTAAGATAGGGAATTTGAGCTAGGTTGAGGTCTTTTGTTTTTGCAGGGTAGCTTGACGAGCACTTAAGTAGCATCATTTGCTCACAACCAGAGGAGCGAGCAGCTTCAACAAGCTCTTCCACTTCCTCTTCGCTTGCAAGGCCAAGGGAAATGAGTAGAGGGCGTTTTGTCTGAGCTGCATGGCGAATTAACTGGTAGTGGATATTTTCAAAAGAGGCAATTTTATATGCACAGGGGTTGAGCGGCTCTAACTGATCAATGGTTTCTTCATCAAAGACTGATGTGAAGCAGGGGAGGTCAATGGACTGACAATATGCAAATAGGTCTCTTGTCCACTCAAAGCTTGTATGTGCCTGCTCATATAGCTCATAGAGATTTCTATTAAACCAGGGGCTTTGCCTGTTTGTCACAAGAAAGTCTTCTTTATTGCAAGGGATCGTTAATGAATCTGCTGTATACGTTTGAAGCTTGAGAGCGGATGCTCCTGCAGCTTTTGCTGCATCTGCGATAGAAAGGGCCTTTTCATAAGATCTATTGTGATTGCCTGACATTTCAGCAAGAAAAAATGGAGGGGATGCAGGACCCACTTCTTGTTTCCCAATATACATAAACAGCCTCTCATATGATGTGTAGAGAGCAAGTTAGAAGATGGCTTTTATTGATGTAAATCTAAATTAGGAAGAGAAGCTACCAATGATTTGGTTAAAAAGGCGCTTGCAAATGTCTTGCTTTTCAAGCCGGTGATTAATCGCTTGGTAAAGTCCATCAAGGTCTGGCGCATTGGTATTATCCAGCTCATAGTCTACGCCCACTCGCTCTGAAAATTTCTCATAATCAGAGTAACAGCGCCCTAGCTTTTTTAAGTTATCTCCATCTTTTTTGCCGTTGCGCTTGCGGATTCTTTCTGCAGCAAGCTCTTTGGGTACGCCAATTTGGATGATAAATACGGGGAGGTCATGTTTTGCAGCCCATGGAAGGAACTCTCGATATGTACGGTCAATGCTCATATCAAGCACGATTAAGCGATTATTTTGTGGGAGGTGATTGAGAAGAAAATAAAAATATTCTTTGTCGGTAGGCTGGTCAGAAGGCCTGTTTTTAGCAATTTCTGGAGAACCTTCAAGGAGAGAGCGAATTTCATCAGAGCTAATGACAATAGCCTTATAGTGCTCTTGAATTCTCCGTGCAATGGTACTTTTCCCCATGCCGGGGGTCCCTGAAAAGCAGATAATGAGAGGGTGATTAGCCTGTTCTAAATACTTCAGCTGCTTGCGGTGCTTATAAAAAATTTCAATAAGGTGCGCATGTTGATGTTGGCAACTACAAGATTGGGGAGGGGTATCTGCAATATTTGAGCTATTAAACAAGCAGATAAAAAGCAGAATGAGAAGAGTGATGAAGAGCTTTTTAAACATATCAAATCCATTTGGAAAGAAAATATGTTAAGATTTTATAAAGAAAAAGGCAATAGATTTAAGAAAATTTATGAATTTTCCCAGCTACAACCTTGAATTCGTGCCTGGTCAAAAGCTTCATCTGCGGAAGGGAGGGAAGAGAGCATGAGCAAGGAGCTGCCTTCAAAGCGGGGAGTTTGGCTGAGATGGGTGTGAATTGCGTTACTTCAACAAACATGTGAGGTTGCAGGGTTTTTGCAAACTGTAAGTCTTGAGTGTTAAATATTTTTTTTATTGAGTCCCTTCGATTTTTTGCCTGCGTCGCCTGTACGCGTTCTTTTAAGTTTTGTAGCTGAGAGAAAAGGTCAGAGGCTTGTTTACATTTCGCAATATGTGCATGCACGGCATGCAGCGTGCGTTCTATTGTCTGTAGAACATCAGCGGTCGTATCTGGCAGTTTTGGGTGAACAAGCTCGATTGCCTGAATAAATGCTTCATTTGCCACTTCTGTATCTTCTCGTAACTCATAAAAAATAGAGCCTTCTTGCACAAGCTGGTGGTAACTAGCAGCATCGATTTGTAAGGGAGAATCAAGCAAAGCCATGTCGTAAAAAATCCATAAAGATTTTAGCAAAAGGCGCGCATGGTATAGCTTTTTTTTATTTAAGTCAAAAGGTCCATATAGATCTAATTGATATTTTAATTAAATGTTTGAATGGTTATAATTTTTAATTTTTTTGACTTTTTAAAGAGTTTTTATGTCTATTCAAGGATATATAATAAAACCTCAATCCTTATCTTCTAGAAAGATAAAGCCAGACGAGCTAGCTCAAGTAGAGCAGCGGTTTCAAGGGCAGTCTCCTACAGACCAAAAGGTTTGCACATTTATCCGAGAAAAATTCTCTCTCATTATTGATGAAAATGAGGTGAAAGAGGCTAGATGTAAAGGGATAATGGGGGTGTCTCCCGTTGTAAACTATGATCGAGAAAGCTTGCCCGAAGCTCTAGAAAACAGTCAAAAAAATAGGCATTGGAGGATAGTGAGCCTTCTTCAAATGCGCTTTCTTAAAGACGATATAAGGCAAGTTTCAGATGACCTTTTGAGTAGAATTTGTAGTAAAACAATACTCAGTACATATCCAACTCGTGCAAATAAAGCAGAGGAAAACTTTCATCATCATATTGTCATCGAGCTTACAAGGCGTAACCTAAGTCAAAGCTTAGATCAGGTTATAAAGAAAGAAAAGTTTCACCTACTGAAATATAAATATAATGGGAGTCCTCTTTGTCAGATAGCTCTCAAAGCCCAAGCTTATGACTGTGCTAAACTGATAGCAAACTATAGCCTTTCAAAATTTCGGGAGATCTATCCTGTAGGGCGTTCATTGCTTGTGCAAGCAACAGCAGTGGGTGATGAGCGTGCTGTTACAGAAATACTTTCTGTTGAGGAGATGACTGCTGAGGATTTGAATAGCCAATCTACTCACAATGGAGAAACCATTTTTTTCCATGCTGTGCGCAAAAGAAATATGCCTCTTCTTAATAAGCTTCTTGCAGACCCTAGAGTGGATAAAAATGCTCGCAATATGATGCAAGAGACTCCTTTCATGGTAGCGATGAGAAGTGGGTTCAAAGAAATATGTCAGAAGTTATCAGAAAGTGGGGTAGACAAAGAGGCTAGAGACGCAAATGGCTATACAGCTTTTCACCATGTGTGTGAAAGAGGAAGTGAAAAAGCTCTTCTATGGGCCGTAGACCCAGCAAATGGCATCAATATTCATGCACGTATTCCTGGAAGTGAGAAAACAGGGCTTCATATTCTTTGTGAATCGTGTTCTGCAAGGCGCTTTGATCGTCTGTATAAGAGTGGGGCACCCATTGAGTGGAACCTCAAGGATGCAAATGGGAATACCTGTCTACATATGGTATCTATGTATGGGAGCCTTCCTTTAGTAAAAAAAGTATCTGGAGCACTCCCTGAGTTACTTGTAGTACGAAATAATAGTGGTTACTTACCCTTTCACCTCTCTTTGACGCATAGGCGGAGTGAGGTAGCTAAAGAGCTTTTTCGCAGAGATCCTGTAGGCTATCTCTTCACTCAGAAAGGAGATAGCTGCCTTATGCTGGCTCTTCGTGCCCGCTTAAAAGACCAGGTCACAACGTATTTAAATGATCCTTTTCTTAGAGGCCTTTTGATTAATCTAGCAAATGACTCTAGGATTGCTCCAATCAGTGTCGCAGCTGATAGTCATTGTTTGGACAATGTGAAGGAGATGCTGAAGTATCCTGAGTTGAGCCTTTCTCAGATAAGTGGGAAGGGTTTTGTATGCCTACCTAATGGGTCTATCCGGCAAATAATCTTCTTTCCAGAGTTGGACATAGCCGTGGATGATAATGGATCTATCATTAGTAGAGATGGTTCAATCAGTTTTGGAGATGGGACTTTCTTGTCAGCGCAGGGGAGGTTTGTGGCCGGTGGAAGCTTTTTTCAATATGGAGAGGCTATCATTCGCTGGCAAGGTATTGTTCCTGTAGAGCAAGCGATCATCACAAGGAATCAAAAGTTCTTGCTACTATTAGCGCAGTCAGGAAGAGAGGACTGGAGGGGAGGTCGGCGAGATGTAGACCTATTGCGCCTAGCAATCCGATATGGAAACCGAAAAGCTGCGCTCTTTTTTGCCGAGAAGGTTCTCCCAGAGCTAGGTAGAGATGAAGAAAATAGGGATCTATTTAATATCATGTCAGACTTGTTGGTTAATAAAGATCCCGTTTTATGGAATATGCTTTGGTTTGATAATCCACGAGTCAACCCAAATCAGCGAGTGCCAGGGGAGGAAGAACCGTTATTCTTACGCTTAGTTGCTATAAATAGAGAAATTCGAGGAGGAGCTCCACATGTACCCCTCAATAAGAGGCTGCTTGCTGATCCAAGGATCCATTGGGAGGAGGTTGATTTATCAAAGGTTGCAGAAGCAGATAGAAACCTTGTTCAGTTTTATAAGCAAGAAGCTGAAAGAGTACGCTCTTTAACAGAGGGGGAGATTGAAGGCTTCCTTCAAAGAGAAGATGACCCTAGAATTTTGCGGATACTTTTTAATCACCGACCTAAATCTTTGTTTACCGCATTTCAGCACGTTGAAGAAGGTAAGCTTTTACCAGTGTTCGACCTGCGGACAGAGAAGGTCGTAAAGCCAGGCTCTATGGAGCTTCCAGAAGCTATTATTGATAGGCCCACTGATCGTCTGCTTGGCTGGATGGAAAAGCTACCTCTTGAATCAGAAGATCGAGTATCTGCAACAACTTTCTTGAAGAATGTTCAAGGGCGAATTTCTTTTACAGGGGTTCCTCCTAGAGGATCTGATGACTTCGAGGATTTTTTTCATTGCTTAGATACGAGGCTACAGTTGGTCTCTGAGGTGGTTCAAGAGTGCAGTGAGAAGCGCGAGGAGGGTTTGCTTCCCGAAAAAGAATACCAAGAACGTATGATCCCCATCTACAGGCACTTTGCGAACTTTGGTCGCAACTGTGGTCCTATTTGTACAAAAGATCTGAAGCATATGATAGAGCATGAGCTCATGCTCTATGATGATTTGGATATTATTAAATGCTGGAAGGTAAAATTGGCCAATCGTCCAGTGTTTCAGTCGGGTAGTGATGATTATAATAAAGTTCGAGGGGCGCTCTCGGAGGTGCTCTACAAGCAAAAGCTACAAGCTCTTGAAGAGATTTACCAAACTCATAGAACTCCTAATCATGAAGAACCTACACATCAGAGAAATGCATTTTTTCAATCTGTGATGGAAGACTTAAGCTTAGATCCTAGCCTTATTGACTGGGATGTCTTTATGTCCGCTTATAAGTTTCCTCTTTCTCGAGGAGAGATTCTTGCAAAGTATGAAAAGGAAATGAAAAAACGTAAGCCAAAGATTCTTGAAGAGGTCGCTGAAAAAGTCTTGAAAAAAGGCATCTCAGGAGGAGACTCAAACCCTTATACTGGTGTGATCTCTCTTATGGCTAGGCGCTGGAAGGTGAGCCCTCATCATGCGATCATAAAACTTTACCAATGTGGTGATGATTTTATGCCACAAGGGTTCTCTAAGGCCGCTGCTGTTCTATTATTGCGTGAAGTGGGCTTCCTAGACTAGTTAAGAGAAAGGTCTGTTGGCATAAAAGAGAGGGGAGCATACTTACTCCCCATCCTCTTAAGGGTTTCAGACCATATATCTGACATAGCTGGAGCTAAAATGAGATCTGGCAGGCAAGGAGCTAAAAACCACTGGTTGTCCATGACCTCTTGCTCAAGTTGTCCTTGATCCCAGCCACTATATCCCAAGCAAAAACAAACATAGTAGTCCTCATCTTGCTGTAAAGAAAGCTCTTGGATGGAAGCTAGGTCTGCACCAAGATAGAGTCCAGGAGAAACCTCTAAAGCTTCAGAAGTAAGCTTTGGATGGTTGTGCAAGATCATCAGCTGATGTGGTTCGACGGGGCCTCCTGAAGAAAGCTTGATTGAAGGGCTTGTATGGATCGAAGAGGGAAAAAGTTGCTTCAATATCTTAGGATCCATGGGCTTGTTGATGATTAAGCCAAAGGTTCCTTTTAGGCTGTGCTCACATATGAGTACAACAGACCGTGCAAAGAGAGGGGTATCAACCTCTGGAGAGGCGACTAAAAGCGTCCCTCTGGATAAAGCATTCAGTCGTGAGAGCCCCTTAGTCATTGAGCCTTTTGCTCCTGGATAATGTTGCTATTCAAAGCTTCTAGTCGCTCTTGAAGTGAGTTTACCTGTCTTAACAGATCGGCAAACCCTTTTTGGAAAGAAGGTTGCACCACCGTTTGATTTAATGGAGCTCCATGAACCTTCTTAAGAACAGCTTCTATGCGAGAAAAGCTTGTTTCAAGCGTTCCCTGTTCCTCTTGGAAGTAGTTTTGGAAGTCCTTTGCTGTTTCCATATCGGAGAGTAAGTTGATGCGCTTTGCTCTTTCTCTTTGCCAGTTCTTGTCATGATGAAAAAGAAGGCCATAGTGGTTGATATCATTCATTAGGGCTTGCGCCTTGCTAACCACAGACTCAACTTGAAGGTAAAACTGGTCATCTGAAAGGAAGCGACCTAAGCTTCCCTTTCCATCAATAAGGTTCTCAGCAAGCGTTTGGACAAGCTCTGAGGTGCGCTCAAAGCTCGAGCCTGCACTGGCAAGCTTCTCAAAGGATTGGTGCAGGTTTGTTAAGTCTTTGCTGAGTATGCTGATATTATGAAGGATAGAACGCAAAGAGTCGGGGTCATCAACAGCAGTAAGAATACTTTCAAGGTGTTGTGTAGCAGAGCTTAGAGATTGTCCAAAGTTTCCTTGATTCATTGCTTGCGTTAGAATTGCAAATTCTCTTGTACCCTGCTCGATGGCACCTGCTGCTTGGGAAAGTCTTTCAATTGCTTGTGTTTGATTGAGTTGCTCTAGCACCATTGAGAGGTTGCTTGCAATACGATTGAATGTGGTTGAGAATGAGTCAATGCTCTCTTCATTCGATTCTATCAGTTCTATAATTAAGTCTAGCGCTTTTCCCATTTTTGTAGAGAGCGTATAGATTTGGTTGACTGTGCCCTCTAGGGGGTCTACAGACTCTGCATAAACAATATCCCCTTTGATGATTTGAGCAGATTTTCCCCGCTTTCTGGGCCTTGGTGTAATGGCAATGGACTTTTCTCCAAAGAGTCCTGTTGTTTTTACACTGAACTCATCTGTAGAATAGACAGGGACTCCTGAATCAATCGCTAAAGTAACCTCATAAAGAAAAAGTTGGTCATCTTTTGCCGCCTCTTCTCGATCCCATAACTCTTTTAGGGCAATGACTTCCCCCACAGGCTTACCAGCATAAGAGACACGTGTCCCTACAGTGATTTTATCAATAGAGTTGAAGCGAACAGTGAGAATCTGCTTGCCATCTCCAATTGTTGGGCGCAAAAAGATCAACATCCAGCCAAGAAACAGAATGGCTCCAAGGACAAAAAGACCGATGACAGCTGTTTTGGTTTTATCTTTCGATTCCATAATCTACCTAATCACCTCGCATGCCCTATTTGTGCATTTGTAATAAAAGATTGTACTAAAGGATCTTCAAGTTGCTCAAACTCTTTTGGAGGAACAACATAATGGAGCTTTCCAGCTTTATGCAGGGCAATGCGATCTGCAATTCTGAATGACAAGGGGAGGTCATGAGAGACTACCAAGCTTGTCGCTCCCAATTTTTTTTGTACATCTTGGATCAGTTCTCCGATTTGAAGAGAAGTCACAGGATCAAGCCCACTTGTTGGCTCATCATATAGAATGAGTTTAGGATCGTAAGCAAGTAAACGGGCCAGTGCTGCGCGTTTTTTCATCCCTCCAGAAAGCTCTGCTGGCATTTTCCCTTCTGTACCTTCTAGCCCAACAAGAGCTAAGGTTTGCTGTGCTTTTTCTAGTAACTGCTTGGCAGAGGTAATCTCTCCATGTTCACGGAGGTAGAAGATAATATTTTCTCCTACAGTCATAGAGTCAAAAAGCGCGGATGATTGAAAGAGCATACCCACTCGAATAGGAGCATCTAAAAGCCCTTCCTTTGTTAACTGCAGAGGTTTGCCTGCAATCTCGACCGAGCCGCTGTCTGCATGTAATAAGCCAATGATATGACGTAGTAAAACACTTTTTCCCACTCCAGAGCAGCCGACAATAACAACCGTTTCTCCATAGTCGACTTCAAGGTCTAAGTTGGAAAGAACCTGATTCTTACCAAATGACTTATTTAGCTTCTGAACCCGGATCATCATGAGAATATAGCCCTTAAAGAGTACATAGAAGTCGTCAAAAAGAAGTTGCTAATCAATATCGCAACATAGGTGGTGACCACACTGCTTGTTGTTGCTTTCCCCACACCCTGTGCTCCTCCCTTTGTCTCTATCCCCTTATAACAGGCAATAGAGATAATGAGGATGCCAAAGAAAAAGGCTTTCAAAAGGCCGCTTCCTAAGTCAAACCAGCTGATTTGGCTTGGAAGGGGACCATAAAAGTCATTTGGAGGCATGCCAAATAGGAAGGTTGCCACTAGATAGCCACCAAGTAGGCCTGAAATAATACTGAAGATAGTGAGGAGGGGCACCATAAACACACCTGCTATGAAGCGAGGTGTGATCAAGTAGGTGGTGGGATTGATTCCCATAGAGCGGATGGCATCCAATTGCTCAGTGACCTTCATCGATCCTAACTCTGCACAGATCGCAGCGCCAATGCGCCCTGTCACCATGAATGCAGTGAGGATGGGGCCCAGTTCAATCATCATTGCTTTGGTCACCATGATTCCTGTAGCTCCCGCAAGTCCCTTATCAGCAAGCTGGTAGAATGATTGGGTCGCAAGTACAGAGCCTGTAGAAAAACCGGTGATAGCGACAACCAGTAAAGATAAAACACCAACTTCATAGAGCTGCTCGCGGAGTAGGCGCCAACGTGGCCAAGAGCAGAAGCAGCCCAGCACGACATGCCAAAAAAGCAGAGCGAAAGCGCCCAAAGGGCTTAAGGTTTGGAGAGCTGTTTCTAGAGATTTTTTGACCATTGCACCAGGTAGAAGCATTTTTTCTACCTAATGAAATAAAGCTTTTATTGTTAGCTGTCAAAATTTAAAGAAGATATCTTGTCCTGCTTTGACTCAATAGCTTCAAATACCGTATCCTATATCCGCCTTATATAGTTGGAGGTTGGTGGCATGCCATACTGTGAAAAGATTTTTCAAACCGAAAGGCGTCCTACACGAGAGGTCAAGGTTGCTGGTATTGGAGTTGGTGGAGCAAATCCTATCAGGGTCCAATCCATGACAACCTCGCCAACAGATGATGTAGAAGCCACAGTTGAGCAGGTGTGTCGCTTAGCTGATGCGGGTTGTGAAATTGTCCGTGTCACCGTGCAGGGGAGGAAAGAAGCCCTTGCATGTGAGCATATTAAAAACCAACTTCTCCGCAAGGGGTATCAAACACCTCTCGTTGCAGATATTCACTTTTATCCTCCTGCAGCAATGCTTGTGGCAGACTTCGTGGATAAGATACGCATCAACCCAGGTAACTTTGCAGATCGCCGGGCAAGCTTTAAAGAAATTAGTTATACTGATAGCAGCTATTTAGATGAGCTAGCTAAGATAGAAGAGAAGTTTGCTCCTTTGGTTTTAAAGTGTAAAAAGCTTGGAAAAGCTCTGCGTATTGGAACCAACCATGGGTCACTTTCCGATCGCATTATGAATCGCTATGGGGATTCTCCAGAAGGGATGGTCGCCTCCGCCATTGAGTATGCAGAGATCTGCAGAAAGCATGACTTTCACCAGTTTGTCTTCTCTATGAAGTCAAGCAATACACATGTAATGATCGCAGCCTATCGCCTCCTTTGTGCGCGCATGTATGAAATGGGGTGGGACTACCCAATCCATTTAGGTGTGACAGAAGCGGGCATGGGAATGGAAGGGCGCGTGAAGTCTGCTGTCGGAATTGGAAGCTTATTGCTAGATGGTATCGGTGATACAATCCGTGTTTCTCTTACAGAAGACCCATGGTTTGAAATGGATCCTTGTCAACGCATCATTCAATTTGCGGAGAGGTACGCAAACCAACCAAACTCTCCTTTTGTCGAAGTCGGGCGGGATTACCAGGCGATCACAAAGCGCAAGGTCAAATGGCCTCAGCAGATCAGCCTACATAAAGATGGGTCTTGCCTAATGAGCTGGCAGGGGCAAGCAGACCTTACAGACTATGGCTATCAAGAAAATGGAGAAAAAGCCTTTGGGGGGGCAGAAGCTGTAGATGCATTGATCAAGCCTTTTTCAGGCTCTTTCCCTCCTTGCACTGCTAGCTGTTTTTCCCAAGTCGCTCCAGAGGGAAAAGAAGTAGCCCTCATGACTCTTGACCAAGCTGCCAATCATGTGGAAAAGCAACGCTTTTCTTCTACAGTAGGGGCGCCTTTTGCTCTTTACATTCAAGATGAGCCAGCCTCTTCTTGGAGTCAGATTAAAACTCTCAAGCCCTCTGTAATTTTCCTCAACCCCTTGAATAATCGCATGCACACGGCACGGCAGTTTTTTAGCTTTTTAAAGCAAGAGACACTAGAAATGCCTGTCATTTTGAGTTTTTCTTACTCAGAGTCAAAAGAACAACTGCCCATTGCTGCAGCCATGGAGTGCGGGTCTTTGCTATGTGATGGGCTTGGAGAGGGAGTATGGATTCAAGGAGATTATGAGGTCGGCCTTCTTAAGGATCTTTCCTTTAGTATTCTGCAAGGTTCGCGCATGCGCTATACTCAGACAGAGTTTATCTCTTGTCCAAGCTGTGGGCGGACTTTATTTGACTTGCAAGAAGTCACCAAAGAGATCAAAGCGCGCACAGCTCACCTGCCTGGTGTAAAAATTGCCGTTATGGGCTGTATAGTTAATGGCCCAGGAGAAATGGCGGATGCAGATTTTGGGTATGTGGGATCTCAGAGTGGAAAAATTGACCTATATGTAGGGAAAGAGAGAGTAGAGCGCAACATCCCCTTTGCAGAGGGGCCAGATCGGCTTGTTGCGCTTTTAAAAGCCCATGGGCGTTGGGTAGAACCTGTCAGAGAACTGGCTAACGCTTTATAGTAAGCCCTGCCTTTTTGCAAGAAAGAGTGCAAGCGCAAGGTCTGCATCACGTACAAAGGCTTGCACTTTTTTCCCATTTCTAGAGATTTCAATCTTGCCTTCTTCAAGGATCATCTCTACTTGATCTAATGGTAAGACAACAGGAGAAAGGATCGCCTCAGAGTCATCCTGATGAGGCAGTCCTAGCGCAGACACTTTGGCAAAAAAGAGGGGTGCAACGCCAGCAACCACACCAGAATTTAAAGTGACGTCTCCTAGTTTGGTAATAGACAAGGTATCATATCCAGTCTCTTCCAGAGTTTCTCTTTTTGCAGCTTCAAGTGCTGTTTCCCCTTGTTCTCTAGCTCCTTTGGGGAGCTCGATCTCCCAGTCACGGGTTGCATGGCGGTAGTTTGCAATCAGTACAATTTCACCCGTTTCCGTCACGGGTAAGATAATAGCCCCAGCAGGGCCTTTATCTGTTAAAGAGGATTGGTGAATGATGCGGTTATATGTCCCATAAACGCCAGAGGGAAAAAGAACGGCATCTCGGACCCAGGTCCAATAAGGGTCACTATGAATGACTCCAATTTGAGAGCTTTTCCGAGCCTCTTCAGGGGGATAACCCTTTTTTAACCACTTTTCTTCTTGGATTTTTTCAATCGTGGCTATGGTTTCTGGATCTAGAATAAGCTCAATTTCTCCATGTTCATGAGATCCGACGTTTTCCTTTAGCTCAGAGTTTTTCTCCATGAAAAGAAGATACTCTTGGATATTGGAGGAGGGGGCAGCCATCAAGGAAGAGGCAAACCCTCCAAGGAAAAGAGAGGGAAGAAGGCTTAAAGTAAGAAAAGTTTTTTTTGTAGCCATGTTTAATAAAAACCATTGTAGCTGTTGAAATTGGCGAAATTATCCCTGATAGGTTGGATTTTTTTGTAGACTGTTTTTTATTTGATGTCCTATCCGTGTCCTAGGTTACAAACGAAAAGGAGGGGATCGTGAAAAAGTGTGCTTTATTATGTATTGTGATGGTAGGAATGGCAACTACCTCCTGCCAAAATAAAACAGAAACAGGAGCTCTTACAGGGGCCGGGATTGGTGCTGCCGCAGGAGCGATTATTGATGGCGGTGGGGCTGGAGGAGTCCTGATCGGAGGGGCAATTGGAGCTTTAACAGGAGGATTTGTTGGGCACCACCTTGATGAAGAGGAGCGCCAAAAGGCAGAGAGAAGAAGTCCAGGGATCACCAATCGCATTGAGGAGCAGCAATCTTTAACGGTGGCAGATGTCATCGCCCTCTTGCAAGCACAAGTGGATGAAAAGGTCATTATGCAGCAAATAGAAAAATCTCATACGCAGTTTAATCTGACCACCCGGCAGATTATTGAGCTCAAGGATAATGGCGCTTCAAGAGAGCTGATTTCTTTTATGGTCAGTCAATAACTATGCTGCCAACCCGCCTGGATGCGGTTTTTAATCGTTTGCGTCTCATTTTGCTCGATGCGCTCAACGCCCAGGCGGAATTTATTATAAAGCTTAAGTCCTAAGCTAATATAGTTTGTGCTCGCTCCTAAGCTTTTTACCAGCGTAAGGTAGATATCTTCTGTTAGGTACTTCCCAATTTCTACTTCCAGGTTGGAAGGGTCACCATCAATGGTTGAAAAAGAAAGCTGATCTAAGCCTATATTCTTGCCTAGGCGACCGACGAGGTCAAAGTTTGATGAGCGCCCTGATAGCTGGGCAATCGCTTGTGTGATTTGTAGCGCTTGAAATGGTGTGATATTTTCTGCTGAAGATCCAAAAAGAATCAAAGAGAGAATTTCTGTTTCGGGCAGCGCATTTCCCGAGGAAAAAGTTAAACTTGGAGAGAGAAGGTCTCCTTGGAGAGTTGCATAAATGGCAATGTCTTCTACAGAAGTCTCTCCGCGGACATAAAGGGAGCCAAGGCTTTCTGTATTTTTGTGTAGAAAAACTTTTCCCTCTGTAATTTCAAAAACTGTTGAAGCGAATGAAAACTCGCCTTTTGTGAGAAGTAGGCTCCCAGTTACTGCTGGAGCTTGCAAAGATCCCTCTACATGCAATTCTCCATCCCATGTCGACTTGAGTCCTCGGCCTTCAAGGTAGCTATGCTTATTGAGTTTGATTCTCACATCGAGCCCTAAAGGATAAGGCTCTGCTTGTCTTTCTCGCATATCGGAGGGAGCCATTTGAGGGTAGACATAGGTCACAGGAAGTAAGGGAAGAGAGTCAGAGACTTTATCAGGGATTGTTATTTTTAGCTCATCAGCAATCACTGTACCCGAAAGAGTCGGATGTAGGATGGGGCCTTGGAGCTGTAGCTTTCCAGAAGCTAAAGCAAAAATTTCAGAAATGCGCAGGATAGGAGACTTTTGTAAATCTAGTTGAAGGTCTAAGGGGTACTTTTGCTCCTTATCTAAAGAGAGGGACCCTGTAATATTCAAGGTGCCTTCACTTCCTGTTTTTGCTAACCCCTTTTCAATGGTAAGGAGGTGGTTATTGGCAGCTACTTTTAGGTAGATGTCTTGCAGCTTACTCCCTGTATATAAGTTGTCATATCTGCCATTTTTAAATACGGCACTTCCTTGGATATTAGGAGAGTCTATCGAGCCATCAAGAGAAAAGTTAGCTTCCCAGTTGCCTGTGAGGATATCTTTTTCAGTAAGGAAGCTTTTTGCTAAGGGAGAGATATCACCCATAGCTTCTACCTGTCCAAGTAGTGGTGCTTGCTGCTTGATCTGCAAAGAGGGGTGTGGAGACAAAGTGTAGTCAATAGGGAGTTCAGTGGTAAACTTTGCAAAGTTGTCTGATCCTCCATGGATAGAGCCTGAGAGGGAGAGAGAATTGTTGGTAATAGCGCCTTTCACCTCTCCAAGAAAGGGAGAGTCTTGGTTTTGCATTTCAGGGTGAAAAAACAGGCGATGAATAGTAAAGGCACACGTTCCATCAAGATCTTCTTGGCTTGCAGAGAGCTTGCACTCTCCACTCAAAGAGCCCTCAATAAAGTTTAGTCCTAATAGCGGCTGAAAAGGTTTGATGGGGAGTTGAGAGGCAAGAAACTTCCCCTGAAGCGAGTGGTTTGGGAGAAAGGTCCCTTCAAGTTGGCAGGATCCTTGGCCAAGCACTAGTTCTATAGGTGCTAGTTGTATCGCTTGGTCTTGTTTAGTAATGGAAAGGTTATTTGATAAAGAGAGGGGAAGACCAAATAACCTCCCTTGTAAATAGTCTGTAGAAAACTGATCTCCGGATCGGGCAATAGCTCCCTCACAGTTTAGCTCTAGAGGAAACGACTCTGCTCCTTTCAAACTAACTTGGAAGGGAAAGGAATCCTTTGAGGAGCTTATATTTGCCTCAATGGAGCGCAAGGTATAGCCTTTGAATAGGTAGTTATCCGCCTCTAACTTAGCAAGAAGTTGAGGGGTTGATAAGTAGTGAATAGTAGAGCCTGTTAAAGTTCCCTGAAATAGATTCCCATAGAGGGAAGAATTCATATTGTGAGCTGAAAAAAGAAAATCTAGCTGCTCACCCTCTGAAAATGAAAGCTCAAAGTCTAAGTTTGCAAAAGATGCCGGAACTCCAAAAGGGGCAAAGGAAAAGTTGCGTAGAGCGCCTTCTAAAGTGCCCATGACATCGTTCTTGCCATAGTCTAGAGTCAGAGCTCCTGTTACCTGGCTATCTGATGCATGAATTTCTAAATCTGATAGGCTGACTGCTTGGGCGCGATCCCAATTAAGGCTGCTTTGTATTTCTATCGGGAGCTGGTCGACAGAGGTGGCAAGAGAAAGGCTGCTTGCAAGTTCTCTTTCCTGAAGGACTCCTTGAAAAAGGCACTGGATCGGTTTGACTTTTACAGGGAGTATATCTTTTGTAAGCTGTGCTAAGGAAGAGCCTGAAAATCTTAAATTACTGTGAGTGAGGCCATGGATCAGCGAGCCTTGGGTTTCTTGTACCTGTATTCTCGCTTGCATCTGAGCCTGTCCATATGCTGTTTTACCTTCTATTTTACGAATGTCAACCAAGCCATTTGAAAGTAGGTGGAGTTCTGCTTGCAATTGGAGAGGGCTGATGATTGCCTTGGTTTGATCCTTAATTTGACTGTTTGCAACGAGTTTGACTTTAGCAGCAGGGGTCGCTTTTTTTGTTATAGGGCCAAGTAAGGTTTTCCAGGAGGATGAAGCGCTTAAAGAAAGTGTAGTGTCATGTAGGGAGGGTATTAACAAAGGAGAAACTGTCCACTTACTATCGAGAAAAATTTCCTCTGTTTTTGCTTGGCCAAAGATCTTGAGGTAGGCAACGCCAAGTTGTTCGGATTCAACTTTTGTTTGGAGTAAGATGCTGCCTCCAAAAGGCTTAACTTGTGCTGAGCCACTACATGAGACACTTGCTTGAGGAAGATTTAAGTTGTCTATGCTGAATGCATTGATAGAGAGAGCAAAGGGAATAGATGGCCATGAAGGTGGCTGAGAAGAAGCGTTAGGAGGCTGCTCGGAGCTTGCTTTGGGAGTGAGAGTGAGGGAATGAGCTTTTAAAGAGGAAAGTCTGAGCTGCGAGAAAAGGAGCTGCCAAAGCGAGATTTTAACTTTTAGCTCTGTGCCAACAAGTGTTTCCCCCGGTAAGGCAACAGTACACTTTTTGACGAATACTTGTTGCGGGAAGTCTAACTTAAGCCCCTCCAAGAGGACTTTGCCTTCTGTTGTCTTATGAATATAGCTTGAGAGCTTATTTGCAACAGCCTGTTGCATTGTTTTTGTATGGAATAGAGAGTAGGTGATCGCAAGCCCTGCCCCTAACAGCAGACAACAGGCAAGCGTGAAAAATAATAACTTTTTCAGGAAGCGTTTATGCATTAGAAGCTTCCTCCTAAGTTTACATAAATTTGAAATTTACTATCGATGCCTGGGCGTCGATTAAGTGGAAATGCGGCATCAACACTTAAGGGGCCAACAGGTGTATAGTAGGTTAAGCCCGTTGTCCAAGACTTTAACCATTTTTCAGAGAGTTTTGGGACCTTCTGTGCATACACATTTCCTGCAGAGTACCCTAAAGAAAATCCAAGGTTGTCAAGTAGTCTCAATGTTGCACTGCACCCAGCAATAAGCATAGAGAGACCTCCTGTGGGCTTGTTGTTGCTATCAAGAGGACTCACACTATTGTACTTATAACCAGGTAGCGTCGTGAAGGACCCTGCATATAGTCTTAGGGGGGTAGGAATATGAGAGCGAGTGGCTCCAAGGATGGAACCAGCTGTGCTACTAGCGGAAAGAATCAGTCCTTCATTAAAGAGGGGAAAGAGAATTTTTCCTTTGAGCTTTTGGGTAATAAAATTGACTCCACGTCCTTGAAAGCTTTTATGGGGGAGAACTTGGTAGGAAAGAGAGCATCCTTTTGTTGGAACAATTAGGCTGTTTAAGCTGCGCCACTTGATGAGCAGGGGAAAGCTAATTAACGAATAGCTACCATTATTGACTGCATCGGTGGTAGTTAGAGTGAGTAATTTGGGTCCATAAGAGATGCTAACTTTGTTGGTGATGCGCCTATCAATAAGGGCAGAAATACTAGCTGATTTTTCATCATAGGCGGTATTTTTTTCTTTATCGAGTTGTAGGCTCCATAAAAGGTCTTCTTTAGGGTTGCCTAGCCAGTAAGGGATGCGGTAGCTGCCTCCGATAGAGTACTCTTTTTTTGCAAAATTAGATTCGAGGGAAAGAGTGTCTCCTTCGCCCGTGAAGTTTCTGTTTTGCCAGTTAAGGCTCACCCCATAACCTTCATCAAATGTATAGCTAACCCCAGCGCCAACTGTGCGGTGCTTATTTTCAGTGACATGGACATGCATCGGCAAGACATGACTCTGAGGGGAGGGCATAGGGTAAAACACCTCAACAAGGTTAAATAGGCCTGTGGACTCAATTGCACGTATTGATTTTTGTTCAACAAGGGAGGAGTAAACCTCTCCCTCTCGCCACTTGATGCGGTCTAAAATAAAATCCGTTTTAACAGCCTTATTCCCAGAGATGGTCGTTTTGCCCACATAGTATTTGGGGCCTAAATCGAGGTGTAAAGTGATGTTTAACTGCTTTTTCTTCTGGTCAACAAGGTATTCTTTTTTTCGGAAGGATGCTTCTAGGTACCCTAGATTGCGCACTTGCTTAATCAGCTCTTTTTCTGCTTGAAGGACATACTCTGCATGAGCAGGCTCACCAAGCTTTACTTTTAGCTTGCTCAGAGAAAGAAAGTCATAGCTTGGCAGAATGCGGAATGAGTTGATGCGGTAAAGCTTTCCGGTATAGACACTCGCAATTATTTTATAGGAGGAGGCATTTGATTCAACAAGGAGAGAAACCTGACCATCATAAAACCCCATAGACCTTAAGACATCAACAAGCTTTGGTCCATCCTCTTTGACTCGTTTTTGGAAGTCGGCTAAAGAAACAGGGGGAGCTTTAACTTTTTGATAAAGCTCAGAATACTGCTGCAGCTTTTGCAAAACCTCTTTGTTACTAGTACCTTTAAAGTCGATTGTGTAGGAATAGCTGCTTGCGGCATGAGAAAAAGCTGCTAAGAGCGTGCAAATCGGTAAAAGAAGTTTTACCAGAAAATTGTTTATTACGCTCATAACCCTACGTTTAACCCATCGGATTCTTTCGTCCCTATATAGAGCAAGTGATGATAATTTTCAGCGAATTTAAGAGGATTTTTTCATTGCCATTTATGAGTTGTTTTTTCCATCCTCATCTCCAGCTAAATCTATTGTTCTAAAGGAGTTCATATGAATAAGAGAGAGAAAAGCCAAGCTGCTTTTGAGCGACTACAAAAAGTAATCCCAAAAGGGGTGAACTCATCGGCACGTGCTTTTTCTGGGATGGGGTGTACTCCTCTTATTCTCGAAAAGGGAGCAGGCGACACAATTACAGATGTAGATGGGAACCAATACATCGACTATTGCTGCTCTTGGGGCGCTCTACTACTAGGGCATGCACATCCACAAGTCATAGAGGCTGTAAACCAGCGAGCAGCTTTAGGTACCTCATTTGGAACATCTACAATTATCGAAGCGCAGATTGCTGAAAAAGTGCAGCAGCTGATGCCTTCTATGGAAAAAATGCGCTTTGTTTCTTCTGGTACAGAAGCGACAATGACCGCCGTGCGTGTGGCTCGAGGGTTCACAGGCCGTGACTTGGTTGTCAAGTTCAATGGAAACTACCATGGGCACTCAGATTCCTTTTTAGTCGAAGCTGCACCCTTATTGGGGAGAAATCCAACCTCTTCCTCTGCGGGAGTGCCTGCTGGGATGGTGGAAAATACCATTTGCCTGCCGTACAATAGCCCAGATGCTTTCTTAGACTTTCTATCCCAAGAAGGGATGCGTAACCGATTGGCTGCAGTGATCTTAGAGCCCGTGGCAGGCAATATGGGTGTTGTCCCCGCTAACCCAGAGTGGCTTCAGCTTTTACGCGATGAAACAAAGAGTTGTGGCGCTTTACTCATCTTTGATGAGGTTATGTCAGGTTTTCGCGTGGCAAAAGGTGGAGCTCAAGCTCTTTATGGTATTTACCCTGACCTCACTTGCCTTGCTAAGATCGTTGGAGGAGGTCTGCCGGCAGCTTGTGTTGGAGGGCGTGCAGATGTGATGAGTGTGATTTCTCCTTTAGGAGATGTCTACCAAGCTGGCACTCTCTCAGGCAATCCTCTCGCTATGGAAGCTGGTTATCAGACCCTTTGCCTTCTGGATACACCAGGGTTTTATGAGGAAATGGAGCGTAAGGCAAATTTACTGCTCAATCCAATAGAGAGTTTTTTAAAAGAAACAGAGCTTCCTTGTGCTCTACAAAGAGTCGGTAGTATGTTTACTCTTTTCTTTGGTCATAAAAAGGTGCAAAGTATGGCTGATGGAAAAACTTTGGATAAGCGTGCATTTGTTGAATATTTTAATGACCTTCTTGAAAAAGGGATCTATATCCCGCAATCGCAGTATGAATCATGCTTTATTTCAGCCGTTCATACAGATGCTCACTTGCAGCAAACAAGTGAGGCAATCATTGCATTCCTCACCAAGTGGGCAAAAAAAGTACAGGGGTCAGCTAAAGAAGCATTTGTTGGTTAGGCAATGGGCCTTCTGGCTGCTCTTGTTGCTAGGTAGTCTATTATCTATAGAGGGGAGAGCGGAAAACTCTCCCTCTAATCAGTCATTACAGCAGGCCTTTGCATCTCGAGACAGTGTCAATCATCCCTTTATCGGTTACCTAAAAATAGGGGATAAACAGCCGATTTCAGAGTCAACCTGGATCTATGTAAAAACAACTCTAGATGAGCTGAAGAAACGCAACCCATTATTTATTTTAGTTCATATCGACACGCCAGGTGGAGAGGTTATTGCCTGTGAAAAAATAGGGCTTGAGCTACGCCGTTTGGCAAAGACAGATGGCATTCCTACAGTGGCATATATTGATCACTGGGCTTTATCTGGAGGCGCTTTAGTTGCGTATAATTGCCAGTTTATCTACGTGGCAGAGGGAGCTGTGATGGGGGCTGCAACTCCTGTACTGCAAGGAGCGCAAGGAAAGATGGAGATTGCTCCTGAAAAAATCATTTCCGCTTTGCGCGCAGATTTTTCTTCTGCTGCCCAAGCCTTTGGGCGCAATGAGTGGTTAGCACAAGCGATGGTTGATGCTGACCTGTTTGTTGTTCAGCAAAATGGAGAGATTGTATCCATTGATCCTGAGGAAGAACAGGAAGGGGATGTTGTGGTCTCCTCTCCAGGAAAACTTCTGACGCTAACCTACCAAGAGCTTGCAGAATATGGGGTGGCAGAAGGGATCTTGTTCCCCAAGCACTCCAAGTCATCGCAGTCTACCTGGCCTTTTGCTCAAGAGCCTTTAAGTGAAGAGCCCTTTTTTGCCCAGTATGCAGACCTACAGGTCGAAAGTCCTTCACCAAGCTGGCCCGTAAAGATTCTTGCATGGCTCTCTCTCCCTGCAATCTCTTCAATTCTTTTTTTTGGTGTTTTAGTAGGAGGGTATATTGAGCTGCAAGCCCCAGGCATGAGTTGGCCTGGAGCCATTGCTTTATTTTGTCTTTGCCTACTTGGAGTTTCAAGCTTTTCTTTAGATGCGCTAAACTGGCTCGAGCTGGCTTTAGTTGGGATTGGAGTCCTGCTCATTTGTTTAGAAGTGTTTGTGATCCCCGGTTTTGGGATTCCTGGTATTTTAGGAGGGGTTTGCTTATTTGTAGGCCTTATACTCTTAGCTCTGCCAAGTCTTAGCTGGCTTGGAGAGTATTTAGAGACAGGGGCTTATGCAAGCCAGTTTACAGAGCTCACTTACCGTATCATTGGTTTGCTGGCAGCATGTGTTGCTGCAGCTATAGCAGGAGCTCTTGTTCTACGGTGGTTTGCCTCGCCTCGAGCTCGTAAGTTGCAAATCGTTTCTTATGGAGAGCAAAAGCGGGAAGAAGGATTTGAAGCTTCTGGAGGGGGGCTCAACCTCTCTTTACTAGGTAAGCAGGGGGAAGTAGAAATGGTGTTAAGGCCTTCTGGATATGTAAGGATCGATAACACACTTTATGCAGCCCAAAGCCTTGGGGGGTTTGTAGAAAAGGGAGCGAAAGTGGAGGTTATAGAAGTGCGTGGTAAAAGTGTGATTGTTGAGGAAAAGAAGTGATCATAGCCTATCTTTTTTTGTTAGTTGCCCTAGTGTTTATTTTTGTAGAGTTTTTCCTGCCGGGAGGGATTTTAGGTGCGTTTGGGGGGCTTCTTTGCCTTGTCGCTCTTATTATTCAGATGCTAGAAGCCTCTCATGCTTGGGAAATTATTCTTTTTGTCTTTGTAGAAGCTGCAACTGTTGCTCTTGTAATCTTTTTTGCGCTACGCTGGTTGCGCATGTCCAAGCGACGTTCTTCTTTTTATAGCGAGGGAGATCAAGGGGGATATAAAGCGGTCTCTTCTTTGCAAAATCTCATTGGGAAAGAAGGAGAAACAAAAACCATTTGCTCGCCTTCTGGATATGTAATGATTGAAGGTCAACGCTACTCTGCCGTTTCGCAAAGCGGTTACTTAGCCTTAGGTGAAAAAGTCCGGGTCGTAGATGAGAAGAGCGGTTATTTAGTAGTAGAAAAATTGAGGAGCTAATTTATGTCATACACATTCTTATACCCGGCGTTACTGATCATTTTAGTCGCCTTTGTGATCATTGCGATCTTGATCTCTGCGCGATTTATTGGTCTTTGGTTTCAAGCCTTTGTTTCAGGAACACCTATTTCTCTTTTCAATATTTTTGGGATGAGTTTGAGAAAGATCCCTCCCAGAGTCATTGTTAGCGCTCGCATTAACTCATTTAAAGCAGGTCTAAAGTCGATTACCACATCAGACCTTGAAACCCACTATATGGCTGGAGGGCGTGTACTTGATGTTGTCGCGGCAATGATTGCTGCAGATAAAGCAAATATCAAGTTGGACTGGAAGCAAGCTACAGCCATTGACTTGGCTGGGCGTGATATTTTAGATGCTGTGCGGACATCAGTGAACCCCAAAGTGATTGATTGTCCAAACAAAGAGCCTGCAGAGTATGTTTCTGCTGTCGCTCGTGATGGTGTTCAGCTTCTTTGTCGTGCACGAGTGACGGTTCGCACAAACCTAGCTCAGCTTGTTGGTGGGGCTACAGAAGAAACAATTATTGCGCGTGTTGGAGAGGGCATTGTTAATGCGATTGGTTCTACAGAGACACATTTAGATGTGCTAGCAGCTCCTCAAAAGATCTCTCAATTGGTTTTAGATAGAGGGTTGGATGCGCAAACAGCTTTTGAAATTCTATCGATTGATATTGCAGATATCAATGTAGGGAAAAATATTGGAGCTCAATTGCGTGCAGATCGTGCTGAATCAGATAAGCGCATTGCCCAAGCCAAGGCTGAAGAACGGCGTGCGATGGCAGTAGCTGCAGAGCAGGAAAATAGTGCAAAAGTGAAAGAAATGCGTGCCAAGGTCATTGAGAAAGAGTCTGAAATTCCATTAGCCATGGCACAAGCCTTCCGCGAAGGGAACCTTGGTGTGCTTGATTATATGCGCTTAAAAAATGTGCAAGCTGACACAGAGATGAGAAAAGCCTTGTCTGATCAAAAGCCAAAGAAAAAGCCCAACAAAGGTGAGTAATCTTGTCTGAGCATATTGCAAACCTAATCCCTTTTTTAATTATGATTGTCTTGGGAGTCATCCTCCCAAGACTGCGACGCTCTCAAGCTAAGACGCAAGAAAGAGAAGAGTCCGTACTAGAAGCTCCTAGAGCGCCTGTGGCGCCAAAAGTAGTTCTGCCTAAGATAGCAAAAAAAACGTCTCCATCTCCTTCCACTATAGAAAGAGACCTCCAAAAGCCAGAAATCCTCCCTGTAGAGGAAGATTCTTTTGAAACAGAGACCTCGGCTGACTTAAAGGAGTGGGTCTATCACTATGAAATTCTTTCTGCACCCCTAGCTTTGCGTAAACCAGATGAGCTACACCACCTTTAATGATGAGTTTTTCCACTTCTGTCAGCAGGTGGGAAGGCAGCCTTCCGATATCCAAGTTGTTGTCGTCTCAAAAAAACAGCCGATAGCGCGTTTGCAGCACCTTTATGATCAGCACAATATACGAGATTTTGGAGAGAACCGTCTAGAAGAGCTCACGTTGAAAAAAAGCCAAATGCCCCGTGATGTGAAGTGGCACTTTATTGGCCGTATCCAAAGGAAAAAGCTCGGTAAGCTTCTACCTTTAAAAGCTACTTTACACTCTATGGATCGCATGGAGTTGATCCAGTCTATTGGTCGCTGGACTCAACAGTTTAACCAGCCAGTGCAGGGGTATATTCAGGTCAATATATCAGGAGAACCTTCAAAGGCGGGTTTTGATTTGGATGTTCTTTCTGAGGTTTATAAAGAGTGTAAAGAACACCCTCTGTTAGAGGTATTAGGCTTGATGACCATGGCACCAGCTCTTGCTACACATGAGGCATGTCGGCAGCTATTTGAAAAGTTGCACGACCAAAAATTCCTTTTTGAAGAGGCGCTAATGCGCCCTTGCAAGCTATCAATGGGCATGAGTAGGGACTACAAAGCTGCCTTAGAGGCTGGTACTGATTGCTTGCGCATTGGGCGTTCGATTTTTGATAAAGCTTAGCGCCTTTCTGGTGGAAGAAGGCTTTTTTCTGGCTGTACCCCCCATATATCTTTTGCATACTCTGCAATAGAGCGGTCACTAGAAAAGAATCCCATATTTGCAACATTGAGCACAGACATTTTCGCCCACCTCATTGGATCCTGAAAGGCTGCATCGACCTCTCTTTGACAATCAATATAAGACTGGAAGTCTTTGAGGAGCATAAAATAGTCCCCCTGGTCGAGTAAGCTGTCAACAAGAGGCTTAAATAACTCGGGAGGTTCTTTCCCAAAGGTACCATCAGAAACCATTGTAAGGATGCGCTGGATATCCTCGTTTTGATTGTAGTAATCACGAGGATTATAACCTTCTGCACGCGTGCGAAGCATCTCTTCTTTGGTCATACCAAAGATAAAGATATTTTCTTTCCCAATATGCTCCAGCATTTCCACATTTGCACCATCCAATGTACCAATCGTTAGAGATCCATTGAGCGCAAATTTCATATTTCCTGTTCCTGAAGCTTCCATACCTGCAAGAGAAATTTGCTCAGAGAGGTCTGTTGCAGGAATGATCTTTTCAGCAAGAGAAACACGATAGTTGCTCATAAAGTGCAGGCGTAAGCGCCCTTTAGTCACAGGATCATTGTTGATGACATCTGCTACTGAATTGATCAGTTTAATGATCAATTTCGCAAGGTGATAGCCAGGGGCAGCTTTTCCGCCAATCAAGATTGTCCGAGGGGGGAAGTTGCAGTTGGGGTTATCCTTTATCTGGTTATAAAGCCAGATTGCATGAAAGAGACAAAGAACTTGTCGCTTATACTCGTGAATACGCTTAATTTGAGAGTCGAACATAGAGTCTAAGTTGACATCGATATTGTGTTCTGCCTGGATAACCTTAGCTAAGCGCTCTTTATTTGCCCGCTTAACTTGCATCCATTCTTGCAAAAAGCTTTGGTCTTCAGCTAGTGGAGCCAGCTTTTCAAGCTCTTCAAGGTTAGAAACCCAGCGTCGTCCAATACAGCGAGTGATAAGAGCACTTAAGGGATCATTGCACTTGGCAAGCCAGCGTCGTGGCGTAATACCATTAGTCTTGTTATTGAAGCGCTCAGGATAGATTGTGTAGAAGTCACTAAATAGGTTGTCTTTGAGTATTTCTGTATGAAGGGCGGAGACACCATTGATTGCATGTCCTCCCACAATGGCCAAATTCGCCATGCGCACTTGTTTCCCTTCTCCTTCTTCAATAATTGAAACATTGCGGATACGGCTCTCATCATTGTTTAGAAGGGGGGAGGCCTTTTTTAAGAAACATCTGTTGATCTCAAAAATGATCTGCATGTGACGAGGGAGAAGCTTATTCATGAGGTCAAGAGGCCACTTTTCTAAAGCTTCAGGCAGAATCGTATGGTTAGTATACGCTAGGCTATTTTGTGTGATTGACCAAGCTAACTCCCAGCTTAAATCCTCCTCATCCATAAGAAGGCGCATAAGTTCAGGGACAGCTAATGCAGGATGTGTGTCATTAAGCTGGATTGCAGCTTTTTCAGCAAATTGCTCAAACCCTTCATTCTGCGATTTATAGCGGCGGATGATATCTTGTAGTGTTGCAGAGACTAAAAAGTACTCTTGCTTAAGGCGGAGAGTTTTTCCCTCTTCAACATTATCATTTGGATAGAGAACACGAGAAATATTTTCGCTATTATTCTTATCCTCAACGGCTTGGATATAGTCTCCATGGTTGAAGTACTCAAGGTTAAACTCACGAGAGGACTTGGCAGACCAAAGACGCATCGTATTGATACAGTCATTATCAAAGCCAGGAATAGGAGTATCATAAGCCATAGCCATGATTTCTTCCGAATGCTTCCACTCATGCTTTAGGTGACCCGCCTCGTCCATATACTCATGAACATGCCCACCAAACTTCACCGGGTATAAGTATTGTGGGCGAGCTATTTCCCAAGGGTTTCCATAGCGAAGCCAAGAATCTGGGGTTTCAACTTGATAGCCATCGCGGATTCTTTGATAAAAAATACCATACTCATAGCGAATCCCATAGCCTACAGCAGGCATAGCTTGTGTAGCTAAAGAGTCCATATAGCATGCAGCGAGACGCCCAAGGCCTCCATTCCCTAAACCTGCATCCCACTCTGCTTCTCTTAAATCATCAAGGTTGAGATCAAGTTCTTGCAGCGCTTTTTTCGCTATATCAAGCATATCTAAGCAAAGCAGATTATTTCCTAAAGACCGACCAATTAAAAACTCTAAGGAAAGGTAGTAGACGCGCTTGTGGTCTTTTTCTTTGAAAACACGTTGGCTATAAATCCATCGGTCCATCAAGTGATCTCGAATGCTGTAAGATAAAGCCAGATAGAAGTCTCTTGTAGTGGCAGCGGATTCATCTTTCCCTATGGTATAGTGTAGGTGATTGATGAAGCTTTTTTTCAGAGAACGGGTGGAGCGTTCGAGTTGGTCTTCCCGGACAAAAACTCGTTTGTTATCAGACATAAAACCCTATCCTCCCAATTGTCGTAGCGCTGCTTGCTCAAGGCAAGATAACGGCCCAAGATAGCTTTTTGTCAAAGAAAATATGTAATTTACCTCGAATTCAGCAATGAGAGTGGCTAGGAGAAGGTGAAACTTGTAGAAAAGCTTTTGTTTGCTTAGTATCGATCTTTATATTTGCTAGGAGCCCGTTAGGAGACACAAGAGTTGTATGAGTGCCTACTCCTTTTTTTCATATGATCCAGAAGCAGTAATTCAAGACTTAGGAGCTGAGCGCTTAGTTCAAGCATACCAACGTATGCTTGAAGTGCAACAGCTAGAGATGAGAGCTGAGTCAGCCTACTTACAAGGTAAGATAGGAGGCTTTTTTCATTCTTATTTAGGGCAAGAGGCTATCCAAGTCGCCTGTATAGAAGCCTTTGGAAAAGATCAGTGGTATACAACATCTTATCGCTGCCATGCTTTGGCTCTTTTACTTGGAGCAACTCCAGAAGAGATCATGGCTGAGTTCTTTGGCCGAGAAGAGGGGAATGCCAAAGGCCGCGGTGGGTCTATGCATCTTTATACCGATCGTCTGCTGGGCGGCTATGGAATTGTGGGCGGTCAGGTCCCTATTGCAACGGGCGCAGCCTTAAGTGCTAAGCAGCTTGGACAAGATAAGGTTTCTCTGTGCTTCTTAGGGGATGGAGCTTGTGCGCAAGGAGCTTTCTCAGAGTCATTGAATCTAGCCTCTCTTTGGGACCTTCCCTGTGTCTATGTAGTAGAGAATAACCAATGGGGCATGGGAACAGGGGTTGATCGAGCCATTTGTGTGAAACCTATCGCAGAAAAGAAAGCTCCTGCGTATGACATGCAATCCTACACACTTGATGGCTTAGATTTTTTAAGCTGCTATGCAGGGTTTAAAGCGATCTTTGAGCAGATGAAAAAGGATTCACGACCTGTTCTAGTCGAAGCTGTTACAGAAAGACTGCGAGGTCACTCTATCTCAGACCCAGGGCTTTATCGGTCAAAAGAGCATGTTAAGCAGCTCCAACAACACTCTTCGATTGAACGCTTGAAGCTATTGTTATTAGAAAAAGACCTACTGACAGAAGCACAGTGTAAGCAGACAGAAAAAGAAATTCGTGCGCGCATGGTGCAGGCTATTGAATATGCGGAAGGCTGTAGCTGGCCTCATCCAGCAACCCTTGAAGAGGGTGTTTTCAAGGAGGAAAGGTAGAATGCAGACAATTGAAATCCGAGAAGCTCTCCGACAAGCTATTGATGAAGAAATGACGCGTGATGAGCGTGTGATTATCTTAGGAGAAGAGGTCGCTGAGTATAATGGTGCCTATAAAGTAACCAAAGGGCTTTTAGATAAATGGGGCCCTGCTCGTGTACGAGATACCCCTATTTCTGAGTTAGGCTTTGCTGGAGCAGCAGTAGGAGCTGCCATGACAGGCCTTCGGCCTATTGTAGAGTTCATGAGCTGGAACTTCTCTTTTGTCGCGTTTGATCAGATCATTTCGAATGCCTCAAAGATGTTTTATATGTCTGGAGGGCGCTTTTCTGTCCCTATTGTTTTTCGGGGACCAAATGGAGCTGCCGCTCAAGTTTCTTGTCAGCACTCTCATAGTGTGGAAGGGCTTTATGCAAACTTTCCTGGGCTTATTGTAGTTTCTGTATCAAATGCTTATGATGCAAAAGGGCTTTTAAAGAGTGCTGTTCGCAACCCAAATCCTGTCCTCTTTTTAGAAGCGGAGCTTGGTTATGGAGACCAAGGTGAGGTGCCAGAAGAGGAGTATACAGTTCCGATTGGTCAAGCAAGGATTGAACAAGAGGGCACAGATATTACTTTGGTGAGCCATGGGCTTTCCATGAGAGCTTGTAGGGAAGTGCATAAGCAACTTCTTGCAAAAGGGGTTTCTGTCGAGTTAATTGATCTGCGGACCATTAAGCCTTTAGATGTGCAAACACTCGTGCGCTCTGTGCAAAAAACACATCGTATGGTGGTGGTTGAAGAGGGACATGCTTTTTGTGGACTGAGTGCAGAAGTAAGCTTCCAAGTGATGCAGTACGCATTTGATGCTCTTGATGCTCCTATCGAACGGGTAACGCAGCTAGAGACTCCAATGCCTTACTCAAAAGTTTTGGAAGCAGAGACGCTCCCTAACCCAGAACGAATTTTATATGCTTGTGAGCGTACCCTTAAGTAAAAGGAGCCAGTGAGATATGCCTTTCAGCTTTACCATGCCAAAATTGTCCCCAACAATGGAAGAAGGGGTAATAGCTAAGTGGCATAAACAAAAAGGAGATTATGTTGAATCTGGAGATCTCCTTTTAGAAGTAACAACAGATAAGGCTACTTTAGAGCACCAAGCGATCGACCCAGGCTATTTGCGAGAAATTCTTGTACAAGATGGAGAATCTGCGCAGGTAAACCAAGCAATTGCTGTTTTTTCAGAAGAGCAAGAAGAGGCAATCGAAGAATACGTGGCTTCGTTGCAAAAAGCCACAGAGCAGGCTCCTGTAGATCAAAAGCCAGAGGAAGAAACAGACTCTACAACCCCTAAAGAACCGACTCCTCAAGCTTCTACTATTGCAAGAGCAGAACCTACCTTTCAAGCCTATCCGCCTCTAGAGGGCTATCAAGAAGCTTATCAGTCCACCGTGTCAAGCCCAGTAAAAGCCTCTCCGTTAGCGAAGAAAAAAGCAGAGGAAATGAACCTGGACTTAACTTCTATCACAGGAACGGGTCCAGCGGGCAGAATTGTGGAAAGAGATTTAAGTAAAGCTCAGCCAAAAAGCCTGGTATCCCCGCTTTCTAAACAGCTCCCAAGTGATCCCCCAGGATCTTTTGAGCTTGAGCCTCTGTCACCCATGCGTAAAGCAATTGCTAAACGATTGAAAGAGGCTAAAAGCTATATTCCTCACTTTTATGTGAGCCATGAAATCGATGCTTCGATGCTGGTCGCTTTACGCGCTCAGCTGAAAAAAAATTATGGGATTGCAGTAACATACAATGACTTTGTTATGCGGGCAGTGGCTCTTGCATTGAAAAGCCTACCTAAAATTAATGTGGGATTTGACTCTGTAGAAGAAGCATGCATCCAATTCAAGACAGTTGATGTTGCTGTTGCCGTTTCTGTTGAAGGGGGCTTGATTACCCCTATTATTCGGTATGCAGATACAAAGTCTCTCTCTCAGCTGCATATGGAGGTACGTAATCTGGCCTCTCAAGCAAAAAAAGGAACTCTACAGCCAGAGCAGTATCAGGGAGGATCGTTTACCGTCTCGAATTTAGGGATGTATGGGATTACTCACTTCCAAGCAATTTTGAACCCTCCTCAAGCAGCGATTCTTGCAGTTGGAGGCATTCAGAGTGTCCCCGTTGTAAAAGATGGAGAATGCGTTCCTGGCAAAAAGCTTGCAGTGACACTTTCTTGTGATCACCGTGTCATCGATGGAGCGGATGCTGCAGAGTTTTTAGCTCTTTTAAAGAAATTTTTAGAAGAGCCTGCAGGGCTTTTAGTGTAGTAAAATTCAACACAGAAGAGATTTTGTGTTGTGTTTTACCTCTTTCTTGTGTGGAACTTTTTAGTGTTGGACTTTCCTACGCCTTGACTGTTATGCCAAGTGCTTACTTTCATAGAAAAGTTATAGGTTTTTTACTGGTAAAATAGAAAAATTAATTAATTTTTTAATTAATTTAAAATAGGCATAGCTATTGCACTATTATTAAACAAATAAAAGTTTAATAAAGGCGATATGTCTATGTTTAATAAAAAGGAAATATTCAGAGCTCAATGTTTTGTTAAAGGGATTACTCATAAGGTGATCATTCCTGGGCTTTTGTTTCTTTTTGCAACCCCTTTGGGTGCCGTAGACATAACCTTATATGGCTATGTTCCAGAAGGAAGCCGGGTTAAAAAAGAAAAAACAAAAGGGAAAGAAGCCTACGACTTTAGCTCAAACTACACACGTGGGCTTGCTGTTACAATTGATTTGTTTGGAGAAGATGGGAAGCAGGTAGAGAAAAAGGGCTTGATCGTGGAAGAGTATCCAGCAAGCTCAACTCATGAGGCAGTGATTCACTTATCAGAAACACCAAGCTCCAATTCCTCGAAAGTGCTTAAAGACTATAAAGGGGAGTGGTCTGTTGGTGTAGAAAAAAACAGCAGTTCAGAAAGCAAGTCTCAAACTGTGCGCCTGACCTTAGCTCCTTCGGAATAACTAGCTACCATTACCGACCGCAATGGTAACGGTAAGGGTTTGAGTATATGCTCCAGGTAATAGACTCGGAGCTGCAGCCCACTTGCTTTGCGCTTCAACTAACCAGTTATAAATGGGTTGTGTTTGCGTACCATTTGTAAATGTTCGAGCGGTTAAATCTACTGTGCCCCAGGTGGGGAGCCCACTCATTGCATTTGTTCCATCATAATTTGCAGAGTCACTACTTGTTAATCGGAAGTCAGAGAAAGTGTTAAAATCTGTGCCTTGTGTGGTTCCTGTTGCATAATGCGACCAACCTGTACCAGCTAATGAGCAGGTCAGTTCAAAGCCAAGATGAGAAAGGCTATCAAGCTGAAAAGAGCAAAGTGTAACCCAAGAGCTTTGAGATTGACTCGGATCGTGAGTACCAACAGAGGTTGCATCATGTATAGAAACTGCCTGCCCAACAATCGCCTGCATAGGCACATCAACACCATGTAATATGTTGATTGTTAGAAAGATGAGTAGGATAAACTGTTTAAACATGATCCAAAAAAAGCCCCACCGAAATGGTGAGGCTTATAAGTAAGTTTTGCAAAAAGAATTAGGTTCCTTCAGCGATTGTCACTGAAAGAGTCTGTGTATAAGCCCCTGCATTTAAGCTTGCTTCAGCATCCCATTGCGCTTGAGCAAGTACTTCCCAGTTTGTAATTTTTGCAGACTGAGTCCCATTGGACATTGTTTGTGCAGATGTGTCTACTGTCCCCCAAGTAGGAAGAATTCCTGCCATGGCATTCGCCCCATTATAATTTCCAGAGTCTGTGCTATGGAGGCGAAACCCAGTAAAGACGTTGAAGTCTGTCCCTTGGGTCGTTCCTGTGCCATAATGCGACCAGCCTGTTCCAGCTAGCTGGGCAGTAATGGTAAAACCTGCAAGGTAGGCACAGTCTACTTGAAAGGACCCCACCGTTGTATAGCTTGTTGCAGCTGTACTTGGATCATGGGTGCCTACAGCTTGTGCATCATGAATACTTGCAGCAGCGCCAACCATCCCATCAAAACTGATATCCACAGAAAATAGGGATGCGGTAGATGCTAAGCAGGCAGTTAATATAAAGAGAGCTTTTTTCATCTTCTCACCTTTTTGATTAGTCTTGATCTTTCACATTCACCTAATTTCATTTTGGGGAAAATAAGACATAAATCAAGTAAAATTTATCAATTAGTTACTTAGGAGCAATGGTGATGGTTAAAATTTGGGAGTAAATACCATCCATAAGGCCGCTTGCAGCTGCCCAGCGAGCATATAACCCAACAGTCCAATCGGTCATAGCACTACTTTGACTTCCATTTTCAATGGTGTGGACTGTTGTAGGGGATGATTTTTTCCAAGAGACAGGCAGGATGTTAGATAGGCTATTATTGCCTACATAGTTGCTTGTATCAGAGCTTTGTAAGGCACATGAGTGAAAACTGTTAAAGTCAACATCTTGGGTGGAGCCTGTTCCATTGAGAGCCCAACCAAAGCCATTGGCAAACTCTGCTGTCATCGTAAAGCCTGTAGGAGAGTTTGAGTCTACCTGGAACTCCGCGATCTGTATCCAGCTTGACTGGCGCACTGAGCAGTTATGGTAACCAATTGCTTTTGCATTTTTTACACTTACATTGGATGCAATCTCTAAAGAAACGGCTAGCTCTTGCGCTTCTGCACACGTGAACGCTAAAACCCATGTAAGAACGATAAAGCCTTTTTGCCACATAACTACCTATCGAGTTGTGTGGTAAACTTATATTTGAATGGATGTTCTGTCAAGCTTCAGTTTGGAGCTATAGTGACAGATAGCACTTGACTATAGAATCCATCCATAAGCGTAGAGGCTTTATCCCATTTGAGCTCTAAGACCATTGTCCAGTTTGTCATAGGGGCTTTTTGTGTCCCATTTGAAAGGGTTTGAGTCTTGGATGCCGTGGAAGGTTTCCATACGGCTTTCATTTTATTCAGCCTTGTTGACCCTTCATAGTTTGCACTGTCATACGATTTTAGCTGAGCTCTTTTGAACCGATTGAAATTTTTGCCTTGGGTGGAGCCTGTTCCATTAAGAGCCCAACCAAAGCCATTGGGGAAAAAAGCGGAAAGAGAGAAACCTGTAGGGGAGTTTGAATTCACCTCAAAAGCTGCAACCTCGACCCACTTATTTTGCTTTTGCGAGCAATCATGATAACCAACAGCACGAGGGTTTATAATGGCCACAGAGGAGGGGATTGATAAAGAGACTGCAAGTTCACTGGCTTGAGATAGAGAAGTTAGAAAGAAAAGAGTGACTAGACAAAGCGCTTTCATGGGTTTTCAGAGACTGTGAACACAATGTTGTCCTCATAAACTCCTGCTAGCTTGTTACTGACATCGCTGACAGACAACGTCATTGGGATCGCTACTCCATCTGAAGAGGTTTGCCCTGTGCCAGAAGCGATTTGTATATCATTGCCACTAGATAGATCAACAGACTGACTATTCACAGAAAATTGGTAGCTGATCTCCGTGCCACTTAGCGTAGAGTGTACAAGCTTCTGGTTGTTTTCTGAGCGAGCTTGGATAATATATCCATTGTTTGAGCGCACGCGCATATCAACTCCCATGCTAGCAGCGCCACTTGCTTGCCCAAAGTCCATGTTATATGTAGAAGGCTGTGAAGCATTAAATGGATCTCCAGGATCTACAAGTACAGCTTGGACTTGCCCAGAAACCGTTGCAGAGAAGTAAAAGTTAGTAGAAGCCTCTAAAGTTGGAGAGGAAACAGACCCTGTATAAACTTCAGCTGTCAGGAGGTCTTGGTAGATCCCGGAAGAAGAAAACTGTTCAGGGTCAATAGAAACGTAAAGGGTCGCTGTTGTGGGAGGCCAGAGATCAGGTCCTGCAGTCCCTGAATAGACATCACTTGCTGAGCCTGCATCGCTTAAGGATTTGAGTACTTGCTGCCTTGCCGCATCTTGATAGATGAGATAGTTAAGAGAAGAGGCTCCAGATTCCAAAGTTCTATTAGGGGAGGAAGGAGAGGAAGCGATGGTCAGGAAAAAAGGGGAAGAGGTTCCTCCCCAGCGATAGACTGTAATATCGAAAGCCTGTGTATAACGTGTGCTGTCTAAGGGATTATAGGTAAGTGAGCCATCTCCTTGCCATTGCAAGGGAGAGGCAATCACCCAAAAGCCCGCACTGTAGATTTTTAAAGGAGAGAAAACAAAGGTGCAGAAAAGAGGAAGGAGAAGTAAAATCCGTTGTAAGAGTCTCATCGTTTGTCGGGGTACTTTTACTTAAGATGCACAGTTTATAGTGAGGGACTAGATGTTTGTAAAGAGGGTTCTATTTGTTTTTCTATTAGCAATAGGTTGGCTATCTGCTGATTCCACACACGTAAAAGAAGAAGTATATGTGCGTCCCCCACAGGAAGTGCTGGAAAAAATCCACCATGCATTTACTCAAAAACTGCAAAAACAAAAGGATCTATCTCCTTCTCGTGTTGCAGGATGGGCCGTATTTACCTATTGTTACTTAGGCAAAGAGGTGGAATTTGGCCGCAAGCTCGATCAGCAAGAGAGCCTCTTTGTCCTTCAGTGTGCTTTGCCCTACTTACAAAAAGAGGGCCACAGCATCAATTCGGAGATTGCAGAAGGGCAGCTTCGCTCTTTATATGAGTATATGCAAAACCGCTTTCCTCACGAGGAAAGTTAGTTTGCATATTGCTCTTCAGCAACAAGGTCTCCAAGTTGAACAATGCCTTTTTGATCTGCTTTTAAGTGGAACTGAATAGGTGCGATGCTTCTATTTGTTATTTGAACTTGATAAGAGCCAGGCTGTATACCCATGAGGAAAAACTTTCCTCGCTTATTTTTAAAAAAGACCTGAGGCTGTTCAACCCATCCCTCTTTACCCATTTTATATATGATACCTCGAACAAGTTTAAGAGGGGCCCCTGTGCTATCGACAAGAAAGCCACGAATAGAAGCTGTGCTCACTAAATCGATATGGATGCCAAACCCACTGCCATATTGAGGAAATAGGATGACTCGGCTTGGAGAGATGCTTGAACCGATAGGTAACTTCGTCGATTGGATTGTTAAAGGAGTGTATTCATAGGGAGAAAGCGGCGTGATAACTTTTGGCCCTAGCCAGTTGATTCCTTTGATTAATTGAGCACTTTGTCCTCCAATAATGCCAAGAGGGCTGTTCTGCAACTCTTCAGAGGGGATAAGTAAAGCAAACGAATCTTGAATCGGACTAGAGACTGCAAAATAACCATCTGTATAAGCCAGGGCCGTCGCCATGTTTAGCGTAGTTTGTGAGCGAAGAGATGTAGGGTTTCTAAAGGAAAAAAGGCTATGGGAGGCTTGTAGGCGCGCGCGCTCTGTGCGGTAGTTGATTGAACCGAATAGATTGGAGCGGTCTCCTTGAGTTTGCGCATTAACGGAAGTGCTCAGCTGTTCATTATTGTAGGTCCAGGCTGCTGTATAGGTATGAGAGCGCTGGTCTGCAGTGCCACTAAGACGTCCATAGGAACCAGGCAGTGTATAAGAGAGTCGCAAGATACCTCCTCGGTCTTTTAACCCAGAGACATTTTGGCTGGAGGTTAATTCGAGGGTTGCTTCGAAATTTGCATAGGGGCGATAGCGAAACATAGCTGAATAGCGGTGCGTTTTGCCAGATGTAGAGTAAAAGCCATTGCGGGAGATAGTAAAAATACCTGTGAGGTTTTTACTGAGAAGTTGACTATAGCGTGAAGTTATATTGAACTTTGATGGAGTAATGCTCAGCCTGCTAGCAGAAGGTAGAGCAAAAGATTGGCCAAAGTAATCAAGAATAAAGGAAAAGTTTCTTTGCCATGGATTTATAGAGGCATTGCTATTTTGATAAAGGTATTGTCCATGCAGGGCTGCCGAGTGTTTGTGATCAAAGCGAGAACCGGCAATTTGAAGAGAAAAAAGACCTAAGGGAAGAGCAAAATCTGCTTCAGCTCCAATGAGCGCTTTATCTTTATTCCCTTGAATGAAGCCTCCAATTGTGGTCTGACTTGTTAAGCCATATTTGTGAAAAGCTGAAAGGGTGGGTTGTGATTTTTTATAGTGCCAGCGAGAGTTTATTTCTTCTGAGGGTAAGCCTATATTGTAGGTGTACTCATGTAGGCCTTTTTGCAAGAGGCGGATGTCTTGCACCATACTCAAAGAGATCTCTTGCACTTGCCCACTTTCTCCCAAAATGCGTAAGACTACATTGTTGAATCCTTGTAGTAAGGGGAGATTATAGAGGTTATAAGGGCCTGGAGTTAAGGAGAAGCTCTGTACAAACTGGCCGTTACTGTAGACCTCCACTTGCGCTGGTTCTTCTAGGTAGAACTCCTGCTCTGTAATAGGGGTCGTGATAGTATAGGGTTGAAGACCAAAGTCTTTCGAAATTCCAACCCCTCCAATAGGGATGAAGCTTTGCAACCCCGTGGTTAGATAGTTTAAATCACCAACATTGCAGCGGATCATGCTGTCGGGCAGATCATAAACTGCGCGTAGTGCGCCCCGAGCCCACAACGGGTCTCGCTTTTCTAAAAATGTGAGATCCCCTTCTAGAACCCACTGGTAGACGTTGACCTTTGGCAAAAAAGTAATGCCCAAAGCATCTCTTTCTGTTTGTTGGAAGGGAGAGCCCTTCAGGTGTTGAAACCTCTGGCTAATATAGATATTACTATAGGCAGAAAGTTTATCAGGTTTCAGTGCATGTTCATACTCCCTCGGTTTTTTTGGAGGAGCTATTTCTAAGTCGCGGGCTTTCCTGATGGCCCCTTCAATGGTAATGACTAATAGAACTTTGACTGCATCATATTGGATATCGACTCCATAGGGGGAGAGCTCTGTAGTCGTAATGGTGGTTTGATTCTGAAAATTTTCCTCTAGCTTGTTGTACGCTTCTTCTTTCAGGTGGGGGTAGAGAAGGTTAAGAAGTTGTTGGCTTTTAATCTGGATGGAGGTTGATTGAGGATCAACGTTAACCCATAAGAATCCGGATTCTTTCTTATCTAAAATAGCAGGAATTTCACTCTGTCCACCTGCTGTTTTTTTCCCAAAAATTTGCTCGAACAGCTTCTGCTTTTCCTGTGGAGCAAGTTGTGGCTGAAACTGTAGTTCTTTTTGACTCCAGCCTAATGAGGCAGAGGAGACAAAAAGGAAGGTAAGAATGAGCCTTTTTTGGGTTTTCAAGGTATAACAACATCCTTTTTATAGTAGATCTTTCCTGTAGCTGCTGCATCCCTTGGAATTTGTTGTGGCCAAGGAATAAGGTAGGACCGCTTGGCCTTAGCTAGCAGTATTGTTTGATCTAGAGGAGTAAGCTCATCCTTATTGAGCTTTAGCTCATTATTCTCTCCCCATTTTATGGCTAATACAGGATCGACAAGTCGAGCGTGAATCAGACCATTATTTGAGATCGTTATACCAAGCATAGACATTTGCTCTTCATCTTTTTCTAGTTCTACAAAAGAAAGCTCTGTAGAGAGCTTTGCTTCTTGGTTTGTGGGGCGAACATAGAGCATAGAAGCGTAGCGCACACTCAAGTTTAATGAGGAACGCTCATCTTCATCTAAAGAAGCTGTAGGAACAGGAAGCACTTCGCTCATTAACGCATAGGCATGCTCAATAGTTGGAGAAGGATCTCCTGTATAGTTGATTTGTACGGTTTGCTTTTCCCCAGGCTCAAGAAGCATTTGTTCTGGGAAGATGACAAAGTCCTCTTCTTCTAGATTTGTGTCATAAATAGGGTCGCCATTTTCTGTAATGCTGCGCTTTACGATGTAAAACTCTAGGGGTAAAATTTCGTCAGAATCATTATCAACGGTTAAGCGTCCTGCCGTTTTATCCTTCTCAGGAATAAAAAAAAATTGGTTCGGGGAAATCATTAGTGCAGGAGAGAGAATAGGAATGGAAATAGAGACTAAAAGAAGAAGAAGCTTTTTCATAGCAGGTCCTATTATCGGCTATCACAGGGGGCGAATCTTACTTGCCTAAAAAAATAGTTTTCAAGGTCTTAAGGTGAAATCTTTCTCTATATTTTTCTTGAAGAGAGACTTCTTATTCGAGAAGAAAGGGGAGTTTTGTAAATATTTGGTTAATATTGTGTCTCTTGTGAGTGAAAAAATAAGCAATAGATTAAGAATATATGTTTAAATGAATGTTATTATATTTGAACCAAACACCTCACCGAGGTAAAATAATTTTCTTTCAATAGGGCCTTTGCAGATAAAATTATGACTATTATTCCTCCCAGTAGCTGTGACTTCGTTGGTGGAGAACATCAACAGGGAGACTCAGCTTTTGAGCAAGAGAAGATAGGAAAAGATGCAAGCGGGCGTCTCGTTTCAATCACAACAAATAAAACTTATTTTAACCCAGAGAGGTTTGCTGCACGGCATTCAGCAAGGGTCTCGAGTAGAGAGTTTTTTTCGCGAAAACGTGATTTGACAGAAGAGTGGACGCAAACCATCATAGAAAACTCTGCGATAGAAGAGCTCATCGGTCAACTGCTCTTTGTCTCTATTGACCAGGGGTCCAGCTTACAAAATCATGACTTGTTTCCATATAGCGGAGTTATGCTTCCTCAGGGTGTAGCACTCCCTATAGTGAAGTCTCTCGAAGGGAGGTTTCGCCTGCCTCCTATGATTGGATGTATAGGGGGCTCAACCTATCTTTCTACTCACTCTTTTGATGGATTGATGGAAGAGAGGTTCTATGAAGAAGGGAAGAAGCTCGCTGAAAAGTTATCCTTAGAAGGAGTTCACTTTTTAGCTTTGCCTTTAGATGAAAGCTCAAGTTTTGATGGGGTCCTTTCCATTGCAGGCATAGAAGATCGGCGTTTGTGGCTTTATATCAAAGGCATTCAAGATATGGGCATTGGTGTTGCATTGACGACAGAGAAAGCTGTCAGAAAAGCTTCCACTCATCGTATCCCTTTATTTGGTCATTATGCGGCAAAGGTACGAGAAGAAGATAAAGCATTAGTACATATGGTTGGTCAATCAGGTATGAACTATGTAGTCTGTAAAAAGCAGGACAAGATCCCTCCTCAAACAGAGTCACAGGGGATTGTGCTCAGCCATTTAGAATGTGCATCTGTAGAGTTTCTTAAACATAGCTTATTATCTGGAGTTGATGGGTTTATTGTTAGCCCCTCTTTGATCGAAGGGGTATATGAAACCCTGCAGGAGCTATATATGACACATGCTGCTCTGGAAGATGTGTTTTTTGCGCGGATTAAAAAGTTTCTTCTAGTTAAGGAGTGGGCAGGGCTGAGTCAACCCCTCCCTATTTCTTAAGCTCTTTTTCAATATCCAGTAATGGAATCACCGCTTTGCGGCTTGCTTCTTGCATTGCTAGGTGAAGATCTACTTCCAGTCTCCAGTTTGCTTTTGTTGCATAAAGAGCCTTTGATTGATCAAGCAAGACATTTATCTTTAGAGAATTAGGGGAGGGGAATTGCTCTTGGTATGTCCAGTCTGCAGAGAGTTCTTGCTTAATAGAGGTTTCGCCAGTTTGATACTGGGATGATCCCTCAGAATGAATGTTTAAACTCCCTCCCTTACTCTTTTTAGCACTATGTAAAAGGGCGATGGGGGTTAGTATTTCTCCTTCAGTGGTCCATGGAGAGTCACCTTTTATAGGACCTAGCAAGGGAAGTTTATATGGGTGGTAGAGAATATTTTCTAGGAGGGGGCGAAAAGGGTGTTCATAGCAGTGAGAGAGTAAAGCTTTTGTCCATGCATGCGGTAAAGATAACTCAAGAAGCTTTCCCTCTTCAGAAAGAGCGAAGCGAAAAGATGAGCGTAAAAGAGAGTGATCTTGATAAATCGACTGGTTGCCTGTATCGATTTGAAAAAAGGCATACATTTGTTGTCGTTGCTCTTCGCTAATGGAGGAGCCTGTGCGGTAGTGGATGACATCTGGTGCCGAGCTGTCATAGTCTAATAGTAACTGCTTTTCTTGGTTAAAAAGCTTTAACCTTTCAATTTTTGCCTGAAAAATTCTCGGTGATTGTGTGCTTGCTGGCGTTGCTAGCACCTTGATAAAAAATGGGTAGCTGGTTCCTACAGTGGAGCCGACTCCCTGATAGAAGTTAGAAAGCTTTCCTGAAATTTCTAGTTGTAGACTTCGCTCTTTAGGCCAAAAAAACGAGAAGGAAGAAGTGATTGTATCATTTGGTAGAAATGCTAAGATGCTCAACATGCTTGTTACAGAAATCGCAACAAGCCATATGACTCCTATAGTAAGATCTTTAGCCTTCGCTGTCATGGCCTATTTTAGCCTCTAGTTTTTCTAGGCGCTTGGCGATCTTTTCTATTCTCCGTAGGTAAACCTGTCGACGGCTCCAGGAAGTAATCGGTTCCGCTGGGTGGCCTCTATAAGCCCCAGGAGTTGTTAAATTTTTGAAGATGCCAGATTGGGCTCCTACCTGGATAAAAGCTGCTATTTTGAGATGGCCAACAACTCCAACTTTTCCTGCTAAGGTCACATGGTGACTGAGCTTTGTAGAGCCAGCGATACCTACCTGAGAAGCTAGTAGGCAATGCTGGCCGACTTGTACACCATGAGCTAGCTGAACTAAGTTGTCTACTTTCGTTCCTTTCTCAACGATTGTTTCCCCAAAGCGTGCGCGGTCAATGGTTGTATTAGCTCCTATTTCGACATCATCTTCTATGCGGACAGTGCCAAGCTGCTTGAGCTTTTTGTGCTCACCAGCTTTTGTTGTTTCATAACCAAATCCACAAGAGCCTATCACAGCCCCTGGCTGAAGAATGACATGGTTCCCAAGGGAGCAATATTCGCGTACTGTAACATTGGGGTGTAATAAGCAGTGCTCTCCAATAGAACAGCCTCTGCCAATCACACTATTTGCACCAATATGGGTTTCAGCTCCAATGGTCGTATCTGCATCAATCACTACATGGGGCCCTAAATGTGCTGTGGGATGAACGGATGCAGAGGGGTGAATGACTGCTGTGGGGTGAACTCCCTCAAATCCGGATTTTTGAGAAAGATTACCAAGGAAAAGGTCTAAAACTTGCTGAAAAGCGGCGGAAGGAGAAGAGTGGAGGAGGTAGTTGCCCTCGCGATTTTGGATAGGCTCTTTACTGATGATGATGCCAGCATTAGAGCTTTGGGCTGCACGTAGATACTTGGGGTTTGCAAAAAAAGAGAGTTCATTAGGAGTCGCTTCACTAAGGTCTGCAATCCCTTGGATGGTTACATTAGGGTCGCCTATATACTGCGCATTTAGAAGGGAGGCAAGGGTTTTGAGGGAGTATTTTTGCGTTGTTGTTTTATTCATGGCCACTCCTAATATAAAAGCCCCCTAGAGGGGGCTTTGCACAGGTATGAAGGTATTACAATTATGCTTCTTGAGAGTCTTCAAGAGCTTCATCCATTGTGGATGCGCTATCCTTGAAAGAAGCGTTCATCTCTTCGATGACATCTTTTGTAATATCAAGATCTGTGTTGTAGAAAAAGCAAGTATCTTTATTTACAACAAGTTCAAGATCTTTGCGCTCTGCAATCGTTTTTGTTGCAGACTTCACGCTTTCATCCATTGTTTGTAAAACTTTGAATTGTGTTTGAGACGCAAGCTGAGAGCTTTCATACTGCAGCTGGTTCATCTCTTCACTTAGCTTTTGGAATTGATCTTGTAGATCTTTCTCAGCACTAGGAGAGAGGCCATCCATGTACTCAGGGTCATTTAATTTGTTGTAGACATCAGAGAGCTTTTTTTCTTTGTCAGAAAAGCTCGCAGTCATTTTGATTCTTAAATCTTCGAGTTTTTGCTGCTCTTTTTTTCCTTGATGAGACTGGTCAAGGCACTCTCTAAAGTCTACGATACCTACTTGTCCTGCAGCAAGAGCGCTACCAGAGACAATGAGAGAGGCTATTAAAAGAGAAAAGTAACGTTTCATCATAATATTTAAGTCCTTTTTTTTTAGAACCGGCCCCCAATAGAGATAAAGGGACGTTGGATGTGGCTTTTAGAAGGAGGGTTGATAGGGAAGCCAATGCCAACAACAATAGGAACGCCAGGCATGACTTCAACGTGCAAGCCAACACCATACGATGCTGCAAGCTTAGAGATATGGTAGGATCTGTCAGAAATAGATCCTGCATCAACAAAGACAAATCCACTTAGGCTTTTATAAATTTTCTGCATGTACTCTTGTGAAAGAAGGAAGCTGGAAATCCCTCCTTTAGGGTCTCCGTTTGTAAACTGAGGACCAATGGAAAGACCGCGGTAGCCGCGTACGCTTGTTTCTCCTCCTAAGTATAATCTGTTATCAAAGGGGAGGGTATCCGCAGTTGTACCTAAAACGGGCTTGATAAACTGCATGTCTAGGCGTGTTTTAAATGTGCCCAGCTTTTTAAATGGAGTTGCATAGTAGGTATTGATGTAGTTGAGCTGGAGGAAGTTTACCTTCCCTCCAAGTCCAGCAAGAGTGCCTCCAATCGTCGAGCGAAACCCTTGAGTTGGCATATAGGGACGGTTTGTAGAGTCATAGCTGAAGCTAATGCCTGTCGATGAGACTACACCTTCCAGCTCAGCCTGTCTTTTTAGCTGCTCTGGTACAGACTCTTCGATCGATACATCAGACTTTTTAATTGTGTAGTTCCATCCAAACCTCCAGAAAAGGCTTAGAGGGTAAGAGGCATGTAAGGAAAGGCCTAGAGAGCGAATTTCGTAGTCATTAGACTGAAGTTCACTGATTGAGCGCTCGATGTTGAAGCCTACTTCCCATGGGGTGTCCATGAAAAAAGGTTTAGACCAGCCTAGGTTTAATGTAGAAAATTTGCGCCCAAGAGAAAACTTCAGGCGGAAGTATTCTCCTCCACCTCTAAGAGCAGAGGGGCCTTCTGAAAATAATTTTGCAATTCCTTTGTAGTCAAAATTATACTCAGAAATTTCAGCTCCTCCAAAGAGGCTATCTAACGTGCTGTAACCAAAGAAAAGGCTTAGGTTGCCTGTGCCAGTTTCTTCTACTTCTATGTAAACATCACGGTAATTTTCACCTAAAGGATGGTCTTCTTCAGGCTGTGCAGCGTAGACATTGACACTTTTAAAGTAGCCAACATTCATTAACCTTTCTTCTGTTTTTTGCAGTCTTCCTGTTTGAAAGACATCTCCAGGAACTAAGAGAGTTTCATGGAGGATCACACTATTATGAGTGTTTGTATTCCCGAAGATTTTGATCATTCCTACGCGGTAGGCAGCGCCTTCAGAAATGCGAAAGTTAACATTATAGGCATCTTGATCAGGAACGAGCGACAGGTCATAGCTGATCCTTGCATCAATATACCCTTTATTGCCATAGGCATCAGAGATATTGCGCACAGTGGCTTGCAAGAGTTCAGGACTGTACTTTTCTCCCTTTTTCACTTTTAGCAAGTTGACAATTTGCTCATTGGTGAATAGGGAATTCCCTTCGAAGGTAATGTTAGATATTGTGTAGGGGTTACCTTTTTCTGCAGTAAAAAGAACTTCTAAGCGATTCTCTTTGTCTGCAGGGAGAACTTTTGCTGTTACGATGGCGTCCGCATAGCCTTTGTCATGCAAAAAGTTCAAAAGAACGAGTCGATCCCTTTCTAGAGCCGCTTCATCATAGGTCCCCTTGCCTGAAAGCCAGCTTGTAAAAAAGCTATAGGTCTTTGTTGCTAGTAATGGCTCGATGGCTTCAATTTCTGTTTTTGTGAGTCCCTCAAACTTTACTGTGCCAACTTTTCCAGAGCTCCCTTCTTTTATTTTGATGAGAAGGTCCATGTCATTAGATTCTGTGTCAGGGAGTAGCTCGTAGTCTAGCTCTGCTTCGAAGAAGCCCTCTTTCATGTAGTGCTTTTTCAGTTCAGCAAACTGCTGATTAAACTTTGCAGTATCAAACGTTTCACCAGCTTTAATATTGAGGATTTCACGTAGCTTTTTATCTTTAAAGCTCTCATTGCCCTCGAAGGAAATCTCTCGTAGAGTGGACTTGGGGTAAAGGTCGAGTTCAATGACAACTTCTTGGCCCTCTGCGTAGACCTTAGAGTCGACGTTCTCATATTTTTCAGAAAGAGCTTTGAGGTCTTTATCGAAATCGCGCTGTACAAAGACATCTCCTTGCTTTGTTTGCAGCATGATTTCAAGGGGCTTGGGATTTTCTTGGGTAGATCCATCTTGCTCATGCACGATAATTTCTATTTTTCCAACACGGCGAACCTTTTGGTCGGAAGAGGGGCCTGCATGAGAGGGTGTAGAAAGAGCTAGGCAAAGCAGGGTAATTCCAGAAAGAAGAGATTTTTTGTACATGAAGTTGTGCTTCCTAGAGGGGTTATCAAACGAGGGGGGCAGAATAGGTGATGGAATTTATATTTGCAAGAGGGGGAGGGAGGTTGTTTTTGGCTTAAGTTTATGTCTTTATTTTTCTGTGCCTGACCTAAGCTTCAGGGTTAGAGGACTGATTCCATGTTTGCAAACTCTTTTCTTAAAGCTTTGTGTGCTGGTGTATGGCGATGTATTTTTAATTAGTTGATTATTAGTTAGATGTATCTTGATAGAAGACCTTGTCTTTATTTTTTAAAGGCATGCTGCGCTTTCCTCTTTTTTTTCAGCTTTGCTTTGGCCTTGAGTATCTCTTGGCCAACCTTGATTTTTTTCAATTAGGTGCTTACAAGCAATTATTTAAATAGATAGAGTGATCTGCACTGAATCTCAAGATTGATAAAGAGAGTTATTGGTCCCATGCTAAAGAGAGTTACAATCGTTGTTGGTATGCTTGCAATTTCAGCTTATCTTCCAAGCTGGGCTGCTGAGTTTATTGTGACAAGTGAAGAAGATGGTACAGAAGGGAGCTTGCGCAAGGCTGTAGAGCTTGCAGCAAGTGATCCAGGGAGCACGATTAAATTTCACTCAGATCTCGCAGGCAAAACTCTAAAAATAGACCACCCTGATGGACCAATTGTGATCTCAAGCCCTGTTACCATTGATACGGAAGGGCAGGGAATTTCTCTTGACTCCTCAGAGTCGGGTACGCATGTATTTTTTGTTGATAGTACACTTGTTTTTAATGCAGATGGAGGATCCATTACAGGCTATGCTAAGGGGGGAGATGGAGGCTCAGGATCCTTAGTAAAAGATACAGGGGGAGCTGGAGGCGGTGGTGGCCTTGGAGCTGGAGGAGCAATTTTTATCACAGATCAGGGAGAAGCAACTCTCACCAATGCCAAAATCATTGATAATAGAGCCCAAGGAGGTTCAGGGGGAAATGGAACCAGATTCGCAGGTGTAGGGGGAGCTGGCGGTGGCGGCGGCGGCGGTCTATATGGTGATGGAGGAGATGCAGGGCAGAAGGGAAGAGCCCACGAATTAAATGGTACCGGCGGTGGTGGCGGCGGTGGAAGAGGGGGCGAGTACAAAGATGGGCAAGATGGCGCTCCAGACTCAGGCTCTCACTGGGGAACAGGAGGAGATGGAGGAGGAGCGAGTGGTTCTTCACGCGGTGGAGAAGGCGGAACAGCAAGTGAAGCTGATGCTAGTCATCCTGCAATTAGTGGAGGGCACGGAGCTTCAGCCCCTGGTTCAGGGTTTGGAGGTGGCGGTGGTGGAGCTGGATCAACCTACAGCCAAGATGGTCAAGGAACGATTCATGGAGGAAATGGAGGAAATGGAGGAGATGGAGGAAGTTATGGCGGCGGCGGCGGTGGCGGCGGCGGTGGCGGTCAAATAGATAGATCGGCTTCTTCTGGTGCTGGTGCTGGAGGTGGAAAAGGCGGCTTTGGCGGCGGTGGCGGCGGAGCTGGGACAAGTAACCAAGGAGGCTTTAAAGGAGGCGATGGCGGCTTTGGCGGCGGCGGCGGTGGCGGCGGCGGCGATGGCGGCGGAAGTGGAGGAACCTACGGAGGACAAGGCACGCGAGGCTGGGTACGTGGTGAAGGTAAAGGGGGAGACGGAGCGTCTCTTGGAGGAGCAATTTTCATCCAGTCAGGAGGGAAGTTGACTCTTTCTGGCGAGACAACAATTGAAGGGAACGAAGTACTACAAGCAAACCAAACCAGTCAAAGTACTTCAGATACACTGGCTCAGCAGCTTGGCGACGACATTTTCATGATGGGAGGGGCCACTCTTGTTTTTGATAACTCCTCAGACTTAGAAATTTCTTCTGTTATTGAGTCAGATACAGACCGCAGCGGAGGAGGCCTTGAAAAAACAAATTCAGGAACTTTAACTCTATCAGGAAATAATAAGTATTATGGAACCAATACAATTTCAGGGGGTACTTTACAGGTCGCTTCTGATGCGAGTTTAGGCGATAGTTCTAACTCCATTGTTCTGAATGGAGGGACTCTTTCCATCACAGATGGGGGACACCTTGAGACGAGTAGAGAAGTGACCCTTACCGATGTCAACCTTTCTGCTGGTTTTGATTCAAATGGAGCAGAAATCACTCTTAATGGTCCTATTAGTGGTGCTGGTAGGCTTGTTAAAACAGGAGAGGGGACTCTTTACTTAACCCAGACTAACAATACCTATGCAGGCGGAACAATTGTTTATGGAGGGATCCTAGAAGTTAAGCAAGTAGGCTCTCTTGGGACCGGGAATGGGATCACTATCCAAAATGGAGCTACTGTAAGGTTGGATGAAAGTGCTGCAACATTTCCCGGGATTTTCATAGAGGAAAGCGGTATTGTCCTTGCTGATGGCAGCTCAACGACAATGGTGATCAATGAGCCCTTAGGAGGAAGTGGAACACTTATCTTAAAAGGAGAAGGGCCCATTTCTCTATCAGCTTCTCATGCAGCCTTTCAAGGAACTTTATCTGCAGAAAACCGCATTTTGAACATCATAGATACAGCTCTTGATGAAAACATCAACTTAAACCTAGAGTCTCCGGTGAGTGTCAATGTGCAGGTAGATCTTACCGTTGGAGCTCTATCTGGTAGCTCTGGGACTTTGTCGATTGCAGACTCTACCTCTTTCACTACAGTATCCCCTTCAGGAACACAATCCTTTTCAGGTACCTTGTCAGCAGGAAGTGGAAGCTCATTTGTTAAAGATGGAGCAGGAACTTTGGAAATTTCTGCAGGAGGTGGGAGTGAGACAGCGATCTCTGTGAAGGGAGGGGAGTTAGTTCTCAAATCTTTAGATACCTTTGCTTCAAGCAGTAGTTTGTCTATTGAAGATGGAGGGACATTTACTTTAGATGTGGACAGCCCGACCTTTGGAGAGCTATCAGGAGGAGGGATCCTCGATCTTAACAAAAATTATTTTACAGTGAGCTCTGGAAGCGATTCTGTTTTTAGCGGATCCTTGAAAAGTGTAGGATCTCTTCAAGGACAAATGGTAGCTTTTAATAAGGAGGGTTCTAACAACCTTACACTTTCTGGAGATAATAGTGGTTTTACCGGGCAATTAGTGTCTAGAAGCGGAACTTTGACCTTAGCCTCATCTACAGCTGCAACAGAAAACTCTCTTATCTCGATTAGTAGTGGTTCTAAAGTGGTTGTTACAGCAGATGGCATCGTAACGAACTCTGTTTCTGGTGAGGGAGAGTTAGATCTTGGAAGTCATTCTTTCACGATCTCTTCAGATTTAGCAGGGAATTACCTAGGTCCTATCATAGGAAGTGGGGGTACATTTACGAAAGAAGGGAGTGGAAAACAGACTCTTTCAGGTGACAACACAGGGTTTGACGGTACCCTCGTTGCAAAGTCGGGAGAACTTATTTTTGGAGGGGCACAATCTATTTCAGCTAGTAATGCTCTAACAATTAATGGCGGGGCCCAGGTTACCGTTGATATAGATGGAGCAACAGTTGGGCCTCTTACTGGCAGTGGCCTTTTAAGCCTAGGTACGTATGACTTCACGGTCGATGTTGGAAGTCAGGAGCCAATTTTCAGTGGCTCTATTGAAGGGACAGGGGGAACTTTTACTAAAAAAGGTGCAGAAAGTCTTACTTTAGATGGTGATAACAGCAACTTTTCTGGGTCTTTAGAGGTTTCAGAAGGGATTGTATATCTAGAGAGCCCCTCTTCAATCACTGAAGACATAGCATTGACAATTGGTTCAAGTGGTGAAGTTATTCTGCGCACAGATGGATCTTCTACAGATCCTCTGTCAGTTACCTCAGGGGTTCTTTCTGGGCAGGGGCAGCTAAAGCTTTCAACAAATACTTTTACGACTAGTGCAGATACAGATAGTACCTTTGCAGGAAATATTGCAGGAAGTCATGCAACTTTTATAAAGAGTGGAACAGGGACTCTTACGCTTTCTAATGATAACACAGGCTTAGAAGGAACAGCTAAAGTCTCACAAGGAACCTTAACCCTCAGTAACACAAATGCACTAGGAAGTAGTATAGATCTGAATATTTCAGAAGGGGCAACGGTTGATCTTCAAGCAAGTTCTACCTCCATAGGATCTTTAGCAGGAGAAGGAGCTCTAAAGCTTAATAGCAATGCCTTGACCACAGATACAGAAGAGGACTCCACATTTTCTGGAGAGTTGTCAGGAACTAGTACGACCTTCACAAAAGATGGTACAGGAAGTCTAACTCTTTCTGGTGATAATAGTGGGTTCTCAGGAACCTTCCATATTCAAGATGGGACTTTGAACTTAGCTGGGGCAAGTAGTGTTTCAGAATCTATTGCTGTAGACATTGAGGCAACAGGGGCACTTTCAACAGCGGAAGAAAGTTTGACAATAGGAGCTCTATCTGGCGCAGGATCTATCTCTCTTTCCAATACAAAGTTTGTAATGTTTTCAAATACAGATACCACTTTTAGTGGTACTGTGAGTGGCTCAGGATCCTTTGTCAAGAGAGGAGATGGCATCTTAACTCTTGCAGGGACAAACCAATTTGGAGAAGCTGTTTATGTAGATACTGGTATTTTAGGCATCGCTTCAGAAGATCCTTTAGGCAATGAGCCGATCACTCTTGCTGATGGCACAACTGTTGAAGTAGAGAAGCCAAGCTCTCCCACAGGGATTGACTCTCTTTCCGATCATATCACCCTATTAGGCTCTGTGACCTTTGATACGACAAGCCCTGAGGGAGAAAGCTTTCCCCTTGCTTTAACAGGTGACATTAGTGGTGCAGGGAGCCTTACAAAAGAAGGGTTAGGTATCCTCATTCTCACAGGAGATAATAGCTATGAAGGAGGGTTTCATCTAACCAAGAATGGTGTAGCTATTGGTAGCCCCACAGCTTTTGGAGCAGGGACAGCCACTTTTGATGCCGGTACAGAAATCTACATTGTTGACTCTTTAGGTAGTGGAGCTGTTTCTAATGAACTTTCTCTAGCAGGAGAAACGACAGTACATTTAGCAGATGTAGCTGGCAGCCAGGCTCTTTCTCTTGCTATTAGCGGGAAGGTTACAGGCACGGGATCTTTTAATGTTGTGAATGATGCAGATGGAGCCCCTTCATTGACATTGAGTAGCTCGGATAGTGATTTCTCAGGTGGGATCAATCTATCTTCAGGCATATCACTAGTCATTGATGCATCAGAAGCGATGGGAAGTGGAGAGCTAATTATTGGAGAGGGAGCAACCTTACAAGCGGGTTCAACAGCCTCTAGTGGCCTTGCTCTTTCTCCAGCTAATGATATCCAACTTGGGGGAACGGCCACAGTTAGCACAAATGGCAATACAATTTCTCTTGAAGGGGCTATTGCTGGAACAGGCCCTTTACGCGTCACAGGTGACGGAGAGCTTTATCTAACGCACGATAATACCTTTAGTGGTGGGGTGAATGTCTTATCTGGAACTCTTGGTGTGGGAAGCCCCCAGGCAGGAGGAGAGGACACCATCGATTTAAATGACGGAACGGCTCTACAAGCTGTAGCAGACTTAAGTGGAAGTAATGCTTTGCAAAACCATATCAATGTGAGTGATACGGTTGTGATAGATAGCAATGGGTATAACTTCGCTCTTGCAGGCAGTGTTACCGGAAGTGGCATCTCCATTCAGAAGACGGGAGAAGACTCCGTTATCTTCCAAGGGAATAATAGCTTTTCAGGAGACGTTCATGTTCAGGAGGGGATTTTCAATATTGGATCTGCCTCTGCAACAAGCGCAAGTGTTCAGGTAACTATTGATGAGGGAGCGAGCCTTGCCGTCAGCACGGCCCTTGCTACAGTTGGAGGCTTGGAGGGAGAAGGGCTTGTAAACCTAGGCGCAAACCAACTCAGCCTGACAGTTGATGATCAATCTTCATTTACAGGATCTTTTCAAGGAGATGGAGAGTTTATTGTTCAAGGAGGGGGCACCTTTGAATATACAGGACAAACAACAGATAGTACCCCCTCTGCAAAAGTGGAAAATGCCAAGCTTGCTTTGAATGGCCAGTTTGCAGGTGTAATCAGTACCCAAAGTGGGGGAGTCCTTTCAGGAACTGGAGTAGCAGGGACTGTACATAACGAAGAAGGGACAGTGGCTCCTGGAAACTCTATTGGCACACTGCATATTAGCGGAGATTATGTGCAAGATGCGAGTGCGAGTTTAGAGATTGAAATTGGAGAAAATGGGGCCATAGACCTTTTGGCAATTGCGGGTAAGGCAGAGCTAGACGGGTCTTTGGTTTTTCAACCTCTTGTTTCAGACTTAGAAGGGACAACATATGTCTTTTTAACGGCAGAAGAAGGGATTTCAGGGCAGTGGAGCTCAGTGAATATAGATGCTTTACCTTTTGGGTTTACCCTCGATATTTTACCGAACCAAGCGGAGTTACGAGGAGATAGCCTTTCCTGTGGCTTCAACCCACAGCAAGTTGCTTCTTATATTCGAGAGTATAGGAGCGATGCTTCGGACCTGCTAAAACAGTACCTAACAGAGATATCCAATCTCACTCCTAGTGAGTTCTGCTCTACAATGAACAAAATGCACCCTGCTTTATTTGGGGCAGATGCTCTGGTTTTAGAGGCAAGTACCACAGCCTATGATCACATACTTTTTCCTTCTGTAAGCTTCACAGATCCTTTAGTGGAAGATCAGCTTCTTCCTGCTAATGGCTCTACATTATACTCTGAAGATCTGCCAAACTATACATTTTCTGTCTGGACCACAGGGTATCGTTCCTTTCTTGACCTGAAGTCGATTCAGGAGATGAATAAGCTAAAGTCCAATACAGTAGGAGGGTTAATCGGGGTAGAATACCTTCTTGACCACATGAAAGTTGGAGCGATGCTTGGTTACCAAAATAGTAAGCTTGACTGGCGTACAGATTTTGCATCAGCGAATATTCACGCTCTTATCTTGGGTCTTTATCAGAGCTATAAATACCATGGTTTTTCCTTCGATGCTCTTATTCGGGGAGGATGGAATCGCTTTTCTCAAGAGAGAAATATCACCTTTGGCTCTCGATCTTTTACGGCAGCGAACCATCACCAAGGGCTAGATATCCAAGCAAAAGCTTCTGCTCGCTATGGATATAGAACTGGAAATTGGAAGCTTGAGCCGTTTGGGTCTTTTGCCTTTTACTCCTTGTCAGAATCCTCCTTTAATGAAAGCGGGGCAAGTGTCTTTAATTTACATGTGGATAGCAAGCGCTCTTCATATCTACGTGCTCAATATGGGCTTGAAGTTTCTAGAGCATTTGAGCTTGAAGAAGCTGTTTTTGTTCCAGCTTTGAGCTTGAGCCAGATAGGCCTTTTTCAGCTAAGTAACCGCGAGTATACAGCGTCATTTTTAAGTCTTGATGGGTCATTTTTGACACATACATACAAGAAAAATTGGATGCTTTTATCGCCTACTTTTTCATTGAATTACTATCATAAGCTTGGTTTGCAGACAGGGCTTCACTATCAGCTACAAAAAGATAAAGACTACACTAGCCAGCAAGTCGAAGCGAGTTTCCGGTGGACATTCTGAGCTAGCGCTGAGAACTCATACTTTCAATGAGTTGAATATTTTCATAAGCACTGCTAGCTAGATCTTGAAAAGAGCTCGCATCCTTCATTGCAGCAGAGTATTTCCCTAAAGGGCGCTTCGCATGGCTTTGGCTATAAAAAAGGTCCAAAGCTTTTTCTGTTAAGGTTAGAGCTCTGCGGATTAGAAAGAGTGATTTGTGCGCAGTCTTTTTGAACTCTTTCCCTTTTTTCTTCAGGAAAGAGGCTTGTTGGTGGTATCGGAGTGATTCTACATATGTCTTTTTGGCTTTTCTAAGAATATAGTTCCAGCTATGCGAGTAGAGTAATGGTGAGACAGGGGATAGGCTTTTAGGGTCTGTCAAAACAGATAAGCTATTATGCTTGGGAGACTTTTTTTCTTTGTTAAAGTGTTTTTGCAAGAACTGAAGCGTTTGCTTAGAGGGAGGATCCATAGAAGGAGCAGCAAAGCTCAGTGCAGGGATAATAACCAGTGAAAAAAACGCAGACCTACCCAACATCTCAACCCTCCATCGTCGCTTGCTCTGCTTGTACGAAAATACAGCTTTTTTCTCAAATCAGAGCTTTACGTCCAGAAAGAGCCAAAGCGAGTGTGTTGCCATCAACAAACTCTAGACTCGATCCCATGGGGAGGCCAAAAGCTAAGCGACTCACTTTTAAAGGCCCACACGTATGTAACTCCTCTTTGAGGAGCAAAGAAGTCGCATCTCCCTCTACAGTAGAATCAATGGCAAGAATGACTTCTTGGATCTGGTAGTCTTCAATTCTTTTTTTTATTTGTTGAATTCCAAGGTCTTCAGGAGTTACCCCATCAAGAGGAGAGAGTTTACTTCCTAAAACATGATAAAGGCCCCGGTATTCTCCGGTTTCTTCAAGAAAAAAGACCTCTTTTGCACTTGTTGTAATACAAAGAGAGCCACTTGCCCTTCTTTCTTCTGTGCAAAATGAGCAGCGCTGCCCCTCAACAAGGCACCCACATTCCGCGCAAGATTGTGCATCTTCTGCTAGTGTTTGCAGTGTTTTTTGAAATCGAGCAAGCTCCTCTTTTGGCCAGGAGAGAAGGTCAAATGCATAGCGTTCAGCACTTTTTTGGCCCACTCCAGGTAGTTTCTTAAGGGATGCGATCACTTGCGATAGATAGCTTGGGAAATGGTGTTGCATGATAACCTGAATAAGGTAGTAAAGAGAAGGAATCCTAGCAGGTTTGTCAATTACGCTCTATATTAAGCACTGCTTTGCTTAATGTAAGACGAAAAGGGGTAAGAAAAAATTTATATTTTGAAGAGGAGAGCCCTAAACCTAAGGAAATAGTTAATTTATTTTCATTTATTCTGCTGTTTGTTAAACTTTTCCTTCGTGTTGTATAAATGTGAGCTAGAAATTTGATGCAAGCTCGAGTGATTGGTACCGGAGCCTACCTCCCTGAAAAAGTTTTAACAAATGCTGATATGGAAAAGCTTGTTGAGACTTCCGATGAGTGGATCGTCACACGAACAGGGATTCGTGAACGACGCATTGCAAAAGCAGAAGAGGTCGCTTCAGACCTTGGTGCAAAAGCTGCAAAGCAGGCGATTGACAACGCTAAAGTTGCTGTTGCAGATATTGATTGTATTCTTGTTGCAACCTCAACTCCTGACTATCTATTTCCTTCTACAGCCTGTATGGTCCAGCAGAAGCTTGGGATTCAAGCTGCTCCAGCTGCAGATATCTTAGCTGCTTGTTCTGGCTTTATCTATGGGCTATCCATGGCAAAGGCCTGGGTCGAAGCAGGTATGTATAAAAATGTATTGCTTGTTGCTGCAGAAAAGCTCTCTACGATCACAGATTATGAGGATCGCACGACATGTGTGCTATTTGGTGATGGAGCTTGTTCTGCCGTTGTGTCTGCAGAAGGTAAAGGTCTTGCTATAGAATCTGCTTGTTTAGGAGCAGATGGTGGACAGGGTGATCTAGTCATTCTGCCAGGAGGGGGGAGCCAAAACCCAGCCTCTGAGGAGATGCTTGCAGAAAGGCTACAGTATATCAAAATGAATGGGCGCGAAGTCTTCCGTCATGCCGTACGTCGCATGGAGTCTGCTGTGAATCACTGCTTAGACTCTCTAGGACTTTCAGAAAGTGATATTGACTGGCTTGTTCCTCATCAGGCGAATGAACGGATCATCGATGCTATGGCGAAAAGATACTCTTTGCCAGCAGAACGCGTTTATAAGACCGTGTCTAAGTATGGTAATACATCAGCTTCTTCTGTGGGTATTGCTCTTCATGAATTGCTAGAGAATAAGCAAGAGCTTAACCCCAATCATATTATGCTTGTCGCTTTTGGCGGAGGGCTGACCTGGGGTGCTGTATTTTTGAAACAAATCGAGGCATAGCAATGAAAAAAGCTGTTTTGGTTTTCCCTGGACAGGGAGAACAACATGCTGGAATGGGAAAAGAGCTTTACGAAAGCTTTAGTGAAGCACGAGACATTTTTCAAGAAGCAGATGAGATCTTATCTAGGCCTCTCAGCCAGCTCATGTTTAATGGCTCTTTAGAAGAGCTAACACAGACAAGTAATAGCCAGCCTGCAATTTTCGTACATTCTATTGCTGCTTTGCGCGTGTTACAAAAGCAGTTCCCTTCGCTTGAAGTGATGGGGACGGGAGGACATAGCCTAGGGGAGTATGCAGCAGCAGTTGCCGCGGGTGTTTTTTCTTTTCAAGATGCCCTATCGATGGTGCAAGAAAGAGCGCGCTGTATGGCAAGTGCTTGTACACAAGTACAGGGAAAGATGGCAGCAGTGCTGGGGCTTTCTGATGAGAAGATTCATGAACTGCAAGAAGAAGTTGCTATGCCAAAAGATCTATGGGTAGCAAACTACAACTGCCCTGGACAGGTCGTGCTTTCTGGCACAGAAAAAGGGATTGCAAAAGCTGTAGAAATAGCAAAAAAGCTCGGAGCAAAGCGCGCATTGCCTTTGCAAGTGCAAGGAGCTTTTCATAGTGGCCTGATGCAACCTGCTGAAGAGGCATATGCTCCTACGGTCCTAGCTTCAAATCCAGTAAACCCCCAATGCCTTTTTGTGATGAATGTGGTTGGAAAGGCTGTGGCAAATGAAGATGAAATCAAAAGCAACCTGGTTAAGCAAATTACTCATTCAGTTCGCTGGGTGGAGTGTGTGCGCTCTTTAGCGACTGCACAGCCTGACTTGTTTATTGAAGTAGGGCCAGGAAAAACTCTATCAGGACTCCACCGACGTATAGAGCCAAGTTTTGCGATTGAACGCTTAGGATTACCAAGTAATCTAGATCAACTAGGAGCCCATCTAGGGTAAAGGAAAGCTGAAATGGATCATTTGTTAAAAGAAAAGGTCTGCGTAATTTCTGGTGGAACTGCGGGAATCGGGAAAAGTATAGCTGAAAGCTTCTTGGCACAAGGAGCAAAAGTAGCGATCCTTGGCTCAAACTCGGAAAGAGGAGCTAAGGCAAAAGAAGAGCTTGCAAAGCATGGAGAAGTCTCTTTTTTTCAAGTGGATGTCTCACAGAAGAAAGCTTGTGAAGAGGTCTTGGCTGAAGTAGAAAAAACTTTAGGTCCCGTTGATGTATTAGTGAATAATGCAGGTGTTGTTCGGGATGGGTTGTTTATTCGTATGAAAGAGGAAGATTGGGATCGCGTCATAGATGTGAACCTAAAATCCATTTATAACCTTACCCAGCCTTTGTGTCGCTCAATGATGAAGCGACGTACAGGAGCTATAATCAATATTAGCTCTGTTGTTGGATTGACAGGAAATGCTGGCCAAGTCAATTATGCAGCGTCCAAAGCAGGAATTATTGGAGCAACGAAGTCACTTGCAAAAGAACTCGCTACGCGAGGAGTGCGAGTAAACTGTATTGCTCCTGGCTTTATAAAAACCAGTATGACAGATGCCCTGACAGATAACCAGAAAGAGGCAATCAAAAGCTCTATTCCAATGGGACGCATTGGTGATGCTGGCGAGCTAGCAAATGTTGCACTTTTCTTGGCTAGTGATCTGTCCAGCTATATAACAGGTCAAGTTATTACCGCTGATGGCGGAATGGTGATGTAGTAGACAATTAATAAACCAGTAAAAGGAAAAAAAACATGTCCATTGAAAAAGAAGTTATCGATATCGTTGTAGAGCAGCTAGGTGTAGACGAGGGAGAAGTTAGCCCTGAGAAGTCTTTCATCGAAGATTTAAATGCAGACTCTTTAGACCTTACTGAGCTTATCATGACTTTTGAAGAGCGCTTTGGTTTTGAAATCTCTGAAGAAGATGCTGCAAAGCTAAAGACTGTTCAAGATGTGATTACTTACATCAATGAGCACAAAGAGTAATTAGTAGCCCTTTTGCTAATTGCAAAAAAGCCAGCAAGGAGAACAAGGCTCTCTTTGCTGGCTTTTTTTATAGGCCAAATAAGCTGGCCTTATAAGTATGAGGTTTGGCTGTGCGGATGATTGCTTGGTAATCATGAAGAACCCGCTGATACTTTTCCTGAATTTCTTGGGTTTTATAGTGAAACACTTCAAATTCAGGGTCGTGGTTTAACAAATGCTCATACAGAGAGAAACTATTGGCTAGGGGAGACCCTTGCAGTCGTTGCTTATAGCTACTACTACCTCCAGGAAAAAGTAGCTTGCCAAACTTTGGGTACTGAGCAACGAGCTCTTCTAAGTCTTTTTCTAATTGCTGCAACACCTGCTTTGTATCTTTTGAAAGCTCAATGAGATCTTTCTCTTCATCATGGAGAGAAAAATTTGCAGCTGCATTGCCAGTTGCTACGATCTCCTCATCTCCCTTTTCCTTGAAAATTTTAGAGGGATTCCTATGAGGGAAATTTGAGTTTTTCGCTGATGAAATGATATCCATGGTATTACACCCTAGTCCTATTCACTGAGGTGATACGCAAGGAGTGTGCCAAATGGCTCTTAAGAGGGGAGTTTTTTTACAGGAAAATTTCTACAAACCGTTTGCCTGGCGTAGAGGGACAGTAGGTTAAGGGCTGCACGCGGGCTTTCATTTAGAATCAAAAAAAGTTGAGCGCGAGAGAGAACAAGAAATAAAGAGTTACACTTGCAAAGAGCGGTATATCCTCTTGGGGACTCATTTAACAAAGACTCATCACCAAAAAAAGTTGCCGGTGTCCTTAGAGAAATCGCTCCTTCTTGACTCTTTAATTCTACTTCCCCCTTGATAAGGAAATATAGGTGGTTTGCATTTTGTCCCGCAGAGAATAGCTCTTTCCCTTTTGGGGTTTCCACTTCATCAACTTTTTCTGCTAGCGCTAATAATAGGTCTAAGTCTAGGTCATGAAACAGTTGGGTTTTTTTCAGGAAAAAGGCTTTTTCTATTAGGCTAAGTACCATGGTCACACCGTTAGTTCGGGCTGGAGAGTGATAGATGAGCTTTCCTCTCTGCAATACGAAAGCTTTTCTAAGGAAGAGTTTGGGGATTCTTTTTCCTGCACCTTAGTGGCTATAATTCGGTCAATCACAAAGGGAGAATCAGAGAGCCGCTGGATAACTTCTTGGATAGACAAGTGCATAAAGCCCTTACGATTAAAGGCTACTTTTAGGTTTTCTTGAGGTCCATCATCAATTAAAGGGAGAAGAGCACGAAACAGTTTGCGGTTCGTAATTTTCTCAAGAGTTTCAAGGGCATTGCTATGGATTTTGTGGTTATTGCTATGAATAGATCGAGAGAGCGTTTCAGTGTCAGAGACTTGTCCCATCACTCCAATAATTTGTACGATAAAGTCTAAGTGGCTTTCGTAGTGGGCAACTAGAATCTCTTTTAGTGGAAGAAGGTCACTATCAGACTCTTTATCCATTAGTTCCCTGGCGTGATAGATATAAAAGTATGCTTGCTCTAGGTCTTGCCAAAGAGAGGGAATGACTCTTTTATTGAGTTTCACAGGATCTAGTCTACCTAAAACTTTGCCTGCCATCACACGCAGGCGAGCAGGGAAGTGAGAGTCAATCGTCAGCTCAAGAAGAGGCGAGGCTGCATCTTGTCCCATCTCATAGATAATTTGCTCAATAAGTCGCTTCTCTCTTGGCAAGAAGTGATAACTGACCTGTAACAAGTCTCGGATTTGTGAGGGGGTGGCAAATCTTCTTAGTACTTGAAGGATCGCTTCTCTAACATCAGGAGAGCGGATAGATGGGAGGTGAGAGAGTAAGACCTCTGCTTGCTTTGCCTCTTCTTGCTGCAAGCTTGTTGCATAGGCAAGCAGAGACTCTTGGCAAACGACAGAGGAAGGGTGGTTGAAGAAGGAGGGAAGCCGTCGAAGGGCCTCCTCTTGACTGTAACTAGCTAAGATCTTGATTCCTTGGCAGACTTCACGGTCTTGTTCAGAAGTAAGGAGACGATCTAAAGCTTGCAGAGCCTCCTCTTGTTTAGAAGGGATCTCTAATAAAGTCGAAAGGCCTGCACAGTGAAAAGTTAGAGACTGGCTAGTAAAAGCATTTAATGCCCAGCGATAGGGGAGAGCTTGCTGTTTTGCTAAGTATGAATAAGCAATGCGAACTAAAGAAGGGTGTAGGGGCGTGCGTCCCCAAGAAAGCATGAGGTCAATCACCTTTTTATGAGAGGAAAAACGGCTTTCAGCAAGGAGCTCAATCGCTTTAATTCTTGTACGGATGCTGAAATGCCTTAGCTGATTGACTAAATGAGGTAGAATGCGGCTATCTTCAAAGTCTAACAGGGCGCGAAAAGCAAAAATCTGCGCTTCGCTATCTCTTGTTCTTAGTAGGCATAAAAAATGAAAGTAAGCAGTACGGCGATCCTTTGTTGAAAGGCTTTGTAGCCACTCTTTGCTACTTTTACGAAAGTTAAATGCTTCTTGCGATAGGTTATAAAGAATCGCTGATTTATACCAATGACGCATAAATAGAATAAGACCGACAAGAGCGATCGATAGAGCAAACCCAACATAGATAGGCAAGTTGGGAATGGCGTTGTTTTGTAGACCTAGTAGAAGTAGGCCACAAAGTAGCATACCCAGAGGCTCGAAAAAGCAGTCAACAAAAACACGGGTGACCTTTTTGCACTTTGAAGGCACAGCATTTACAATGACATTAAATGTGTTTTCATCGAGAGAAAACCAAAGGCCTTCCACCGCTAAAAGGCCTAACAGGCCAAAGATAAATAAGCTGGAAACAGACCACCCAAGGTAAAGAACCACAAAAACAGAAGGCGTGACTAGTAAGAGGTTATAAACACCCACCCATCGAGCAAGCCGGCTGTAAAAAAGAGAGCCAAAAACCATGTTCCCGACAGCGACCCAAAAGGTACATGACCCAAGGAATGTGGTTAGGTCACCTTCAGAAAAGCCTTTAGCTCGATAAAAGCGCTCAAACGAGTCCATATAGCCATAGGTGGCCAGGATAAGTAACACTTGAGAAATCAAAAAAGAAGAAAGGAAAAACAGTGTGAAAGGAGAGCGGATAATCTCTACAAGGCTTTGTCGAATATTTCTTGGGCAGCTCTCTTCTTGAGCATCATAGTGGTGCTCGGAGGGTGTCGAAGCGATAAAAAAGCGTGTAGAAAGTAGAAGAATTGCAGCAGCCACTTGTGAAATGAGAATAATGCTGTAGATACCCTTAGCTCCGATCAGAGGCAGCGTTTCACTGATTAGTGCTCCACCACATGCTGTGCCCAGTAGGATTGCAGAGTTGAAAAAGCAATAAACTCTTTTGGCATCCTGCATATCGTAGTACTCATCCACATAGTTCCAGTAACAAAGAGTAAAGCCAATAAAGAGAAGGTCGGTGAGCACTTTGAAGCTAAATGTGAATACTTCGCTTTTTTGTAGAGAAGCATCACCAAAAAGAATCAATCCTAGGTAAATGACCACACAAGCAGCCAGAAACATAAAAAAGATCAGAGATGTTTTTAGGCAGTTGAATGTTTTAAGGAGTAAAAAAGAGAGAAGAGCCATGCCGATGCCAGAGTAGACATAGGTATACGCAAGGCGGTCTGCGCCGAGGATCTCAAGAAAGGTTCCTTCAGAAAGAGTCGCTGCACATGAAACTCCGAGGGCACCTAAAAAAGCCATCAAAGAAAAGAAAAGAGCGGCTTTTCCTTCACCAGGGTAAATATTTAGAAGCTGCAAGACTTTTTTTGTTACCATGGCAAAAAAACAACTCAATTTGCAGATTAACAGAAGTATTGTACAACATAGTAATGATTTTATTCCATAAAATAAGTAGAGGTAAACCCTTGTAAAAAAAAGTGTTAAAGTTGTAAAAGGCTGCTTCGACTGCTTAAATGAGAGTGTGTAATGGAAAAGCGCGACCTTGTGATCATTGGTTCTGGCCCTGCAGGCTATACTGCTGCAATTTATGCGGCGCGAGCAAACCTTCAACCCTTGGTTTTTGAAGGGTTCATGCAAGGAGGAGTGCCCGGAGGGCAGCTCATGACAACCACAGAAGTAGAGAATTTCCCTGGTTTTCCTGAAGGAATCACAGGCCCTGAGTTGATGGAGCATTTGAAAAAACAAGCCAAACGGTTTGGCGCAGAGTGCATCAGCGAAGATGTCAAAAATGTAGACTTGAGTAAACAGCTATTCACCATTGAAAGCTCTAAACATCAGATAGAAGCACGCTCTCTGATTATAGCTACCGGAGCAACGGCAAAACGTCTAGATATTCCCGGAGCTCGTGATGGAGAGTTTTGGCAAAAGGGAGTCACAGCTTGTGCGGTCTGCGATGGAGCCATGCCAATTTTCAGAAACAAAGACCTCTATGTTGTTGGTGGAGGAGACTCTGCTGTAGAAGAGGCTATTTTTCTAACTAAGTATGCAAGTCATGTCTATATGGTGCACCGTAGAGACACCCTCCGCGCATCAAAAATCATGGCTAAGAGAGCTCTAGAACATCCCAAGCTAACCGTCTTATGGAATGCTCAGGTTAAAGAGGTCAAAGGGGACCATGTGGTTGGCTCCGTAGTCATTGAAAATGTAGAAACAGGTGCGCTAGAAGAGCGAGAAGCGGGGGGATTGTTTTTTGCAATCGGTCATACTCCGAATACCTCCTTTTTAAATGGGCAGGTTGCACTGCATGACAACGGGTACATCAAAGTGCAGCCAGGAAGGACAACCACAAGTATCCCTGGAGTTTTTGCAGCGGGTGATGTATTCGATTATACTTATAGGCAAGCTGTAACAGCAGCCGGTTCTGGTTGCATGGCTGCTTTGGATGCTGAACGATGGTTAGCGGAGCAAGAATGAGGCACTGGTTTATAGTTTTCTGTGTACTTTCAAGTAGTTTATGGGGATTTTCCACACATAAGCCATGGTTTGGTGACCAGAATCTATTTTACCTCACCCCATCTTATCGCTTTGTTCGCGTTGGAGACTACTCCTTTGATCCTAAATTATCGGACCTTAATCAGCATTGGTTAGGTTTAGAAGTTTCCCTAGCAACTAGAGAAGAGTGGGAGTTTCGTGCAAAAGGCGAAGTGGTGCAAGGCTCTCCGTGGGGAGTGAAGCCTGTCAGCTTTGGAATGGGAGCAGCTTACTTGCTGCTCAATGATATCCAGGGAGATCCTGTGAGCTTGGCTGCCAACTTCGATGTTTTTGCCATGAGTAGCTCATTTGAAGATGAGCCAAGCACCCTGTTTTTAGACCAATTACAAGCAGAGCTCTCTCTCTCTTTAGGGAAAGAGTTCTCTGTTGGTAAGTATTGGAAGCAGCGTTACTATGGTGTTTTAGGAGTTGCTAATGCAAAGAGCTTTACTCCATGGTTGCATGCAGCTTTAGGTGGAGAATGGAATATCAACTCCTATATCCACCTTGGAGGCCTCTTGAATGGTTGGTATAGTACGGGAAATAAGCAGGCTGAGATAGATCCTTTTAGAGGGTACGGAGAGCTTAAGCAGAGAGTCCTAGATGCCATGGTCTCTGTGAGTTGGCTGCGTGATTATGCAGGCACATTCTCCACCGATTTCAGCTGGAGGCTTCTTGGAAAACAGGCTGCAAAAAAGCAGCTTTCGCTACTTCTGCGCTATACGTTCAGTTTTTCCCTCTGAACTTTGCAGGATCGCAAAAGCTACAGCAAATGTTTGCTCATGGCTAATAGAAATCAAGACATTGATATTACCAAATATTGTGCGGGCCCGAGGAGAAAGCTGGACGACAGGCTTGCCTTTAGGGTCATTGAGGATTTCAATATCTTTCCACATCAAGTCTTTGCCAAACCCTGTCCCTAATGCTTTGGCTATTGCTTCCTTGGCTGCAAATCGACCTGCTAGGTGAAGAGAAGGGGAGGATAGTTTGCGAGCAACAGCAGCTTCAGCTTGGGTGAAAAGGCGCTTGATAAATGCATCGCCTCTTCGTTCTATCACCTTTTGAATTCTTTCAACAGACGTTATGTCCGTACCGATTCCAATAATGTCACTACTCAATGCTTATACACCCACAAGTTGCTTGCTCTTACTGCAAGGCTCTTCAACTAAGTTTGAAAAAATGATCCTACCAGAAGATGTGAATTTACTCGATATAATGCGTGCTTTGATTTCTTGGCCGACATGGTCACCAGCTCCATTAATCACTACCATCGAGCCATCCTCCAGATAGCCTACTCCTTGTCCCTGCTCTTTCCCTGGCCTTTGAACCTTTAGTTGAATCCACCCTTCTCCAGAGACTTGGGGTTTTAAGATGTGAGAGATATGCTGAAGTGTGAGGACGCGACGTTCAGGGGAAAGGTAAATAGGGTCTTCAGGCAGTTCAGAAAAAAGAATGTCAGAATGAAAGAGCTTAGTGACTCTCTGTAGTTTTTCTCGATAGTCTCTTTCCATGCTAAAAGGAAGTTCGGGAAAGGAGCAAGGAACGCGAGCTTTTTGGCAGCTCTCTTCTAAACGGAAAAGGTTTTCACTTGCACACCGCGCTTCCTCTTTAGGTAGGCTGGCAATTTCCTTCTGGATAAATGTTGGTACAGAGAGGTGGTGTGCAATAATACCAGACTCAATGAGAGGAATTAGTCGAGGGTCTTTTAAGGCCGAAAGGTCTATGATCAAGCTTTTATCTTGGCTGCCTAGAGCAGAGAGCTTGATAAAAGGCAGTTGGATATAGGTTTTCCCTGAAGTACGAAGAAGAGTGAGGATGCAGGTAAACGCCGAGAGTAGATAAAGAGCAGGCTGAAAGTACTCGGCTTGCTCAAGAGTGGGAAATATCTGTTTGGCTGTTTTCCCCACCACTCCAGCCAAAAAATATCCTAGGAGTAAGCCAAGAAAAACAGTAGAAAGACCTTTTAAAGAAATACAGCGCAAAAGCCAAGAGTCAAGTGCCCAATAGGCTAAGCTAAGCAAGGCTCCACTCACAGCCCCTATAAGAAGGCGGGTGATCGAAAAGTCGTGACTGACAGCAATGACCCCAAAGATAATTGTGCAGCATACTGCAAAGCATAGATGGGATAGGTGGTGGGACTTCCTCATGATGCATCCTCTTATATCTGAGTATGCCAAGCAATTATGAGTTGTATTGCGTTTAATGTCGATAGGGTTGCTTCTTACCTTATATATGCCCTATACTAGTTCTCCTTTACTTTCGGAGGTGTACGGTGCGTCTTTCTCTCTCTCAAGTTGGTTTGGTCTCAGGAATTGTATGGCTGGTTGTCGGTGGCTGGTTGCTCAGTTTTGGCCTAGGCCTAGCAGGGAGTGCTTTGCAAGTTGCTCTCCTTACACCAGAAAGTATTGATCCCTTTCTTTCAATGGTTGCTCAGCTTATAGGGGGTGTAGATCGCGCTGGTGTGGTCATTATTGCCGCTGCTTTGCTTATAGGGTATCTGAAAGGTCGCTTTGTTCTTATTAAGAGTGTACGTCGAGTATTGGCTCGAGCACAGAACATCGGTCTTCCTATTCCTTTGAATAAGTTATATGGAAAGGGATACTTGATGCTTATTGCAGGGATGATGCTACTAGGGATGAGTATGAAGTGGCTAGCTTTACCTAACGCTGTGCGTGGGTTTGTGGATATTGCCGTTGGTTCAGCTTTGATCAACGGGGCTCTACTGTTCTTCCGGGCTTCTCTGGAAGCGCGCAAGGCTAAAGCTGTGCAAAGCTAATTCTTTGTAAAAAAACAGATGACAGCACAACTACAACACCTTTCTGCGGAGCCTGCTGGGCGCATGTTGCGTTTTTTCCCAGTCGCTCGCATCTCAAACCTTTTGCCTAGCCCCATTAACCATCCAGTTTTGCGAGCGACAGCTGAAGTTGCGACAGCTGCTTTAGGCCTCATTGGAATTGGCTATGCTCTCTATAATCGCCCAATTACTTGGTCTCAAGCCACTCTGTCTATGGCTCTTCTTGGAGGGGGGTCTGTGATGACCCTTCTGGGGATTGCTTCCCATAAACATGGAGAGGCAATCCGGGCACACCGGCTATTTCTTTTACAAAGCCTACGGCACCATTCAACCATGGAGGCCTTTTATAGGGCTGCAAGCCAGCTCAGTCATCTAAAAGACCAAGAAGGACTTGATCAACTCTTAGAAACTTTTCCTCAACTTAAAAATTATCAAAATAAATCTAGAGATAACTTTCTCGCTTATGTGATTCTTCAAGGGGATGTCCAATTAACAAGAGATCTACTGTCAAGACCCTGCTTTCCTCCAGAAAGAGCTTTGAATCAGGTGAGTATTTACACCGATATGACACCTCTTGGGCATGCTCTGTATCAGCTGAATATTCCTTTAGCAAAACTACTGCTAGAAAAAGGAGCAAGTCTTTCTTTACTGCCAAACCCGCGAGGGCGGCCCGCGATTGAGGGGATCTTTTTAAGCCCTAAATGGGAGAGTCAGCAACCGCTTTCTACACAAGATATGCGTGTGCTGAAGCGTATGCTCGTCACACATGGAAAGCACTCATTTAATTTAGGGCTAACCTCTAAAACAATCTCTCCAATGACATTAAAGACTTTGCTTCGGAGTACTATTGAAGGAGTGAAAGGGAGTGATTTACAGAGCTTAAAACAGTCTCAGCGCTTTGCTCTTTTAGAGTGGCTTTTCTGTGAAGAACCAGCCTTTCAAAAGCAAATCCATCATGCAATCCATTTTTATGCCCCAGAAGATCTGACAACCTCCTTTGCTGGGGGGTACCTTTCAGGTAAGATCCCGCAGGAAAAGCAGGATAAAATTCGTGATCTTAAGGAGGCCTTTAAAAAGGGCAATAACCTGTACTCGAGTGCTTTTTGCCTGGGAGTTTTAAGTGCAGAGACTCTTGCTCCTCATGAGGAGTTTTCCCTTTTTGGCCAGCCAACATCTCTTTTGTCTATCGCAATAGAGTATGATTTAGAGGATGTCTACAATTACCTTCTTGATAAGGTGGGCATAAATGTTAATCAGGTTGTGACTCCAAGCAATCAAGAGAGTGTTGTCCCATTAGCTTTGGCAATCCAGGAAGGGAGCTTACAAGCCGTCAATAAGCTTTTATCTGTACCGGAAATTGACCTAGCACCTATTGAAATCTATCAGAATGAGCTTGGCGAGCTAATTGAGGACCAGGGCTATCCAGTGTTTGAAATGTTGATGAGTCATCAAAGGTTTCAGCCCTCTCAAGAGGTTCTCAGAGCTGCTCTTTCCCAGCTTGCTTATCAAGAAGCTTCTTTTACAAGAGTAGATCAATATCGATCTTTTTTCTCCGATCCTAGAGTTAAGGTGAATTTACCTATATCAGCAGGACAGCAAGAGCATCAAAATATGTTAAGCTTCCTCGCTCATACTGCTTCTGTAGGCTCTCTGACAGATGATATGATCATAGTCAATCTTCTACAGGAGAGGCCTGAAGTCGAGGTTTCTGAGGAGGGACTAGAGCTTCTCTGTAAAAAGCAGTGTTCTCTGACGATTGGCTATCTTCTTAACCTAGGCAAAATTTCCCCTAATGAGCAGCTACCTAGCAAACAGCTTGGTTTACTTGAGTACTTTGTACTGCAGTATGCTAGATCTGGAGGGGAGCACAAACGACTGCCTGCGATGATTTGTAGTTTTCTTATGCATCCAGATTATCAGGCAAAGCTACACCTATCTATAGGGGAAGCTGCAGACCAGTTAGGCATGCAGTTTAGGGATCCAAGAGAGCGAGAAGCTTTTGAACAAAAATACCAACAGTTTACTAAGAAGGCTAAGGAAGCGCGCAGGTATTTGCCTAAGCTTGTCAAGCAAGCGCGCAAACGCAAGTCAAACTTCACTTCCTTGTGTGATAAAGTTGATAAAGATCCTATCTTCCGAGAGATGCTTGTAGCAGCCGAAAATCGGCTGCCAAAGCTTCCTCCCCATGTTGAGGATGAGATTTTTACAAAAGGTGTGGGGGCTTTCAATTTGCTTATGTTTCCTTATCCAAAAGGGGAAACACTACAACTTCCAAGCATTAAGGAGGCATGGGATCTTTCTGTATGGGGGCAATCAGACGAGCAAGATGTTTTGCAGCATTGCCGTACATGTATGATGGGTATTGTCAAAGATGTGTATGGAAGAGAGGAAGAGCTCTCAGCTATTGAGAAGAACTGCCAGAATTTATTCACTGTGATTTTAGATAAGATTTATCTTCATGGATTTCCTAACCCAAATGACAATCCTAAACAGTTTGATACGGTACTAAGCTCGTTACGACAAACTCTTGCCCTGATTATGGAGGCGGATGAAGAATTGTGTCATAAAATTAGGATAGGGGAGAATGTAGAGCAAGCCAAAGACCTTCGTCAGACAATTTATAATATGCTTGCAGATATTGGCAAAGACTGCGGTTCAGATATGCAACAGAACCTCCTTGCTGTGTTGCAAATGTTACAAAATACACACTTAACTTGCTCACAGTGTTGGGAAAAACAGGTGTCTATTCCTGTTGATATGGAAACCTCCCTTGAAAGACGCATGCAAAAAGAAATAGGGCGGCTTCTTGAACCCTTGCGAGAGAGCGTCTTAGAAGACCTCTTTTATCATTTATACAACAAGTATTTTAAAGAGCTTGAGTATGTAGATCAAGAAGGAGTTTTGGTTCCTGATATGGTACATCTCAAAACAAGCTTTTTAAAGTGGGTGAAAGAGCCTATGGGGCTGCGAGAAGATGTGGATGGGTATGACCCTACCGTACAAAGCTTGCCTAGCTATGCTGCGGTATTATACGAGGGGCAGGTGGAAATAGGAGAGGATATGAGAGATATTCAAAATCTATTCCAGAAATTTTTGGAGCAAAAGAAACCTGAGCTATTGGCTTTGCTGAATAATGAAGTGCGCAAACAACTCAATACAGAGCTCTATGGCTCCAATGAGCATTTGCTTGTAGATGCTCTCTCCGCTTACGCAGCAAGGCAGCATCTTGAACCTGCAGAATTTCTATATCGCGTGATGGATATGAATGATGAGATGACAGTGATTGAAAGAGTGCGCAATCGCTACCTTTTGAAAATTCTAAAAGAGTACAACGTTATTTGTGGTAGGAAGTTCCTTTAAAAATTTCTAGTGCTCGGTAGACTTGCTCAACAAGTAGAAGGCGAACCATTTGATGTGTCAGAGTGAGAGGGGAAAGACTCCAACAGGTATTGCCTTCAGTCAGGTCTTTGGGTAGCCCTTCAGGGCCTCCGATAACAAAGCATACAGAACCACTTCCTTGAGAAATCTGCTTGATCAACTGCTCAGAAAACTTCTCACTTGTGAGGAGGATTCCTTGTGGATCTAAAAAAATCGGGCTCCGCTCTTTAGTGAGCTGCTGACGAAGAGCTTGGTCTGAAGAAACACACTGGTAGTGGAGGGAAAGGGTTCCTCGCATACGCTTTTCATAAATACTGAGCGCCTCTTTCAGCCAGCCTTCTTTGGTCTTACCAACAGACAAAATTTTGACATCCCATGCCATGGAAAAGAAATCCTTCTTGTAATTATGGGATCCATTTTAAGCATAAAATTGATAGAATCCAATCCAAGTTTCTGACAAAGGCTTTAAAGGAACATCATATGAATGATAAGCAGTTAGATGTTGAATGGTTGCAGTGGGATCCTCAGCGCACAATTTTCACCATTCCAGGCATCGACCGACCTGTTACTTGGTATGGATTGCTTTTTGCTCTAGGATTTCTGCTGGGCGTGTGGGTTGTGCGCTCTCTTGCAAAAAGACACTTTTTGCTTAGCCACCAAGGGATGACCATGGAGCAAGCAAAGCAGCGGAGTGCCATGTTCACAGATAGTTTGCTTTGGTTTGTGGTTCTAGGAACTGTGATTGGAGGGCGCTTAGGGCATGTGCTTTTCTATGGCTGGCCTTTTTTTAGAGAGCACCCTCTAGAGATTCTCAAGGTATGGGAAGGGGGATTGTCTTCTCATGGGGGAGCCATTGGTGTTTTGTTCTCTTTAATGCTTTACTTTTTGCTGATGCACAAGCGTCTCCCAGAAATTTCTTTTCTTTTACTGCTAGACTTTCTAACTGTGCCCACGGCCTTAGTGGGTTGCTTCATTCGTTTAGGGAACTTTGTTAATCAGGAGATCCTAGGTAAGGTTTCCTTTGTCTCTTGGGCTGTGATTTTTAAGCATCCTTTTGGTGGGGCTCCAGCTCTCCCTCGGCACCCAGTACAGCTGTATGAAGCGGCTTTCTATTTATTAACCTTTGTCTTTCTCTTCTTCCTTTGGAGAAAAAAAGAAAAGGTTCTAAAGGAAGGCATCATTTCTGGCTTGTTTTTCTGCTTAGTATTTGCTTTTCGCTTTTTTATCGAATTTTATAAGCTTCCTCAAAGCATGTTTATCAGCCACCACTCACCAGGGTTGCTTATGGGGCAATACTTAAGCGTACCTTTTATAATTATTGGTATTTTGCTTCTTCTTTGGTCAAGAGAGAAAAACTTTGCTAGCTGTGAGTGAGCTCAAGCTTTTTTGAAATAGAGTGGACAGAGTTGCGAACCTCTTGGTCATGGCTGTCTATTTTATTTTGAATTTGACGGATGCTAGCCATTACGGTTGAGTGGTCACGAGAGAAGTACTCTCCAATGCGCATGAAGGGGAGTCTGAGTTTTGCTCTACATAAATGCATGGCAATACGCCTTGGCAGAGCACACTCTCTACTTTGGGAGCGCCCTAAAATATCTTCTACAGTAATTCCATAAAACTGTGCCACTGTCTGCACAATTGTCTCTGGTTTGAGAAGGGCTTTTTTCTCTTTCTCTACAAGGTCTTTTAATAAGTTTTGAAGGCTTGTAAGACTGAGCGGTAAAGGGTAGTGTTTTCCTTCTCCCATTTGCAAGTGAAGGCGTAAGGAAAGAGCTTGTAGCGCTTGTGTAAGACGATTTGTCGAGTGAGAGAATGTTTGTAAAAAGTATTCACGAGCCTCTCCACTTAGAGAGAGCTCTAACAAAGAGCACTGCTGATCTAAAAGCTCTTCAAGTTGCTCTTTTTTCAAGGGTTCTACAGCGACCACTATGCCCCACTCAAAGCGACTGACTAAGCGAGGCTCAATCAAAGAGAGTTCTTGAGGAGAGCAGTTTGCGCCTAAGATGATCTGCTTGCCCTCTAAGTGTAGCGTATTGAAGGTGTGGAAAAGCTCTTCTTGTGTAGCATTTTTTCGCGAAAGGATCTGAATGTCATCAAGAATTAAGACATCTGCGCGTCGGTATAAATTGCGGTATTGGCGCATTTCTCCATTACGAATAGCACCGACCACATGCTCTGTAAAGGTTTCCGCTTGCGTGTAAATGACTTTGAGGCCTTGCGCCTGTAAAGCTTGTGCCGTAGCGGTCAATAGGTGACTTTTTCCTACTCCCTTTTTCCCATAGATATAAATAGGGTTGAAGGCGCTGAGATTGGGGGAGGTAGGGGTCTTTGTCAAAGGGTCAATGCCCGCTGTTTCACAAAGAATGTTATATCCAAGAAGGTTTTCCTCACTGACAATAAAATTTTCAAATGTAAATAGTGGATTGAGAGGAGGAAACTCTAAGTGAAAAGCCGGCACAGCGGCTGAAGAGGTTGCTTCTTGAGGAGAAGAGTCCTTTGCATCTGGATGCAGATCAATATGGACGCGGATCTTTTTTTTGTTATTGTTGACTAGGCTGCTATCTACTTTGTCTCGAATGTGCTCTTCAAACCACTCGATTAAAAAAGAATCTTTTGCTCGCAGGTAGAGGTTGCAGGCATCAAATCTTTCGACTTCTAAAACCCGCAACCACTTATCAACAGTTTTTTGACCAAGCTCTTTATCAAGAGCTGTGAGAAAAGCGTTCCATGCCTGCACAGCACCAGCCTAGTTGTTCGCTAGTTTAACTAATAGCCGGATATTCTGCTCTATTCTCCAAGTCTTGTCAAGAAGCCTTTGGCTTCTTGTCAAGAGAGCGGTTGGTATACCATTGTTGGAGAATGCCGAGTCCCATCGAGCTAAGCCAGTATAAGTTAACTCCAGCAGGCAAGTTATAGAACATGATAGAGAAAAAGATTGTCATGATCGAGCCCATTGCCTTTTGCTGTCTTTGCTGCTCTGTCATTAGGGATGGGTCTTTAGGAGCAGTGGAGCTTAGCCGTTGCTGGATGAACATGATTCCTCCAATTAAAAGAGGAAGGAGGTGAAACTCTGTCCCAATAAAGAAAATAGGAAAATCCCACTGATACAGAATATCTGGAGCGGCTAGGTTGTTAATCCACCCGGGAATGAAAGCTTGTCCTCGGAGAGAAAAGTTTGAACGAAGAAGGTCAAACATTCCAATCAAAAAGGGCATCTGAATAAGAATGGGTAGACAGCCCATAAAGGGGTTGACCTTTTCTTTTCTGTAAAGAGCCATCACTTCCATCTGTGCCTTTTTAGGCTCTTTCTTATAGCGCTTTTGGATCGCTTGAACTTGAGGGGAGATCTGCTGCATGCGCTTCATGGATTTGAATGACCAAGCGGACAGGGGGAAGAGGAAGAGGCGCAGCACGACAGTCAGTAGAATAATAGAAAGGCCCCAAGAGCTGGTCGCAGCATGGAAGACTTTCATGATGAGTAGTAGTAGCTTAGAAATCGGCTTAGACAGGAAGGGAAACCAGCCATGAAAGGTTTGGCTATCAACAATATTCGGAGAGGAGCCAAGCTCTTTTTCTAATGAAGCATCTACTTTTTTAAGAATTTCTGTATCTAGAGGACCTGCATAGATTGTAAGGGAGGTCTTCCCAGTTTTAGGAGAGAGGGGAAGAAGAAGGTTGTAGCAAGGGTAGTCTTTTGCAGGAAAACGGTCATAAGATTTATCAATTTGTGTTAGGCGTGTAGGAACCGCAGCACCTGGAAATCCTTGTACGCGGTAGCCGCCTCCAACTCCTTCTCTAGGAAGCATAACCAGTCCAAAAAATGGGCTGCTGTTCGCTACCCATTTAGGATTGATAGAGGCCATGCGTGCACTTTCTCCCTGTTTAGGAAGGGAAATCTCTTCAGCTTCATCTTTGTTTTGTCTGCTGATGAGGTATTTTAGAGTTGTTTGAGGAACTCCTGATGCAACTTCAGCTTCTAGAATTCCAGAGTTGATCCACAAGTTATTACTATCACCTTCGATCTCTATATCTAGCTGGAAGGTATAAGGGCTTTCATCAGGTTGCTCTGGAAGCCGGTAAGTTTTGCGAATGTGGCGATGGGCCTGCTTTGCTTCAAATACAATTTTTTTCTCTGTTTGAAGCACACATTTGAAAGGAAGAGAGGCAAGTTCAGGATAGTCTGAGGTAATGGTGCAGCTGCGCAGGTCGACTGGAAAAGAAGTGGTTTCAGAAGGAGAAAGGTAAAGAGGGCGTCTAAGTAAGGGGTAAAAGCCGCCTTCTGTGGGGGTAACCATTTTTCCCTGCTCTTTTGCATCTCTTAATGGGAAGCGTGCATTGAGGGGAGAGTCTTGAAGCATCTGCCGGTCCCATTCTACAGGATGGACAACACTTTTCTTATTGTTTTCACTAGCAAAAGAGAGATTGATCCCAACGATCGACCCTCCTGTAGAGGAAAAGACGATTTGCTGGTAAGGAGTTTGTAGGGTGTATAGTTGCTCGCTATGTAATTCTGGAGCTACTTGCTGGTTAGAGTGTAGTGTTTCGAAAGAAAGGTGTTTAGAAATCGCAGGGTAAAGGGAAAGAGGAACATAGTGGCTCTCTGGCAGCTGGAAAATTCCACAAGGGAGAAAACGATCTTTCTGCTTAATGAGAACAATTGCAGAGCTGGTTGGCTTTTCTAAAGGAAGCTCTACTTGCTTTCCATTCCAAAAACCGACAGTGGTTTCAAGGCCTTCATCTGTGGACCATAAGAGGTAAACATCTACAGGTCCTCTCGTGGCTAAGTCTGCACTCTTTAAGGTCGTTGCAGTCTTAGAGTAAATTTGAGGAGACTGGCTGACACTGGATCCATATGTGTAATGGATCTCTTGGCTTGGTTGGCTTTTTTCAGAGTAGTAGAGTTTGGAGGGCAGTTTTTGACTAGAAGAGAGAAAAAGGACATTGTTTCCTAGCTTTAACCCTTTTGCAATTGCTGAGGACTCATCTGCTGCTTCATAGAGGGAAACAATAGGAAAGTCGCTGAGATCTAATTTCTTATGAGTAAATTCAGCTTTGCGCTTAGCCTCTTTTTCTGAAGCTTCCACTTGCTTGGCTAGCTCAGCTTGCTTCGCTGTTTCTTGGTCACTAGAAAAAAAGGTGTTGACCGCCATAAATGTTAGGGTCATGAGCGCAATAAAGAGCAGGGAGCGTTTATTCATGCTTGTTCAGTCGCTAGGATATAAGTTTAAAAGAAGCCATCTTAGATATCTTAGGGATAAAATGCAATTTGATAGCAGAGAGGAAGGGGGGCTTTCCAAAAGATTTATTGAATGCTATTGTAAGAGGTTCTATCGTTTGGTTTATGAGAAAAAAGATGATAAGCTGCTGCTTTTCTTTGATTTTAAGTGGGTGTTGCTGCTTTTCGATAAGTGGGTATGCGAAAGAGCATTCTTCTTCACAATCAAAAAGCCAATTAATCAGTGAGGTGGAGGAAGCTGAGCAACTTGTTGAACTAGCTTGTCGATTTGAAGGGCAACAGGACCAGTCCAGTGCTTTGCAAGCTTTTTTGAAAGCTTTAGACTCTGCCGATGCAACAGATGATCGAAAAGCTGAGTCCTCTGAAGAAGAGCTGGTTGTTTATAGAGAAGCTCTCGACCTCTACATCAGGAATATAGATAAAGACCCCGCATTTGTTCTCTCAGAAATTCGCAGCCATTATGAAAAAATTTATCAAGATCATGCAAATTGGTATCAGCTAGGAACATTTGTAGCGATCGCTGATGCAAATGACCACGAGTTTTCAAGCTTCTATCGAAAGTTTTTTCTTGCTTATCAGCAAAGCCCTTCCAGCTTTCTTTCGCTTCGAACAAGAGGGGTTTTGCACCATAAGTTATTTGAGCGTAGCTTAGGAAAGAAAAGAGAAAAACATAGAAAGTTGGCAATGAACTACTTGCAAGAAGCTGTGCGAGTGGATATCCGAGAAACAGGAGCCTTAAGGTTGCTTCTTTTTACAGCTACAAAAGAAGAGCGTCAGCCTCTGCTGGAAGAGCTGGTACCTAAAATCGTAGATGAAAAAGTGACCTTGCCTAGGGGTGATATCACACTTTATGTGAAGTGGTTATTGCAAGGGGGGTACATCGCGCATGCTGCTCTCCTACTAGATCACGTCAAAGAGTGCTACAACTATAGCCGCTCTATTGAGGTTGCAGAACGCCTGATAGAAAATCATAAGCAACTTTAGCTCCTAAGCTCTTGGGGAAAAACGCTTTTTATGCCATAGTCCACTCAAGAGAGCAACGCGCATATACTGAAAGGAGAAAGCTTTGATGGAAGCGAAGTACTTGGGCGATTATTACGTTATCAAAATGCTTGGACAGGGAACGCTGGGGACGGTTTACTTAGCTGAGCACCGCTTCATGAAAAAGCAGTATATCCTAAAAGCTTTACCTGAAGAGCTTGCCCCAGATCGCGCATTTGTTCAACGGTTTGAAGAAGCTGTGGCTGTTCTTGCAGAGCTAGATCATCCCAATATTGTAAAAGTACACAACGTCTCTTATGCAGATGGTGTATACTTTTTAGTGATGGATTGCATCGCTGATGCAGTAGGGGAAACAACGAGCTTAGCCCAGCTTGTGTCTCAGGAAAACTTATCTGAGCAGGATATCCACTCAATTTTGTATCAAGTAGCAGAAGCTTTAGATTACGCTCATAAACGTAAAGGAGCGGGTGAACAAATCGCTCATGGAGGGCTTAAGTTAAACAATATTCTTGTGGGCGCCCGTTCCGGGCAAACCATTCCGGTTTACCTATCAGACTTTGGACTCAGCCGCGTAGTTGGGAGTGGGCCTCTCCTTTGTCGGACCTACAAAGTGCTTGCTGATGCTCTAAATATTCGTCCTGTAGAGCTCTCCTCATCAGGAGAAGAACGTTATGCAACAGGAGGAGCAGACCCTTACAAGTTGAGCTATCTTCAAGAATCTTTCTTGCAAAGCTATCACTTTTTAGCTCCAGAACAAAAGGTTTCAGGCAGAGGGCAGCACTTACATCCAAAAGTCGATGTCTATGCTTTCGGCGTGCTGGTCTACTATCTATTAACAAACGAGCTTCCAGAAGGCATGTTTGCCATGCCTAGTGAGCTCAAACCACAACTCAAACACAATTGGGATCTCTTAGTCAAAGTCTGCCTCCAAAAAAATCCAGAAAAACGCCCCCTCTTGCTAACAGAGGCCTTTGAACAACTCTTAAAAGAAAAGGCGCGTCCAGCCACAAAGTCTGAAACTCCAACAGCACCATTGACCAGTACGCCTCCTCAGCCACAAGTGCAAGCAGCCCCTCCAGAACCACAAACCCATCCTATGCCAACAAGGGACATGAGCTTTTCTGCAATTGGTAGTCAGGAAGGCGCTTCAAATAAGGTACGGTTAATGAATCCTCCACCGGCGCAGCCCTCAGCTGCCGTGGCTGAGCAACCAACCGTTCGTCTCGCTCCTCAGCCAGCTTTTTCAAGACAAGGTTCTCATACGCCTCCTCCTAAAGCCAAGACTACTTATGCGCAACCTGTACAACGTATGCAGGAGGCTCGGCCAGTGATGGAGGCCCAGCAAATGCCTTCTCTTGCAGAGGAGCATGAAGAGCATACAAATCGAATGTTGGAATCAACGTTGTCTCTTAGTGTGAAGCAATCTCCTTCTGTTACACCTTATCACCCACAGGTCAAGAGAGTAAGAAATGTTGAGCCAATTTTATCGGATGCTGTTGTGATCCCAGCAGGGGAATATGTGAGAGGTAGTTTGGGAGGGAGTCGGGATGAAATGCCCGTGCATCGTATCTTTCTAGACAGCTTTGCAATGGATGTACATCCGGTGACTAATGAGCAATTTGTTCGCTTTATTGAGTTTATGGGAGCAGAGAAAGATGAAAATAACCATGATATCGTGCGTCTAAAAGAGTCTCGAATCAAGCGTCTATCTGGGAAGCTAGTCATTGAGTCTGGTTATGCCAAACATCCCGTAGTTGGAGTAACCTGGTATGGAGCCCTAGCTTATGCAAAGTGGGTAGGAAAGCGCTTACCTACAGAAGCTGAATGGGAGGTTGCGGCTTTAGGAGGACAAGCGCAAGTAGATTACTTCACTGGCGATCGTATTGAAAAAAGCCAAGCCAACTTCTTTGGGTCAGATACAACCGCTGTTGGAAGCTATCCTCCTAATAGCTATGGATTGTACGATATGGCAGGGAATGTTTATGAGTGGTGCCAAGACTGGTATGCATATAACTTCTATGAAGCATCTGAACAGGAGCCTGAAAATCCAATGGGACCTATCCAAGGAGTCTACAGGGTTCTTCGTGGGGGCTGTTGGAAAAGCTTAGATGGAGATTTGCGCTGTGCTCATCGCCATAGGAATAAGCCAGGGACCGTGAACCGTACATATGGATTCCGCTGCGCAGCAAATGTCTAACAAGGAGAGGGAGCGTGGACAAAAAGAAATCTGCAGATTCTATGAAGATTTTCAATCAGTTGAAAAAGGCAGAGATCCCTCTTGATGTTCTGCTTTGCTCTCAAAGAGTCGAGATAGGGCGGCTGGCTAACCTAGCCCCTGGCAGTGTTTTGCTCTTTGATGTGAAAAAGGGCCAGCCAGCTCAACTACGAGTCCAGGGCGTTCCCTTTGCAGAAGGAGAGGTGGTTCAGGTCAATGACCATTATGGTCTAAAGGTCGAGACGATTCATCCAAGTGCTGATGCATAACCCTCTTTGTGTACTTTGTGTTTGTTCTGCAAATATCTGCCGCTCTCCTGCAGCAGAAGCTTGTTTGCGAGCAGAAGCCGATGCTAGAGGTCTTGGTGAGAAAATTTATGTTAGCAGTGCTGGGGTCATGGTATGGAGCCCCGGGGCAAGTGCAGACAAGCACATGCAGCGCATCGCAGCTAAACAAGGCATTCAGATTACAGGAAAAGCAGAGCCTTTTACTTCTGAGATGTTTACAGTTTATGACCTGATTTTGACAGCAACCAGTGAGCAAAAGCTGCTATTACAAAAGGAAGCGCCTAGTTCACAAGATTGTCAGAAAGTGCGTCTTTTTACAGCATTTTCCAAACGCTTTTCTAATGAAGAAATCCCCGATCCCTATCCCATGGGGGAAAAAGGGTTTGCTCAAGTACTAGAGATGATTGAAGAGTCAAGTGCTTGCTTGCTCGACCATTTTTTTTAGTTGTTTATCCCTTGTCTTTGCCTTAAAGTTGCCTCCTTTACTTTTTGAAGTTTATGGGGATATGAGCCAGTCAACTATTGCAAACTTATCTGTTATGGGGCCTGTACGCATGCAGGATGGTATCGGAGCTCAGGGCCCTAAAGTTCTTGAGCTTCTTGAGCAGGATGGCCTAAAAATCAATTACTACCTCTTAGGCAAAGAGCGAGGGGTAGAAGGCATTTCTCCAAAAAACCTACAGATTATCCGTCAGCCATTTAAAGATTTTGGGCGTGTTGTCCTTTTTGAGCATGCTCTTACAAAGTTTGCTTGTAAATTTTCTCTCTTTAACTTCCCTAAGCGAAGCTTCGTTAAAGACCTGCATCAAAACAGTCGTTACCCTTTAGGAAGGAATTCTCACCTGTTTTTGAGCTATACAATGTTTGAATCTTCTCGCATTCCAAAGCTATGGCTGAAGGTCATAGATAAGTACTTCGATGCGCTTGTTGTTCCAGATCCAAGTATGACTACCCCATATAGGGAATCTGGAGTGAAAAAACCTATTTTTGAGCTTCCTCTAACTATGACGTTAGATGACTATTTGGTAAGACCTATTAAAAAAGAGCCTTCAAGCCCTTTCACTTTTGTTACCCTCGGTATGCTTGAAGACCGTAAAGATCAGGCAACCTTGATTAAGGCTTTTGCGGAGGCTTTTGGGCAAAATCCCAATGTGAGGTTAGTTATCAATGGTCGTAGAGATCATAGGGGGTATGGTAAAAAGTTGCGAGATCTAGTGTCTCAGCTTGATCTGGCCAATATCACGCTTACAGAAAAGTGTTTGTCAGATAGCGAATATAAAGCTCTTTTGTCTTCAGCAGATTGCCTAGTGAATATTTCTAAAGGAGAAGGGTTTTCCTATCAGCCTCGAGAGGCAATGGCTTTAGGAATTCCCTCTATTTTATCAGACACTTTAGCGCAATCTTCCTTATGTCAGCATCCTTTAGTGCTGGGGGTAAAGCCCTCCATTCAAGAGCCCTTTTATGCACGGTGGGTCCCTGGAGAAAGGGGGCCATGTGGCTACCAATATGCATGTACTGTGGGTGATGTAGCCAAGGCTTTGAAGAAAATGTATGAGCAGTATGATTCTTTTCTTGCTCATTCTGAAAGTGGGAGAGAGTGGGTCAAGCAGTTCCAAGCAGAGTCTCTCCATGGCTCTTACCTAGCTATGGTACAGCCAAAAACCTTAGTCTTTGGTAAAGAAAATAAAATTTTTGATGGAGGAATCGAAACCTCTTCAAAAAAACTCTATGAGAAGCTTGTAAAACTTTTTCCAGAAGCGACAACTCATTGTTGAAAAGCGAGTAAGGTGGTAGAATTTTTCATTCACTTCTATTTAAGGGGGACTAAAAATGAAGCTTTATCTTTCTAAGCCTAGAGGATTTTGTGCTGGGGTTGTGCGCGCGATTGATACCGTAAAAGCTGCACTTGAGCAGTGGGGAGCTCCAATTTATGTAAAGCATGAGATCGTTCATAATCGCCATGTGGTGGAAGAGCTAAAGGAAAAGGGAGCCATCTTCATCGAAGACCTTGATCAAGTTCCAGAAGGTGCGCGGTTAATCTATTCTGCGCATGGAGTGCCCCCTTCTGTACGGAATAAAGCAAAAGAGAGGAACTTGATCGAAATTGATGCTACTTGTGGGCTTGTGACCCGTGTGCATTCAGCGGTCAAGCGCTATGCCCAAAGAGGTTATCAGATCATTCTAATTGGTCATAAGAATCATGTGGAAGTGATCGGTACATATGGGGAAGCACCAGAGCAAACCACAGTGGTTGAGTCTGTTGAGGATGTCGAAAAACTCTCATTCACAGATGACCAGCCTCTATTTTACATTACGCAGACCACTTTGAGTTTATTTGATATTCAAGAGATTGCAGATGCTCTTAAGGCTAAGTATCCTCATATCGAAACACTGCCGAGCTCCTCAATCTGCTATGCAACCACCAACCGACAGAAAGCTCTACGCTCAATTACAAAAGATTGTGATCTTGTGATTGTCATTGGGGACCCGACAAGCTCCAACTCAAATCGCTTGCGAGAAGTCGCTGCTTGCTGTGGAGCACGCTCTTACATGATTAATAGTGCTGATGAAATAGATCCTTCTTGGTTAGAAGGGGTAGAAGCGATAGGAGTCACAGCAGGAGCCTCTACACCAGAAAATGTTGTGCAGGGCTGCGTGCAAAGGTTGCAAGAATTGGGTGTTCAAGAGGTTGAAGAGGTTGAATTTATCCGAGAGGATGTCTTCTTTCAACTTCCTAAAGAAGTGCTGGTGCCGATTGGAGCATCTTCATAAGTAGATAGATTAAAATTTTTTTTATGTGATATAATACCCCTGGGGGAGCCTAGGCTACGGAGGGGGTATTATGTCATCAGTGAGTTCAGGAGGAGGGGGAGAGGATACCTCATCCAAGCCTCTATATGATCAAGAGAGTTTTCCTTCTCTTGGTAGTCCCTCTACAGATAAGAAAGAAGAGGGAGTCCCAGAGTCTAAGGTTCGTTCTGTCACAAAATCTGTGTGGGGAACGCCAATTGTTACACATGCAAAAGCAGTTAAGAAAGTCGTAGCTTCTAAAAGCCCAGGGCCTTCAGCAAAGAAAACTGCATCAGCGGCTAAACCCCATGTTTGCGGGTGCTGCACAGATGTGACGGCAAAAGGAGATATCTCTCTTCGCCGTGTATTAAGCCGAAAAGATCACCGCCGATTAGAAGCTCTTGCAGACAAGAGTGCAGATGAGATTTTAGAAATCTTTCATAAAGATACCTCTTTAGCGAGTGCTTTTGCTGAAGTCTTTCAGCCTGAAGGGGGGCGAGCAAGCTTTGCTTCTGTAGAGTTTCAAGAGCCAAAAATGCAAAAAATCGCAAAAACGCTTTTTTTGAATTACATTAGCCCCTCTCCCTCTGGTAAGTGGAAGCACCGAGCTGACCGCTACTATTTTGGTTTTGATCAAAAGCAGCGTTTTGCTGAAGCAGTGGATAAGTGTCTGTTCTCACGACCAATGGCAAAAGAGCTTTCTTATGCTGTGACGACAGCAATTGATGAAACGCTTTCAGAGCTTAAGGAGGTCTTGGATGACAGCTATTGGGAAGATTACAGGGGAGCCTTAATTGGTGTAGCTTTGTCTGGAGACATTTTTAAAAAAGCAGGGAAGAGAGGGGATTCGGGGAAAATCGTCATCAACCCCTCAAAAGAGCTTTTCACAGGGCCTAAGAGCTTAGGTCTAACTCGCAGGGATTTAAAAAGTATGGGGAAGCGTCCTATAGGGGATGTTTTGATGCCTAAATTAGAGAAAAAGTTACGGGCCAAACTCCCTGAAGGGGTTGGCCTTGAGGTTGTAAAAAAAATCAATGAGGCGGAAGGGGCTGCCTACTATCCAGGGTTTGAGTTCTGTGCTCGTGCATTGGTTTCTCAGGTGAATCACGCTAGAAAGAACCCTAGGTCCAGTATCGTCCATCCTAAGGTGCTTGATGCATTCAAAGGCATCAAAGGGCGAAATGTAGGGTTTCATGATGTAAAGCGTATGTGTGTGGAACATGGCTTGATTTTGCGAGGGAACACGATGCGTATGATGGCTTTGACTGTGCAGCCAAGTCGATCATATGACTTGGATTATCATGTGGGACCTACCTCTTCTAAACCTAAGGAAGAGAGGGGAAAAGTCTCTCCTCACTCGGTACATATTAGAGCTGCATGTAATACGTGCTTGATGGCAGCTGCAGATATGGCTTTTAGTGATGAATTGCGTAGGTGGCGAGAAAAGGGTTAAAGAAAAATATTGACATGAGGGGTTGATAGTCTCTATAATTCCCTTTGGGGGGATTGTGTATGAAGTGGGTAGAGCCATTGTTTTTAGAACAAGAAGGTAAGCTCATGCGGGACCATCTTGACTCATATTTTGAAAAAAAAGGCGGCCCTTTTAAAAATCCTTTCATTTCTAGTTCGAAAAGAACTCCCTTAGGAGCCTTACTTTGGCTGACTGGATACTACAAAGACCCAGCAAGATTTATTTCTATTCCTAAGGGGTTTACCTACCCAAACTTTCATTATCCAATTGAAGAGCATCAGCCAAAAGTCTCTTGGATTAACCACTCAACATTTTTAGTGGAAGTTTGGGGTGTGCGGTTTTTAACCGATCCGATCTGGGCTGACCGATGTTCGCCCTTTACTCGTCTTGGACCAAAACGGTTATTTAATAACCCCATAGAGATCCAAGATATTGGCAACATTGACTTTGTTTTGATCAGTCATAATCATTATGACCACTTGGATATCCGCTCTGTTTCAGAGATCAATACGCACTTTCCAGATGCACAGTGGCTAGTGCCTTTAGGAGTGAAGCGTTGGCTTAAAAAGCTTGGAACGCGCCATGTATTAGAGATGGGGTGGTGGCAGAAGGTCAATTGGGTTTCTCACTATGGAGAGGGCGTGAAGGTTGGTGCACAGTCTGTGCCAGCCCAGCACTTTTCTGGTCGGTATGGATGGGATCGTAACCGGTCTTTATGGTGTGGCTGGTGCTTAAGGCTAGAACAGAAGGGGAAGGTCAAGCAGGTCTATTTTGCAGGAGATACCGGATATAACCAGTATGACTTCAATGAGATCTATAAGCGCTGTGGGGCTATGGACTTGAGTTTGATTCCTATCGGAGCATATATGCCAAGAGATTTTATGCGTAGTGTGCATGTCAACCCATCAGAGGCTGTTCAGATGCACTTGGATGTGCACTCAAAGCTCAGTATTGCAGGGCACTGGGGAACATTTCGCTTGTCCAGCGAAGGAAGAAAGCGGCCCCCGTTTGATCTATTCCTTGCAATGCAAAGCCGGGGGCTACCATTTGAGCAGTTTCGGGTGCTCAATCCGGGTCAAACCATCAACTGGTTATAAAAATTAATGACCCTTACCTAGACTGTTTACAGACTCATTTCTCTGGCTAGCAATCTGAAGGAGCTGCTTAATTGTGCTCATAATTCCATCAAGGTCGCGATCTACCTTTTGTTTTTCTTGCGACTGCGCTTTCTTTTCGTCACGCTGTACCTTTGAGCGAAGCGTTTCTACGCTAGCATCTCTTGTTTGACGAGCGGCATCTGCAAGTGAATTTGGAAAGTTTCCCACTCCTGAGAATACACCCGCAAGGCGTGTCCAAACTTCTCGCTCATGTTCTGCAACAAGGCCTGCTTTATAACCAGCCCATGCAGATAAGCCAGAAAAAACAGCACCTGCACACTGTAACGTGGGCTGAAGATAGGTTGTGGTGCGCATTTTTTGCTCTAGCTCTTCAACAGACTTCCAGTGCTTTTCTTTTCCTTTATCCTGCTTATCACTGAGAATTTTCTCATAGTCTTGCATGGTATTAGCCCACTCAAGCAGGGCAAGCATGATACGAAGATCCATTTCAGAAGAATCAATTTCTGAGACTTTCTTGCCTCTCAAGTGACCTATCTTGATTGGAGGAGCTTCTTGTAAACCGGTTTTAAGTAGTGCCTCAGGGGCTCTTTCTATGTGTGTCATCACAAGTTTCCTTTTTTATTATACTAAGCTATTTATCGCATCATGCACATCATGTTGGGACTTGATCATTTCTGTGATGAGCTCCAAGAGGCTAGCAGCTTTACTGTGTCCATTTTTGATGTCATCCATGATTTTTTCGACTTCTAAGTTGGCATTGCCTACCAATCCCTGTAGCTTTTCTGTACTCGCAGAAAGCTCATCTCCATAGCTTGCGACAACACCACGTGTGACAGAGATGGTTGCAGAAAGACACTCTGTAACAATACGCGCTGTATTGACATCAAGAACTCCGATTGTCGTATTGGCAAATGCATGTGTTACGCTACCAAACAATCGGTTGAAGATAGGGGCATTCATTGTGGCAGAGGCTGCAGAGTGCACGCGTGCATACGCTGGAAGAAGAAAGCCTGCTATTCTGCTATTGCCCATAAATTGGCGGACCATATTTCCAGCGGTCTCTACAGGTGTCTGACTTATATAGTAAATCCCCAATAGAGTATTCTGAGCTGTGGCAGAGATAGTATCCGAGTAAGAGACTGCATCGACAATGCGCTTTTCAGCCTTGCCACCTTCAGAATTAAAAGCAGATGGCAAAATGCCTGTGCCCTGCAAGCTTTTTGTTGCAAGAGAGATGATTGCTTGAGCTGCAAATATATAGCCGACGGGAGTGGCTGCTGCAATACCAGCTGATACCGCAGCAATAAGTCCTACATAAGAAGTAAAGGACTTGGCTCCATCAATGATGTAGAGGTATTTGCCATTTGCCTCTTTTTTGTCATAAAGCTCTTCAAGCTCTTTTTCAGCTTGGTGGACAGCCTCTTCATTTGCTTGTAGACGACACTCAAGGCATAGCTTGGTAAAGTCTGCTTGAGCCAATGAAAACCTATTATGAGCTTCAATCATGCGCCATTGAATGGCCCCTAGCTTTTGTATTGACCGGTCACCAACAAGGATAACGGCCTTTGAAGAGGGAGAGAGAGAGGGCTGCAATGAAGCTTGCTCTGCTTGTATAGGTTTTTGATGGGACCCTCTAAGGTGGAGGGATGGAGGGTAGGAAATGGCGACCATCAGTTTCTATCCTATTTTTACTAAAGGAAGAACAAGGATACAGATTATACTTTTTAATGTAAAGATAATATAAAGAAAAAAGCCGGCAATTGTGCCGGCTAGGAAAAGGGGGAGGGGAAGTTGGGGGGAGAGTTATCGACTCGACATCTTTTGAATGATGTGGTCAATGATCTTTTGAATAGAGTCCATCAAATTAATGAGGAATTTCATCAAGTTGTTATGATCAAGCTGCTTTTGGTTGATCTTCAGCTGCTCTTGCTGCTCAATTTTTCCCGCTTGCTGTCCAATGGATGAGCAAACTTTTTTTAACTCTTTGAGGCGGTCTGCATTGAGTACACAGTCAGCTTTTGGATCTTTCTCCATCGCAGAGACAATTTCTTTTAGCTTTGGTGGAACCTCTACACCAATAAAGTCAGCGGCATCTGATACAATAGAGATCAATAAGCGTCGCTTATTTGTTGCTTCTTCACTTGTTTCATCTGCTGGCCATGAGATGTTTTTCGCATCTTCAATCAAAGTCGCTAGGTTATTTGCTTCTCGTGTAGAATCGGCAAGGCGCTCGACTTTTTCTGTGAGTCTTCTCAAAGTTTCATTGTGGGCATCATGAGATTTTTCACCTACTCCAAGTAGCATTTCAGTCATAGAGATCTGACCACTTAAGTATTTCTTAGAAATACTAGTGATTGCCGCCTCTCGCGCAGTAGGTTGTTTACTGTTCTTTTCTGGAGGAGCTTCAGAAGTTTGGGTGACTGGAGTTGCAGGTCCGATAGCAGTAGTCATTAGATGCCTCTTTTAGGTTTTGTAAACCTTTTATTATGAATTGCATCTATTATATTAAGAAATCTTAATAAAGTAAAGAAAAAAACACCGGGACCCGAAGGCCCCAGTGTAGGAGGGGTTAACTGTGAAGAGAGTCAATTTAGGAGATAATCTCTCTTACAAGGGAAAAATTTTATGTGCTAACTACCTAAAAGTCAAGGAAAACAAAAACACTATGCTTTTTTAGTTAGTAGAGGAGAGAGAAAGACTCCAGTTTGACTCTTTTTATTTTTAGCTAACTTTTCTGGAGGGCCAGCATCAATGATTTGTCCACCACCATCTCCTCCAGTAGGGCCCATATCGATGATCCAGTCCGCACACTTTAAAATATCCAAATTATGCTCAATCACAAGAACCGTATTGCCATAATCTACTAAGCTTTGAAATGCAGTTAGAATTTTTTCAACATCTGCAAAGTGCAGGCCTGTAGTCGGCTCATCGAGTATATAAAGTGTGTGCTGTGCCCGCTTGGCTTCACGAGAGACTCGAGAAAGCTCTGCAGCCAGCTTGATGCGCTGTGCTTCTCCTCCCGATAGAGTGGGGGATTGTTGCCCAAGTTGTAGGTACTCAAGACCCACATCGATTAAACTTTGTAGAATACGTACGATTTTTGGATAGGCATGGAAAAACTCTAAAGCATATTCCACAGTCATTTCTAACACATCAGAGATACTTTTGCCCCGGTAATGGATCTCCAGAGTTTCACTATTGTACCTTTTGCCCTGGCAGCTCTCACAAGTGACATAAACATCAGGCAAAAAGTGCATTTCCACTTTTTTGGTTCCTTGTCCCTGACAAGCTTCACAACGGCCTCCTTTCACATTAAAGCTAAAGCGTCGGGGTTCATAGGCCCGGGCTTTAGCCTCAGGGACTTGGCTGTATAAGGCGCGAAGCTCATCAAAAAGTCCAGTATAGGTTGCTGGATTGCTGCGTGGTGTTTTTCCTATAGGAGATTGATCAACATGTAAGACTCGGTGGAGCTGATCTGCTCCTTTGACTGGCCCCTTTTGAGGGGTGCGTCCTTGCAGCTGTTTTTGTAAGGGCTTGAGTAGCTCTTCATTCACTAGTGTGGATTTTCCTGAGCCAGAAACGCCGCTGACTGCAAGTAAGCCCCCTAGGGGAAAGTGAACACTAAGGTTCTTAAGGTTGTGCTTGGAGGCATTTTTTAAAGCCAGGGACTTAGCAGAAGAAAGTTTACGCCTAACAGGAGGAGGAAGAATTTGGCGCTTCCCCGATAGAAAAGCCCCAGTGACCGATAGCTTTTCTTTACAAACTTCCTTGATGGATCCTGCGGCAACAATGGAGCCCCCATGCACACCAGGCCCTGGGCCTACATCAATTAAATAGTCCGCGGCACGCATGACTGCTTCATCATGCTCAACAACTAAGACTGTATTACCAATACGGCTTAATTGTTTTAGTGAGTCAATGAGCCTTGCATTGTCACAAGGGTGGAGGCCAATGGTGGGTTCATCCAGCACATAACAGACCCCCACAAGCCCTGTGCCTATTTGTGTGGCAAGCCGGATGCGCTGCGCTTCTCCTCCAGATAGAGAGCCTGTTTTGCGACTCAAGTGAAGGTATCCTAGCCCCACAGAATTAAGAAAGTTTAAGCGCGCTTGAATTTCCTTGAGAATCGGCTGAGCAATAAATGCTTTTTCTTTAGAAAGTTTGAGCTTTTGAAAGAGCTCTTCAGCTTGAGCCACACTCATCTCAGTGATGGACTGAATGTTAATTTCTTTTCCTTTTTGCAAGGGGAGGAAGACATGTAAAGCTTCAGGGCGTAGGCGCGCTCCCTGACAAGCAGGGCAAAGTGTCTCTTGCATCATTTTTTGTAGCGTCTCTCGGATGCGGTCATTTTCTGTTTCACGCAAGCGTTGATGAAGGAGAGGAAGTAAGCCAGAAAAAACAGCCTCTTTACCATAGAGTAAAACCTGTTGGACTTCTTCTGGAAGTTCACAAAAAGGGGTCTGCATGGAGATCTTTTTGCGACGGCAAAAGTTGCGCACAAGGCGCATATAGTGGCGCTTATAGAGGTAACCCAGCTTCTCTAAAGCAACAAATGCTCCTCCAGATAGAGAGAGGTTCGCATTTAACATTTCTTCTAAAGCAAACTCTTGGTGGATGCCAAGCCCATTACACTGCAAACAGGCCCCATGGGGAGAGTTAAAGCTAAAGAGCCTCGGCTCTAGCTCTGCCAAGCTATGATCTGGGTGATGAGGACAGCTAAAGTGTTCACTAAATAAAACTTCCCGAAACGGAGCCTCTTTATTCTCCTGCATCAATGCAATCAAAGAGCCCTTACCAATCATAAAAGATGTTTCTACTGCATCAGCCAGCTCTTGCCTTTTTTCCGGGCGGATAACAAGCCTAGAAACAATGACTTCAATATTGTGTTTTTCATAGCGTGCAAGGTCAAAGGGGTTTTCACTCTCTGCATCGATATCTTCATCGATATCATAAATCTTGCCATTTACACGCATGCGCACAAAACCCTCTCTGCGAACCGCAGCGATCGTCTCTTTATGAAACCCTTTTTTCCCTTGAATAAGAGGGGCTAGAAGATAAAGGCGAGTCCCTTCTGTTTCTTGTAAGATCGCTTCTACAACTTGTGAGGGAGCCTGGCGCTCAATGGGGTGCAAGCAAGTTTTTTTCCCTTTTTGATGCCAACAGCGAGGTTGCCCTGCCCGGGCAAACAATAGCCGGAGATAATCATAGATCTCCGTGGTTGTGGCAACTGTAGAGCGGGGATTATGAGAGGCAGACCTTTGCTCAATGGCTATTGTCGGTGGGAGACCTTCAATTGTTTCTACAGAGGGTTTTTTGAGCTGGCGGAGAAATTGTCGCGCATAAGAGGAGAGGGATTCCATATACTTCCGCTGTCCCTCTGCAAAAATCGTATCAAAAGCTAGAGAAGACTTGCCCGAGCCAGAGACTCCTGTCATAACCACAAAGCGATCCCTAGGAATCGATAGCGAAACTTTTTTTAGGTTGTGCTCTGCAGCCCCATGAATCGTAATCGCCTTATCCATTGCTCTCCCCAAGGTTAACGTGAGAGCTGTTTTACCATGAAAGAGCCTTAATTATCTGCGTATTTTCCTAGCATATGGCGAAGTGCTTGCTGAAGGAGAGGAAACTTAAACGCATGATTTCCATCTAAGAGCTTTTGTGGTTTGACCTCACTATCTGACAGGATGAGAGTATCTCCCATTTCCCCCCAGATAGACCGAACCATAAATTTAGGTAGAGGCAAGAAGGCTGGCCTGTGAAGTAATTCCGCTAAGGCACTTGTGAATTCCTGGTTGGTCACGACTTCAGGAGAGCAAAAGTTCACAGCTCCTTCAATGGTTTCATCATAAATGAGGTTGTTGATCTGGTATAGGACATCATCAAGGGCAATCCATGAAAATTTTTGAGAGCCATCGCCAATTGCGCCGCCTAGCCCCATTTGAAAAGGTAGTAGAAGTTTTTTTAGCATGCCACCTTGCGGGCTCAAAACAGCACCAAAGCGCATTTGGCAGCTGCGCCCCTTACTGTAACTTTGCGCTTTTTTCTCCCAACGAAAGCAGACATCACCAAGAAAGTCCCCACCACTAGGAGCACTTTCTGTACAAACTCTAGAAGGGTTTTTTCCATAATAGCCGATGGCAGAGGCCGTCAATAGAAGAGAAGGAGGTGACTTCAATTGCTCCAATGTTTCAACTAAAAAGCGTGTGGAAGCTAGACGGCTTTCAGAAATTTCCTTCTTATTTTTTTTGCTCCACCTACAGTCAACCGATTGACCGCCCAAGTGAATCACTACATCAAATCCTTCAATTTGATCCGGAGAGATTTTCTTACTTTTGTAGTCCCAAAAGATACGCTTTCCGGAACGTGAGCGGTGGCGTACGAGACGGTAAACTTCATGACCTTGTGTACGAAGGAAAGGAACAAGAGCTTTCCCGATGAGCCCAGAAGAGCCGGCAATGAGAATACGTTTTCTGGGTTTTGATTGATGAAGAGCAAAGTGCTCTAAGTCATTAGCAAGGAGAGCATGACGATAAAGAAGGAGGTTATGTATATCCGTTTCTATTTTTGACTGAGAATAAAAAAGGCCAGGAAGCCCTTTCAAACGACTACAGCGCACAGTATCTCGAAGGAAAGAATGGTGAAGCTCTCCCTCTTTTGGCAAGAATTCATGAATGTGTAGCCAAGAGCGGAAGGGGCCTTCTAGTTGCTCATCTTCAAATATTCGGTTGGGAATGACATGAGAGATGCGCCCACTCCACTTCGCTTTGAATGGCCCACGGTAAACATTAAAGGAGTACTTACTTCCTTCAGAAAGCGTTTGGGGCCGACGCCTTAATGAGCTCCGTACCCAAGGAGGCATTAATCGGCGAAAGGCTTCTGGTTGTGTGTGCCAATGGTAAAGAGTTCCAACTGGGAAAGGAAAAAAGCTTTGAAGCTCGACCTGCGCCATTCTATCTATTTCTCATATCAAAAACTTGAAAGGTCCTTTATTCGCTAATAAAGAGCCTTTTTTCAACAAAAAAGTCGCATAAGGAAAAGCATTGCTTGAAAGATATTGAGTGCGTATCCTCCCGACTTGATCAAATGGAGAGAGATTTGTGCGCAAGTGGTGTTGGGCGTTAGCTGCCTTGGCCTCTATTTTTACTGCAGGGGGAAATTGCTTTGACCCTGTCTTTTTTTCTGAGCAAGAGTTGGGCCTAGTCGTTGCACCCTCTGTACAAAGAGGGCCTCAAGAAAAAGTTTTAGGCAGTCGGTTGAAGAGTGAGGTATTCCCTGTTTTAGGGCTGCGTTATCAGTACCTTGCGCCTAGCACTTGGTATATCAATGGACGCATGGACTGGTTGTTTTATCGGCTCGGTGATTCTAGCTCCTCAAAGCCTAAAAAAACTTTTTACGATGCAGAGTTTTCTCTTGGCTATACATTCCAGCCAGACCTTCGCGTTTTAGGCTCCCTGTACATTGGGGTAGGAAAAACCATCAACCGAGTCAAACATCAGAACCTTGTTTTTCAGGGGAAAGAGTTTTCTGATGGAGCCTTTTATATTTTGCGCCGCTGGTGGTACCCTGTATTGGGTGGCTTACTCTCTTATGAAGTGAATCGCGACTGGTTTTGGGGGATCCGCTTGCAAGTGATGCCTATGCTTAGTAAGGCGAAAATTTCAGTATTTGCAGAGAGTGAAGAAGATAAAGAGCTTGTTGATGAGCTTGCTCCAGATCTCAGAGCAGAAAGAGAATGGAACTTTTTTTTGGAGTTACCTGTTACCTATCGCGTGCCCTATGGAGGAAGTTCTTGGCGCCTGGCTCCTTTTTTGCGGACTTATATCAATGGACGCTTGTTAGGAGATGGGAAAGTGCTTTCTAACAAAAAGTTGGGAATTGGCGATGGAGGTGTTTACCTTGAATACCTGCTGCGCTTTTAAAGGAGGGATGTATGGGAGAGTCTGAACCTCTAAATGACCTAAGTGTAGCCGCCCTGATTGTTCATCCTGTCAAAGGAGTGCTTCTTGCCCCTATTGCAGAGAGACAATTTGGTTCGAGTTGTCTTGCTGATATTCCTCCTGGGGAAAACTGGTCTGATGTGATGCATCATGAGCTACTTGCAAAGTATGGAAACTTTTCTTTTGAAGTCCTTTGCCTTGCTCGTATGGAAACTCTACACCTTGAGCAGCTTTGGGAAGAGCCTCGCTTTGTGCTTTTTGTTGTCTGTGAAGCAAAGGAGGCCATAGAGCCGTCAGAAGATGCTTTTTGGACGCATAAAGAAGAGGAAATTACGCAGGATCTATTTTGCCATCACTCTTTCCACGATGTTGCCACTTATGCTCTGCGTAAGCACTACCCAAAGCAAATGCAATTTAGCTTATGATGCATAAAGTTCAGCTTGAATGGATAAGTTCGCTTCATCAGTTGTTACGCTCGGACGGCATGGACCTTTTTTTTTCCGCGCTGAATTTTTTAGATACGGCTTGGTTTTTTATCTTTTTACTCCCCCTTATTTGGGTATGGGCAGGTTGGAAAAAAGGGTTTGAGCTCAGTTATTTAGCTATCGTTAACTCTCTATTTAATATTGGTCTTAAAGCCTTTTTTGCAGGACCTAGGCCCTGGTATTTAGATGAGGGACTTGCAGTACTTAAGGTGTTTGGTTATGGGTTCCCAAGTGGGGGAGCACAGACGGCAATACTCGCCTTGCTTCTCGCTTATCGCTACTGGCGAGGCAAACCCTTATGGATCTTGCTAGGATGGGTTTTTTGCTTGCTGCTTAGCTTTTCCCGTATCTATTTGGGAGCACACTTCTTTACAGATGTGATTGCAGGCTGGATTGCAGGAATCGGCGTTTACTTTTGCTTTTATCGGCTTCTCCTCCCCTTGGTGGTCTGCTGGTTTAGGCGCGCCAGTCGCTGGCAGCGCTTGCTATGGATCTTATTGCTTCCCCTTCTCTGCCTGCTCTTTCAAGGGGAGCCGCGTATCCTAAAGATCTATCCTCTGATCCAAACGCAAGGGATTGCTTTTCTGGCAGCTTTCTCTTGCCAAAGACATTGGCAGCTCTATGAGCGATCTGTGGCAGCGCGCTTTGGAAGTTATGGGCTCTTTTTGGTGGGAGTTGCCTGTTTAGTATTTCTTTCTTCTTATCCTTATACAAAGCTGTTTATTGGATTTGCTCAGCCGCTCTGGGGAATGTTTGCTGCTTTTTGGCTTTTTTCAAAGCTCTTTCATCGCTGCTTTCCAGTTGAAAAAAGCCCTCTTTGAGAGGTATGCTTGCTCTTTTTAATCTCTTGGAGAGCATCATATGTCTGACCAGCCCGATCTTAAATCGATCGTATCTCTATGTAAAAGAAGGGGTCTTGTGTATCCCGGATCTGAAATTTATGGGGGCTTTGCCAATACCTACAGCTATGGCCCTTATGGGGCAGAATTAAAGAAGCAGATCAAAGACCTATGGTGGGAGCGTTTTGTTCGTCAGCGCAGCGATATGATGGGTCTAGATGGGCCAATTTTACTTCACCCTAAAACATGGGAAGCTTCAGGGCATTTAGGAAGCTTCAGTGATGCTCTTGTAGACTGTCGTTCTTGTAAGTTCCGTTTTCGTGCAGATCACCTGATTGAAGAGCAGCTCAATGAGGATGTTGAGGGGCTTTCTCCTGCGGAGCTCACGGAGAAAATCCGTCAAGGAGGCGTGCAGTGCCCAAAGTGCAAAAATCAAGACTTCACGGATGTCCGAGCCTTCAACTTGATGTTCCAAACTGCTCTTAGCAAAACGGAGGAAGGGGGACATCACGCCTACCTGCGCCCAGAAACAGCCCAAGCTATTTTCGTAGATTTCAAAAACATTATGGATAGCACACGTGCAAAGATTCCTTTTGGGATTGCACAGGTGGGAAAAGCTTTTCGTAATGAAATCACTCCAGGAAACTTTATTTTCCGCGTAATTGAGTTTGAACAAATGGAAATAGAATACTTTATCCATGAGTCAGACTGGCAAGAGAGTTTTGATCAGTGGCTTTCTGATATGCAGGAATGGTGCAAAGAGATTGGCTTGAAAAAGTCTAACCTCCACCTATCTGAGCATGCTGCAGAAAAGCTCTCTCACTATTCTAAGCGGACTGTGGATATTGTTTACGATTTCCCCTTTGGACGCAGTGAGCTTTATGGCCTAGCATATCGCACAGACTTTGATTTGAAGCAGCATCAGGAGCACAGTCATCAAAGGATGGAAGTCATTGAGCCGGATCGACGCTTTATTCCTCATGTGATAGAGCCTACCTTTGGCTTAGATCGCACAATTTTAGCTATCTTGTGTGATGCTTATGAAGAAGAAGCACTCCCTAATGGAGAAACCCGCACGGTCTTGCACCTAGCACCTAAAATTGCTCCTGTGAAAGCGGCAGTCTTCCCATTGATGAAGAAGCCTCCTTTGCAAGAGCTTGCTCGCTCAATCTATGACAAGTTGCGTCGCTTATTTCCTGTGGAGTATGACGAGTCAGGAAATATTGGGAAGCGCTATCGTCGACAAGATGAGCTAGGTACGCCTTATTGCTTAACCATTGATTACGATTCTCTTGAAGACCAATCTGTCACAGTCAGAGAAAGAGACTCTATGCAGCAGCAGCGCATTGCAGTGGACCGTTTGCAAGATTTCTTAATTGAGAAAGTGACCTAGAAAACAAAAAGGGAACTCCGAAGGAGTTCCCTTTTTTTTGATGCCCAGAGTAGGACTTGAACCCACACACCTTGCGGCACTAGAACCTAAATCTAGCGTGTCTACCAATTTCACCATCTGGGCGATTTGAGATGACAGTTATATCTCAGCAGCTTTTTTTGCGTCAACAGCTTTTCCTCAAATAATGCCGATTGCATCAAAAAAAGCAAAAAGGATCAAAAGAGGGGCAATGAATTTGATGCTGACTCCTAGGTAAATACGCAGCCAAGGGTGCTTATCTAGTGTTTCTTCTGCTCCATTGCGTAACTCTTGCAGAGCTTTTTTGATGCCCCACTTCCATCCAACAAAAAGCACAACTAAAAAGCCACTAACAGGAATCATGATGTTGAGAACAACAAAGCTAATTGCATCAAAGAACGTATAACCAAAGATTGATACATCACATAGCAAGTTTGTAGACAGGGCACTTGGAATACCAATCAAAATGGTCAAGATCCCACAAGCGACCACTGCTCGAGACCGCTTCCAGTGCTTTTCATCAACAAGGTAAGCAATCAGAGGCTCCATCGCTGAAATTTCAGAAGTAATCGCAGCCAGTGTGACAAGTAAGAAGAAAGCAATCCCTAGGAGCGTGCCTCCAGGAAGTTGCTGGAAGACCACCGGGAGAGTCTCAAAGAAGAGGCCAGCTCCAGCATTGGGAGGAAGGTTGATCGTAAATACAATCGAAAAAATAGCGATCCCAGCAAGCAAGCTGATCACTGTATCAAGGATTGCAACAGGAAACGCGCAGGATAGAATATTATCTTTTTTACTTAAGTAGCTTCCATAAGTAATCATGGTCCCCTGGCCAAGGCTTAAGGTGAATGCAGCTTGTCCAAGAGCGACTAAAATAGTCATCGCTGATAGGTCATCCCAGCTTGGAATAAAGAGAAAGTTTAGAGCTCGCTCGGCCCCAGTAGAAAGAAGTCCATGAAAGCAAAGGACAAGCAAGAGGATTGAGAGAAGGGGCATCATGATTTTACTACCCCGTTCGATGCCCTTGCGTACACCACTGAGCAAAATAAGGCAGCATAGACCAGCAAAGATGATATGCATAGATACAGTCCATCCAGTCGAGGAAACTCTTTCTGTGAAGAGTTGCTGTGCCTTTTCAGGTGTTGCAATGTGGGTGAAACCTCCTTGAAAAGCCTCAAAAAGGTAACCAAGGATCCAGCCAGCCATCACACTATAAAAAGAGCTGACAAGTAGACCGATCAACACTGTAGTTAGGCCTACAAAGCTCCATAGCTTGTGGTTATTACTGCAAGAGGCATAGGCTCCATAAGGGTTTTTATGAGCCTTTCTGCCAAGCAAAATTTCACTTAAAAAAATTGGAAGGCCAATGCAGAAGAGGCAGACTATATAGATAAAAATAAAAGCTGCCCCTCCATTTTGCCCTACCACATAGGGAAAGCGCCATAGGTTGGCGAGGCCGACAGCTGAACCAGCAGCAGCAATGGTAAAGCCAAACTTAGATTTCCATGATTCACGTTTTTTCAAGGGGAGACCTCCTAGCAAAAAGCTGATATTTTAGCGGTTTGCCTCTTTCTAATCAGTGATAATTTTTCCTAAATATGTAGCCAGGCTAGTAACCAGCCAGCAATGAGGGCAAAGCTCATGACTTGCTGAAATTTTTGTTTGTTAAAGAAGGGGAGGGTGGTATGCCCTAACCAACAACCCAAAAGAACTGTAAGAGCAGCCGAAGCTGTTTGCATGAGGCTTTGGCTATTAATAAAGCCAAAGGAAAAGTAGAGGGGGATTTTTAGCCCATTGATAAGCAGAAAGAGAGCACTATATGTGGAAATATGCAGTGCAGGAGTGCGCATACGGCCTAAGAGGTAGGTATTTAGAATGGGACCGCCTAAGTGTCCGAGCACAGCACATAAACTTGTGGAAACGCTTACACAGTGGAGGGCTAGAGGAGCTTGTTGCCAGCGAACTTTACCAAGGGAGTGTTGAAAAAGTTGCATAATGATAGGGATGCCCATCACAGTCAAAGCAACTTGTCGAAAGAGGAAAGGGGATTGCAGCTTTCCCATTAAAAAATAACCGGTACAGATCCCGATGATAATACCTGGCATAAACCATTTAATCGTAGAAAAAGCAATTCGATTTCTGCGTAGATAAAGGGTAAAGCAGTCACCTAAGAGGAGAATGGGAAGCAAAGAGCCAATTGCTGTACGGGGGTCATCAGTGAATCCAAAAAGGAGAGGGGGAATAAGTTGAGATAGAGCGGGTATGGAACTCAAGGAAAGGCCAATTAACAAGCCTGCAATGAGTAATAAGGTAAGGTCCATCAGTCAAATACTTGTAAGCCGATTCCTTTGGGAGTGGGGGCTGCCCCAGAGAAGAAAAATTCAAAAATTTTCGTATGGTCTTTGCTACTTTGTTTCACATCTCTCCATAGGCGAGCCAAACTATCTAAAGCTAGTTCTTCTTTATAAGGGGTTCCTAAGGAATGAAGAGAAATATGAGGAAACAAGCAGGCTTTTGCAGTATCTTTCACTGCATGGTACTGCTCACGGAGTTCTTGGTAGTTTAGCTGAGGAGTTAGGATAATAAGGTCTGCAGCGTAAGAGATTCCTTCCCCTTCACTTTTTAAGATATGCTGTAGATTCGGCTTAAAGCGTTTAAGAAAGTGGTAGATAAGTAGAGCTGTATCATTGGAAGTTGATCCAATACTACCTACACTATCAATAGGAAGGTGGCTCATTTCAATGAGTGCCCATGCAAGCTCTTCAGGAGAAGGGCGTAGGTGCGGAGAAAGACTTGGTATAGCCTGTGTAATCAGCCTAGTCAAGTAATCGGGGTCTCGCAGCGCCTCTTCTGAAGAGCGCTCTAAGAGGTGGAAACTCTTGAGTAGTAGAGGGTGAGGTTGTGAGCTCAAATCTAATATTGTCATAGCTAAAGTAAAAAAATTGCGTTTATCTTAGCAAATTTTCCAAAAAACAGGAAGAAAAATGGGAGGTTGTTGACTTTGAGCTGGGGCTTATGAGAAAATGTTTGCTCTTTTGCCATGATAGTTCTCCTAGATCACATAGATAGCTTTTCCTATAACCTTTACCATCTCCTTCGTTCCTGTGGAGCTTCGGTGAAGGTTGTTTCAACTAGCCATCATGTAATCAGTGATATTCATCAGTTACAACCTAAAGCCATCGTTTTATCCCCTGGTCCAGGTTCTCCAGACCAAGCTCATCTTGCTAAAGAAGTGTTACAAGCTTATCACGGGAAAATTCCTATTTTAGGTATTTGCTTGGGGATGCAGGTGATAGCCTATTTTTTTGGGGTTCATGCGCAACGCTTGCCAAGTCCTGCACATGGGGTGCGAGAGGTGATCCAAACGCAAGGAGCTGGGTTATTCTCCTCTTTGGAAGGGGGAGTAGAGGTTGGGCGCTACCATTCCCTACACGTTCCTTTAAGCCCTATGCTACAAAAAGATTTTTTTGTAGATGCATACACAGAACAGGGAATTGTGATGGCAATACGGCATAAACAAGCTCCCACGTTTGGTATACAATTTCATCCAGAGTCAATCATGACCCCTCAAGGAAGCACTCTTGTTGCTAATTTTTTGAAAAATTTAAATGTATGATTTAAGTTGTTGTTTTTTTAAGAAAGTGTTAAACTGTTTGGCTTGATTTAATTTGTAATGACTTTGAAGTAATAAATATGTCATCTATACCACCAAAAGTACTGAAAGATTCTCACCTTAGAGATGCTGACCCCTCCTCTCCTCACTTGCGTGGAAGCCCTAGACGAAAGCCCGCTCCTGCTGAAAAGCAGCTAGAAGCTCTAGCTAGAAAGCTAAGTGAACCTAGTTCGCCTGCCGTTTCTGCAGCTCCTAAGATGACAGCTAAGCTTATTTGCTCTCCTCAAAGAACACATCTTGCTCGCCTACTAGACAAAGTCCGTGTTGGGTCTCCCGACAAGGATCCAGCAGTAGAAGAAGATCCAGCTTTAGCGCACAGGGCTAGGCTTCGTGGCGGCAAAAAAGTTGCCCGCAAAGTTTTTTTAGAAGCTGAAAAAGTGCCAGCAGCAGCGGCAGCAGAAGAAAGATCTGTGAGCTCGCCAACGTCTCTTAAAGATGTACTTCGATACCTTGAAAAAGCTTCCGTGAAAGAGGTATTGGTCTCTTGGCTAGTTGAGAAGGCAGGTTCAGGAGAATTAACTCCTTCCGTACCATACAGAGGTCCTGCTCTTTATTCCTATATTGAATACCATTATGACGAAGCAGTTGTAAAAACCCAAGATCTGTTCAGAGAACACCCCCCAGAAGGAAAGTTTGGATCCAATGTGCGAGTCGCAATGCGGCTATTCCTTGCAGAGCTGACAGGCTTTTCGCCTGTTTCAGGGTCTAAGGTAGAGAAAGGGTTTGCAAGGTTTCAAGCCGTTTATCGGTTGGCAAAAGCAGAGCCAGCAGAAGCGGTAGCTGCAGCAGCTCCTGCGGTTGGTAAAGACTGGGAGACTCTTTGGGCAGCACATGAAGAGGACTTTGGCACCGAAGCATTTGATGCAATCCACTTTTCTGGGATGGACTTTAGTTCAGCTAAAAGCTATGTGGAAAAAATCCTGAATGGAAAGCTAGGTTATCACTTTACTGCTTGTAATAAAGATGACTACCCCTATGCAGGAAGCAAATCTCCTAAAACACCTCAGGTCTTTCATACTAAAGCTAGAAAGCCTGGTGAGAAGGCAATGATTATCACATGGGATATGGATATGCATGGAGGCACTGCTTTCAAGGTCTTCACAAAGAAAGGACGCGAGTGGGAGCGAGCAGGATCTGCAAATGCTCTTTTAGAGATTAAGCGCCCTTAAGGACTTTTACTCATAGTGTAGGTGCTCAATATGCTTGAGTGCCTGCAAAAACTCCTCATAGATCTCCGCATATTCGCTTCTTTTTATCAATTCATCGCAAAGCATATGTAGCTCTGCAAATGTTCCAGACTTTTTTTCAGGATAAGATAAAAATCTTGGTGATAGGTAAAGCTTGAGCCTTTCTTGAAGGGTTGCTAAGGAGGGATCTTTTTCTTGGGGAAAGGGTCTTTGTAGCCATTTTTGCAAGATCTCATCACTGTCTTGTAATGATTGTACTGGTAAAACCTTCTCTTCAGGGTAATACGGGTTGTATTGGTGCATGTGAAATGCTCGAAATATTTCTGCAGGCCACTTCAGACTAACTTTTTTATACTCTTCCATAGTTTGTGCAAAGAAAGCGCCTCTCCAAACAGCCTCAAGGTGAGCATCAGGAGCTCCAAATGTCTTGTATGAAAAGAGTGAAGAGGGTGGAAATGGGAATGTTAAATAAAATAAAAAGCTCTCAACAGCCCCTTGTAATGTTCTAGGCATTTTGCTGAAAAAAGCACGCGACCAAGGGCTATATTTGAAAAAGAGTTTCCCTTCCTTCCATTCTGTGCTTTGTAACGGAGAGGGTAAGTATTGCTGGTATTTATACAACCATAAGCTGTCCAGAAAGTTCTCTTGCAATACAGACCGTTTCACTTCTGATTCTGCACGGTAGCTTAGCTTTTTATAAGCGGGCCAGGATTGGGCATGAAGCTTGTGGAGTATGGAGTAAGACTGTAAAAGCCTTCCTGGGGAGATCTCAATCAGAGAGTTTTTTGAAAAAGATAAGTTATGCAGAATGCTTTTTACAGCAGCTTTTTCTTCATCTCCTACATCAGAGTTTTGATACCTTTTTTTGATCAGGTGATAAAATCCAGAGCAAACAGGACAGTGTTCAGGAAGGTCTCTTCTAGAAGAAAGCGTAGAGGGAGAGAAGGGAGAAAAAAGGGTGAAGCAAGTAGAGCACTGAGCATAGCTTTGCTCAAGGAAGGTGCTAGCAAAAGCAAGCCCTGCACTTATTTGAGAAAAGGAAAGGTGCTCGAGCTGATTATCGTGTATAGTAGGGCAGGAGCTCTGTAAAAAGCGCTGGAAAGCTGTTCCTTCAGAAAATGCAGAAAGCGGCCAATCAAGACCAACCTTCTCTTTCAGAAGCGTGTATCCACCGAATGAAACACTTTGATGCTGCAGGGAAATTTGAGCAAAAAGAGCTGTCAATAGACCCGTATGCTCTTGATAGAGAGAGCGGATAAGTTGAGCAAACCACTGCCCTTGGTGCTTCCCATAGATATATGAAGAGCGAAAAGCACTGGAGTAAAGGAGAAGCTGAGCAGCTTTAATTTCCCACATCGCTTGAATAAGGGGTTCATCAGCTCCAAAGGGGGCAAGTAAAGAAGGGCGGTGTGAATAGAAGCCAAAAAGAGCAGCCTTTTTAGAGGGGCAGTGCTTGAGCAGTTGCTCAACAGTATGAGGGGACTGAGGAAGCTCATGATCATTGCGGTAATATTGGATGGGAAAAATCGCTCCAATCCAAAGGCATGAAAGTGGAGAAGGAAAGCGCTCACTAATCGATTCTTCTTTGAGCTTTGGATTGCGGTCTATCAGGCAGGAAAGAATACGCATGGCTGTTTGACGCATATGCTTTGGGGAGACAGAAGTTTGCTTGCTCCACGATTGCTGATAGAGCAGGGGGTCAAACATTTCATTGAGTAAAGAGGACTGAACCTCACGCAAAAGAGAGAGAGACGAGGAGGAGGGTTCTTGGTACTCGCTAAGATCCCAATGTACCTGCTGCTCATAGTAAGAAGACCAATCCATCCATAAAGGATCAAAGCTTGTTGGACTGACAAGCTGACTCTGGGAGGGGGGCACTAAGCGGTATCCTTTAAATGGAGATTCCATAGTCTTATTCCTTGTATTTTTCTGTGATTGTAAACTTTTTTCGAAAAATCGAACAGGAGAGCATTTGCAGTTATTTTTTAAGGGGAATATAATTTCCATCATTCTGATTAACAGGTGGTTAAAATTATGATGGGAGCTTTAGCTCACTCTGCAATGTGCCCTGCGCCTTGGGGGCCTTCTCAAACTATTTATGCTATGTGTTATGTGGGAAGGCAGGGGGCTGCCACTCTTCCCGTGACTTGGAGCTCTTTTTTATGGGGATGGGGATCCAGTGTCGCAGGATGGATGGGAACATGTTGGCAGACTTATGAAGTCTCTCGCTTAGTTTATTATTCAGGACCTGCACAAGCCGTTTTCAAACGCTGCCTGCCCTGGGCTGTGCATGACCCTCACCATGCAGAAAAAAAACTCTCTCCTTCTATTTGGTTGCATCGCCACTTTGCTTTACAAAACAACCTTCCCTCTCCAAACTCTATCAATCGGTTGCGTCAAGCTGTATATGCAGAAAGTGCAGAAGATAAGAGAGGAGATTTTGAGCAATTGAAGGTATTTCCTGGGACATCAGAACCTAGGCAAATTCGGCCTCCTATTTTGAGTCAATTATTGCCAAACTCATCGGATACTATGGAAGTGCTTTGCTCAGAGCTTTACACAGTTTGGTATCATCAGGTGGATGTGTGGGGAGGAGAGACTCCTTCACAAGAGCCTTTGAGTTGGTTAGAGATTCCCATTGATAAAGGCAGAGGAAGGCACGAAGTTCTGTCTGTACCTCGCTATAGAGACCTTGTTCTTTCTTCAAGCTTTCAAAAATCTACAATTTTTTTACCCATTCTTATGAATAAGGGGATAGAGATCTCTGGTAAAAAAGCGATTCGCTGTATGTGGATAGGAGCATATGCTGAACCATCTAAAGGGAAGATAACCTTTGTAAGACCGGAGGTTTCAACAGCGGAAAGTTTTAGTGAAGAAGAGTTTCAGGTATACTACCAGCGAGCTGTCCAGCTATTTGCTTATATAGCCAAACATAAGGGTAGGGAGGAGTTATCTAGTCCGGAGCAGTGGACAATGACTGTGCATCGAGAAGGATCTGTGCATTATGAAGCATCTAGTGCCGATTATTTGATTGATTACGCACATGCTGTAGCAAGAACTTCCAAAGTAAGACAACCTCAGTTTTCTGCTTATGAACCTCAAGCTCTCCATCGCCGCTTTAGGATGGCAACTCAATATATGTTGGATGAGCCGTACCAGTCCCCAGAACTAGAGGCTGATTCTATAGCAGGACGCGTACGAGCCAGGCACCTATTGCGAGCTTAGCTTTGCTTTTTTTTGCGTAGCTGTTGGAAGTACCTGACTCTTTTGCAGAGCTCTCTTTCAAAGCCTACTTCTTTGGGTTCATAAAAGGTGTGTTCAGGGGTGGAATCTGGGAAATAGCCCTGTCCAGAAAAGCCATCTTGGCAATCATGGTCATAGGCATACCCTTTGCCATACCCCATCTCTTTCATGAGAGCGGTCGGAGCATTGAGAATATGTTTAGGTGGAGGAAGGTGGCTAGTTTCTTTTGCCATCTTTGTGGCCTGCTTAAATGCTGTATAGATCGCATTGCTTTTTGGGCTCAGAGCCAAGTAGACCACCGCTTGAGCAAGGGCTAGCTCTCCTTCAGGGGAGCCAAGTTGCTGATATACTTGTTGTGCTTGCAAAGCGACCTGTAGAGCTTGAGGGTCAGCTAAACCAATATCTTCAACAGCCATCCGCACAATGCGTCTTGCAAGATAGAGGGGCGTTTCTCCTCCCTCCAGCATGCGAGTAAGCCAGTAGAGTGCTGCTTGAGGGTCTGAGCCGCGTACGGCTTTATGGAGAGCTGAAATCAGGTTATAGTGTCCATCACGGTGCTTGTCATATAGGGCACTTCGCTTTTGGATAAAGGGGGTAAGCTCTTCCACAGTCAAGGGGGTTTTGACCTGTTCGGGGGAGAGGTTTTCAATGAGGTTAAGTAAGTAGCGCCCATCCCCTTGGGCGCTTTCAATTAAAAAGTGTCTTGCTTCTTCCGTTAGAGGGAGAGGGGATTTTAGTGCTTCATAGCGAGAGAGAATAGAAGCGAGTTCTTCTTCCTCGAGTGCATGTAGGGGTAAGACACGAAGCCTTGATAGCAGCGCATCATTCAAAGCAAAGGAGGGGTTTTCAGTTGTAGCTCCGATAAGGATGAATGTGCCTTTTTCTAGGTAAGGAAGAAAGGCATCTTGCTGAGAGGTATTGAAACGGTGAATTTCATCTACAAAGAGAAAGACCGTTTTAGAGAAAAGAGGTTGAGATTCAATCTCCTGAACAATTTTTTTGATATCCTGGACACCACTAAAAATCGCACTAAGCGATAGAAACCTACCGTCAAAAGCTTTTGCATAGAGTCGACCAAGTGTAGTTTTGCCAGTGCCAGGAGGGCCCCAAAAAAGAATAGAAAGCGCTTTTTTACGCTCAATTAACTGGCGTAAAAAGCCTTTTTCTCCAAGAAGGTGTTGCTGCCCAACAACTTCCATAAGATTTTGTGGGCGCATCTGTTCTGCAAGCGGGATATTCATTCCCGCAAGGATATCAAACTTGTTCGTTTTTCGCTAAGAAGTCTGTAATGACGTACTCAAAGGTTTGCTCTCCCGCAGCAACACTTCGGATTGGCTCATAGTATAAATCGAGTAAAAGCATAATTAAACCAGTCAAAGACTGTAAAAATAGCGCATTGATGCTTTTTTCTGATCCTATCCAGACATGGCGAAATTGAATGTTAGATTCTATTTCATCCATTTCAAATCCTGGAAGGTCCATATGCCTATTGAGTAAACACAAAAATCGCGCTGTATCTGTAACACTCATCGGCTCTACAGAAATGTCTAAAGGGACTGTAAATGCGAGCTTATGCAGGTCTGGCTCTTCAGAGCCTGGAATAATTTGCTCTTCATGAGTCAAGTAAAGGATTTGCGGTTTGCCATGAAGTGCTTCTGGAAGCGGTATGTGTAAAGTTGGCGCGGAGTCAGAGATATCTGTCATGTATAGTGTACAGTCGATCTCTGCTTTTTTTAATATTTTTTCAATTTGCGCTAGCATGCTTTCTCCTATTTCTCTTTACTTAGAGCGCGGCGCGCGGTTTGCGCGGTTTCTAACCAATCTTGTGTCCGAAAGGTGCGGCACTCATCGCGGATTCTCTCTTCCATTTGTACTAGCTCAATTGCTTGAGTAATAGATGCTGGAAGCTTAGTTTTGATTGAACTTAAGTCGACATGGACTTCTTCATCAACCCCTTCTTTATAAACAGGGGAGATCATCTTTTTAAGCACCTTATTTTGAAAGAGTGCACGATCTTCCGGAGACAGTGTATGAGAGATGCGGTGAAGGATATAGTCATTGACTAAGATTCCTTTCCAGTCAATCATCCGCTTATCTGCTGTAATCCCAAGACTTTCTACAAGGCTTTTTGTTTCAGCATCCATTCTATTAAATGTAATTTGCTCTGCAATGAACTGCGGTAAATCTATTGTGAGGTTTGTATGCGTTGTGCTTGTTCCAATTACATCCAGGCTACGTGAGGTGCGATGCATAAGTAGAGCTGTATAGAATGAAGCTTTGACTCGGTCAGGTAATCGTTCCCACTGGTGGGACATGGAAAGCATGAGATCTTTATCGTCTGTAAGGTCGGGGAAGTAGCGAATCAACTCTTCTCGGTCACTTTGAATAGGAACATTGCTAATAATACTTTTCAGGTGGTAGGGGGAAATCCTAGAAGGCAGGCTTAGATCGATTGGAGGTGGAAATTTTCCAAAAGTAGAGCGAATCAGGCTCTCTGTTTCTTTGGGCAGGCTACTTTCAATTGACCGGTTGAGTATAGCGGTATTGGCCTCGATCTCAAGGCGTGCTTGAGAAGCTGTTCGCTCATATTTATCTGTAAGGGTATGCAGCTCTGTCGCGATTTCAGAGACAACTTGTCGGATTGTTTCTGCACAGACTTCAGGGGGATCCCTATCAATGGAGCGGTTGATTTCCTCTAGCTTTGACTGCCAAGCTATTAACTTTTGTCTCTCCATGCCTAGTCCTGATGAGTCAGAGAGCTCATAGAGGAGTGTCTGTTGAATCGAATGAGTAATCTGATAAAGGTCTCTTTTAGACAGTGTATGAGGGAGTTCTAACTGGTGTTGGATAAGAGTAAGAGACTGCTGATCAGACTGGATCATGGAGAGAAGTGATAGTGCCTGATCAAGTCGCTCGACATGATGATTCATTTCTAAGTGTTTTTGGCTATCTGCTTGTAATCTGGGAAAAAAACCTGTTGGTAAGGTCTCTATCATGGCAGAGAACTTTCCCCATAGTATTTCAGGAGATTGAGGAGAGCCTTGTCGTTGATACATTAGGTTTTGGTAGTCAAGGTCAGCCGCACGATCGATTTTTCTTCTGTTTTCTCTCAGAACTCGATGCATCTCTGCAGCTTTCTTGCGTAGCTCATAAATTTTTCTCTGCATGGGTGCAAGCTTGTTATGAATATTCGCCAGATTTTTTTGGTGAGAGGTGATTTCTTCCTCGATCTTTTGCCGATCCTCCTTGCTTGAAGAAAAACGTCGTAAAGATTTGAGCTGATCGATTTCTAGGCGTAGGCGCTTGGCTTGAATAATGAGAGTTTGCTCTTCAAACTCACAGTGGTTTAAGCGATTGACTCTAAATGACGATAAAAAGGAGCGAACACTTGTGAGAAATAGCTTAGGAGAAAAGCGCGTTTTTAAAAGCCGTGGCTTATTTCTTGCCAAGTAAATGAGCCCAGCAACACTTAATGCTACGCCGCCGATAATAGCTCCCCATCCTGTGAGTCCAATGGCAAGAGCTGAAGTAACCGCTGCAATTTTTAAGACCGTTGCAGTAGTGCCTAATATTGCAACAAAGAGTCCTGCAAAAGCAGACTGCTTAAAAAAGTTGCTAAATCGAGATTCTACTGACTGCTTCATTGCCATCATAGAGCGTAAATTAGACCGAATCTGAGAGGATAGGGACTCTTTTGTTCGTGTCCATGAGGAGAGTAGAAGAGCGCGTTGCTTCTTGATATCCTGAATGGTACTCAATGGGTTTGTGGAGTCGGTAGGAACCGGGTGTATTTTATTGTTATGCACATCGCGCATAAAAAGAGTAAGCAAAGGTAAAGAAAGCTTTTCCCTATGAATGCCCGTACCTTCCAGTAGTTCAAAAGGGTTTGCTGGAAGAGGCTGAGCTTGTTCGATATTCTTAGTGAGTTGGTCATACTGGGCCCTTGCTTCTAAAGAGAGAGAGTCTAAGAGGATGGATTTTCTTACGGATAACCAGTCCACCCTTAGCTTACTTTTACTGGTAGGGGTGGCCAGAGCTTCCCACTCGTCTTGTGGCGTGTCTTCTTGAAGCAGCAAGGTCACTTGATGGAGCGTAGAAAATAAACTCGATTCTTCATCAACGACTCGAAGAGCCCTACCCATAGCTTCCAAAGCTGTGGAGCGCTTTTCTTCAGAATAAGGTAGACCATTAGCTAGCAGGTGGATTGCTTCTTGCATCGTGCTATGAGCCTGCTGAATGACCTCTAGTAATTCTAGCTTTTCTTCAGGTAAGGGGGAGGCTACTGCCTCTAGAACCTTACACTGGCTCTCCATATAGGAAACTCGCTGGTTGGCTAAACGCTTGTTCAGAGCATCCAGAGAAATGCCTTTACTGCGAAATGCTTCTTTAGCTTTTTGGAAGCCCTCCGGGCTATCCTCTAAATGTTTTATAGAGACATCCCAAAAGTCTGAAAAAGAGGCTTCCTCTTGTCGGCATCTCTCTTGGAACTTTGCTTCTCGCTTGCTTTCTGCAGATCGATAAAGAAGAAGCTTTCTCTGCTGAATGTTCTCCAGCCACTGCTGCATGTCCCTTGCAGGATGGGAGGCAGAAGAAGAAAAGTAGCGTAAGGATAAGCAGATATTTTTTTTAGGGCCAGGGACCTGCTCATAGGCTAGGCAAACACCAGGCAACCTGTCAGGATTGATCTCAATATGATCGCCATCTTCCTTTAACTCTTTTAAGCGAGAAGGATCAAAATCTGTAATTTTGTTGCTGATGAAAAAGCTTTGAAGGTGAGAAAGGGGATGTTGGATAGTCTCTTCAGATAGAGGGAGTTGATTGTTGCATAGGTCCTCAAACTCTTTTGGGCTGATAGTGATCTCAATATTGGGAGGCGAGGACTCTTTGAGTTGGTACTGGATTTGTCTTCCCCAATCTTCAATCAGCCGAGAATCTCGCTGTGTTTGCCAGATTTCTCTACACCGAAAGATAAGAGAAAAAGCAGAGGATACTACTCCCGCCGAACTTCCAAGGCCAATCAGGTGATGCAGGTTGTTGACCCCTGAAGCGACAGAGCCTACAGCTAAGCCCGCAGTGATCAAGCTATCTTCTCCCTCTTCGGATTGAATTTGTTCTTGTACAGAAACCCAGTGCTCTAAGTCAGAGATATTTCTTTGAACGCTTGCAGGAATATGCCCAACAGCAGATCGATAGAGATTTAGCTCTTTCAGTAGTCGCTTTGCTTGGCTAAGAGGAAGGGAAGCTGCTTGGAAACTAGCACTTTTGACTATCAATAGAGGTACTTGTAGTCCAAGCCCTCGTTCATGAAGGAGGGGGGATAGGATCTCTTCAAGAGCATCTTGAATGTACTGTTTAGAAGAGGAAGCACTACGAACAGCCTGCAGAGTTCGGTGAATGTTAAGCTCTCCTCTTCTCTGGCTTAGTCTCTTTTTTTCTTGTGCAACCTCTTCACTAAAACTCTCTACAGCATATCGCTCATATAGGTGATTCGAAGAGGGGCGATAGCTATCATTCTCTACAACATCACTTAAAGAGCCCACAAACTGTGGATCGACAAAACCTACCCAGTAGCTATTGTTAAGGTGAGATAGCATAGAGGAAGGAAGGTTCTCTTGCTCCTTGAGCTTGGTGAGAAGATCTTTCATATAACGAGAGGCTAGCAAGTAGTCCTCACGACACCCCTCAATCATGGCAACCTTTTCTTCTGTGCTTTTCTCTTCCATGCTGCAAATTTGATCAAAGGATGCATTAAAGTAGGCTAGAGAGACGCGGATAAGCTTGAGCTGCTCTTCAATCGGACGTGTGGGGAAATCTACATCTCTTAAAAGTTGTATATGTGCTTTTCCTGTATCGATCAGTTGTTGCGGTGAAATCTCTGCAAGACGAACTTGTTCTAAGCGAATTCTTTGCTCTTCCGTTAATGGGGCTCCAGATGGATCCTCTGGAGAGATAAGGGCAGCTTGAGAAAAAGAGGAAGCTTCTTGATATAACTTGTATTGGATGGGAGTTAAGCCTTCCGCAGTAGGAGGTAGTTCTTCATGAGAGATCTTTTGTAGCCGATTACGTAGCTGAGATGATAAGTATAGCAGTGCTTGGGCTGCTAAAACCTGGCTTTGTACAACCTTTTCTTCACCTGATGGTTTTTTGTTCAGAGCAAGCTTTTTTTGAGCCTCGTAATATGCTTCGGATGAAAGAGCTCTTGTGAGCACGATGGTGGCTAGTTGTGAAACCTCTTCTACTTGTCGCAAGTCTTTCGCAGAAATCCTACTATCTATGGGAGTCCGACTAAGTTTATTTTTGATCTGGTGAAATTTTCGTGCAGAGTTTAGTAGGGGTTCTGGTGAAGGGGCTAAGCTGTCTTGCTTACGAAAGATACGATTGCAAACTTTAGCAAACCAGCTAGGGTTTGTTGAAAGGAAGGTAACATTTTTATCTAAAACAGACTCTTGCTCCTCTAACTCTACACCCATTCCTTCAAAAGATGCCTTGTAGATAGAGTCAATTTGTGTACGCTGAACACCTGACATGTATGTAGCCCCCTCGTCGAGAGCATTATAGCACAAAAAAAGCTTTTTTGTTTTTAAGTGATGAGATAGTTTGGCTGTATTTTAAGTAAGTAAAAGAATAGGAGGATGTTATGCGCCTAATTAAAGGTTTCTTGTTACTATTATCTTCATGTTGTTTATTTGGAAACTTGCAAGCAGGAACTCTTGCTGAGCCAAAAGAACCCATGCAATTTGACGCTGATAAAGAGTATTTGGCTCATATCCAAACAAGAGCGGGAGAGGTGACTTGCCGCTTACATCCAGAGCAAGCTCCTTTATCTGTGACCAACTTTATCCAGCTTGCTGAAAATGGATTTTATAATGGGCTGACCTTCCACCGGGTCGTCCCTAATTTTGTAGTGCAGGGGGGAGACCCCGAAGGAAGTGGCCAGGGAGGCCCCGGGTACACGCTACCAGCAGAAATCGGCTTGCCTCATACAAAAGGAGCTTTAGCTTGGGCTCGCCTTCCAGACTTTGTGAATCCAGAAAAGCGCTCTAGTGGCTCTCAGTTTTACTTGACTCTTGAACGCACTCCTTTCTTAGATGGAGAGTACACTGTATTCGGGTATATTGTTGATGGTGAAGGCGTTATATCTAATTTACACCAGGGCGATGTGATAGAAAAAATCTCCATTGAGGTAAAAAACTAAAAAAAAGTTTTCATAACGAACTTTTTCATATACCTTCCTACCCAGAAGCAACTTGCCGGCTGGGAGGAAGGTGTGCATCTTTGCAAGATCGATGTAAAGCGTACGGGGGCTGATTGCCCATTTGAAAATGAAGAAGTCCATATCCACTTAGGTAAAGGCTCCTGTATCTGGTTGCAGGGTAGCTCTGGAGCTGGCAAAACTACACTCGCCCATGCTTTGCTTGGTCTACGCAAAGCTCAAGGTTTTAACATTTCTGTTGATTGGGAGAATGGTTCTGATGAATCAGAGCCTGATATTGGTATCTTGTTTCAACAAGGAGTCCTCATAGACTCTCTCAACCTCTATGAAAACCTGGTCTTGAGCTGCCAATCTTCCAATAGATCTTTTGATTATAATCAAGTAGTTGAGCTCCTCGAAAGAGTGGGCCTTGAAGAGAATGATCTCTACAAAATGCCCAATGAACTCAGCGGGGGGATGCTCCGGCGCGCATCTCTTTTACAAGTCATGGTGCAGAAAAAATCTGTGATTATTTTGGATGAGCCTTTTGTAGGATTAGACGAAAAAACAGCACAGAGTATTGTGGATGACTTAAAGCGCATTATGGGGCTGGGCTTTAGCTTTATCCTGATCTCTCACCAAGAGTTTTTTGCAAAACAGTTAGCTAAAGAAGGGCAAGAGGTCACTTTAAAAGCAAAAGCCTCGCAAAGTATAAAAAAAGAAAAACCCTCTCTGTTTCACCTCCCACGCTACCTGTTTATTTCAAGAACCCTTTACTATATCAGAGATTATCTGGGAATCTCGCTTCCTTTGATTATCCTGGCTTTTATCGCCTCGGGTCTTGCGGTTTGCCTTCCCTTTGCAGAGCTCCTTGTAGACTTTAATGTGCAAGGAATGATTCATAAGGTGGAGTCAAACTTATCTCCTTTAATTCGCTGGCTTGTCTCAAGCAAAATTGAAGAGTTGACCGCCAAATATTTGCCTGTGATTAATCGAGCTGTGTATGCAACAGCCGTTTTTCGTGCTTTTGTTGTAGAGCTCGGTCCCTTACTGACAGCCTTGTTGCTTGCTGGACGCATTGGAGGGAGTTATGCAGGTGAGGTCAGTATGATGGAAGCCACCAATCAAAACCGCCTCTTACAGACCCTTGGGCAAAAACAGTCGACATTCTCTTTTTACCCCGCTTTAATTGCTGCAGTGATTGCAGCCCCTATTTTGACATTTGTAGGGACCTTTATCGGCTTGGGCATGGGAACCATTGTGGCCTCAGTGAGGAGCTTTCAGCTTTTTTCTTCTACCAGTGAGTTTGTCCACACTGTTTGGGAAAAGCTGACAGAACCCACCGTGTGGTATAAAGTCCCACTCTTTGTTAACTTTTACCGGTCTATTCTTTTTATTCTAATTATCATGGGAACGGCACAGCTTCTCTCTAGATACTGGAAAAAAGATCTACAACCACGCGATGTACCGAAGGTCATTACCTGGACTGTTGTTGTCTCTTGTCTTGTGATTATTGTGGCAGACTGGGCGTTAGCAGAGCTTTATATCAACTAGGAGTTGTATATGCATCAGATACACCTATATATCTCTGGTAAAGTACAAGGGGTTGGGTTTCGCTTCGCAACACAAAAACAAGCACAGCAGCTGGGTTTAGTGGGGTTTGTCCAAAATTTATCTGATGGACGCGTCGAAATTCTTGCTAAAGGGAGTGACCAAGCTGTAGAGGTTTTATACCGCTGGTTGCAAAGTGGAGGACCTTCGAATGCTTCTATAGAAGCAATTGAAGAAGGCTCTCCACTAGAGACTCTTTCAACAGACTTTCGAATTAACCAATAGCAACTTCTTCAATCTAAGTGCTTTTTTGCTGTGTGGCTTACTTTTTGCGCTTCTTGTTGCGGTGCTTGTCCTCCCTGAATCTCTCGACTTCGATCGGGTGAGGCTGCCTCTACTGGGAGATATGCAGCTTTTTTAGATTGTGTAGAAACTTTAGCGCGCTCTTTCATCCTCTCTTCCATCAGGATCTGAGAGGACCAGTTCATTGCACCTCCTGGGCTGATACATGCCCACCAAGGTATTTTGACTTTATGACTACTCGCTCTTTCCATTGTTTCCCTCCTTTGTCAATGGAACATTTTCATAACTGGGTAAATGCTCGTCTCGCCTCTCCAGGGTTGATTTTTTGAAGGTAAATATTGCGGTTCGCAAGGATCATGACAATCCGAGGTTTATCCTTTGCTCCTGCTGCATCCACACAAGATAAAAAGTCTCTAGCTATTGTAGATTCAAAAGAAAAGCGCTTAGCAGGATCAACCATGGCAAATACCTGGCTGCTGCCAGGAGTTCTGTCTTGGAAATCACGCGCAGATACATATCTTCTGACAAAAGAGAAAATTTCTCTGCCTGACATGTATTCAGATCTTGAACGCTCAAGTTGGGTTTTCAGGTGGAAAGCTTCTACAGCAGCCTCACCAAGGTTGCGAATACCTAACTCTTCTGCTCCATAGATATGGTCCACAAGATGAAAACAAAGGTGGTTGTGTCCAGCGTGAATCAACTGCTCACTCATCACCGTTTCATTGCCTAGTCTTCCTGAACCAAACCAGACAATATCTGCTCGCTTATCTGGAGAAGAAAAGAGTGAGCGCACCTCACGAACAAAAATGTCAGTGAACCGGTCTCGTATAGCCAAAGGAGCCATAGGGCACTCACAAGCTGCAAGAGGGATCTCTCTTCGGGGAACTCCTTTAATGATACGAAGGCAATAATCTGAAGGTAGTAGGCCTTTTGCAAGATGAGCATTTAAATCTATAAAAGAGCGAAAAGCTGTTAAGCGAGGAAGAGGTCTAGAGGAAGTTGCCAAGGAGCCTCCTCCACTGGCAGCTCCTGGGCGACCGCTGAGCCGAAGAGCTCCAAGGTCACTGATAAGATCTTCAGTATCGGAGTCTACAGGAGAATCAACGCGCGTTGCCCCAAATAGGTCTGTTAATGAGGATTGCCTTTCTAAAGGAGGTCGCAGGGGAGCAAGAGCTCCAGAGGCTGTTAAGTGAGGAGGTGGAGAGGAAGACTTATCTGTTGTAGCCATAGGAAGCGGGGTGTTCTTTATCTTAAGTGAGTTTCTTTAAAATTAATTTTGTTTTATGGCAAGAATATATAAAGATTTTTACAATTGAGGGGGAGTTGTCCTTGTCTTAAAACATTGATTATTTAAAATTTGGAGAAAAAAAAGGAACAATTATGCCTACAATCACACTAAAGAAAAAGCCCTATCAACTCTCCGGATCTTTACCCTCTAAGGGCTCTCTTCCCTCTGCTCAGCTCGTAAGTAAAGACCTTAAAGATGTCGATTTACATCAGTTTTTTGGTAGCTGGGTGATTTTAAATATCTTTCCTTCTTTGGACACAGAAGTCTGTGCTCTTTCCATTCGTCACTTCACCGAAGAAGTCTCTAAGCGAGATGGTGTACAACTTCTCAATATTTCCATGGACTTACCTTTTGCTTCCCAGCGCTTTTGTCAAAATATGGAGAATCATCAAACAATACACTTCCTCTCTTGCTTTCGCAGTGAATTTAAAAAAACTTTTGGCCTGGAAATCACAGAGGGGCCCTTAAAAGGTCTTTGTGCAAGAGCCTGTTTAGTAGCAGATCCTAAAGGGGAAATTGTCTACAGTCACCTGGTTGAGGAAGTCACACAGGAGCCCCCTTACCAGGAAGTTCTTCATGCAATCAGCTAAGCAAGCGATTCGAAAAAGCATACGCAAGCAGCTTTGTTTACTATCGGTTGAAGAAAGAAACCAGAAGAGCAACCAGGCATGTTTAGCTGTACAGGCAGCCCTCTTATCTTTACCAAAAGTAGAAAAAGTCGGTCTGTACTACCCGTTAAAAGAGGAGCTTTCTCTTTTGCCTCTTGTGGATTGGTTGTGGAAAAGAGGAGTGTCTACTTACCTACCCCATGAGACTTCATTACAAGAGCTCTCTTTTGCCCTTTTTGGTGCAGATACAACATTGCAGCGAACAGCTCAAGGGTTCATGCAGCCAGTTGCTTCTCCATTAGAAACGGTCACATGCTTAGATGTATTGCTTGTTCCTTTAGTCGCTTTTGATGACAAGCTGCATCGTCTAGGAAGAGGCGGGGGGTTTTATGATCGATTGATTACTCACTGTCAAAGTCAGCACCCCTTGCTTTGGGGAGTGGCTTTTGATATGCAGCGTGTGCCTATGATTCCTAAGGAAGCATGGGATCAAAAGCTCGATGCCATTTTCACGGACTTGTGAATTGAAATTAAGCAATTGTTTAGTTTATGCTGAATTGTTGAAGATTTTAAGTTTGGACCATTCTTATGGAACCCATCAGAGAAGAGGGATATGCAAGGTCCTCTGCACCCGTTCAATCCCAAGCTCACAGCGAAAGAGCTTCCGGTCGAGTGATAGGAAGAGTGGTAGAGTGTAAGCCTACGGAGACCTTAAACTCCTTGATTCGAGATGGGGTGGACCTGATAGATAGACGAATTCAGAGGCTAAACATACTGCGTACAAATGAGTTAGAGCCATTTAGCGCATTATGTATAGAGGAGGCTCTCGAAAAAAGGGAGCTTGAGCGTGACCTAGCTCGCGCTTATAAGATCAAACCAGAAAACCCAGCTCCACCTGAAGAGCCTCCACAACTAGCTATAGAGTAGAGATTGCGCGTAAACACAAACTTGCGTAGCATCCTCCCTTTTTCGATATCACCCGAAGGGTTGTCTTTTGATGAAAAAGAAGGGGATCGTGATTGCTGGGCCTTGTGCTTTGGAGTCACGAGAACAGCTTCGAAGGTCTGTACAAGGGATTTTACCATGGAACCCTTCTTATATACGTGCCTCTATTTGGAAACCTCGAACCTGTCCCAGTTGGGATGGAATAGGTAGCCAAGGGATTTTCACACTCCTTGAGGAGACCCTTCCTTATGGAGTGATGCCTGCAACAGAAGTCCTCTTGCCCCAACATGTCGTAGAGCTTGCTCAAGCATTAAAACAGTTTGATGCCAATGCACATATGCTTTTGTGGCTGGGTGCTAGAAACCAAAATCACCTGCTTCAGCAAATGATCGCTTCTGCGATCCTAGAGCAAGAGCTCCCTTTTACTTTGATGGTGAAAAACCAGCCATGGCCCTCCCAAACACATTGGGAAGGAATTATCAGACATTTGCTCGCAAGCGGGTTAGCTAACGAGCAGCTGCTCCTTTGCCACCGTGGATTCTCAGTAAAAGACTCATCTATCTGGCGCAATGAACCAGATTTATCCCTAGCAAAAGAGGTGGCTGAAACAACCGCTCTACCTCTTGTATTAGACCCTTCTCATATTGCAGGGGACCGCCAGCGTATTGCTCCTTTGATTGAAGCTGCCATGCAAAGAGGGTTTTCAGGTTTTATGGTTGAAGTGCATCCAGACCCCTCAAAGGCAAAAACAGATGCTCATCAACAGCTTTCTTTAGAGGAGTTTGCCGCTCTTATGGAGAGCAAGCCCTTGGAGAGTAGGCAGGAGACTCTTTTATGTTAAATGACTTGCGAAAGGAAATTGATGCAATTGATGAGCAACTCATCGACTTGCTACAGCAGCGCTTAGCATGTAGCCAAAAAGTTGCTATAGAAAAAGAAAAGCATGGGCTAGCGATTTGTGATCAAGAAAGAGAAGCAGATATTTTTCGGCAAGTAAAGGAGCGAGTCAAAAATGAACTGTTTGCTGATCTGCTCTGTTCATTTTTTCAATCTGTGATCAGTGGCTCAAAAGCTTTACAGCAGACTGTACCAGCAGTGGCCTTTCCCTATCAGAAAGTAGGGATCATTGGCCTCGGGCTCATGGGAGGCGCTCTTGCGCGCTATTTGCATGGCAAAGATCCCTCTATTCAGATATTTGGATATGACCCACAAGAGGCTAAAAGAGAGCTCTCTCTGTATACCTGCTCCTCTTTAGATGCACTTTTAGAGAAAAGGTGCCATCTTCTGATTATAGCGACCCCCATCTCTACAGTGATCGATCTTGCAAAGACTCTTGTTCCCTTAGTAACTGCACCAACAGTTTTATGGGATATAGCAAGTGTGAAGCAAAAAATTCACCAAGCATTTGAACAGCTCTCTTCTCCAAATGTCGAATGTATTGCTACTCATCCTATTGCCGGAGGGACGGGAAAAGGCTCCACTTTTAGTTCTTCTGCTATTTTCCCTAGCCGGCCTTGGGTACTTTGCCCTCATATGAACAATAGCCAAGAAGGATTGACTAAAGCTAAGCAAGCGATTGCTTTTTTTGGGTCTAAAGCTATTTGTATGACCCCAGATGAACATGACCAGCTGATGGCTTATATCTCTCACTTGCCAAAGCTACTCTCTCACTCTCTTCTAGAGGTCGCAAAAGAAGTTCCTTATGCTTCAGAGGTATATGGAAGGGGGTTTGAAGTGATGACAGAGCTAGGCAAAGGAAATTTTGAGCTAATTCAAGATATTATGCAGACGAATAAAAAAGAGCTGTGGAATGCTATAGGAGCATTTACCAACCACCTAGAGACCTATTTTACAAAGTGATTCATGGATTTTCAAGTTTATCCCTCTCTTATTCAAGGCTCTTTAGCCATACCCTCTTCAAAGTCTCAAACCATGAGAGCTATCCTATTTGCAGCGTTAGCAAGGGGGGAGTCACAACTTGAAAATCTATTATTAAGCCGTGATTCATGGCGTCTGATTCACTCTTGTGAGAAAATAGGCGCGCGCTTTTCTTGGAGAGGCAAAGCTTGCCGAGTCCAAGGAGTCGGAGGGAGCCTCTCTACAGATTGGCAAACAGTCGATGCGGGAAACTCAGGGATTCTACTGCGCTTCCTCACAGCTATCGCTTCATTAGCAAACCATCAAGTACATGTAACGGGAGATCCTTCTGTTTGCTGTCGACCCATGGATGATCTGCTACAGGCTCTTGCAAGTTTGGGAGCAAAAGTCTCTTCTACACAAGGGTATGCTCCCTTAACTATACAAGGGCCGATTGTAGGAGATGCTGTTACTCTTAAAGGAGAGGACTCCCAGCCGGTATCAGCTCTTCTTATTACAGCCGCGCTGATGCATCAAACTTTTGACATTCATGTGCAAAACCCTATGGAAAAGCCTTGGGTGGAGCTAACAGTGCGCTGGCTGCGTAGCTTAGGAGTTAAGGTCTTCCATAACTCATCTTATACCCACTTTACTGTGCATGGTGTAGGGGGATGGGAGTCTTTTTCTTATCATGTTGCTGGTGATATGAGTACGGCAGCCTTTCCTGCAACTGCCGCTTTGGTTACTGGTGGGGCTGTACAAATCAATGGCTTGACCCATACAGATGGGCAGGGAGACCGGGTTTTCTTTTCTCTTCTTGAGTCGATGGGAGCCAAGGTAGAGTGGCAAGACTCCTCAAGAAAGCTGATGATTGCAGGAGGAGAGTTATATGGAGGAGAAGTCCGTGTTCATGATTGTATTGATGCACTGCCGGCTCTTGTTGCTGTAGCTTGCCATGCGAAAGGGAAAACCATTATTCATGGGGTGTGTGGCGCACGTTACAAGGAATGTGACCGGGTTTCTTGCTGTCTGCAAGAGTTCTCAAAGATGGGTCATCAGATTAAGGCTGATGAAGACACAATGTATATCTACCCTGGGAAGTGGCAAGGAGCAAGGGTTCGTTCTCATGGAGATCATCGATTAGCTATGGCGCTTATTTGTGGAGCCATGGCTGCAGATGAAGTTTCGATCGTGGAAGGGTGTGAGTGTATTGATAAGACATATCCTCAGTTTGAGAAAGAGTTTCGGTCAATTGGAGCCAGAATGGAGAGCCTATCTTGCGCATCATTCTCATAGGCCCTCCTGGTGCAGGAAAGTCTACCCTAGCTTGGAACCTAGCAGATACTCTGAATAAGCAAGCTTTTGATAGTGATGTATACCTGCTTCAGTATGTGCAGGAGTGTTTTGGAAGAGAAGCTACTCTGTCTCACGCTTTAGAAACCTGGGGGAGAAAGCTCTTTTCTCTAAAAGAGTATGAGCAGGTCCATGCGCTTTTCCAAGCAAACCAAGAAGGAATTTTTTCTCTGGGAGGAGGAGTTGTCTGTAGCGAACAGTCACGCTCTCTATTGAAAAAAGAATCGTTTGTTTTTTACTTACAGGTAAGTGCACAGGTTCTTATGCAGCACTTAAAGGGGGCCTTACCTAATTTTCTAAAAAAAAGGGGGCAGGGAAGAGAAGCTCTTGAGCGGCTACTCAAAGAGCGTATCCCTCTTTATCAAGAAGTCGCCACACATACTCTTCAGGTAGAGCAAAAGTCACCTCATGAACTTGGCCAAATGATTCAAAAGGAGATTAACCATGGCAGCTAACCGGTTTGGGGAAAGCTATTGCTTCACAACTTTTGGGGAGTCTCATGGTAAAGCGGTTGGGGTTGTCATCGATGGTTGTCCCGCTGGAATCCCTCTTGATAAAGAGGTCATTCATCAAGCGCTTCACCTTCGGGCTCCTGGGCAGACCCCTTGGACTTCCCCAAGAAAAGAGCCTGACCATGGAGAGCTTCTTTCAGGTGTATTTTCAGGGGTCACTACAGGAGCTCCTATCGCGTTTGTCGTCTATAATCAAGATGCAAAGACCAGTGCTTATGCAGGATTAAAAGAGATTTACCGCCCTGGGCATGCAAATTATACCTACTTAGAAAAGTATGGGGTATTCGATTATCGAGGAGGAGGGCGAGCCTCTGCTAGAGAAACAGTGGGGCGAGTCGTTGCAGGAGCGGTTGCCAATCAATTTCTTATAAGTCAGGGGGTGCAAGCACGAGCATACTTAGGGCAAGTCGGGTCTATTCATTGCCCTGGGACCATCGATGCAGACCGAATTTTGCAAAGCCCCATTTTCTGTCCCGACCCAGTAACAGAAAAGAAAATAATCACGGAAATTGAACAGGTCCTTTCTCAAGGGGATTCTTTGGGAGGGGTAGTGCGCTACTTTGCTGAAGGTCTTCCTGTTGGGTTAGGGGAGCCTATCTATCAAAAGCTAGAAGCAAAACTTGCTAGTGCAATGCTTTCTATCCCCGCTGCAAAAGGAATAGAGGTTGGTAGTGGCTTTGCTTCTGCTGAGATGACGGGATCTACACACAATGACCCTTATGTGATGAAGGAGGGGCGGGTAAAAACCAAGAAAAATGATGCAGGAGGGATTTTAGCGGGGATCAGTACAGGAGAAACTCTTTGGGGACAGGTTGCCTTTAAGCCAACATCAAGTATAAAACAAGAGCAGCAGAGTGTATCAACAAAAGGAACAGCCGTGACGTTTTCCCTGCCTCCTGGGTCAAGGCATGATCCCTGTGTAGCTATTCGAGCTGTACCTGTTGTTGAAGCAATGCTGAAGTGCGTCCTCATGGATGCTTTTTTACAACATAGGAGTTCTCAAGCATGAAAACGGCTTCCCAGCACTATATTTTACCTTGCCCCATCTTCAGTGAATCCTTTCAGGCATTTATTGCTTCTCAGAAAAAATCGATCGCCCTTGTTACAGATTCTACTATATGGAGCTTTTGGGAAGAGAAGCTCAAGGAGAACTACCCCTCTTGGAATTTTTTAACCTTCCCAGCTGGAGAGGCTTATAAAACACGTGAAACGAAAGCAACTTTAGAAGACTTACTGATCGAAAGAGGGTTAGGGCGCGATACTTTACTTATTGCATTTGGAGGGGGCGTGACTTGTGATCTTGCAGGATTCGTAGCCGCCACCTATTGCCGAGGGGTACCCTTTGTGAATATCCCAACCTCTCTTTTATCAATGGTAGATGCAAGCATCGGCAGCAAAGTAGGCATCAACCATCCAAAAGGGAAAAACTTAATTGGCGCCTACTATGATCCCATTGCAACTGTCATTGATATGGACCTTTTGGAAACCTTGCCTGATATGGAGTGGTCAAATGGCTTTTCAGAGATGATTAAGCATGGAATCATCATGGATGAAGGGTACTTGAAACTCATTGAATCAAAAGCAGATGCTCTGAAAGAAAAAGAGCACTCTGTCATTTATGATGTAGTCATGAAAAGCATTGACCTGAAGCGAAGTGTGGTAGCAGAGGACCGCAATGAATCAGGGAAGCGAAGAATTTTAAACTTTGGGCATACCTTAGCTCATGCGCTAGAAGCAGAGTCCGATTATAAAATTTCTCATGGACGCGCTGTCGCTATGGGCTCTCTTTTTGCAGCTATCCTATCCTGCATGTCAGGAGGAGTCACTTGGAAAGAGGTGAAGCGGATAGAGAATATCTTCACCACTTTTCATGGAGCAATTGGGTTACCCAAAAACCTCACTGCAGAACAAATGTGGCAATGGCTTTTGCGAGATAAAAAAGCCAAAGAGGGTAAGGTGCGTTTTGTGCTTTTGCAACAGCTAGGCCAATGCTTCTCTTTTGATGGGGCTTATTGTAGTAGTGTTTCAGAGGTTCTTTTCCAAAAGGCTTGGGATGAGATGCCTAAGCTATGATTGTTGGAGTTCTCTCAGGGCCCACAGAGCTTGATCTTATCAAACAAATGGAAGAAGCGAGCCTCTCATGTGACCTTTTGGAGGCTCGTATTGATTTATGGGAGGACGCTCGCTTCCTAAAGGTTCTCTCAAAAGGAGCAAAAGCATGGATTTTAACGCTTCGTCCACAAAGACAAATGGGCGAGTGTTCACAAGAAGAATCCTCTCGCTTGCAGCAGATCAAAGAGCTAGCTAGACTCTACGCCCCAAATTGGATTGATCTGGAGTATGATGTAGACCAAGCATGGGTAAAATCTATCCTCGATATAAGTCCAAAGGCAAAGTTGATTCGGTCCTTGCACTGCAAGGCCTTTGACTTGAGCTCTGCAAAAGATCTTTTTTCAGTTGATGCAGATTTATATAAGTGGGCAATGCCTCTATCTTCTTCAATGGATTTTATCGATATGCTCAGCAGAGCGAATCAGCAGACCATTTGTGTAGGAATGGGCAAGCCCTACTCTTTTGCGCGCATCCTAAGCCTCTTTAAAGGGGCAAAGTGGAGTTATGTGCACCTTGGAGGTGTCTCATGTGCTCCAGGTCAACTCTCTGCATCTCAGATGAACAATCTCTATGGCCATATACAGAGTAAGGGGATGGCTATTTATGCACTAATTGGAGACCCTTTAGATAAAAGTCCTGGTATCTTTTTCCATAATCAATACTTTCAAGATCATGGTAAGCATGCCTGCTATCTCAATATCCCTCTCAAGGAGCAGGAGTTACGCTCTTTTTTCTCTTGGTTACACCAAAACCCTTGGATAGAAGGGCTCAGCATCACCTCTCCCTTAAAAGAGGCCTCTCTTCCTTTTTTTGATCAGCTATCTCCCCGGGCAAGCTATGCAAGGAGTGTCAATACTCTCTACCGGCAAGGAAAAAACCTTTGTGGAGATTGCACAGATGGAGTTGGAGGAGGGCAACTATTTCCTCAAGGACCTAAGCAAAAAATCGCGATTCTAGGAGCTGGAGGCACAGCAAGAGCCCTTGCTTTAGAAGCTGTAGAGCAAGGGCATGAGGTCGTACTCTGTAATCGCACTCCTGAGAAAAATCAAGCATTTGCAGAGAGTCTAGGGATCTCATGGCAGGGGCTGACTTCGTTACCTATCGTAGATGGATTGATTAACGCCACCTCGAGTCGAGACCCCTTAGCCTCTTTACCCCTTGTATCCTGGGTGATGGAAGCCAATCATGGGCAAACTCTCTTTTTAGAAAAAGCCACTTCACAAGGGATGAGGGCTCTTTCAGGAGCAGATTTATTTAAGCGGCAGGCACACTTACAGCAAGCTATTTGGGAGCAAAAGCAAGCATTGGATGCTGAGAGAGTCTATTGAAAAGATCTAACGATTGACTGATAGCCTCATCCATATTCAGGTATTTATAAGTAGCAAGCCTTCCCACAAAAAAAACGCGAGGTTCTTTTGCTGCAAGCGCTTGATAGTGTTTGTATAGAGCATGGTTTTTTTCATTAGGCAAGGGGTAAAAGGGCTCTCCTTGTGCTTGGCTATATTCACGTACAAGAGTTGTGTATGCAGAGGATTGATTGAGGAAATGTTTATATTCGACAATCCTTGTAAAAGGAATATGAGGCTCTGGATAGTTGACAACAGAGGCAGGGAGCAATCTCTTTTGACAAAGATGATGCTCTTCTTCAAAGCGTAAAGAGCGATACGCTAAAGAGGGATAGCCAGCTTGTGCAAAGTAGTGATCGACGGGCCCTGTATAAATGACAGGGGGAAGTTGTTGTCGCTGTTTTTGTATCTGAAAAAAATCTGTATTTAGAGACAGGGTAATATTTGGGTGCCCTAAAAGTGTTTCAAAAAAGTGGGTGTAGCCTTTCGTAGGCAGTGCTTGATAAGGGTCTGTGAAATAACGATCTTCAAATGAGTGGCGAACAGGGATCCTAGAGAGAACAGAGGGAGCAAGCTCTAGCGGGGAGTGTGCCCACTGCTTGCGTGTATAGGGGTGAAAAAGCAAGTGGTAAAGGCGTTGTCCTACACGGTTAAGTGCGACCTCTTCACTATTCTTAGGAAGGGGAATGGTTTCACTCTCTTCCTCCATCCATCGCTTCATTTGACTTTGGGTAGTAATGCCTGCAGAAAGCAGAGCATTGACCGTATGGATATTCACAGGCAAGGGGACATAGTACCCTTTCACATGGGCCAAGACGCGATGCTCCCACCTGCTCCATGAGCAGATGCCTTGGACAAAATCCCAAACTTCTTGTTTTTTTGTATGAAAAAGGTGCGCTCCATACCGGCTCACACGGATGCCATGCTGATTAATATAGTCATAGCAATTCCCGCCAAGATGTTCTCGCTTATCAATAACTAAAACTTTTGACCCAAGCTTGGAAGCAAGGCAGTGTGCTACGACACTGCCTGATAAGCCTGCGCCTACAATTAAAAAGTCATAGTTATTGAGATGGAAGCTGGACTTACTCAGTGAACCCTCCACCACCACCACCACCACGGCTTTCTAAGCTTAAGTGTGTAAATCCTTCAACAACTTCTTCTACATCTAACCCCTGTCCTGAGCGCAGGGCTTCTGACTGCTTGTTAAGCATTTCTCCTACTCTATTTGCTTTTTTGAGAGCTCTTCCCAGATTCATTTCAACTTCGTCCACAGCGCCTCGACCCATGTCTTGTTGGGCTCTTGAAAAAATCTTATTGATTTCAATGAGCTCGTTATTGCCAGCCTCAGACCAGTAGGTAAAACTAAGCTCGGCAAGGCCATGTTCATTATAATGAGGGACATCATAATCCTCAGGGTTTGCTCTTTCTCCCTCTTTTTGATAGGTGAGTAGATTAATGCAAGATGTTTGGATTAAGGTGCTTGTTGGAGACCCTTCTTTGTAAGTTTTTTTGAGAACTCTTAGACCTTCAATGGCTGAATCATAGAGGGCTTGTAGAGCTTGAATCCGTGATTGAATCACACCTCGAGATTCCGCTAAAGAAGCTTTGCCTTCCGCAGGCTTTGCAGTCTCTGCAGACGCGGGGGTTTTTCCTGAGGCTTTTTTCTTTTTAGGCTTGGTTCCTGTCGCAGCTGGAGCGTCAGCAGATCCTTCAGCGGGAATATGCCTCATGCAGCGGTGTGCATAGAAAAGGGGTGGGATAATATGCAGGATGATTTCACTACTCGCGATTGTAGTTCCTCCTGGCGTTAAACTGGCGAGTGTTCGACTTACAGATTGAAGCACGGCAGCTTCTGAGATGGATACTGTGTGGTTTTTGGTATCTAGCGTGAGTTTACCTCCTACTTCGTTCTTTACGCCAATCGTGCCTAAAGCAGTCATAACAGAAATGGGATCGACCCAATGTTTTGTCACAGGAGAAGACATGTGTGCACCTCTATTTTTTTTGAATTTGTTAAGGCTTATGTTAAGATATCTTAGCGATATTACTCGAGCATAAATTCTTCTGGGTTGGCATTTGCAGAGAATCTCTTTTGTGATACCATCTTTGACAAAGAATGGAGGTTGAAATGTCTATCGGGTTAAGTAAACAAGCATATGAAGCGATTGTTCCTGCATTCAAGGAGCACTTAGCAGACCTTTATCTTTTGCAAGTACAGGTCCAGAACCATCACTGGAACATTATAGGTCCTCATTTTGGCTCTCTGCATGTTCTTTTCGAGAAGTTTTACAATCAGATCCAAGCATTTATCGATGATACAGCAGAGCGCATCCGTATTATGGGAGAAACAGCTCCAGGAAGCCTGAAAGCCTTTTTACAACTTTCTAATCTTAAAGAGTGTGAGAACCAAAACCTTTCTGAAGAAGAACGCTTAGATCTCTTGCAAAAGACTATCGAAAGTGTACTTCCTCCTTTGCGTAAAAAAATTAGCCTCTGTGGGGAGCATGGTGATGAAGGAGGTGCTGACTTTTTGACAGGGATGCTTCGAGAGTTAGAAACCATGCATTGGTTTATTGCAGCGCATCTGCAGTAAGTAAATATAAAGGAGGGGGATATGAAAGAGATAGAAAAGCGACCGCACTTTAAACATAAGCTCTATCTTTTGCGGCACGGAGAGACAGAATGGTCAAAGTCAGGGCAACATACAGGAAGTAGTGATATCCCTTTGACAGAAGCCGGAGAGCTGCAAGCTAAAGCTTTAGGGAAAGCTCTCAAAGGGCTTTCTTTTACAAAAGTGCTATTGAGCCCTCTCCAAAGGGCTGTGCGGACCTGTGAGTTGGCAGGGTATCGCGAGCAAGCAGAGATCAGAGAGGACCTCTATGAACTGCGGTATGGAGAGTATGAAGGAGTCACAACAAAAGAGATTCGTCAGCATACACCAGGCTGGACGGTGTTTTCTCACCCTTCTCCCGGAGGAGAAACTTTACAGCAAGTTGCCGCACGTGCAGATCGTATTTTAGAAGAGGTTTATCAAGTGCAAGGAGATGTTGCTCTGTTCTCTAGTGGGCACTACTTGCGGATTTTAGGAGCCCGTTGGTTAGGCTTGAGCCCAGAGTGGGGCAAGCACCTTAAGCTATCCACCGCATCCATTTGTGTTTTGAGCTATGAGCATGAAAATCAAGTGATTGAGGTATGGAATGATACCTCCCATATGACTAGTTAATACCAGCCTAAACTGCGTAGGCCTGTAAGGCCACTGATGAGATCCATCGCCACTTTGTGGCAAGATACAGTAGAGGGAATAATTCTCCCTAGCCCTGACACTGTAAAGGCATCTTTCGCAAGGTCTGCTAGATTTAGCCAGTCCACACGCTTTTCGCAAGCTGCTTGGATATTTAGCACATCATTTGTAAGGGCATGTAACAACTCTTGCTTTGCTTTTTTTATGCTGCTGCCTTTTGTCTCTGCATACTTTTTGCAAAGCTTTGAGAACTTTTGACCACTCCAGTTTTGATAGATAGTCTGTAAAAAGGTAAACCGTTGTTCACCTACTGCTTTTTTGAGTAGTGGGGCTAATTCCTTTGCAGAGCGCATCCGCTCTTCTTCAGCTTTTTTCAGCTTTCTTCTTCGGTAAGGGTTTGGTTCTCTAGCACATCTTTGCTTAACTGATTCTTCAGTAGCAAATAAGGCTCCAAGCATTTTATCTACAGATCCAAAGGTCAAAGGTCGATCCATATCAGGCATATGTTTCTCTATTTCAGATGCAAGCTGAGCTGTTAGGCGGCTGTCCTTATAAAAGCTGACAGCTCCATCTACTACAGATGGGATGAGTAGAAAGAGCATAGCATTGATATTGTCTTCATTCTTGACCCCTAAAGCACCACCAAGCATATCATCTGCAGTGATCAATGAAGAAGCAAGACTTGCTGCAGAGGCTGTCATCCCTACAACAGAGAAGCTTTCCGATTCATTAAACCCTTTGGCTGCACAAGATAGGTCACTTGGCAATGCACATAGCTTGCCAAAGCCTGTAAGAACTTTTGATAGGTTCATGGATGAGTGAGATTCTGTGGAAGAGGCTGTTGCAGAATCTCTTGGGGCAGCCCAATCTCCAATTTTCGCAGCAAACTTCGCAAGTTTGCCATACGCTTTTATTGTAGAATTGGAAATTGTTTTTGGAGCTTCATGTGCTGAAGTTAGCAAACCCTTCCTATCTGGAGAGGGGGAAGATCTTCCATCGATACCTGACATCCTACAACCTCCTATCGTCAGTATTTTAACATGCCCTTTGTTTTTTAGCGAGCTCTCAGGGGCATCTCTCTGATAGAGAGCACCTAATCACTTGGTAAATAAAGAGAAAGACATCTAAAGTATTTGCTTTTTCTTTATCTTTTGCTGGTTTTGAATGAATAGAGCGTTATCCACCTACTACTCTGCTGGGGACTGTAAAACATGGAAAGAATGGATCCATGACCGAGCGATTGATGCTTTGCACTTTGGGGGAAGGCGGTATGTTGTTCACACTCTTAATCATAAAGAAGGTCATGCACAGTTGCTAGTCGATCACCTGTCACCTCAACCCTCTTGGTTACAGCTATCTTTAAAGGTTGCTTGCTTACCTCTCAGCATTTTTTTAGCCCCCTTAATAGCCTATAGCACCCAAGGGTGGGCATCCTCAGATCTTATCAAGACAAGTTCAGTAAACTTTTCCTCTAAGGAGTTGGTGCAACTTGTTGATTGTGAAGGGTATGAAAAAACGCTTCACCCTGCGTTTTTTCGCGAAAAGCCCAGCAGAGATTTTAGTAAAGCTAAGCAGTTACTTCATAGCTTAGCAAATCATACTGAATCCCATCAGGTAAGAGAGATATTTTGGGCGCACTTTGACCATTTGCACCAATATTTAGAGGCACAGCTATTTGCTCTCTCTTCTTGTGAGGATCCCAGTCAGCTCCCGCAAGAAGTAAAAGACTCTTACAGACACAGCTTGAAAAACTTTCAAAGAGTCCTGTTCAAGATGTATGAAGTGCTGCCTGAGGCAAAAAAACAAGAGGTGAAGAAAGAGTATAAGCGCTACCTAAGTACAAGGCGTCACTATGAGCCTGAAAACCTCACAACAGGCCTTTTAAACTTAGCAGAGGTATTTGTACCTAAAAAAGAGCTGCTACAGCATAGCGAGCGCTTTTTTGACCTTCTCACAGCTTTTCGCAAGGAGGTTAAGCTTGCTTTTTCCAAGAATAAGGTGTTGTGTACTCTTCCGCCAACTCTACGTAAGCAGCTTCGCTATAGCATCCATCATGGCTCAAAAACCTCTACCCTTTACTTTGTGCAACGAACAGATGATAGTTTAGTACCGCATGGGTGGATTGAGCGGCTGCGCTTGCCGATTGGGAGTGGAGAAAGAGAGCATGGTGTTTGTGCAAAAGGAGTGAATCAAAAAGCCACTTCTTGGGCTCCTAGTGAGTTTTTACCTCGTGCAATGAGTTATGCATATCGCCCCCCTTATTCTCCACCCTCACAAAAAGATATAGAAGCTATTGACCTGTTTCATCAATCTCTAGACTCCTTTCAGGAAGATCACCTTATCCGCTCTTTGAACCTTCTGTGTAAACAATGGGGAGATTATCTTCGTTGGCATGGGAGTAGCCCTCAACTACTCCAACAGGTAGAAGCGTTATTACAGGTTCTTAAAAAGAAAGATTTTATGAGCCCTCGAGTGAAGATCAATATCCAACGGTTACAACATATCTTTGAGCATCCTCCATCTCAACTAGATGCCTCAGAAAGATTTGTGCTGAGTCATCAACAGCCCATTGTGTTTTCTTCTCGCTATGCATTTGGCAAAACTCCATCTGGAAAGGTCGAAGAATGTGAAGTGGCTGTTCCTTTTCCTATGAAGCTTGGGCGAGAAGTCCATGCACTCTTTGTCAAGGAAGAGCAAAAAAAGGGTGTGGAGGAACTTTTAAAAGAAAGGGGGATAGAAAACGTGGCGCTCTATCCCCTCCAAGACTTAGAAAAAGTCAATAAGGTACAGGAAGTGGTTCTTCCTATCTTTAAGAGAGTTTTAGCTTTACCCCTCTAGGTGTGATTAAGGGGGATATAGACTTAGGCTTTTGTTTGCCCATGAACCTTCGACTAATTGTCATGGTCTTAATCCCCTCTGTAACCGTCCTCATCGGGCTATGGGCATTGCCAATGATCCGTTTGCGGACATCTTCAGAGGTCCATGAAGCCAGAGTATGCTTTTTTCTGGCTGCTACAGGAGGGACAGCAGATGCATCTTCAGAAGCGGCTGCAGAAGCTTTGGCTTTACTAGCAGCTGCAAGGAGTTTTTTCTTTAAGTTTGCAATGCGTTGTAGAAGTAGTTCATGAACAACACGTAGCTTTTTAGAGAGGATTGCTTTCCCAGATAGCGCTTTGATAGATAGGTTACACCGATGCAGTTTTTCTTTCCTGCGGTCTGCAAGGGAAACAAACAACCGTTCAGGGGTCGATAAGTTCATATCATAGCAATATCCCTGATACATTCTCTTATGCATATGAGGAGCATTTTTATGTAGTTCCTGAAACTCAGCTTCTCGAGTATCCAGATCCCACAAGCGGTTGTGTGACCGACGGGCAATTTCACGCTCCGCTTCAGTGATATGGACTTTACCTCTCCCTCGCACAATGATTCGCTCATGCAGTTGTGTATAAAAGTCATCGACACTGAGGCCTTTGCATGCATGCAAAAGCAAATCTTTTAAAAAGGAAGGCTCAAGAAATGCTCTGTTATCTACATTTCTCACTTCCACTTCAGAAAAGGAGTATGTTCCTTTTTCTGAAGGAATAATCACGTTCGCTATATCTCTTAAAAAGGGGTTTTTAGTGGGTTGCCGGCCTTTATTAAAAATACGTATGGTGGACCGGTCTTTTGTTTCTCTAGACACTACAAGAGTAAAAAAGTGACCAGGAACTTTGATTGGGAGGCAGAGGCTTATCTGTCCATCAAGGTTTGGGTAACAGATGGAATGAGAATCGGACTGAAAGTCTCGGATTAGAGCATTTAAGTCTTGCTCAAGCTTTGTCGTTGCTTCATCAAAGGGTGCTTGATCGGACTCAGCATTTAGTTCTCCAATGAAGTGTTGCTTTGCTGTTAAGTTCACAACAAGCTCTCTATGTTTTCTGAGAGGGAGGTAACGCCTATACTCATCTACTTTGCAAGAGTTCATCATAAATGGCCTAAGAGAATCTAAACGAATGGCACTTGTATGACTTGCCCACCATCCATCAGACTCTAAATCGATAGATGTTCCGGCTGAAGATAGCTTGAGCTTTTCCACACGCCTGCTTAATGCTTGGGAGGTATCATTGGAAATGCCAGCAATTGGAGCGATCGCGTGAAATAGCATCTTGTCAGAGTCTTGGTGTAGGCTTCTGAAAATTTTTTCTACATAGTCTTTATACTTTCCTCTTGCTCCTCCTAGCTCTTTCCACGAGGTCATCCCAGGGATATACGGCGGAAGACACTTTCTATTTGCTTCGGTTGGAAGACTTCCTTTTTGAGCTTCTGCAGAAGCAAACTTATAATCTCGAGGGGATGGGAGTCTGGGGATAGACATGTTTAACTAAGCCTTAAATCGTTATTGTTCTTTAAATCAGTTTTTCTGTTCCCTTGCTAGGGAGTGAGGTCTCTGTGAGGAGTTTTTTCTTCAAGTTGGCAGCTCGCTGCAACAGAAGCTCGTAATTCATGCGAAGCTTTTTCGATAAAAAAGTTCTTTTGGCAAGCGTTGCAATAGATAGGTTGCAGCGGTAGAGTTTTTCTTTTCTGCGTGCAGTCCGATCTACCAGAAGCCCTTCAATTGTGGAGATGTTTGTGTCATAGCAGAATGATTGCTGCATTCGCTTATGTAAGTGAGGAAATTTACCTGGTTGTTCTTTAAATTCTTTGGTGCTTAAAGAGCGACTCGATAGCTCTCTTTCTTCTTTTGTGAAGTAGACATCACCTCTACCTTTTATAATCAGGCTGTCATAAAGAAAGTCATAAAAACTAGTGATGTTAGGGTCATCTACATTGAAAACCAGTAGATCTCTTAAGAAAAGAGGGTTTAATGCAATAGTATTCTGAACGCCACGAACTTCTATTTCTGAAAAGTCATAAACGCCATGATCAGAGGAAACCTCTATATATGCCTTTTCCTTGAGGAAAGGGTTATACTTTGGTTGCTTGCCTTTATTAAAAATATGTATGCGGCAGGTATCTTCCGTTTCTAGAGAGACCAAAATGGTTAAGAAGTGATGGTCAATATGAATAGGCAGACAAAAGCTAGTTTTTCCTTCGAGCGTAGGGTAGCAGATCGAAGGGGAGTCTTTTTTGAAATCACACACGAGGGCTCGGAGATCTATTTTTAGCTGGCTTAATGATCTTCGAGTAGCTCTTAAGGACTTTCTTTCCTGAGAAAGATCGTAAATAAAGTCATATTTCTGTGAAAGATTAGAGACTAACTCTCTGTGCTTCTTTAAAGGCTGGTATGCGAGATAATGAGGGGACTTGAATGGTAGGGAAGAGAGATATTGACGGAGAGCCTCTAAGCGGACAGCACTAGAGTGGTTTGGCTCCCAGCCTCTGCTTTCATAAAAAAAATGCTCGGAGTATGGGCCTCCAGGTAATTTTTCTAAACGCTCGCGTAGGATTTTAGGTTTATCATGCGAAATTCCCGCAAAGGGAGCTGTTACTTGAAATATAGCCTGCTCTCGGTTCCTGTGAACCCAGTGATATGCTCTTTTAGAATAGTCTGAAAAATCCCCATAGGCACCTTGCAGGTGCTTCCAACTTGTAAACCCTGGAATATAGGAAGGAAGAGTTTTTTTGTTTGCTAGGATTGGGAGAGACTCCTCTCGAGGCTTAGGTTTTCTTGGTATTGGTGGGGTCCGTAAGGAAGGTGCTATATTAGTAGACATTTTAATATTTTCTTAACGAATAGAGCGGCAGCTTATGCAGCTGCCTGCTCTTTTCTATTTACTTTTGACTCTTTTTAGTTTTGCGGAAGCTAGGGTTTAGCTCTTTTTTTCTTAGACGGAGATTTTCTGGAGTGACTTCCAGAAGCTCATCATCTTCGATAAAGTCTAAGCATTCCTCCAAACTGTAACGAGTAGGGGGAGTTAGCTGGATGATTCCATCACTACCCGAAGAGCGAACGTTTGTGAGCTTCTTTTCACGGCACACATTAATGTCAATATCTCCACTACGGCTATTGAGACCAACAACTTGTCCTACGTAGACTTTTTCCCCAGGCCCTAAAAAGCAGACGCCACGCTCTTCAGCACTGCTTAGAGCATAAGGTGTGGTCGTTCCCTGCTCACAAGCAACAAGCACGCCATTACGTAACTGCTTCAGAGCAGCTCCCATCGGCTGGTGACCAATCGTTAGAGAGTTCATGACGATAGAGCCTCTTGTGTTTGTCAGTAAGATGTTTCTTAAGCCAAGAAGAGCGCGTGTAGGAAGCTCATAAACCAAGCGGGTGAGCTCTTGTGAGTGAGAGTATTGATTGAGTAGGTTTGCTCTGCGCGCACCAAGCTCCATCTGTACAGCTCCCACATACTCTTGAGGAACTTCGATAGTTAGCTCTTCAATGGGTTCATGGACTTTACCATCAACCTCTTTGGTAATAACAACAGGACGCCCTACTTCAAATTCAAAGCCCTCACGGCGCATCGTTTCAATCAATACGCTAAGGTGTAGTTCTCCTCGTCCAGAAACTAGATAGCCAATTCCAGAGGATTCAACGCGAAGCCCAAGGTCAATTTCTAGCTCTTTATTGAGGCGGTCTCCAATTTGTCTAGAGGTACTAAACTGTCCCTCTTGCCCCTTGAAAGGAGAGGTATTGGGACCAAAGTAGATTTTAAGAGTTGGTGCTTCTACTTCCATAGAGGGAAGTGCTTCTGGGTGCTCACTATCAGTTAGCGTATCTCCGATATTCACTTTCTCAACACCGCTGATCTGAACGATGTCTCCCGCAATCCCTTCTTCTACTTCAAAGCGGCTAACACCATGACTCATCAATACATGGTTAACGCGAGCCTTTGTTACCTTGTTGTCTTTTTCACAAACTGCAATCGAGTCGCCAGCGCGCACATGTCCACGAGTGATACGTCCGATAGCAAAGCGTCCTTTATAAGAGTCCCAAGCAAGGGCTGAAACAAGCATTTGGAAAGGAGCTTCAAGTTCTACTTTAGGAGCTGGAACCTCACTGATAATCGCATCGAAAAGAACAGAAAGGTCTGCCTCTTCTTCAAATGACCCTGGAGGCTTTGCCCAAGCTTTTCCCATGCGTCCTACTGCATAATAGATGGGGTAGTGTAGCTGCTCTTCGTCTGTAGCTAAGTCTAGGAAGAGGTCTTCAAGCTCACTTTCTACCTCTTCAATGCGCGCACCAATCTTATCGATTTTATTAAGGACCACAAGGATTTTTAAGCCATGAGCTAGAGCTTTCCGCAAAACAAACTTTGTTTGAGGCATAACTCCTTCCTGTGCATCCACAATCAGAAGGCAGCCATCTGCCATATTCAATGTACGCTCAACCTCTCCAGAGAAATCGGCGTGTCCGGGGGTATCAACAATATTGATGCGGTAAGGGCCATGCTGTACAGCCGTCACTTTTGCGGTAATGGTGATTCCTCGCTCTCGCTCCTGATCTGCAGAATCCATGATCAGCTCTTGCTGCATCTCTGCCTGATTGTCTCGAAAGGTTTTAGATTGCTTAAGAAGACCATCAACAAGGGTTGTTTTCCCATGGTCAACGTGGGCAATAATGGCAATGTTACGAATATTCGCAGGATCTTGCTTAGCTTGGCTCATTTGAGGCTCTTAATTTAAAGGGAAAAGAGAAAATTTACCTATTTACCCCTTAAAATGCAATTGAATAGCGTGCGTTGAGCCTCTTTCTTTAATATATTTTATGATTTATTTGTTTTGTTTAAATTTTAAATAAAATCATCTTTATGTTAGGTTGTTTGTTTAAAAATTAGTTTTTATTCACAAATAAGTCTTATTCATGGTCACAGCTTCTATTTCTCCTAACCAAGCAAGAGTATCGACAGAATCCGAAAAAACTCCTGCAAGGCAGGCTGCACAGCTAGCCGGTCGACAGGTAATGGTGCAGGCTTCTGACACAAAATACATCGGCTGTTTAAATGAAGAGCAAGTCAACAAGCTCAGTCAGCTATTTGAGGGAAAAGTTCCTAAAGCTGCGGATGTGCAACATGCAATCAAAAGGCACTTTAAGCTGTCTGTTTCAGAGACAACAGTGCGGAAGTATTGTGATAATGGAAGTTGGAGAGTTTGCCTTCCTCGAAAACGAGTGCAACATTGCCTAAACGAGACAGAGGTTGAGGCATTGCGCTCTGCTTTTACAGGACAAACTCCAACAGTTCAAGCTGTGATTAAAGAGATTAAAAGTCGGTTTGGCCTCACCATATCTAAAAAAACAGTGTATAGAAATTGTCAAAGAGAGGGGAAGTGGGGAATCTCTCTTAGCCAGGGCGGGGAGTCTAGCTATCTAAATGACCTACAAGTCAACGAGCTTTGCGCAGCTTTTGTAGGGAAAACTCCTACGGCAAGTGAGGTTAAAGAGGAAGTATACAAGCGCTTTAATATAAAAATGCCCCTCTCAGTAGTCACACATGGCTGTAAAAATAGAGGGTGGACGATCCACCTTCGTAAGCAGAGAAAGCAGTCTCTATTAGATGAGTCACAGATCAAGATTCTCAGAGATGCTTTTGTAGGGCAAACTCCCACAACAAAAGATGTGTATGAGGAGATCAAGAAGCAATTTAATATGGATGTCAACTATGACCGGATCTCAGAAAATTGCAAAAGTGGAAAGTGGGGGATTACTCTTAAGGTCTTGCGATTAAGAAAGAAAAATATCGACAGTCTTCGTGCCACTTTTGCTGGAAGGTTTCCCACAGCGCAGGATGTGGTTGAGGAAGTGAAGAGGAGTATCGGGGTTTTTATTCCTGAAGAGGTTGTCAGAAAAAATAGCGAGAAGTGGGGGATCTCTCTTTCTTCTCAGCAAGAAGAAGCCCCTGACTTTTATAGGTTAAATAGCTTAGAGGATGAAGAGGGGTTCTATTTTTCCCCTCCCTCCCCAATCTTTCCTATAGAGGTGCCTTCAGGCGCGGAAAAAGAGGAAAGCCTCTCTCCAGAAGAAGACTTCACGCCTATTGAAGGTCCATGGTTGCTCGATTCAAAGGAAGACTTCTCTCAAGAAGGCATAAGTGTACTTAATCCAGATGATTTTTTGTTTGAGTGGTGAGCAGAAATCTTCTGTTTAAGGTCTAGGACGCGTAGCTTGAGAAGCTCAATAATGACTAAAATCCGGTCTGTTTTGTGAGGCAGGCAGTCTAACTTTTCAATAGCAAGTTGGCACCTGTGTAACTTCTCTTTTTTTCGAGCAAAACGAGGAACAAGCATACGCTCTACACTTGACTGGTTGGTATTGTAGCAGGTGGGGTGCCTTGGGTGCCGGTGGATATGAGGGGACTTCTCCAGTAGCTTAGCTAACTGTTTTTGTCTGGGAGTATGCAGATCCCGATTGAGTAGACGTTGCTCTTCAGTAGTGAGCTGTACAACTCCTTTGCCTTCAACCACAGTTTTTTCATGGAGAAACTGATAGAAAGAGCTTAAGGAGTCATTGTCTAATTCATAAAGTAGTAAAGAAGACAGGAAGTCTACATCTAGGAGTACATGAGGGAGGACCCCTCGTATTTCAATCTCAGAAAGCAAGTAAGTTGCACGAGGCGTGAGTAAAAATCGCTTAGGGGCATTTCCTAAAAAGGGATTGCACTTAGGTTGCTTGCCTTTATTAAAGATGCGCAATGAATGGGTATGCTGCTTATCACGAGAAATTAAAAGAGTAAAGCAGTGTCCCTCGATTTCAATGGGGAGGTTAAAAGCAATATCTCCTCTGAGCGTGCGGTAGCATGAAGCGCTAGGAGTCTCTCGCTGGAAGTCATGAACGACTGCTAGAAGCTGTCTTTTTAGACAGGTCGTTTTTTGTTCGATAATAGACTGAGGGGACTTTTCGACCTTTGCTGCGACGTATACATCATCGCTGCTCTTTTTTATCTTGAGGAGGAGTTTACGGTGCTTTGATAACTCAGTATATACTCTTTGATCAGCAAGGGGTAGAGAGCTTTGAAAATGGTCAAGAGCTTCGATTCTCGCTTGGGCTGTTTTCTCTGATTGATAGTGAGCATCTTTGAATAAATCTTCGCGTGAGATTTCTTGTTTCCCAGAAAAAAGCTTTTTAGAGATCTCTTGTAACTTTTGTTTCATTACAGAGTTTGTATGATGCTCTGTGCCTGTATAGGCAAGGTAAGGTTTTAGAACTGCTTGTTCGTACCTTCTCCTTTCTACAGTGCTTGTTAGCTTCATATGTACAGTCGCGTGTTGCATAAAGGGATGCAATGGTACCCTTTTAAAAGGTCTATAATCAATAAGTTACATTTTATCTCTCAGAGCGCTGGAGAATTTTGTCAAATGTATTTTTTAAGTGACTTTTTAAAGAGGCCTTGGGAACCGAAAGTACCAAGAAGCCTAAGGATACACAGCTACCAGCAAGTAAAAGGCTCAAAGAAGGCTCGGATTTCCCAAAGAAGATCAAAAGCAAAATAGATAAAATCGGTACGAGATAAGGGAGAAGGCTGACAAGGGATAGGTAGCCATGAGAAACTCCCTTCAACCATAGAGCCTGGGATAAGCCAAGAACGCCAATACCCATAAATAAGATACAGAAAAGCTGTGTATTTGTAGGCAGAACAAAGTTTTCTGTTTGTGTATGCAAGAAGAGTGTAATCAAACAAGCTGGCCCAGAAAAGGTGGATGACTGAAAGGGGACAGCTTCTTCCTGATTCTTTTTAAAGTAAAAGTTATAGCTTGCCCAAGCAAGGGCACTCACAAAGGGGAAAGCAATACCAAGAAGGTACATAGCTGCAGAGTGGTCTGTTGCATACCCTTCTTGATAGCCACTAAAAGCGACTCCAGCTAAGCAAATGGAAAGAGCTAAGATATGGGAGGGGCTCCACTCAATGACCTTAGCCTTGATGAGCATTCCTGTAAAAAAGAGAGGCCACAGGTAGTAGATCAACTCTACTTGAGAGGGAGAAAGAAACTGAAACGAGATGCAGTACGTCAGGTGGTTGAGCACAATTAAGATACACCCCGCAAGTAAAGAAGTTTTTTTGGGGGGTAGAAAGAGTTTTCGCTTTTTGCGGAGCAAAAGTCCGGGAATAGCATAGAGAAAGGCTGCTAAAAAAGAGAGGCCTACACGCTCAAAAAGAGGTAAAGGAGTGATTTCGTGAGCTAAAGAGGGACTTGCAGACCAAACAAGAACGGCCAGAAAAGCTCCTATAGTGGAAAAAAGCTTAATTTTTTTTTGAATAAGCGCTTGTAGCGGCCTTTGCCGAGGAGAAGACATGAGAATATAGGGGGAATACAGGGGCGAGTTTCTAGACGTCCCCCACCATTCCGGATCCTTGAGCTTTTTGTCAAGGGGCCGCAGCTTGTCCAAAAGGGGGTTAAATTTCGTGCTTTACAATCTTTTTAGCTAGCCCTTGAAAGAGAATACAGTGAATGGGAACTAGAGCAAACCAATAGGCTCTTCCTAATAGTCCCTTAGGACGGAAAGTGGCTGTTTGGATAAGGTAACCATCATGAATGTGCCACTCCAACCAAGCTTCGCCAGGTAGCTTCATTTCTGCATAAAGCAATAAGTGGTGCTCGTTTTTATCTACTAGAATCACACGCCAGAAATCTAAGGCATCTCCTGGCTTTAAGTCTGTTGCAGAACGTCTACCTCTCCGTAGCCCCACACCACCTATGAGCCGGTCAAGAAACCCTCGGATAACCCAAAGCTTGTTTAGATAATACCAGCCATTGTTTCCTCCTATGCATAAAACTTTCTCAAAGCACTTGCTTGGGTCGCCATGCAAGGGAAGCTTGCGTCGATCTCGGTAACACCCTTGTTTGGGAACGTGCTCAAGATGGTTCCATGCATAGGGGAGAGATCCCCACTCATCCATCCAGCTTGAATCAAGAGCGCCTGATTCTAGTACATCAAAGGATGCTTTGACTGCTTGCTTATAGCTTTTGAGCTTTCTAGGAAAAAGAGAACGGATACGATGATCTTGACAAATAGAGGGGGTTTTTAAGCTCTCTACTAAAGAGGAAGCAAGGGAGTAAGGGACGCGACTAATAAAGTAAATCCAATAAGAAGAGAGTTTAGGTGTGAGAACAGGAACAGAGAGAATATAGCGCGTTAAATGGCGTACCTCAGAAAACTGAAGCATCAGCTCTTTGAAAGTTAAGCAGTCTTCCGACCCTATATCATACGATTGATTGAAGCACCTTGAGTCTCCTAAAACAGAGGTCAGGTAAAACAGAGCATCTCGTATGCCGATCGGCTGGGTTCGGTTGTGTATCCACTTAGGAGCAACCATGATGGGAAGCTTTTCCACTAAATCTCGGATCATTTCAAAAGAGGCAGACCCTGCACCAACAATAATTCCAGCTCGTAAAGTGGTGGCTGGAATGGAAGATCTTTGTAAAAGGTTTTCCACGCGGTGTCTAGAGCGGAGGTGGGGAGAAAGGCTTTCATCTTTAGGGATCAACCCTGTTAAGTAGATCACCTGCTTGGCTTGTGTGTTTTTTAGTTTGCTAAGAAATGTTAAGCAGCACTGCTCTTCAAGGGACTCAAATGTTTGCTTAGAGTCTGTCATCGAGTGAACTAAATAGTAAGCTGCATCGATTTCTTTAGGAAACTCTATGGTTGCAGGCTGGAGCAGGTCTCCCTGAAGGATTGTGATATGGGGATGTTTGGGAAGCGCTGTCTTAGGGTTTCTACATAGAGCATAGATAAAGTGCCCCTTTTCAATTAGTTGAGCGATAAGCTTTTTGCCAATATAGCCACTCGCTCCAGTGACGAGTATCTTCATCCTATACACCCTTTCTTGCTTTCCTCTATTGGTAGGGAGCTTAGAGATTAATTGCCAAATCAATCTTCTGGATGGGGTTTATATATCGATAAACGATATATTTATGTTGTTTATCGATTGGTTTTTGTGCTAGCCTTTCATTTTTACTCGCTCACAAATAGGAGAAAAAATGGAACAGACAAAAAAGCTAAGCAAAATTTTAATTTTTATTTTCAATGCTCTGCTCGTTATGACCCCTCTTTTAGTCATTTTGCAGTGGACCTTAGGTGCCGATTCAATCCATAGCTTGTCTATAACAGGCCTTTTTCAAGAGACTGTAGAGACCCCTGAAGGGATAGCAAAACTCTCTCGTCCAGGAGCATTACCTATTGCGACATGGATCGGGGTTCTAGGAAGCCTTTGTAATCGGCTAGCATTTTTTATTGGTTTGCTTGTTTTGCGTACGCTGTTTAAACGCTATAAGAAAGGCGAAATCTTCTCGCGCGCTAATGCGAAGTCGTACCGCAAGCTCTCTTGGCTATTTTTCCTCAATGGACTTCTCACACAGCCCCTTGCTCAAATGCTCTTTGTTCTGTCGGCCACAATTAGCAACGAGCCGGGGCACCGCTATCTACAGTTGACAGTTGGTACACCCCTTTTTGCAGATATATTTTGTGGCCTGGTTTTACTTGCAATCTCTTTGATTATGCAGGAAGGAACACGTTTATCAGATGAACACTCTTTAACAGTATAGGTGTCTCATGCCAATTGTTTTACAACTTGATGTCATGCTAGCAAAGAGAAAGATGAAGCTGCAAGAGCTTGCAGAGCAGGTTGGGATCTCTCAGCCTAACCTTTCTATTCTCAAAACAGGCAAAGCAAAAGCGGTTCGGTTCTCTACTCTTGAGAAGATATGTCGTGCTCTGAATTGCCAGCCTGGAGATCTACTAATTTTTGCTGAGGATGGGGAGATATAGAAGATTCTGAAGAGAGCTTACTTTTTTAGATCAGGCACCTCTACCAAGCAAGAGGTGCTCAATAATGACTCTTAGAGGAGCCAGGAGGCAGTGGTAAAAGCTATTACTCCAGCAATAATACTCACAATCGCTTGCCTTTTCCATAGGTGGATAAGAAGGGTAACACCCACCCCAATAAGAGGAGCTAGGATTTGTGGGTGTTTGCCAAACATCTTTCCCGCAAGCTCATGAAAAAGCAGTAAGGTTAAAATCATACAAGGGAGGTAGAGAGAAATCCTCTGCATCCATGCTTGCTTTTTGAGCCAGTTCCCAATAAGCAATGGACCCACGCGAGTCACAAATGAAATAATAAAAAGAGCAAAAAGGTAGACAATTGCTTGTTTATCCACAGCATGCACCTCCTTTTCGGCTATAAAGAGCTGCAAGAGTACACAATACAAGAGCAGGTAATAGCCAACTTGAACCAAAGAATGCTACAGCAATAGCAGAGGCGATAGCCGTGATGAGTAGAGGTTGTAAGCTACACACTTTTTGGTACTGCTCTAAAGCTAGGACGGTAATTAGAGCTGTCAGTGAAAAGTCTAAGCTGGAAAGCCCGTCGGGAAGAAGCTCTCCCATGCCAGCACCAACAGCGGTACCAAGAATCCAGTACAAGTGGACTAGGATTGCAAGAGGGAGATAGTACCACGGGTTTTTAAATAAGTGGTCGTCTTTTGAAATCAAAATTGCATAGGTTGCATCGACCATCATAAAGCTTAAGACAACACGTAAAAATCGCTGCTTGGGCAAGCGATCAAGAGTGGATACAGTATAGAATGTATTGCGGAGAGCTATGGGAAGGACAGTTAAAATAGCCCCAAGAAGGGGCTCTCCAGCAGTGATAAAAGATAAAGCTAAAAATTGGACAGCTCCAGCAAAGACAAAACAGCTGTAAATGACGCCTAAAAGAGGAGAAAGGCCAGCTTGCTCCCAAAGTAGGCCCCAGACAAGGCCTAATGGAAAGTAGGCAAAAAAAACAGGGAGGGAGTCCCTGACTGCTTGGTAGTGAACGGGCTTAGTCTGCATTAAATTTTTGAGGGGTGAGAGGTTTTACCTATTTTATCGGATAGAAGGGGATTTTGTCATTTTGATGTTTTATTTAAATAAATATTATATAGATGGAGCGAATAAGGGAGGGAGTATGAAAAACTTCTACGTACAGTTTATCGTTTTTCTGGCAGCTCTTGGAGGGCTGTTATTTGGGTATGACACAGGAGCAATCTCTGGCGCTTTGATCTATATCAAGCAGGAAATGAGCCTCTCAGTCCTAGAGCAAGAGTTGGTGGTAGCCCTGCTTCCTCTTGGAGCAGTCATCGGAGCCCTATTCGCAGGGTATTGCACAGACCGCTTTGGTCGTAGGAAAATTATCCTTGTGGCTTCTCTAATCTTTATCTTAGCTGCTCTTTTTATGAGTCTAGCCCCCACAGTTCTGTTTCTCCTTATTGGCCGCTCTCTTGCCGGGCTTGCTATCGGAGTGAGCTCTATGACAGTCCCTCTTTATCTTTCCGAGCTTTCTCCTCCAAAAAAGCGAGGGTTTTGTGTTTCTACAAACCAGCTGATGGTGACAGTAGGGATCCTAGCTGGCTTTCTGGTCGACTATATTTTTGGCCAGCACCAAGATTGGAGAATAATGCTAGGACTCTCTGCAGTGCCAGCGATTATCCTGTTCGTCTCTATGCTTTTTTTGCCAGAAACTCCTCGGTGGTTGGCGGGCAATGGATATGATGAACGAGCCAATGGTGTGCTACGAAAGTTGGGGATGAGCGCAGAAAAGGCTCGTGCTGTAGTTACACAGATTCACCAAGCAGCTAAATTTGAAAGAGGGTCTTATCGAGAGTGCTTTGCTAAAGGAGTAAGAAAGCCTCTCATCGCAGGGATCTTACTTGCCATTTTTCAGCAAATTGTTGGTATCAATACGGTGATTTATTATGCGCCTTCCATTTTGACATTTGTAGGAGAGAAAGATACCGCCGCTTTGTTAGCTACTTTAGGAGTAGGAGGGGTGAATACCCTTGTTACGATTCTTGCTCTTTTCCTTCTTGACCGGGTTGGGCGTCGCGTTTTGCTTATCACAGGGACAGTCTTGCTTGTTGTCGCCTTATTTATGATGGGGGTTGGGCACTTTTATGCAGCAGAGGGGAATTGGGTAGGAATGCTCTACACCATTAGCCTTTTCTTATATATTGCAGGGTTCGCGATCGGCCTTGGGTGTGTGGCCTGGCTCTTCATTGCAGAGGTTTACCCCTTAAAAATTCGAGGGAAAGCAATGAGTTTAGCGACCATCGCCAACTGGGGGAGCAATTTTATTGTGTCACTGACCTTCCTGAGTCTCCTGGATCATCTAGGACCAGGGTTCACTTTTTCTCTCTATGGAGTGATTGGGGTTATTGCCGTGATCTATTTCTCAGCCTTTATACCAGAGACAAAAGGGAAAACTCTTGAAGAGATCAGTTCATACTGGTCTCATTAAGCAACCTAAGTTTGATGCTAGCCTTGCTTTTTTACAAGCAAGGCTAGCTGAAGAGTATGATACTTTGTATTTGACGTTAAGTTATTGATTTTTTGAAGTTTTGTTAATATAATTTCTCTTTTTTTATAACAAAATTTCAAAAACTATGTCCCTTCCTATTACCACTAGGCCCCCTCGTACTGGCTGTATTGCAAGAACAGGCGAAGTTCCAACGACAGAAGCTGAAAGAAGAACCCTTTATGATACAGCGTCTCGCAAAATAGCTAAAAAGTTTTTTTTGCGAAGCCTGGCTATTCAAAAAGCAAAGGATGAAATGCCAGATGCAACCTGGATAGAGCGAAAAGATCGTATTGATCACCTACATGCTGAAAGGGTTCATCGGAGTGTGATTCGGAATACTTCTGTGATTGAGGTGCATCCTGAACAAGAATTTATAGAGACTGCACAAGGCCTCGTCATGAGCGCTCCTGGGGCACAAGAGGTGCACTTATCTCTTATTAGAGAAGTCGGATTTACAAGCGACTTAGCCTGTTTTACCAACTACTTGCCCTTTGTTACAAAGCTTCAACAACAAGTCGTTTCTGCAGCTTCTCCAGATTGGGAATCTTTTTTTCGTATGCAAACACTTGTCTGTGCTACAGAACCTATTTTTGGACATAAAAAAGTCCTAGAAGAGGACAGTTTAAGACAAAAAATCCAAGATATACAAGGAACCATTGCTCAAGTGATCAGTTCATGCAGTAGCGGAGAGTGCCCAGCTTTAGCTGGTGCAGAGGCTCCTCTTACTTCCTTTCTATGGGCAGTTTCTAATCCAGATACTCGTGCAGTGCTAGGGCAACCATGTGGGACAAGAACAGAACTTCGATTTTTTCATGAAAATGGAGAGCCGACAACAGATAGCCAACTGATCAATGCTTTGGCAGATGGTCTACTCGGTTCAATGCTGACAATGGTTGAAGTACGAGAGAATGGGCTAGCCAATTTCTCTGAGCGCCTCGCCTCTTTTGCTAGGGAATCAAAAGCGAAGCCTTTCTATACAGAAACGTTTAAGCAATCTTTAGAAAAAGCATTATCTTCACTTACGGATTATCAAGAACAACTCAGAGTTTCCTTTAGAAACCTAGAAGTAGCTACAGATAAAGCAAAGAGATTTTGGCAGGATAACTTTGCATGTCTCCAACAAAACCCAAGACTTGCAGAGGAAGCTTTATCAGCTTGGGTACAGCTTGAAAAGGCTCAAGCAGCTCTTTTCGCCAGCTACAGAGACAATATTGTTGAGTTACAGGGAGACATTCTCCCTTTTGCAGATCAACTTGCGATAGCCCTTGCTGTTTGTGAAAAAAAAGCAGCTCGTCAGCTAGAGGAGCTAGAAGAGCTAGAATGGCAACATGAAGCTTGTGCGGATGCTGAAGAGCAAAAGGTTTTAAAGAAGAGGATAGAAGACCTTAGACATGCACCCAGTACACTTGAGCCTTTAGAGCCCCTTTTTGATGAGGCTGTTAAATTCATCCAAAACTTGCATACAGGAGCATTGACTACTTACTCATTTGAAAGCTGCTTTCACAATCACTTTTTAGATGTTGGAGCACTTGCTAAACCATTTTTTATTCGTGGCGTGCAGGCGTTTCATGATGCTGAAAACAAGCGCGTAGAGGCTAGACAACAGGCCCTGCTAGAAGAGCTTGCCTACGAAGATGAAACTGCGGATAGAAAAAAGCAAGCTAAAGCAGACAAAAAGAGAAGAGCTAAAGCTGCAAAAAGACAAAAGAGGCTTGCTGGTCTTTACCTGGAAAACTTAACGAAATATCAAGAATGCCAAAATAAAATAGAAGAGCACAGACAGAGAGCTTCAACTCCAGTTACAACAGGTTTCGAAGCTCTTAGCACAATGTCGGACAAAGACTTTGATAAATACCTGACCTCATTTCAACTGTCGGAAAGTGGGCCTCAATCAGAGGTTGATGATCTTAGTGATGCTATGAGTGCCATGACTCTAACGAGTCCTTCTGAAGGCGAAATAAATTATACAAAGGAGCTTTCTGCTTTGGCTGCAGAGATTGAGTCTCACATTCCACAATCGAAAGAACCTCCGGAAGATATACAGAGTCTTGCAACGATGTTTTTGAGTGGAGGGGATACAGATGCTAACAAAAACTTTTTGGAGACCTCTTGGCACAAAGCAAAAGGACAAAAGAAAGGTTACAAGCTTAATGTGCAATATGTAGATGCTTTTCGACTGGCTTGGCTTCGTCGCTTAGCTCCTAGTAGAAAAGCTGCAGAGTAGATCTTTGGCGGTAATTTAAAATTTTGAAATCGAGTTATTATTATGAAATCTGCTGCAATTGGGCAACCTAGACATCTTCAAGGTACACTGCAAACCTCTAGAGAGGAGAAAAGCCATTCAAGCCCAGCTAAGAAGCAGGCCCTAGGATTGTTAGAGAAACTATGGACTATGGGCTCTTGTTCGCAAAAAGAGTCTTTGCAAGGAGATCGTGTTACTCTAGTTTCTATTCCTAAGGGGACTGGTAGCTTGCTTTCAGTCATCGATACCCCCGATGAGAGTGCTTTAAAATATGCAGATGAGGTTTTGGCAACCCTTCCTAAAAAGACAAAGGAGCATCTTAGAGAGCTCAGTCAATTGAGTGGCTCTTGTGATTTTGCCTGTCTTCCAAAATTCTATCCTCCAGTCATAGGGTTAGTGAAGAAAGTTGGGGGGTCTTCTGGGAAAGTTGGGACGGTTAAACAGATCCTGCCTGTTGTTTATCAATTAGATGACCTTCTCTTTAAAGAAGACCTTTCTAAGAAGGAGAAGAAAGAGAAAGTAAATCATGTAAAGGGAGCTATTGGTACAGTTCTAAAAGCCTGTAAGAAAGATCCTGACCTAAGTACGGTAGAGCCAGAGTTAAGGTCCTTATTATGCTTGGTGTCTTCTCCTGAAGGTTTAGATAAGTTACGGCAGCCTTGTGGCACTAAGCAAGAGCTTTCTCCTTGCCTTCCAGCAGGATCCAATGATTATGAATTCATTTCTAACCTAGCTTATAGCTGGGGAGATACTGCTCAGTCCTTATATACTCTACGTAATCCAGCTTTAGGCACATTTATTCTAGAGCTTGAAGATGTCATTTATGATGGGGGACAAGAGGAGTCTTTACTTGCCTCTATGGTAGAGATAACCAATCGTGTTGAAACATCTATAGAGAACCATAGAGAGGAGCTCAAAAAGGTTCATCGGGAACTTGTTATTTTAACAAACCAAGCTTTGGACCTTTGGAAAAGCTATTTTGAGTTGTCATTTGACGACCCCGAGAAAATGGCAAATGATCTAACCACCAATTGGGAAAGTCTTGAACAGGCACAAGAGGCATTTACTTATGAGTTTGGGAAAAAAGGTAAGGACCTGAGCATTATAGTAAGAGCATATTGTCAAACTCTTGATGCGAAGCTCTCTTTCTTAGAGTCCTATTATGATGAGGAAAAAAAGAAGTTAGAGGAAAAGCAGCAACAGTTAAGGGAGACAAAAGAAGCTGATAGCGAAGAGCTCAAAAAGCTAAAAAGAGAGAGAGATCTTTATCAACGTGTTGTAGATGAGTATTCGGAAGTGATTCTTACTTTATCAAGTGCTCAGAAAGAAGGGTCAGCTCTACTAAGAAATCTTAGTGAAGGCTTGCTATATGTCCCTACTCTAACTCGCTTATTTTTTGATAAATTTCGACTTGTAGGGAAGTTATTTAAACCCATTTTTCAGCAAGCGAAAGTAAGACGAGAAGATGTATTAGATAAAACAAGAGCAGTTGCAGAGGAACTGTTAAAAGAGGAAGAAGAAGCTAAAGCATCTAAGGCATCTAGAGCTACAAAAGCTAAATCTAAAAAAGCTAAGCGGTCAAGAAATAGAGCAGCTAAAAAAGCAGAAGCAAGAGCTGCTAAAGAGGTAGAGGAAAAAAAGGTTCAGGAACTCTATACAGACTATGAAACCACTCTTGAAAGCTACCAAGAAAAGCAGAAACAGATAAGAGCTCTAATGAGAGCATCACAACCTCAGGATGCACCTCTTGTAAAAAAAATGAAAAATCTTAGTCTAAGCAGTTCAACACCAGCAGAGCCAGATTCAACACCAGCAACACCAGGTAGTACAAAAGAACTAATCTCCAAAAAAGCAGATGCAATTAAAGCTCTTACTTCACCTATAGCAAGAGCTCCAGAGGATGTCATAGGACTAGGTAATCTTTTAGCTGAGAGCCTCAAAGTACAACAGGGAGTAGGCCAAGTAAAAGCTGACTGGTTTACTCAGAAAACAGAGCAAATTGATAAAACAGACCAAGAGTTTGTTTATGAGCCATATACTCGCAAGCCTGAAGTTAAACTGGAAGCTGCAGAGGAGTGGGTTGCTTCTCAAGCACAGTGGGCTTGTGATGACAGTATTTCAGAGCCTTTAAGAAATCTCCTTATTGAAGAGGCAGCCTTTCGCTTTGCATGGCTTAAAACTTGGACAGAAGAGGGCTCCGAACACACTGGCAAGTAAATTTATAACTTGCTTACTGTAAGTGGTTAATAATTTTTTTCTATTGATGAGATAGTTTTACCTACATATAACCTCCACAAATTTTTCCCTGTGAGGTTATGAGTGTTTCGCTACCTGCATATAGTTTTTTCCTTGGTACTTTCTTTTATGTCCCTTGTTGCTTTCTCTGATCAGGAGCAAGGAGTACAGGTTAATACAAGGCTTGAGCAGTCTATTATTGCAGATGTTGATCTTCTGACTGGTAGGTATGCAGAACAGTCCATTGATCATATAATAGATGGTGCTGAACCATTAGTCTTAGCTCGCTACACAGGTAAGTCTTTTCAGCCTGGAGTGTTTGGAGACTGCTGGGTATTCAATCATGATATAAAGGGAAGGAAGAATGGGTCTATTTTTACTATGCCATCAGGCTGTGGTGACCCCTGGGCTTACAAGTATAATAAGCATACTCGAAAGTCAGAGTTTATACGCCCTAAAGGCTTAATTCCTTATTATTCTGGAGATCCATGGGCAATCGCAGAACCTTTGCTAAAGGTGAGTAAACAGTTAAGTCAACTACACCCTTATCTTGGAGAAAGGATCTTTGGTAAGGTATCGAAGAAAGGAGATTCTTACCTTCTTTTAGAGACGCATCTACCGAATGGATATTGGATCAAGTATGGCCATAATCATGGAAAGCTAGAATCTATTTATACTCAGAGTGGAGAGAATGAAGATGTTATAGGCCTGATCAACTGGGCAAAGTTTGAGTATAAAGATTACGAAGGAGCTTATGACTTATTTATTCACACAAGTGATGGGCAACAGTTATCTTATACTATTGTAGGAGGAAGGCTTACTTCTTTTTCCAAAAATGGACTATGTCTTGTTGAGTATGAGTACCTCCAAGATAAGGGAGAACCTAAAGTTTCTTCAAAGAAACTTAGGGGAGGAGAAACCCTTTATATCGAATACTACTCTAGTAGTGAACGGGGGATTGCTAGTGGGCGTGTTGCTAAGATTTTAAGGAAGGAAGGTAAAGAAAAGGTTCCAGCTTACACTTTTCACTATGAGCAAAGAGGGGCAGACTTATTTGTCGAAGTACAAGAAGTTGGAGGAGGTATCAAGTGCTACCTTTTCAACGATAAGGGATATCTCAAAAATTATCAGATAAAGCCACATGTGAGGGCGCAGCATTGGCTTGAGTATTATTATAAGTATGACTCACGTGGGTATATTTTATCCGAACAAGCTGTAGAGCATCAGGTAAATAAGGAACCAGTACTTTTATTTGAGAAACAATGGGCATATGACAGTGAAGGAAGGCTCATTTCATCAAAGTTAATAGGAAACCTCACAGGTAAGGTCAAGCAATCTATACCTTATTATGAGCCTCATCACAGATTAGAAGCTTATGAGAAGCGGTATTATTATAATAAAATAAATGAAAAGCGAAGTGAAGTTATTGAGGAAGATGGCTTTTCTAAGAAAAAGTCTCTTTACTCTATGCGTATGCATCGAACTGGGCGTATGGAAAAAAACAATCCTCGCCCACCTTTAGCATATTCTCCAATACTTGCAGCTAAATTTGAGTATGAAGGGGATCGAGTGGTCAAAAGAGAACACTTTAGATATGCCCCTACTATGCTTCCCAATGGGAAGATGAAAAATCTCCAACCAATTGAGAAGTTAATCGATGATGGAAGCAGTGAAGACCCTTACAGCTATGAGGGAGTAACTCATCAACTATTTGAAAGGTACATGTATATGCCAGAGCAGTGCTGGTATATCGACAAAAGAACCATCAAGAAAAAAGAGAGAAAAGAAAAGCGGAAGCAAGAGTTTACACATTGGCCCAAAATCCCTGGAGAGCCAGAGGTAAAGATCCCGAGTAGCCCTAGAGATTTTCTGAAGCCATTAGACACAAAAAATAGACATGTGGATCAAATTAAGCCTTATGATGGGTTGGGGTGTTTGAAGTATGTTATCGAAGGGGAAGTGGATATCCAAGACAAAAAGTGGAGGGTCCGAAAAGGCTGCTCATTTGTTTGGAAGAATGGAAAGGTTGTACAGACTACAGAGTTCAGTGCAAACTGTGATCTTCTATTTGATAAGATGTGCACAGATTTTTTCTTTGCACCGGATCAGATCCGAGGAGCTTCCCATATTGAGTATGATAAGCTAGGGCAAGAAGTAGCAACGATAAATCCCTCAGGACACAGGATAGTCAAAAAATACAATGAGCAAGGTTTTGTAGTATCTCAACATGATACCTACTCAGGAATCAAAGAATCTTATACTTATGACCACCGAGGAAACTTAGTAACACGTCTTGAAGAGTTGCCTACAGGTGAATCTTTCATGACAAGTTATGAGTACAACGAAGTAGGTCAAAAGGTTAAAGAGAAAGACTTTTTAGGTAACACAACAGAGTACCTATATAGTAAAGAGCAAGATCAGGTTACAACCTTATACCCAATAACTCTAACAACAGAGGGCTTAAGGCAAGCTAAAGAAGAGATTCTTTATGATGCGCTGGGCCGTGTTGTACGCGAGAAAAGTCCTCTTGGATACACAACAGAATATATAAGAAATGCACGAGGGGAGCCAATCTTAATTTCATATGGAGATGGCTCTACAGAGCAGTATGAGTATAACCTTCGAGGTGATGTTGTTTCTCATACTAATCGAATCGGAGTGAAAACAATTTTTTCCTATGATTCCAGGGGAAATGTAATACACACACAGACATATGACAAGAATGGAGAGCTTATTTCGGATATCATAGCGCAGTACAATACACTTGGGCTTGTAAGGGAAGAGGATCGCTTGAAAGGCTTGACTAAAGCGTATAAGTACAATGCATATGGACAACGAGTAGAGGAAAAAGTTCAAGAAGGAGATCAAGAGCGATATATAGAGTATGCATATGACGAAAAAGATCGTTTGGTACGGCAAAGGAAATATGCAGATAAACAAAAGAGTCAGTGGGTAGAGACTTTCTGGGAGTATGATGCACTTGATCGTCAAATCAGAGAGAAAAGTCAAGATTCCAATGGAAAGACGATTTTAGACCAAGTAACAACTTATGACAAAAGTGGAGAGGTTGCTAAATTAACTATTAGGCTAGGTGAAGGCCAGAAGGTTTCTACTGAAAAAAAATATCTTGCAAATGGGTATCTATGTGAAATCATTGATGCAGAAGGTAATACAACTGTTATCAAGCATAACTTTGATGCTATCAATGAACTAGGCCAAAGAGTTCTCACTAAAACAACATTATTTCCCAATGGGAGTAGGCTTTGTACTCAGTATGATGCTCTGATGAGAGAGGCTTGGCAGGAAGAGCAAAATATGAGTGGCGAATCTGTGAGTCGCCGAGAATTCCTTTACGATCACGCAGGAAATAAGAGTTGTGAAAAAATCGTCCACCCACAAAGCCATGAAGTTTTATATGAAGTGCGCTGGGAATATGACTCAGAAGGTAGGGTTACAAAGCAAGTAGAAGCCTTTGGCTCTAGTAAAGAGCGAGTCACTGGCTTTAGTTATAATTCTCTAGGGCAGTTAATAGAGAAAAAACTGCCTGGAGGGCAGGTATTTTCTTATGAATACAACTCACTTGGGGAGCTCAAAAGACTCTCAAGTCAAGATGGCTCGCTTTCGCACCTGTATGAGTATGATATTGAAGGTAAACTAATATACGCTCTTGATGAATTAAAGAATCTGTCTATTTCCCGCTCCTATGCTCTTGGGCGCTTACTAGAGGACTCTTTAGCAAATGGGCTAAAAGTTAAATATGAGTATGATGGCTTAGATAGAGTAACTAAAGTTATACTGCCAGAGCGCTTTGGATCGATTTTATATGTATACGACGGTGCTTTTCTTTCAGGTGTAGTTCGGGTCAATGGTGATGGAGAAGAGGTCTATAGGCAAAGTATTGATAAGTATGATGACCTTGCAAGGCCTATAAAAGAATCTTTACCCAATGGTCGTGGAGAAATATTTTCAGAATGGAATAACTATGGGTTTTGTCAGTCCTCTAAATCCCCATATGGCTCTTTTAATATCTGCAAGTTTGATCCTAAAGGACATTTAACAGCTGTTACAGAGGAGTCTGTGCTTGGCCATAAAGAGCTAGAGTACACATATGATGCTCGAGGTCAGCTTTCTTCTGAATCTGGGCCTTTTTCTATACAGTACAACTTTGATTACAGTGGGAACCTGGATGCTCTTGATGATTTTAATTTTGACTTAAATAGCCTAAACCAAGTTACAGAAAGTCCATTTGCTAGTTATAAGTACGATGCCAATGGACAACTTCAGGAAAAACAAACAGTTACTGATTATTGGCAGTATGCTTTCAATTCTATTGGTAACTTAGAAGAAGTCCATAAAAATGGGGACAAGGTATCTGAAGTGACCTATGATCCTCTTGGTAGGCGGGTATGGGAAGTAACAAGAGGTGAAACTCTAGCCTACTTTTATATTGGTGAAGAAGAAGTAGGCTCTTTTTCTAGAAGTCTCAATGAGTTAATAGACTTAAAAGTGACTTTGCCTTTCCAGGTAGACCATAGGAATTGTATTCCAATTGAGATTCGAGGAAACCTCAAGTTGGCTCTAAGAGACTTTCGTGGAAATATCTCCAAGCTTGTAAATGGAGAGACAGGGGAGCTAGAAGAGCTTTACCAGTACTCTGCCTTTGGCTTGATCTTTACTTATGATGGAAATGGAAGAGGCAAACGCACTCCTTCAGAAAATAGCTGGCTCTACTCAGGTAGTCGCTACTCTTTTGAAACAGAATTAGGGTTTTATGAGTTTCGTTATTATGACAGTGAGCTTGCAAGGTGGATCTCACCAGACCCAATAGGGGTATTGGATGATATTAATGTTTATCGATGTAGAAAAAATAACCATCTTCTCTATGCAGATCCATTTGGATTAAGTAGTGGTCCAACAGGCCTTTTTCCCTTAGACTTTCTAGTCGCGGTATTTGATGCAGCTCACCACTTTGTTACACATGCACTCCCTCCTATATTTAAGGGTGCAGGCCGTATTTTAGAGCTAGGAGCCCATCACTTAATCCCCGATCCTATAGGCTTGGTAAAGGCTCCTCTTCTTGGTTTAGGGATGACTTTACAAGGTAAAAATATGAGCCAAATTCAAAGTCGCCTTGGCAGTCTCATTCATCCTACTGTTGAGCAAATCTCTGTAGGATCAAGGGAGGTTCCCAATATGAGAGCCTACTATATCAATGGTATTAACTGTTCAAGAGGGGACTTTATTCGGAACCTTAGGGGGATGTCATTAGCAAATGATAACTTGCGCATAACAGGCCTTAGAAACCCCGATGAAGGTATTGTCGTTAATTTAATGCGGTGCATCTTCCAAAAAATAGGTTTTCATAGACCCTTTGAAGCTACTTTAGAGAGGGAAGTTCGTACTATTCTTTCAACTGATGAAGAAGTGGGTCAATATAAGTTTCTTGTGCATAGCGAAGCTAATTTTTTGATGGGGAGTATTGTTGTGCGTCTTCCAGATCAAATGACACAGAGCTTAGAAGTTTTAGGCTTAGGGTCTCCTGATATATGCAACTCTTCTTGTTATAAATATGCATCAAGCCAGTTAGACTTTATTGGGAAGTTAAGTCCTATAGCTATAAGGTCAAGAAGTGCTACGTCAAACTTGTCTCCAGTAGAATTTACCAGGCCAATAAGTAAAATCCCCTTTTTAGATCATCGCATAGTAGGAGGAGGATATCAAAAGCGAATCCAAAAATTTTTCCAGGAGATCGATTAAATGCTTAAATATCAATTATGCTTTATATTTTTTTTGATAGCTCTACTTACAGCATGTACATACCCTAATTCTCAGCTTTATGATGACCAAGTCAGTATATTCAGGGAGCTACATACATATATAAAAAAAGAGACTCAACTTTCTTTAGAGCTAGATAGCTTTATTCTTCTTCATAAAGAAGAAAAGTATATGCCGGATGCTATTTTGCTAGCCTGTTTAGAAAAAACAGACCCTATCTCTATTAGTGAGTCAAGAGAATACACTGTAAATGCTGTTTTATATGCTTTAAACTTCTTCAATACGAATGCAAAGTACAAAGGTCTTTCTAAAGATAAATCTACATCTATTTTGGACTTACGCTTTATGATTGGCTTGGGAGCATTTAAGGATCCCTTTACTGCAGATCGTATTCCTGGAGATATTGGAGATGTTTTTCTTAAACAGGGCAGGTTGTTTTATGTTGAGCGCTTTGGGTCTTTAGATACAGCTTTAAAAGAAGAAACATTTACAGAGGCTATTGACCTTTTGAAAGAGCAGGGGAAAATTTACTATCCAGAGTATTTGAAGTGGGTTGAAAGAGCAGAAAGTGATCACTCTAGTAAGCTGCAGGAATCCCAATGAGAAGGGATTTTGTAGCTTTTTTGCTTATGACAGCTTGCCTATCAGGGTGCATTCATCCTGTGCCACAATTTTATAAAGAACAAAGAAAAGCATTTGTTGACCTGTATCAGTATATAGAAGAAAAACGTATATTGGACTTTGAGTTAGATAGCTTTATGTTTTGTGGTCGGGGGGAAAGCCAGAAGCCATGCACTATGATGACTGCTGCACAAGATGACCCAAGTCCTATCTCTATTGATAAAGCTAGGGTCTATGCCGTTAATGCTACATTATGTGTACTCAATTTTTATAATTCGAAAAACGGAATTGGTGTTATATGGGAGGATAAGGATAAGCTTGCTACGCTTTTCAACTCTCTTTTTATGGTAGACTTAGGAGAGTTCAAAGATCCTTTGACTGCACGACGTATTCCTGGTGATATAGGTAGTGTTTTTCTTAAGCAAGGCAAGGTCTTTTATGTTGAGCGCTTTGGGGCCATAGATACAGCTTTTCAAGAAGAAACATTTACAGAGGCTGTTGACCTTTTGAAAGAGCAGGGAAAACTCTACTATCCAGAGTACTTGAAGTGGGTTGAAGGAGCAGAAAGTGATCACTCTAGTAAGCTGCAGGAATCTCCATGAGAAGAGGCTTTGCAGCTTTTTTGTTAATGACATCTTTCCTATCAGGGTGTATCCATCCAGCACCACAATTTTATAAAGATCAAAAAAAAGCATTTGTTGACCTGTGTCGGTATATGGAGAAAGAGAGTGTTTTAGGCATTGATCTCAATAGCTTTCGGTTTTACAGGTTCCAGGGAAAAATGATTCCTAGGACACTTATAGAAGCAGAGAAGAGTAATCCAGACCCAATATCCATCAGCTTAGCCCGCGTCTATGCAGTCAATTCTATCTTGTATACATTGAACTTTTTCAATACGAGTAAAGAGTTCCTTTCTATGCGGGAAGGAGAGCTGACTACAAATCTAAACTCTCGCTTTATGGTGGGGTTAGGAGAGTTTAGGGATCCTTTTACAGCAAAGCGAACGCCAGGAGATGTAGGTAATATTTTCTTAATCCAAGGAAGTTTATCTTATTCTGAGCGATTTAGTGCTCCTGATAGTTCTTTGCATGAAGAAACATTTACAGAGGCTGTTGACCTTTTGAAAGAGCAGGGGAAACTTTACTATCCAGAGTACTTGAAGTGGGTTGATCATCTGTCTTTAATAGAAAATTGAGTTGGAATTAATTAAAATAAATTATGTTTATTTATTTTGGTTAATGGTTTATTATTTACATGGTTTTTTGTTCTGATTTGTAAAAGTCTATCAACTACGACCCAAAATAGAGCACCTAGGAGTTCATGCTAGTGAGAAAAAAGGGCATTTCTATATCAGTAAGCAGTGAGTCAGCTGTAGCTGAAATATTGACCGATAGAATGTATCTGCGCTTGTATCAAGGTGCAGATTTTAAAGATGCGCTAGAGCTTTACTCTGATGAAAAACTCACAAGGTTGTTTGATAGTGGTAAGCCTCTTTCCTATGAAGAAGTTAAGAATCTCATGGATGAGAGGGCGTATGCTTTCTCAAAAAAAGGTATTCCTTTAGGTATTTTCTCTGCTTTTTGCAACTCTACAAAAAAATTTATAGGACACTTTGATATCTTACCGACTGAGAACCCTGGTATTGTTGAAGCTGGATGCATTCTAAAGAGAGAGTTTCACTGTAAAGAGTTTGCTTTAGAAGGTATAAAAGCATTGGTTTTTGACTACGTTAATGCATTTAACTCGAATGGTTTCCATGTGCAAGGACTCCCTATTAGGAAGGTAATTGCCTCTACGCACCCTAAAAATTTCCCTTCAATTGCAATTATCGAGTCGATAGGAATGGTGAAGGAAAAAGAAAGTACAAGGTTTGGAAAGCCTAGAATTTGGTATTACTGCGATGTAAAGCCACAGACCAATGGCTGTTTTTGCATAGATAAAGTAGGACAGAAGAAGCTCGAAAAAACTGTTTTTGGGCAAAAAAGTAGAGCTAATACGAGGAGTTCAACTTCTAAATCTTCGGTATATGCAGAGCCTTTAGCCAAATAGGAGCAACCATCTCGGGGTAGGTTAAAAATGGATTTTGAAGAAATAAAAAAAAGTCATAAATGGACTGCTGAAGATTATAATACCTACTCTGCTATTCAGTATGCAGCTGCAATAGAGCTATTAGAAAGGTTTTCTTTTACTGGGGAGGAGTCGGTTCTTGATATAGGCTGTGGAGATGGTAAAATCACGGCAAAGCTCTCTAGCCTGGCTTCTAAAGGCCAAGTTGCCGGGATGGATATCTCTCCGGAAATGGTTGCTTTTGCTAACAAATACTTTCCTTCAAAGAAGTGGGCAAACTTAACTTTTATAGAAGCAGATGCAAATGAATTGAGTTACAGTGAAGAGTTTGATGTTATTTTTTCATCTTTTGCTCTTCAATGGCTTAATGATCATGAAAACTTTCTTGGCAGAGCCTTTGATGCTCTGAAAAAAGATGGCTTTTGGCTTTTTACGATTCCATTAGGGATTTCTCAGGAGCTTGAAGATTCTTTAGAAGAGCTTATCAGCCAAAAGAAATGGTGTAGCTACTTTTCTGAATCTAACTTTCAGCTAACAGCGATGCCAACAGAAGGGGAGTGGAGAAAAGGGCTTAGCAAAGTTCCAATTGAGCTCACTCAGTGTGAAAAAGTGGATCAAAGCACTAATTTTCCCTCATATTCATCCCTTAAGGAGTACATAAAGCAATGGCTTCCTCACCCCTATGCCTTGCCTTCTGATTTAAGGCCTCAGTTTTATGAAGAGCTTTTCTCTCTACATTCAAGATGGATGAATCTAACAAAAGAGTCTGAAGTATGCTTTACATTTCCTCGTTTAGACATTATTGGAAGAAAGTCTAGACTTGTACCCAAAGTGAGCAATGAAGAAGTAAAGTGAGATAACACTTGTTGCAAGTAGGTACCAGCAAAATGCTGCTTGGTTATCAGTTATTTTATAAAGAAGAAGCGCTGCTACAGGGGTAAATCCACCAATAAGCCCATCTGCAACATTAAAAGTTAAGCTAATTCCTGCAAATCTTGTTGATGCCTGAAAGAGCTCTGAAAGTAGATTTGTGATTAAAGCAGATATACATGTAACCGGAAGAATATAAAGGCCAGCAACTACAGCAAGTAAAGTTAAATGGTGTTGGTTTTGTGCTAAAAAATATACAACTATTGTTAGGATAATTATAGAAAGGGAAGAGCAGGTGAGCATTAACTTATTGCTGATTCTATCCCCAAGATAGCCAAATACAGGCAGCAGTGCTGTGGATAGGAAAAGTATAGAGAAAGAAACTAAGCCATTTTCAAACTTCGTTAAACCTACTGATGCGGCAAAATAGGTCGGAATATATGCTGCTAGCATATAAAACGTTGAGGCATTTATTGCTCCATATCCAATGCCAATAATGATCGCCTTCTTTTCTTTTTTCCATACAGTATTAAGCGACTTAGTATTGATCTCGTTTTTTCTGATGACCTCTTTAAACATAGGGGTTTCTTCTAGCTTTCTTCGAAGGTAGATGCCAAAAAGCCCAATAAATCCACCTACCCAAAAGGAAATCCTCCAGCCCCACTCCATTAAAAATGACTCTGGAATAAGGTCTTCAATAAAAAATGCTTCAATGACCCCTAGCATTGCTCCAATTTGATTCCCAAGAGCTCCCCAGCTAGTTATGAATATTCTGTTGTGTTTCTTGCTATTTTCATAAAGGAAGCAAGCTGTCCCTGGAGACTCTCCAGCTGCAGGTATTGATTGAATGAACTTTAGGGCAAGAAGAGTAATTGGAGCAAAAACTCCCCACTGGGCATAAGTTGGGATATAGCCAGCTATAAATGTCGGTACTGTCATCATGGTAATAGAAAAAATAAATGCTTTTTGCCTTCCAAAGACATCACCGATGTGACTGAAAAGGTAAATCCCAATAATTTTTGCAAAAAAACCAATGCCAAATAGGCTAAAAGAAGCAATCCAATTCCATATTTGCTCATCAAAATGAAAAAATGATTTGGCGAAAATGGGTGCTAAAAAGCCAAATGAGTAGATTTCAAACCACTCTAAGATATTGCCGATACTAACAGCACGTATTACTTGTCTTTGCTTACGGGTGGCTAACCTTTTCAAAATACACCTTCTTATTGCAAGTCAGTAATAAGTAGATAACTGTGTGCCCAAGTTAATAGAGATGTTATTAAAAAAATAACTGAAATTATTACAGAGTATAAGATGAAGTTAAATATTACTTTGCTTTTTTCTAAGCTGTGCCTAAAAAAATGGATGAGGTGAGTCATTATTATGGAAGGCAGAACGAATGAGAGAATCCACAAAGACCTTGCTATAGGGTGACTTTCTGATATGTATAGCGTAGAGATTCCTCCCATAATAGAAAGAGTAACTAAAAATATCTGTGGATATAGGACAAGTTTTAGATAATTTTTATTGATCTTTCCTTTTTTGATTACGTACCTAACTTTTTCTATTACATAGAATAATATTAAAGCAGAGACTCCAATGTAGATAAATCTATAAAAGTTATGATGGATTAGATATTGGCTAACGAATGTTGAGCTCATAGGCCCCTCTGCAGTGCTTTTTTAGATAAAGCTCAACCAACCAGAAGTGAAGGATCACATATTTTGAATGTTTTATAATAGAATATTTTTTAATGCCACTGAATCTAGAGCATTAAGTATCTATATTTTCTCTTCTTAAGCCGCAAAGAGTGAAAAAATCAATGGATTTTAAGCTTTTATCTCCTCTTTGACCATTGTATGGTCTCTTTGAGAGATTTTTATCATATGGAAAAGACAAAAATTGGATATCTAATAAAAGGCTGTCAATGCCCAAGCGCTTGGCAATAAAGTTTACAATAGAGCTTAAGTCTTTTTGAAAAGATCCATTTTGGGTTGAGTAGTACTTATACTCATCTTCTGGTAGTACGAATTGAATATGCTTTTTCTTGCTCAGCTGGCTTTTGTCAGACTCTAAAAGGTGTTTCAATATTTTTTTTACAATGAAGCAACCTTCGATGTACTGCAGAGCTGAGTAAAATAACCCAGAGTCATGATCTTGAAAGAAACTGAGAATAGAGCTATCTCCAGGAAAGATGGAGCCTATTGATATACCTGTTTCTGTAGCATTTTTGTTATGATTGACTTCTAGTATAGAGCAAACTGAAGAGCGAAGGTTGGTTGCAATTGGCTTTTCAGGGAACTCATAAATGGATCTTAAAATTTCAGATGATTTTATGACTTTGAAATAGTTGGATTGTAAGCTCTCTATTTTATCAGCTATTACACTGCTTTTGCTGATCGATCCATTGGCGCTTTTTATGCCAAACCATGCTGTTAAGTCAGTCAGCCAAAAGATGGTTTTTTCAGTCTCCTTCATAAGAAGGGGTTGAATGATTTCCTCTCGATAAAAATCGACACATGTTTTTTTTAGGCCATAAGATCCAACAAACCATAGAATGATATTACGCTCACCATAAGAGAGTAAATTTTCTACCAGCATTTCAGTAGATTGAAACCTTTGAAAGCTGACTTTAGTGGTTTGGTTTTCTGGATTATAGTTTGTCAATTGAAATATCCGCAAAAAAAACTATTTTATACAATTATACATTATAGTGTATTTGAATGACATTAAGTTTGTTTGTAAAATATAACTTATTATTAATAGCAGAGTTGTAGTCTTGAGAAATTAACTACATATCTTCCATATAGCTATACCTTGAGATTTTCTAATAAAGGGAAAGAGCCTTCCCCTTTACAAATGCCTACTAGCTAAAGCCCTAAATAGTCACCTTAAACTGCACCCCAGCAACTAGAGCACTAGATATGGAACTGAGCCCTCTTGGATTGATGATGTAGATCAACCCAGGCTGAATACGCAACCATTTAGCAAAGGGGTAGCTGTAGTTGAACTCGATGTCTAGCTCTTGCTTTTGTTGCTCAAGGTTGTTGAGCTTTTGATACTCCTTGAGCTTCGAACTATAAGACCCATAAGCAATGCCTAATGACATCTTGTCGGCTTTTTTTGGGAAAAAACACCCTTTTTGAATGAGGCCTGCAGCTAAGAAAAAAGGCATAAGGTTACGATCTGTAGGGAAGAGTTCAAATGCAGCATAACCATCAAGTCGCTTGAGGTCACTTTGCTGGGCAAATTGCTGCTCTAGCTGAATATAGAGGCACTGGTTGCCTCTTTTAGGTTCTTTTGTGAGCTGGTTCACTTGGTCTTTACCCGTTACAAACACTACACCTAGAGCATAGCGGCCGGGCAGGTCGTTGAGGCCATTTTTCTTTTTATAGGCAATTTCAACAGCTCCTAGAGCTCCATTATCTGAATGAAAAGAAAAATCTACCCCATGCTCTTTGTTTTCAGAGGCTTTTTTATTGGTGTTATAGACTCCAAGTTTTGCCTCAAAGTTTTCATGAGTTTCAAGCTGTAGGAAGGCTCCCCATTGTGCATTAGGGTAAGCAGAGAAGGGCATATTGAAGAAAATTCCGATGGGGTTTCCATCAAACGCATTGCTGATATAGTTATAAAAAAGAGGGGATTGGAGGAGGTGGTCTCCTGCATTGATTTTTCCTATTTGAAAAAAGGATTTTTTATCCCAAAAGTGGTGCATGAAGTAGAGGGAGTCTAGGCGAAAATTTTGTCCTCCGTAGTTTTGCTGCACTGGGAACTGGTTACCAATATATTTGGCAGAGAGGCTATCTCCCATTCTTTGGACAAGGTTAAAGTAGAGAGATGATCTTTTTATCTGAGCAAAGCGCTCAAGGTCGATAGAGAAGTTTACGCCTAGGGATCCAGAGAAGGCTGTGCCTCGTTTTTCTCCCCCTGTCATGCTACTGACAAGGATGCCATCGAAGCTTGCAGAGACATCAAACCCTTTTTCTTTGGCTTTTTCAGCTAGGTTTCCCCAAGGTTCGATCATGTGCTTGCGGTTTTCATCTATCTTTGGAGCTTCATTGATAGCAACCACTTCAGAGAGGTCTTCATAAGATGCTGTAGCTGTAAGAGGCGCATTTGCACAGGTGATTGCTAGAAGAGAGGAAAAAAGAAGCTGTTTCATAACTGATTCCTATTTCAGACAAATGAAAGCTTCTTTTCATACTTTAGCTTTGTAGAAAGTGCAAAAGAAATTTACACAAAGGGGTAGGTGCAGAAGAACTCTGCACCTACGAAGGGGAGGGGATTAACTTTTGTTCGATACGAATTCGATAAGCTTTCCAGCTAGAGCATGGGCACTTGTGGCTTGGAATCCGTGCTCTTTTGTAGAAAGCACGAAGTCATTGAATAGCTTTTCTGTCTTTTGAGCTTCAGTATTTCCATTTTTTGCAGATTTTTGGAGAAGAAGCAGTGTCTCAAGAGAGAAAACCTTTTTAGGATTAGAGGAGACAACACCAAGGGGTTTTTTAGAAGGCGCTGGCTGGCTAGCTAGTTTGTCTTCTACTTGCTTAATTTCTTGCTTGAAGGAAGCTGAGCTTGAGTTTTGTACTTCTTTACCAAGTTTTTGCATGAGAGTCTTTGCAAGAGCTTGCTGTTTGAAACAGTCCGGATAAATTGCTGGACAAACTTCTTTTTCTGTTAATCCTGCCTCTGCATAAGAGATAGCAGCTTCTTGAATAGAAGAGGAAGTATTGAAATGTACCATGGAAAGACTCCTTTTTTATGACCTCGGCGATTATTGAATCTTTATTATATCTTAATAATTAATAAAAGGCAAGGCATGATCTCGTTTTCTGTCTGAAGGAGCATCAGATGCACTGGATAGAACATTGGTCTGCAGTAGGGCGACCAAGGGTTAAAGAAGTGAAAATATACTGAGCCCAGAGCGATCTGCTCAGAGTTTAGTCAAATAGCTTGCGCTTCATATGGCAGTAGGGGGCCTTTTTATGCTTTTGATAGTAGTTTTGATGCCCCTCTTCTGCAGGCCAAAAAGGACTTACTTGGCGAAGAGTTGTAGCTACCTCATACCCTTGTTTTTGAAGCTCTTGGATAAGCTTTTGGGCAGCAGCTTGTTGTTTTGCTGTATAGGTGAAGATAGCACTTTGATACTGCTCTCCAATATCAGGTCCTTGGCCATCTTTTTGAGTGAAATCATGGATCTCAAAAAAGGCTTTTAAAACGTTTAGAGTCGAAGTTTGAGCAGGATCAAAAATCACACGTACCGCTTCTAGATGACCTGTTTTCCCTGTGCAAACTTCGCGGTAGGTGGGAGATAGGGCCTTTCCTCCGATATAGCCACACTCTGTGAGAGCGATTCCTTTTTCTTTTTGCAAAAGAGCTTCTACACCCCAAAAACAGCCAGCTGCTAAAATGATCTCTTCACTATCCTGTAAGATTTGTTCAGGGCAAAAGTCTAGAGACGTCGCATTGACACAGTAGCGTTGATTTTTTTTGGTGAAGCCTTCCCCTCGAAAAACATGCCCAAGGTGCCCTTTGCACCGAGTACAGACAATCTCTGTACGACGACCATCAGGATCAGGAAGCTCAAGCACATGATCTTGGAGTGCATCATCAAAGCTGGGCCAGCCGCAGCCAGATGAAAAATAAGCACTTTCTTGAAAGAGCCCAAGGCCACAAAGTCTACATAAATAGGTACCAACTTTAGCTGAAATTTTATCAGACGATGAGAAGGGAGGGTCCGTCTTTTTCTCTATAAGAATCGCATACTGATAGGGAGTCAGGCTACTTTCTTTAATGATTAGATTCATTTTGAGCCGGGAGAACAATCGGAAGATGAAGAGCTTGTTGCTGCAGTATGGTCAAGAATTGAATAAATAATGGACGCTTTATAAAAATTCTTTGTTGGGCTCTCTGGATCACTTGGTCTGATATGCTACCTGAAAATGTACTTTGAGCAATTGTACGTAGGTTATGTACTGTTGGCAAAATGTTTTTTTGATTTTTTAGGATGGAAATCGCTTCTTCTGATTCGGCAGACATAGATTGCTGGTCAGGCAAAGCCTGCGGGAGGACTTGCTGGTGTGCTTCAAAGAGGTTAGCAATGCAATACGCAGTTCTCTCAAGAGTTAAGTTATTTCTTTGCAGTTCATAACTTCTTTGCGCTTCATCAGCTGTTATTGTTGTTACGTTTGTAGCACTTTGAATCGCTTTAAACGCTTCATCGTATGAAATAGGAAAAGGAAGGTTCTGCTGTGCATAAATATATTTGTGTATAAGACCTATGGCTAGATCTGATTCCTCATTGGATAGTTGTCGAACACCTAATTGCTGAGCCTTTTCTTGTATGCTCGATGTAGTTGGATACTCTTCAATATTGTTAATAAGGCTCTCTAGGGCTTTTGCAGCTACCATATATGCTGTAGCTTTAGGAAAAGTAGGGGTTTTATATAGGACATAGAGAGGGGAAGAAGAGTGGCGAGCGCCTTGTGTTACAGTCGTAGACATCTGTTCTAATAAAATGTAGGTGATTGAAGTCGAAGTATCTTAATCGTTTTTTCTAAAAACTACAAACTTCTTTTTATATGCTTTATAAAATGTCCATTTGCTAAAATTAGGAACCAGAGGGGGCTCATAGTGATATTGGTGTAAATTTTATGGATAATCAATCTAAGCGTGTAGCGGTCATTGGTGCTGGATTAGCAGGCCTTCAAGCAGCTCGTAGCCTGATGCAAGCAGGTTGGGACGTTGAAGTATTCGAAGCACAGGATCGCATGGGAGGGCGTGTACACTCTCATAAAACACCGCTAAATGGCTGGCTCGAGATCGGGGGCAATTGGTTGCATTGTAATCACCCCAAGCACCCTCTTCGTGAGTTATTAGAAGAGTCTGGGAAATGTGCAGATGCCTACCTTGTTCCCTCAAATGAACAGATGATGTTTGAAAGAGGAACTATCCATATTGATGGGGAGGCAAAAGAGACATTTAATAGCCCAGAGGGGGTTGCAAGCCATATTCTTTTCGCTGCATATAATCGCATTTTCCGGAAAATGGAATACTTCTGTGAAGAACCGGTTCCTAGTATTGAGCAGCTTATTGACCAAGTGATAGAACAGCTTCATTACCATTGGTTTGGGAAGGAACAGGCCTTAGAAAGAGTAAAAGGGATTTTAACTTTACTACTGACAGATGGAGCAGCTCTTAGCCGTATTCCTGCCTATCATGTGCGCTATGATAAAATAGATCCTAAGCTTTCTTGGATAGATAGCCATTACGAAGGCTCCCTTGGCTTGGGAGAAGAAGAAGATGACTTATTCATTCGGGGAGGTGCTGAAAGGATGCTTGTGCCTTTCCAAGAGGATGTGCCAGTGCATTTGCAATCTCCTGTTTATGAAGTGATTCATGAAGCTCATGGGGTGAAGCTGCGCTATGGGCACAAAGGAAAAGAGCATATGTGGCAAGGAGAGGGAGTGATTTGTACAGTTCCTTTAGGGGCTTTGCAGAAAAAAGAGGTGATGTTCACCCCTTCACTTTCTAGGGACAAGTTACAGGCTATAGAGGCTCTTGAAATGAAAAATCATCGAAAGCTTTTGTTGACCTTTGAGCCAGATGCCTTCACTTCTGCAGGCCTTCAAGCAGAAAACCTTATTTTCTTTGAGGAAGAAGAGATGTTCCTCTTTCTCAATGTCAATGAAATTGCCAAAAATAATTCTTTAGAGCCCTCATTGATTTTATGGGTTCCTGGTGATCAAGCACACCGATTTGACCGTCTTTACCCTAAAGGAAGTCGAGAGCTTAAAGAGCGGATGTTGACGCTTTTGGGGAAATATTATCCGATGTTGAATGAGCAAACCCTAGTAGATTACGTAGATAAGCCGTGGGGACAAGATCCCTATACACATGGTAGCTATTCATATGTTCCAGATGCATATGGGTACCACCATATGTATGAGTTTATCCGTCCTGAATATGGAAACAGGCTTTTCTTTGCTGGAGAGCATACAAGCCCAAGACACGAAGCGACCATGCATGGGGCTCTTCTTTCTGGAAAACGAGCAGCGTTTCAGTTAATGAAATCTTTATATAATTAATTGCTTATTATTAAAATTTGTGTTAAAATTTGTGTTTAACATGTGAGTAATAAGCAATTTATGACGTCTAAAAGTATTTTAGTGATAGGGGGAGGCCTTGCCGGACTGCAAGCGGCTTCTAGCCTAACAAAGCAAGGGTATGACGTAGAGCTACTAGAAGCAAAAGGGCGATTAGGTGGACGCGTATGGACACATACCACACCTTCGAGCCAGGCTGTAGAGATTGGAGGTAATTGGATCCATAATGATGCCTCAAATCATCCGGTGCGTAAACTCTTAGAAAAAGTGCATGGCTCCGCAGTAGAGTCGTTTTTGACCCCTTCGAATGAAGAGGGGTATGTGCGCTCTAGTCGGGTACATAAAGAGGGAAGCCACTCTCACTCCTTTTATACAAAGGAAGGGTGGGTTGGATTTCTTGCTTATACCACCTACTATAAACTTATAGAGAAAGGTGAAGAGGAAGGGTCCCAACCTTTATCAATAGATGAGACAATTGATGAAGCATTAACCTCTTACAAAATGGACTGGTGGGCCAGCCAAGAAACACGCGAGCAAGTGAAGAGCATTTTAACTTTAATGCTTTCAGATGGAGCTCCAGCCAAAGAGAGTCCCGCCTATTATAGAAGTGGTGGTATCGATCATGACTTATATTTTTTAGATCGAGACTCCGGAGCAGGTAGAGGCCTGGGTCCTGACGATCATGACTTTTTTGTTAGCGGTGGAGTCGATAAAATCCTTACCCCTTTGAAAGAGGGGGTTAAGTACACGCTTAATGCTCAAGTCTTGCAGGTCGCTCACAAAGGTTCAGGCATGCATGTAACTTATCAAGTTAACGGAGAGGAAAAAGAGTGGCATGGAGACCGCGTGGTTTGTACATTGCCTCTAGGAGTTCTCCAAAAGGGCTCGGTAACCTTTCAGCCTCCTCTTTCACAGGCTAAGCAAGCAGCCATTCAATCTCTTAAGATGAAAAATCACCGTAAGTTGATTTTCACTTTTGACCAAAAGGCATTTCAGGCTGCAGGGATTCAAGAGTCCTCTCTCGCTTTTTTTGATCAGAAGCCAGCTCGTTTAGTTTTAAATGTTGATCAGATATCAAAGTCATCTGGGAAAAGCCCAAGTTTGATTGTCTGGTTATCAGGCGATCAAGCCAATCAAATGGATCTGCAGCATCCAGAAGGAAGTATTGCGTTAAAGGAAGAGATGCTGGCAATGATTCAGAAGTATTATCCTACATTAAATGCTGAGTCTCTAGTTGACTATGTAGATAAGCCGTGGGGACAAGATCCCTATACACACGGTAGCTATTCATATGTTCCAGATGCAGGCGGTTACCGCCATATGTATGAAATGTTTCGTCCTGAGTATAAAAATAAGCTTTTCTTTGCTGGAGAGCATACTAGTCCCGTACATGAAGCAACCATGCATGGAGCCCTTTTATCTGGTGAGCGCGCAGTTTTTCAGGTTAATCAATCTTACAGATGAGGCTGTAGTAAGCTAGCCCTGTACTGAGTAGCTTTTTGCATACCTACTTTTAGGTCTATGCACCCTCTGGTTATATAAGTGGAGGGGACTCGCATTTTCTCTTGCTTGATACCCCTCTTGTAACGCCATCCAGCAGCTGTGGTTGAAATTTAAGTGTGGGTAGCGCTTTTTAAACTTGAGAAGAGAGCGGTGAAGTCGCTTTAAGTTTGCTTTCTGCCAAGAAGCATGGGGAGCTTTGACACAGCTTTGGTCAAAATCAATGAGGAAAAACTTTTCCCCTTGGATAAGAATATTTTTTGCATTTAAGTCCGCATGGAAAACCCCTTTTTTATGAAAAGAGTAAAGGGTTTGCCCAAGCTGCTTCCAGGCATTAAGGGGCAGTAGAGCATCAGCTAAGTACTTTGCAAGAGGTTTTGCATCTGGAATATGTTGAGTGATTAAGTCGGCTTGATAGCAAAGGCCTCGACGTTTGATCCGAGCTGCTATAGGGTAGGGAACAGGAAGACCCCATGCATGTAGTTTTGATAATAAGTTAAATTCTTTTAATGACCGGGTGGCAGCAAATCCCATAAAGAGATAGCGGTCTGTACTGATTTTTGCTACGGCTCCCCCTCTGTAGTAGTGTTTTAATACCCAAGACTCATGGCCGTGATTAACAACCCAGCATGTACTTCTTCCATAATATGTTTTTTCAACCAAGCCTTTAGATTGCCAGTAATGAGAAGAAAACCAGTAGTCTTCAACCTGTTTCTTTTTGCTGCACAATAACGTGTGGCGATCAGGCCTTTTTGTACGAGCTAGCATTTTTTACCTCCAGAACTTGAGAAGAAAAAGCAAGGGCTCTTAAACTGTTGCGCCATGAAAAGTAAGTGCATAAACCCCTCTTCGATTTGTCTTCTCCGTCTTTCTGCTATAGGTGATGTTTGCCATGCTGTTGCAACAGTTCGCTCTATACGCCATCGCTACCCTTATGCCTCAATCACCTGGATTATTGGTAAGGTCGAGTACCAACTTGTTAAAAGAATGGAGGATATTCATTTTGTGGTTTTTGACAAAACCTCTAAATGGAGATCTTTATACTCTACCTGGAAAAAGCTAAGAGGCAAACGGTTTGATGTCTTGCTCCATATGCAAACATCGCTGCTTGCCTCTCTTGTTTCTCTCTCTGTTTCTTCTCCCAGGCGTATTGGGTTTCATAAGTCTCGTGCAAGAGAGGGGCAGTCTCTGTTTGTCAATGACCATATAGAGCTCCCACAAGGGTTTCATGTATTGGACAACTTTATGCAGTTTGCCAAGGCTATTGGCGCAGACCCTGAAGAAAAAAACTGGGAGATTCCTGTCAGTTCACAAGATCAGCAGTTTGCCTTACATCATATCCCTAGTCATCAGCAGGTGCTCATTGTATGTCCAGGGGCAAGCAAAGCAGAGAAAAATTGGCAGCCAAGTAAGTATGCTAAAGTCATTGCGCATGCCTATACTAAAGGGATCAGGGCTATTTTATGTGGAGCAAATACGCAGGTAGAGCAAGAGCTTGCAAGAGAGATTTTACAGTCTGCACATGTGCCAATCCAAAACCTCATTGGAAAAACCTCAATTTCTCAGCTCTATGCTTTGCTTGGCCGTGCTGCTATTGTTCTTGCTCCGGATACCGGGCCCCTGCATATGGCCTCCATTCAAGGGGTACCAGTGATTGGCTTATATGCACACTCTAACCCTCTCCGAACGGGTCCCTATCGGTTTCCTGAGGGGGTTGTTAGCATATATGATGAAGTGGTTGCCAGGCAGGCTGTGAAGTTAGAGAAATGGGGACAAAAAGCTAAAGGGAAAGATCTCATGGCAAAGATTCCTACAGATAGGGTGTTACAAAAATTTGATGAAATATGGAGCCAAAGGTGAACAATCCATCCACGACAATCACTGTTCTTTTTGAAAATCACTGTAGCAATGAAGCATTGCATGAAGGGTGGGGGTTTTCCCTTTTTATTGAGAGAGGCGACCGCTGTATTTTATTTGATACAGGGCTTGACCCAGACGCCTTGATGCATAATGTACAGGCTTTGGGAGTTGATTTAAGTCGAGTGACAGACGTTGTACTATCTCACAAGCACCTAGATCATATTGCTGGATGTGAAGTGGTATTTCCTCAGCTAAAGCAAGGAACCTCGGTCCATTTTCCTCGAACTATTCTTCCCTTTTTTTCAAAAAAACACCCTCATTTAAACTACCAACTGATTAAGGATAGAGTCGAAATCTTTCCAGGAGCGCGCCTTTATCCTATGCGCGTGCCTCGCTCAGTGCTTTATGAACAAGCTTTAGTGATGGATACAACAGAGGGGGTGGCTCTCATTACAGGGTGTAGCCATCCAGGAATTGTAGAAATAATCGAAGAAGTGCGCGAGCAAGAACAGGCAGAAGTCGCCTTGGTTTTGGGAGGGTTTCATCTATTTATGAAACCCTATCAAGAGGTATTCTCTACAGTAGAGCGTTTTCAGCAACTGGGTGTAAAAAAAGTGGCTCCTTGTCATTGCTCTGGAGATCATACGATCCGTCTTTTTCAGCAAGCATACAAAGAAAAGTCTATGAAGGTAGGCACAGGGGCTCAGTTACAGCTTGCATGAGGCAATTGCCTTATACGTTTTTGTAAGCTGGAAATGGGAAAGTGCTTATACATGTTTTTTCGAAAAAACTGTTGGATATCTTTTACAGAAAGAGATTGCGTTTTGTATTGATACTGGATAGTAGCAAGATCTTCTTGAGTTATGGCACACCCCCATCTAACTTGTGGTGTGGTGCGGATATCATGTAATTGTTGTAAGTAGGTTCTTAAGTTTTCTGGTATCTCTTCAACAGGTTTGCTTGTACTGTAGGCCTCTTTGAGAGTTTTTAGGCTATCTTGAGAGACTTCGCGTTCACAGCGAATGATACAAGCATTAATTTTTCGACTTACGTTGTGCCTCTGGTCTGCTAGAATCACCTTATTAAATGTTTTCAAAGCATATGTTTGTACGGTGCTTAAGTATACGAAGTTGCTTGTTTGAAACTGTTCTTTCAAGAGACTGAATTCTGTTGGCATAAGCGGTAGAATTTTTTGGGGAAGAGGTGGGTAGAGTCCATCAGAATCACGAAGAGTATTGTAGCTTTTACGGCCAAATACAGAAGCCTGCATGCATTGTAGTAGAACTTGTTGGCTATCAGTAGTATTTGAATCTGATGCAGAAGGTTGTATAGGCAGAGTATTTAGGGGAGGAGTATTTAGGGGGGAGATATTCGTAGGGGGGACAAGCGGGATGCTCGCTGGAGATAAAGGGGGAGTTTCACAATCACCTTGCTCAGGAAGTACAGGTAAACCAGAGGGTGTATAAGGCGATGAATTTGCCCCATGAGGTATTGCAATGTTTGGTGGAGGAGAACAGCGAGGAATAGGAGACATATAATATTTTATAAAAAGTGCGTAGAAAAGGAGAATTTGTTAGTGTTGCTAGAATTTTTGTTCACATTATTGTAGTACTATGACGCATTTTCTTAAAGACGCAAAAGTTAATATTCTAAGTGGCTTAACTGTTGCTTTAGCTATGGTGCCTGAAGCAATCGCCTTTGCGCTGATTGCACAAGTCGCTCCTCTAACAGGGCTTTATGCTGCCATCATTCTTGTGTTAGTGACCTCAATTTTTGGAGGGAGACCTGGAATGATCTCTGGGGCAACAGGTGCTTTGGCTGTAGTGATGACCTCTTTAGTTGTTCAGCATGGAACAGAATACCTATTTGCGACTGTGATCCTCACAGGTGCTTTGCAGGTGCTTTTTGGTATAGCACGGCTTGGAAAATTTATTCGTATGGTCCCTCATCCTGTGATGCTTGGTTTTGTGAATGGGCTGGCTATTGTGATTTTTTTAGCGCAGTTTGCACACTTCAAAGAAGGGTTTGGGGGAGAGTGGATGCAAGGCTCCCCACTCTATATTATGCTCTCACTAACTGCTCTTACTGTGGCAGTGATTTATCTATTCCCAAAAATATCTAAAGCTGTGCCCGCAACCCTTGCTGCTATCCTCCTTGTTTCCGTTGCTGTGGGTATTTTTGGAATTGATACAAAAACAGTAGGAGATTTGGGATCAATTCAAGGAGGAATGCCCTCCTTCCATCTTCCAAATGTTCCATGGACATGGGAGACTCTCTCTATTATTTTTCCTTATGCTCTGATCTTAGCAGCCGTGGGTTTGATTGAAAGCTTGCTCACACTCAACCTCATTGATGAAATCACAGATACACGAGGCAAGCCAAATCGTGAAGCCTGGGCTCAAGGCTTAGCAAATCTTCTTTCTGGCGCCTTTGCTAGTATGGGAGGGTGCGCAATGATTGGTCAGAGTATGATCAACATCAATAACGGGGCAAGGCGGCGCCTGTCAGGAGTCTGTACAGGCCTGTTTTTACTCTCATTCATCGTCTTTTTCTCTTCTTGGATTGAAAAGATTCCATTAGCCGCTCTCATTGGGGTGATGTTTGTTGTAGCGGAAAAAACATTTGAGTGGGGCACTTTAAGCCTCATAGGAAAAGTCCCTAAGAAAGATATTTTTATTGTTGTTCTTGTTGCTTCTGTCACTGTAATGGCAGACCTTGCCGTTGCAGTTGTGCTAGGAGTGATTGTCTCAGCATTGGTTTTTGCATGGGAGCATGCAAAACAGGTGCAAGCAGATATTGTAGAAGGTCCAGATGGGAGTAAAATTTATGATTTGAAGGGGAGCTTATTTTTTGCTTCCGTATCAAATTTTCAAGCTCTTTTTAACCCTAAAGAGGACCCAAAGGAAGTCGTTATAGATTTTGCTCATGCTCGCGTCATGGACCACTCTGCTCTTGTAGCGATTGATTCGTTAGCAGACCGTTATCAGGCGCGGGGAAAAAATCTTCATTTACGTCACCTAAGCCCTGACTGCTACCAGCTACTGGAGAAAGCCAAGGGAATGGTAGAGGTCAATGTGATAGAGGATCCCAAGTATCATGTGGCTGATGACAAGTTAGACTAAAGGTAAGAGGGCTAACACAGCTAGCTCTTTGGCCTTGGCTTCAACTTCAACAGTCAAAGGGGTGATTCGCTTCCAGCTCTCAGGTAAGTCTTGAGGATCAATCATTGCATGATGACGCTCTGGGCGAGGTCCAGACCATCCTTCGATTGGGCTGGATAAGTGAAAAAGAGGCTCCCGATCCCAAGTGGCAAGAGCTTGCTCTGTAGCTTGCTCTATACTGAGCGGGTCAGGGCAGCAACGGTGATGATGAACATCATACACAAGAGGGATACCCAGTGCATGGCATAAAGGAAGCAGATCCTCTGGGGTATAGGTGCGATCATCATTTTCTACTGTTAGCTTTGCCTGGGCACTAGGAGAGAGCCTTTGAAAGTTTTCAGCAAAGCGAGCTAGAGCCTGTGGCTTATCTCCATAAGCACCTCCCCCGTGAATGTTGATAACGTCCGCTCCAAGGTGGTCGGCAAGCTCTGCATGATACTCAAGATCTTCAATGGAGCGCTGGACAACATCTTCCTTAGGAGAGTTTAAGATCACAAATTGGTCGGGGTGAAAGGTCAGTCGAATATTGGCCTTTTGAGCAAGCTCTTTACACTTGCTTAGTTGAACAAGAATCTCTTGGGCACTGGGTAGCTCCTTTAAGGCATAGCCAGCTTCTGGGTGCGTCTTTGCAGGTAGGAAAGCGCTATTGATGCGGAAGCTACCGATCCCAGAGCGAAAACAAAAAGTAATAGCCTCATGTAATGCTCGGCAATTGTCGAGCACAATTTGGTCCACATGCTTTAAAGCCTGGCATCGACTTTTACTTTGTAAGTAGCGCACAGTTGTTGTTCGAAAGCGAATGGCTTGTTCTTGAAATTGGCAGCATAGTCCAAGGCGCATGGTTTAACCTTTATGATTGAGTTGGCCGGTTTCTTTGAGCTTTTTGAACTCTCTGTTTAATGAATTGTTCTAGGCTATCCACAGCAGGAGGGCAGTCATTCTGCTTCAATAAAGAAACATGAACATCTTTTAGATTAGGAAGTTTAGAGCTATAAATTGACTGTAGCCCTGCAGGGATCATTGACCGAGGAAGGACCGTGATGCCAAACCCTGCCTGTACTGCAGCAATTGTACATGTATAGCTAGGGCTTGTGAAGTTTAAGCGCCATGAGCATCCATGATTTTCTAGCGCTTCAATGGCGCGCTTATGATAAACACAAGGCTCTGGAGAGAGGACAAGCTTGAGATGTTCGTGGGAAAGAATCTCTTCCGCAGCTCCCTCAGGGCAGACCCAGTCCAGAGGTTCAGACCAAATACTAACCAAGTTCTGTGTGAGAATGCTCTGTGTCAACTTAATTAAAATGACATCAACTTCTCCTCGATCTAAGCGGTTCACAAGGTTCATCGTTAAGTCGCAGTCCACAGAAAAGCGGATTTTAGGGTGGAGCTTGGTGAACTTGCCTAAGATATCGGAGAGCATAAAGCTTGCAAAGTCTTCAGGTAAACCAAATCGAACCTGCCCTTCAAGCTCCGGCCTAAGCAAAGTATCCTCAAGTTCACAGGAGAGGCTATGGACTTTCCGTGCATACTGCAGGAAGGTTTCTCCCTCACTTGTAAGGGTGAGCACCTTTCCTCTGTGCAGCAACTTTTTTCCTAGATCAGCTTCAAGCTTTGCTACTTGCTGACTAATGGCTGATTGAGAGCGATGAACAAGTCTGGCAGCAGCGGTCAAACTTCCCGTTTCTACAATTGCAAGGAAAGAAGAGATCAATCGATTGTCTATATTCATATAAGTTTTTCTGATGATTTTTGTTAAAAAGATAAGATTTTTTTAGGTTAAAAACTGTGCAGTAGAGAATTTAGGTGGTAACTGTTTGGTTATTAGGAAAAAGGGAGGTTCCTGAAACTTTCATAAGTAGGCTCTTTGATTAGCGAAGTTATAGATCATTCTCTTCTCCTGAATCTTAATATTATAAGATAATCTTATTAAAATCATTAATATTATAAGTTTTGCTGAAACTTTGGGGAAAGGTAAAATGGATGCGTATAAATTATTTTGGAGCTTAAGCGATGCAAGCCTACCTCCCATTTTCTCTTTTTTATATAGATGCGTTGGCTGAATGGATGCTTGGATTTGTCCTCCTGTTAGGAGGGGCAATCTTTCTCTTTGCTCGGAGGTATCTGCTTGGAGATGCACGCTATCCAACCTTCCTTGCAATGCTCAATCTTACTGTAGGAAGCATTGCTCTTTTTATTTGCGCCGATCACCTGCTGTTATTTTTAGCAGGATGGATCGCAAGTAGTGCTCTGTTTACCCTCCTGATTACTCATAAGCCAAGCTGGCAAGCTGCAAAAGCATCAGGCTACCTTGCTCTAAAAGCTTTTTCTCTAAGTTTTTTATGTTTAGCTTTTTCCTTTTCTCTGTTCTATATGGCTTTTAGAACTCTCTCCATTCAAGAAATTCTCCACGCCCCAATCACTCATCCGTGGCTTGTACGTCTTGCAATACTCGGCCTTTTTATCAGTGCGTTTATCCAGTGTGGAATATGGCCCTTTCACCGCTGGCTTGTCAGCTCGTTCAATGCTCCCACACCTGTTTCAGCCCTGATGCATGCAGGACTGGTGAATGGGGGAGGATTCTTACTCGTTCGCTTTTCTCCTTTATTTGCCTCTGATTCATACATGCTGGGGATCCTTTTTTTTGTCGGAATCCTAGCAGCTTTGATGGGGAACTCTCTGCAAAGGCGACAGCCTAGTATCAAAGGGGAGCTCGCTTGCTCTACAATGGGACAAATGGGATTTATGCTCTTACAATGTAGTCTTGGATTATTTGCAGGTGCAATTGCTCATTTATGCTGGCATGGATTTTTTAAATCATACCTGTTTCTAACTTCAGCAGAGAGTGTTGGCTATAGGAAAAAAGCCTCTATCGCGAATCCCTCTCTATATCGGCTTTTTTCTGCACTATTAGCTGGAGCGCTTGGGGCATGGGCTTATAGAGGAGCGCTAGGGCTTCCTCTTTCTTGGGGAGAGGCTTCTATCCTCTTTACCTTCGTTGTGTTTATCTTTCTCTCCCAAGTTTCCCTTCATATCCTTCGAGCTTCTTCTACTCTTGCGGCTACATGTTTAGTTTCTATGGTTGTAGGGGCAACTTATGGAGTAACAACAGGGTTTGTTGAGTCAAAAATAGGCCTTAGTGAAGTGATTTCCATGGAGTTAAAAAGCTGGCACCTTGTTGGAGGAGCAACTCTATTCCTTATATGGCTTGCTTCTCTTTACCCCCACCATCTACGCTCGATCCCAGCTTTTGATAAGCTTTACTTACGTGCCTACTTCTTTTTTGTATCAAGTGGTCTGCCAGCACAGCAAACGTGGACCCCTTTTAGGTCATCTTATGAATATGCGCAGAATGCTTCCTCTTCAAAAGGTATGCGCAAGAACGAAAAAAGCAATAACCTAGAGTACTATGAAAATGTTAAGCGAGTTGGATAATTTAGAGAGTATATTGGAAAGCGCTTGGTCTCCAGTCGCTTTAGCTTGGCCACAAACAGGCTTTGTCGCAAGTAATCCTCTAAAAGGGTTAGAAGAGAAGCCCTTTGCTCTAGCACTGGAAAGCGCTGCAGAGCTTTTTTCTAGCATTGACCTTGCAGAGTCTATGCAGCATGTAAATATTCAAACTGTCAAGTGGTGCCAATACTTTTTTGATGAAGGACAACTAGCAGCCCCTCTGCCTCACAAAGACAAGGGGCTCTTTCAATCGTGGAGGCAGTATGTCCCTTTGGATCCAAAACTCAAAAAGTATAAGTTCATTTTGGAAAGAGTTCCAAAAACGGCAAAAGAAGCCATTGATTGGTGTCTACAAAACCTCGATATTCCAGATGAGTGCTTTGACCGCTTTTTGCAGAGGCTATTAACCCTGCTTCCTGGATGGTCTGCTTATATCAACTACCTAGAAGAAAATCAGAAAATTGCCTGTAAGTGGGACTACCTTGCCTTGCGTTTGTCTTTAGCTTACCTTTTTCAAGTGAAAGTAGATGAAGTGCTCAATCAAGAGAGCCTGCAAAAACAACAATCAATTCTCTCTTCCCAACTATTTGATATAGAAAAGAATGAAGAGCAATTCCTTCAAACTTTACTCTCTCAGCTGCGATCCAATAGCCAAATGGATAGAGCTTGTAAACAAGAGGCTGACGCACAGCTTATTTTTTGTATTGATGTGCGCTCAGAAGGCATCCGCCGTTCGTTAGAAAATGTGGGCTCTTATGAGACGTTTGGTGCAGCAGGGTTCTTTAATCTTCCTATTGCAGTAAGTGATGGTTTGAAAAGATCTTCCTCTTGTCCTGTCATTTTGAATCCAGCCCATGAGGTTGAGGAAACTCTCTTAGTCCATCCCTCCTCTTGGTTTGGTAAGTGGAAAAATAAGGTCCAGTCAGTAGCTCAAGGTGTAAAGTCTGGGTATGTTGCCCCTTTTATCTGGGCAGAGCTCGCTGGCCCCTTCTTCGCCCTAAAAATGTTTACACGCCTACTCTCTGCCCAAAAGTGGTTTATTCGATTAAAAAGTGCTTGCAGCAGAAAAAAAGTACGCAGAGTCCTAACTCCTTTACACGATATTGCTCCTGATCAGCAAAGTCAGTATGCAGAGGCATTTTTACGTTCTATAGGCCTAACAGAAAACTTCTCCAAGTTTGTTGTGCTATGTGGGCATGCTGCAGAAGTGAAAAACAATGCACAGAAAGATAGCTTTAACTGTGGAGCTTGTGCAGGAAGGCATGGCTTAACAAATGCTCATTTGATGAGCCACTTGCTTAACAAAAAAGCAGTGCGTCATGCCCTCTTTCAACAGGGGATTGAGATCCCGTTAGAGACCGAGTTTTTGGCAGCCCTTCACATTACAACTACAGATGAAATCCAAGTCTACTTAGAAGAAGGGCAAGACATTTCAGAAAGTGCATTAGCAAGGCTTACAGAAGACTTATCAAAAGCTCAACTACAAGCTTGTTCAGAGAGAGTCCACTGCAGGTGGTCTGCTAAACAAAAGTCTAAAGACTGGTCAGATACACGTCCTGAGTGGGGACTTGCTCAAAATGCCGCCTTTTTTATTGGCCCTCGTTCTCTAACCCAGGGAATTGACTTGGGACGCCGAACCTTTTTGCACTCCTATGACTGGACTAAAGACCAAACATCTAAAATTCTGCAAGCGATTCTCGCAGGTCCTTTAGAAGTGACTTTTTGGATCAATTCGCAGTACTTATTTTCAACTATGGATAATCGTCTATTTGGTGCAGGGAGCAAAATCACCCAGAATATTACAGGCTGCCATGGTGTCATGCAGGGGAATGGAAGCGACCTCATGCATGGCCTAAGCCTGCAGTCTGTGTTTGCTAGTGATTCCACTCCTTACCACCAGGTACAAAGGCTAACAGCTCTTATTTATGCCCCAAAAAAGGCCTTATTACAGGCAATTTGTGAGGTGAAAACATTGAAGCAGAGAGTAAAAAATAGCTGGTTGTGCTGCATTTGTTGGGATCCAGAAGATCATCAATTTTATAAACTTTCTAGTGAGCTAGATTGGGAAAGTCTTGGTTAATTGCATCTTTTTTAAAGTGTTGGTTGATATTTTATTAAGATTGTGTTAATATTTTGCCAGTAAAAATCAGAGGAGTCTGTTATGACAATAGAATTTACTAGCCTAGACCAGTGCCAAGCTGCATTTGATTATCTTCGTGAAGAGCGTGATGATTGCTCAATTTATGCTCAAAAGAAAGAAAAAGAGGTTAAGGACTTAGAAGATAAGGTCCTGGGTGCAACAGATCACCTAATGGAACAGTATGTAAATTGTGATATCGATCTACAAGAAGCAATAGAGCAAAGAGATACTTGCTTAGCAGATAGGGAAAATATCAGAAAAATCAACTACGAGTTCCTTCAGGAGGTCAGTGAGAGTGATAAAGATCACCAGAAAGAAGTTGCAGACCTAAAGAACCAGCTAACGATAAAAGAAGCAAGAATACAAGAGCTAGAAGCTCAGTTGCAGATGGCAAATGAGCAACATATGGATCTTCTTGTTCGTACACACGACTTTTCATAAAAAGTTACGTTACAGTTCAAATGGTGTATGAAGGCCGATGTAGGGGATCGCGAGTTTTTTGGCAGCCTCTTCAACGGATTGTAAGTGTGCCTTACCATCATCAATATGAAAAATAATTCCAGGAGATCGCTTCATCGCTTGAAGAAGGCTGTGAAGTAGGTCTCCTTTGCTATTTAGGTCATGAATAAACAGCACGCCTTCAGTAAGAAGGGGTGTGGCTTCAAAGGAGCAAGTAAAGCTTCGTGAGTCGTATGATTCCTTACTAAAGGCAATATTAAGGTCCGCTACTTGCTTAAGAGTCGCTGCGGCAACTGCAGGCTGCCTGTGTGTAAATCCAAGAACAGGGATTCCTTCGCTTTGTATTTGCTGAATGATCTCTTTTGCTTGTTCATCTAGTAGACGGACAGGGGTTTGTTCTTGCCGGCGTATCCACTCTGGGTAGATTTGAGCCAAAGCCTCTTTTTTATTAAGCCCTCGGCTGGCTCTCGCATCAAGCTCTTGATAAAACCAACGAGCATGCCCCTCTTCAGTCGCCCCCTCAAAAAGACAGTTGTCTAAGTCGACCAAGACAAGAGGGTTTTGTTCCTTGTGCTCTAGCACAAGGCTTTGAAGCTGAAAAAAGTTACTTTTCTCAATAATTTTTCCAAACATAAGGGGAGGCCAAAGACAGATTGTTGTCATAAGTAAAGTAGAGCAGACTTTCTTAAAAAACATGATAAAGCCCTTTAGATTGAATGGAGTAGGTTACAGTAGGGGTTGTTAAAAGACAATTTTCTTTGATTAGGTATGCCAGAGAGAGCCTCTGCGATGAGAGATAGTAATTACCTATTTATTAGTAGGTTGGTTTGTTTTTAAAAAGGGCTCTTATAATACAAATAATTATTTGTTTCAAATATTTATTTGATGATAATATCTTCTCTATAGGAGGGGTATTATGGTCGACCCTATCATTTATACGTCGCAAGTTCGCCAAGCGCTCATTAGTGGAAAGGAAGAAGCAGCACAGGAGCTTAAATTACTGCAAGGTCGCAAGGTCGCAATTGTCTGTACAGAAGAAGAGTCTGCTGCAGTAAAAGCATACATAAAAGCGCAAGAATCCTTGAGATTAGAACCTGGAGACCAAGCCCCAACCTTGAATAAGGAGGCAAATCCTTTAAGCCAGCCGCACTTTTCTGAATCAGGGACAAAAGCTTTACTCTCAGCCCTCAATCAAGGTAGCAGTGAAGAAGTGCTTGATAAAGAGCAAAGTATTACTTCTAAACAGTTTATACATTTTTATCGAGAGCAAGTTAGCTCTCTTTCAACAGAGGATAAAAAACGAGAATACCTCAATGACCTACTGAACAAAGATCCTGAAATGGCATCAGCAGTGATTGCTGACATCCTTTTAGAAGATACGGAGAAGTGGCTGCCTCTTCTTTTGTCTCTAGATTGGACAGTCGATGAGCTTTTAGCTTTAACAGACCAGGTTGGACTTGAGAACCCCAAACTGCCTATCACTTTTTTGCTCTCTTTACCTCCTTCAAAAGAGTTTGAAAATATATGTGTTCTTAACACATTAGCGAGTGACCCAAAGGGTAAGTACAATCAGCAAATTATCAATGATATCAGGGGCTCAAAGGTTTCAGAAAGAGGTCAGGCAAAGGTGCTTGGGAAGCTCTTGTATCGATCTCCAGTAGAATATATTCCCCAAATACTCAAGCAGGCAGAATCTTTGCCTTTAGAAGATCCTACTCTCAATGATTTTTTCATCGCAGCAGTTGCTGCCAGCGAAATTGAAGATGCGATTGAAGGGATCGAGGCATATATTAAAGAGAAAAAAGAGCAAGGGGCTGAAAGCCCAGTTCTTAGCGCCCCGCAGAGTAAGCTCGTCATTGCAATATTTAGAAATGTGAACAATGAAGAAATAGTACTAGATCCATCGGAATATGTAGAGCTTTGGCCTTCTTTATTTGAAGAGATGACCTTCCCAACTATGGAGGAAAAGATTGAAGTCCTTCAATTGATTAGCGGGTTTTCTAAGGATCTATCTTACGTAGATGGATTGAAGATGCCAGATCGAGAGAGCTATCTCGAAGGGGTATACACTTTATTCTTCTCAGGATCTAGTGTGATGGAAGATTTTTCATTTATTCAGCCTGAAGCAGTGGGAAAGATTAAACACTTTCTTAAGAAAAGTGGCTTGAGTGAGGCGGAAAAAAACTCTTTAATTAAAAGGTATTTGCAAGAGATCAATCAGTCTTGCTCTATGACGCATCTACTCTCATACTCTCCACATGGGAACTTGATAGACATGCTGAAGAGGAAGAAAAGAGAGCTTATTATACCATTTCTGACTGAAAGTACTTTTGAAGCGAAGGATATGGAGAGCGCTCTTGAACTATGCCTTTCTGGAGACCTAAACAAACAGGAAAACTTTGCTTTACTCTCTAAGCTTATGACTTACCCTTGGTTCAACTTGAGCCAGTTAATAAAAAGTAGGATGGGGTATTCATTTCCTCGTTTATCTAAGGAAGATGTAGATAATCTTCTTAATCAGGATAACCTTAAGCTGTATATGCAGAAAGATAATGGAGTGGAATTAAGCTTCTTACTTAGATTTCAGCCTTATACTTCTTCCTCAGTACAAAGTTCAGAGGAAGTAGCAGAGGTAGGTAAGACCGAAGATCTTATTGAGAAAGCTTTCTTAGTGGGCTCTCTAAGTGAAGGGGGAACAGTTGAGGAATTAGCAAAGATCAGAAACCCTCTTGTCATTAAGATGGCGATGCTTAACCGGTTGATTAAGTTGAGTACTGAGCATAAAGAAAACTTTAAAAAAAGCCTTCAGGAGATTTTGGATGGAAGAGGAAGGGAGTGGCAAGAAATTGAGCAACAAGCCTCAGAATTGCTTGGAGAAGAAGAATGGGCTCGATTCAAGAGTGAGCTACTGCCTTTATCCCCTAAGTTCTTATTAGAAAAAGCGGGGGAGATTATTTTTGTTTCAGAGAACCAGAGTTTAGATGGGGAGGCTTATCAGCTGTTAAAGAAAGAGGTGATGCCAGCCGTTCATAAACTCTGGTCTAAAGAACAAGCAAACTTCCTTGTTCGTTTTACTGCGATGCAGCTTGCTTCATCACCCTCTTATTTAGAGCACTATCAGTTATGGAGTCATAAAGCTTCAGGAAAAGGAAAGCTCCCTTTGCCTACGATTCCTTTAGTGCCTATGCTAGCTAAACTTGGCATGGAAGCATATCAAGAGGATCCAAAGGGTACAGATACTGTGCGAGAGAGTTTGGTGGGAAAGCTAGAAAAAACAAAGGACCTATTTAAAGGTGGGCAACACCATCTGCGTGCAGACTTCCTCTCTCTCTCTGAAGAGATTTGCAATACACATGCATTATCTTCCTTAGAGCAGTTACAGTTGATGGATGCCCTTTTACCTTCTGCGAGCTCTAAAGGGAAGGAAAGGGCAAATCAACTCAGGAGCAATATCCGCCTTTGTAAAGCGATTCTTTCTAGCAGAGGAGGGGTTGAAGGTTTAGCTGAAATTGTGAAAGAAAAGGGACCTATTTTAGAGAAAATAAATCGATGGATTCAGAGTCAGTGGGATGAAAGAGAGTTCTTGGGAATTGGAGAGCTCTCTCCTGAACAGGAAGCTAACTATCGCTACTATTTTTTTGACCACCCTATGGCAGATAGCTTTAAAACTTATGTGCGAGTCCACAAGAATGCCGATACCTACAATGTGAAGAAAAATTTACCTATTTTAGCGCGCGCACTTATTGAAGGAAACTGCAAAGAAGTAAGGTATAAACTAGAGGGGGATGAACACTTAACAAAGATTGCTACAAAATATCCTGAGGTATGGGAGGGCTGGAAAGCCGATCCTCAGCCTCAAAAATTTTCAGATATCATAGGCTCTGGAGGTGCTTCAAACCAAGAAAGTTTTTGCGCATTTATCGAGCAGCAGTTTAAGCAGGTCCCTAGCTTAGGAGAGACATTCCCTCACCTACAAAAAACTCTAGAGGGAGGAAAAACATCAGAACTAGACAAGGCCTCTCCTTTAGAAAAAGCTTTGATAAAGTTTTATGAAGAGGGTGGAGACTCCCTTTTAGAAATTGGTTCTTTGGTGGAAGAAAGTAAAGAGGTGCCATTAGTATTTTCATTAGCCATGGACTTTTTTATCTCCAACCTTGAACAACCTTCAGTTCAATCTTCTAGCTTTACTGTCGTCGATACAGATGATCCTATAGATATATTTAACTGTGGGGTAGGAGATAGCTGTCAACGTATTGATGGAAAGCCAACAACTAACCAATATGTACTGGGCTATTGTTTAGATGGAAAAAATCGAATGGTCGCTGTAAAGGATGAAAATGGAAACCTTGTGGCTAGACATATTCTTCGTCTTGCTTGGGATGAAGAAAGCAAGCAGCCAGCTCTTTACTTAGAGCCTCTATACTCTACTGTATCTAAAAAAGAGTTTCCTGTCCCTTGTGAGAGCCTTCTCCTTTGGCAAGCGGCTCAAACAGCTTGTAAATTGGGGATCCCTCTCTATAGAGGGTTAGAAAAAGGTGGAACAAGCGCGGATCTTACATCTTTGACCTTTTATTCTTCTAAGGGAATAGAGGGGTATGATGATACAATAGCTGAACAAGGAAGGGTTAGGGTTGGCCGGGGGCATCTCTTAACATAACCATTTTTTAGCCCTCTGAAGACCTAGGGGGAAGCTCTTGATGGAAAACGCATAGAAAGGCAAAATTACTTCCTTTTAGATTAAAAAGAGAGACCTCGCATGGATGTCTATACAATAGACCTAGAAACAGCTGCAGGCAAAACCCACTCATTGCAAGAGTGCAAAGATCACCACATTTTACTTGTCAATATAGCGAATAAATGTGGGTTTCATGGGCAGGAGCAAGAATTAATTGACTGGGCAAAAGAGTGGCAAGATAAGCCTTTTGTCCTGGTTCTTTTTCCCTGCCACCAATTCTTAAGGCAGGAAAAGCGCTCTGAAAAGGAGCTTTGTCATCTAGCATCAAACCTTCCAAAGAATGTATGGGTTCTTAAAAAGGGGGAAGTGCTGGGAGATCATGCACATCCTCTTTATCAGCAGCTGAAGAAAGAGCTTAAAGGTGACTTGCACTTGCCTGTTGTCCCCTGGAACTATACAAAGATCTGGATTGCACCAAATGCTTCAACCGTGCGGCGCTTCTTACCCTCTGAAGGAGTAGAAAGTGTGAAAAAAGAGCTTTCTCAGCATCTCTCTTGATGGAGATATCTATACCTTTAGTTCGCACACTTATAGCTAGCCAATTTCCTCAATGGGCAGATTTGCCAATCACTCCTGTAGCCAAGTCAGGATGGGATCATCGCACATTTCATTTAGGGAGTGCGCTATCTGTTCGCTTACCCAGTCAAGCTTGCTATGCACCCCAGGTGCAAAAAGAGTGGCAGTGGCTACCCTTTCTTCAAAAGCAGATGTGTACCTCTATTTCTCAGCCTCTAGGTTTAGGGCTTCCTAATGAAGGGTTTCCCTGGCACTGGGGGATATACCAGTGGCTAGAGGGAAAAGCGGTTCGAGATCAGAGAGACTTTCCTAAAATAGCCTTAGCTGAAGACCTTGCCCACTTTCTCAAAGAGCTCCATAAAATCCCCACAACTTGTGGGCCAAGGCCTGGAGAGCATAACTTTTTTCGGGGAGGGGCTTTGCAGGTTTACCATAAAGAAGTGGAACATGCCCTGAGTCGTTTAAAGGGCCAGATAGACACCTCAAAAGCAAGAAGCATTTGGCAGCAAGCCCTCGCTTCAGCATGGGAAGCGGGTCCTGTTTGGGTACATGGCGATATTAGTGTAGGTAATCTTCTCGCCCAAGATGGGCGACTTTGTGCTTGTATTGACTTTGGCCTACTATCGATTGGGGACCCTGCCTGTGACTTGGTGATGGCTTGGACATTCTTCGACCAAGAAAGTCGAGACCTTTTTCGCAACAGACTCGACTTAGATCAAAAAACATGGGAGCGAGCCAAAGGGTGGGCTCTTTGGAAGGCTCTGATTACAGAGGCAAAGCCTAATTCTGGACCATCTCTTGAAAAAAAACAGAGCCAAAGGGTGCTGCAGGCGCTTCTTAATGGAAAGGAGGATGTATGAGCAGTCAGACCCTTTTTGCAGGAGCTCCGATTTTTCAACCTATTGAACAACTGCCTTCTCTGTTTTTTACTCCATGGAGGCCTTTGAGCCTTGAGCAACCTAAGACCCTTTTGTTCAATGAGCCTTTAGCATGTGCGCTGGGTCTTAACCTGCAGCAGCTGCAAGGGATGGCGGGAGCAAAAGAGCTTGCTGGGCAAGGGAGGCAAGGAGTCGCCATGGCTTATGCTGGGCACCAGTTTGGTCATTTCGTGCCACAACTAGGGGATGGGCGAGCCTTGCTCCTGGGAAGCCTAAAGAGCCAAGGGACCTTTTATGACATTCATCTAAAGGGGAGTGGCCCGACACCCTATGCTCGAGGGGGAGATGGCCTGTGTCCACTGGGGCCCGCCATCCGAGAGTTTTTGGTTAGTGAAGCGATGTATGCTCTTGGGGTCCCAACAACAAGAGCGCTCTCTGTCGTAGAAACAGGGATCAGTACCTATCGTGATAAAGAACTACCCGGAGCGATTCTAACACGGGTAGCAAAGAGTCATATCCGTGGAGGAACATTTGAGCTCGCTTTTCACCAAGGCCAGTTATCCGACCTTCAAAAGCTCGCAGACTTTTCTATCGAACGAAGTGACCCTACTGTAGCTTCAGCTACTCAACCATATGAAGCTTTGTACCGCGAGGTGGTCTCTTCGCAAGCCAAGCTGGTTGCCCAATGGATGTTGATCGGCTTTGTGCATGGGGTGATGAATACCGATAACATGTCTCTTTCAGGAGAAACTATTGATTATGGCCCTTGTGCCTATCTTGATGCGTATGATCCGAACAAAGTCTTTAGCTTTATCGATCAGCAAGGGCGCTATGCTTATAGCAACCAGCCAGCTATTGCTTACTGGAACCTCCATGTTCTTGGTAAGGTAATGAGCCCACTTTTTGATGACCCAGAGCCTGTACAGGAAGCTTTACATAATTATTGGAGCCTATTCAATACAGCATGGGAAAAGGGAATGTGTCATAAACTAGGCCTGGCCTTTGATGATCCTAAGGCTCAAGGATTGATTGATCGCTTGCTCGTTCTAATGGCACAAAATCAAGCTGATTACACGGCTACTTTCCTCCAGTTAACGGAAGAAAGTCGCGAGGGATTTTCCCAACTGTTTATGAAAGCAGAAGCAGCGAAAGAGTGGTTTGATCAGTGGAGTACCATGGCAACAGCAGATGGAAAAGACAACATGGGGCAATATAACCCAATCTATATTCCTCGTAATCATCTGGTTGAGCGTGCGATCCAGCAAGCATACCAAGGAGACTTAAGGGGCGCTATCCAATTGCTGCAAGCTCTGCGCAATCCCTTTGTCAAAGAGAAGGGGACTTCTGAACTATCTAGACCGCCATCGAAAGAGGAACAAGTCCAGCAAACCTTTTGTGGAACCTGAAGACTTTTAACCAAAAAAAAATTATAGGGGCCTATAGCAAAGAACAACTAGGTCTCTATAATGGCACACCTTCCTGCGTCTTCTTACCGATTACAACTATCTCAATCTTTTACCTTAAAAGATGCAGAAAAAGCTCTTCCGTACTTACAGAGGCTTGGAATCGAAATGGTTTATACAAGTCCCTGCTTTGAGATAGTTGTAGGTAGCCAGAATCCTTATATGATTACAAACCCTGCGAAGATCGCAAAAAGCTTGGGTGGAGAGGAGGCATTTACCTCTTTTTGTGTGAAGTGCCAAGAGTTGGGGCTCCAGCATATGATGGATATTGTTCCTAATCACATGGCAGCTCATCCTGAAAATCCTTGGTGGCAAGATGTATTAGAACATGGACAAAGCTCTCCCTATGCATCTTACTTTGATATCGATTGGGAGGATGCTTCCAAGCATGGTGTGACAAGGCTTGATGCAAAGAACATTCATGGAACGATCAACTACCGGCGATTCTTCGATATTTGTGATATGGTGGGGTTGAATATTGAGCATGATAATGTCTTCCAGGCATACTTTCAGGCAATTGCAGGATATGTGAAAAATGGATGGGTGCAAGGGTTTCGCATTGATCATATCGATGGGCTTAAAAAGCCTAGGCACTTTTTAGATAAGGTAAAAGCCAGCTTCCCTCATGTTTTTCTTTATCTAGAAAAAATTCTTCAAGATGGAGAATTGTTGCGTGAAGGATGGCCTGTAGAAGGGTGTGTGGGCTATGAGGTTCTTTACCTAATAGACCAAGTTCTTCTAGATGTAGAAGGGGAAAAGCCTCTAACAGATCTCTATCAGCAGGTTCAGGAGGAGAGGTTTGTTGATCTACCTAAAATAAAAACAAACTATTTGCAAAAGTACCTATCTAGTGAAGTCGATCGGTTTAGCCGTTGGTTTGGTTGCTCTAAAGATGAGCTTTTAGTTTTTTTAAGTCACTTTCCTATTTATCGAACCTATATAGAAGAGGAGGGGGAGTTAGCAGAGGAAGATTGCCAGGCTATTCAGCAAGCTTCAAAACATTGTACAGGCTCTTTTTTCCCAGATGAGGTGGTTAAGCCTACTCATAGAAAGGCACTTATGAAGCTTCAGCAGATTTTACCTGCAGTGTTTGCTAAGGGATTTGAGGATACGTATAATTATCGTTACTTGCGCTTGACTTCTCTCAATGAGGTAGGAGGAAAACCTCAGAATTTTTCCATTACGAATGATTACTTTCACCAACGTGTGCAGCAGCTCTTTCAATCTTGGCCTTATACTATGCATGTGCTTTCTACCCATGATACGAAACGGTCCTTAGATGCACGCATGCGCCTTCATTGTCTTGCAGAAGACCCTGATTGTTTCAGAGAAAATCTCAGCCATTGGTATCAGTTGTTAGATCCATTTGAAAGTCCACGCATGATGTACTTCTTTCTTCAATCTCTTTTAGCAATTTCTGGAGAAAGGCAGGAAGAGAGAGTTTTGTCTTACATGGTAAAAGCCGCTCGAGAGGGAAAGTACTATAGTGATCACTTAACTCCAGACACAGCCTTTGAGAGGCGCCTTTGCACTTGGGTGCAAAAGGCCTTAAGGCACAAAGAGTTTATGAAGCACTTTACTCTGTTTAAAGAGCAGTTAGCTGAGGCTGCAGAAAGAAAAAGTTTATCCGCCCTAGTCCTGCAGTTTGGTCTTCCAGGAGTGATGGATCTCTACCAGGGAGAAGAGTTAACGGCAGCAAACTTAGTTGACCCAGATAATCGCCGCTCTGTAGATTTTGATCTGTGTTGTGAGCTGCTTCAAACAGCCCCTCCTAAGAAGATGGAGGTCATTTATGCAGGTTTGCACGCAAGAAGTCAGTACCGAAAGTTATTTCAAGAAGGGGAGTACAAACCTCTTCAAACAGGTGCAGACCAAGTAGGCTTTCGGAGAGAGCTCAATAAGCAAGCGGCTGTTGTTCTTGTAAATAAGTTTCACTTTAAAAAGAACAAGAGGCCCTTTCTAGAAGTGCCCTCTCATGCTAAAAGCTTACTTCCTGAGCCTAAGGGGGATTTTATTTTTTATCTCGAAGAGTCTTAAGAATTAATAATATATAGTAATTTTTTTAAAAAGGCTCTTCTGCAGCTTGACCCTTCATAGCACTTAGGAGTAACCTAAAGGTGTACAGGTGATTATGAGATAAGGGCTTTGAGGCGTGAAGCGAGTTGCAATCATTGGAGGGGGCTTAGCTGGCCTTTCCGCGGCCTATCACTTAGAAAAGAATGGGCGTTATTCAATAGACCTATATGAGGCGAGTGGCCTTGTAGGAGGAGCTCTGAAAAGTCGGCAAAGAGCGGGCTTTTATCTTGATGAAGGGTTTCAAACATTTTTGGATAGCTATGAGGAAATGAGTCATTTTCCTTACCTACAAAAAATGGGGACCCAGCGATTTATGAGTTGTGTGCAGTATTGGCATGAGGGGCGCTTTTATAAAGTGGTCAACCCTCTAAAACATCCCTTTTTATTTGCTACACTTGTTGGAAAGCAATTGCCTCACTTAAAGCCTGCAATGAAAGTATTACGTGCATTGATGACCAATAAGCACTTTGAAGGGAGAGAAGCAAAGTCAATCGATAGTTTTCTGAATGAGGTTGGGGGTGGAGATCCATTCATCGAGCAGTTTTTAAAGCCTTTTCTTCGCGGAGTCTTTCAGGATCCAGGGCTTTGTACTCACCCTTCTCTCTTACAAAATATTACTCCTTATTTTTTGCGAGGAGAGGCTCACATACCTGTAAGAGGGATGCAAGAGATTCCTATGCGCATGCGGCAGTCATTAAAATCGGTCAATATTTTTACAAACAATCAAATAGAAGGGGTTGATGGAGAAACTTTATGGTCTTCAAAGAGAGGGAAATTTTCTTATGACTTGATTATCAATGCATGCGCCTTGCATCAAGTCACTCGTTTTTTTGATAGTTTGCCACAGGTAAAAATGTTGCCAACAGAGGTTCTTTACTTTGTGACAGATCGACTTCCAGCAGGAAAGCGGCCCACCCTCAGTGTCTTTCCTCAAGGTTCAGGCTGCTTAAACCATCTCAGTATGTCTCGACAAAAAGGGAAAGTATTAATTTCTGCAACAGCTCTTGTCCCAGGAGTGACTGTCGGCCAGGTTGAAAAGTGTATTCGCTCATACTTCCCTAAAGTAGAGTCTTTAACATTTTTGTGTAAAAGCTATGTGAAAGAGTCTTTGCCTAGGCAAAGCCCTTCTGCTTTGAAAAATATTCAGCATGTCCACAATCAGCTGCAGGTTATTGAAAAAACCACCCCCACTCTTTTTACTGTCCTGTATCAAAAATACTCCTCAATTAATGAAGCGCTTGCTTCAGGGAGAAAGGTGGCAGTGCGAGCTTTGGCTCGTTAATCTTTTGAAAAGGAAAGAGTTAAGGGTTGATAAAGTTAATATTGACTTCAACATTAACTTTTTCTAAAGTTTTTTCCCTTTTTGCCAAACATAAGAAAAAAATGTCTATTTCCTCCTATAAAAGCCCCATCCCTCCTGTCTTCAATGCGCTCATTCGTGGAGAGTCCTATAAAAGCAAAGATCCGCACCTTACTGCTGAACTAAAGGTAAAGGGAAAGTCTATTGCTGATCGAGATTTCGATTGCCATGGAGAGGCTTTTACAGACCATGGTAAAGGGATGGCTTTAGTCATTTTAAATATGATGGCTCATGCTAAAGATTTTTTGAAAGAGTGTGCGCAGTCTGATGATTTAGCTTCCCTAAGTTCAGATTTAGTCCAAAAATTTACAGCGATCTCAACACATGGCCCTAGAATTAATTATGAGAGAAAGGGCGTGGGAGCACTTGCCATTGAAGTTATAGGGAGAAGGTCTATACAAGACTTCGGCTCCATAACCTATATGGAAGTAAGAGTCAGAGCAAACTCGCAAAAAGTAAAAGACCTCGTCCAGTTCTTCTTTAGTGAAATGGCTCCTGTTTTACCGATTCTGACAGCTGCAGATACAGATGGATATGGAACAACGCTAGGAGAGGAGTATCTCCTCAAGCATATGCATGCTCCACGTTGGCAAGAAAGGAATGGAGAGTTTGTTGGCAAACACCTCTTTATAGGGCAACTCGTTGTGAACCCTCAGCACAACCCTCTTGTATCTGTTTTAACTTCTGCAGTAGGAAGAAAGCCCACACCTTTAAAGTTAACAAATGGTGATCTTTCCGTGACCTTGCTGAGAAGTAGCTTAAAAGCTTCTTCCAACCGCTATACAATTAGTGGTGAGGCAATGACACAAAAGGGAAAAGAGCTTTCAGAAGTGATGATGACTGTTTTTGATCACTCAGCTAGCTTTTTAAACAAATGCAGAAAAAATAAAGTTGCAGATCGAGTTTTTACCTGCCTGATTGAAAAACTGCCCTATGTAACAGAAAGGTCTCCAACTATAGATTGTATCGTTTCAGGAGAAGAGAAACTTTCTTTACATGTCAATGTAGAGAGGCATACAAGAGAGAATCGATCAACATCAATCTTGTGGGTTCAAGTACAAGCAACAACAGGTCGTATTAAAGCGTTTGCTAATGACTTTTTTAATGAGATGGCACGGGCTCTTCCTCTCATGGCGGGGATACAAGATAAAAGCCATCACTTGAAGGTTGGAGAAAAGTATACGCTTAAGCATATGCATGCAATGCGCTGGCAAGAAAGGAATGGAGAGTTTACTGGGAAGCACTTGTTTGTTGGCCAGCTTGTATGCAAGTCAGAGTCAGAATTTACTGAGTCTGCAGCGAAGGCTGGATAATATGCTTCATGACCTTTTCTCGAGACCAAGTAATGGGTTTGAAGCTGCGTAGGATTTGAAGTCGTAGTTTATTTTCAAGCTGACGGCACTTTTTTTCTGTTAAATCTGCAAGAGCTTGTATTCTAGGGTTTTTCTTCCACCGTCTCTCTTTAAAAGAGTTTAGAGACATCAAGCAGCGAAAGTACTTTTCTTGGCGAAGATGTTTCCTTGTGGCTAGGTGATGCTCTGGTGTGGTTAGGTTTGCTGCGTAGCATACAGGTGTATACATCTGATGGTGCATATGAGGAGCTTTTTGTAATATTTTTAGCCGATCTTCTTCCGCAAGAGATTGGAGAGAGCTCAGGTCAAGCTCCGAGGGGTGAAGATAAACTTGTCCTCCCCCTTCTGTAATTATCTTTTGGTGCAATAGACTATACAAGCCATCAATTGTACATTTCCCATCAAACTCAAAAGTGATTACATGCATTAGAAACTTTGGATCAAGAAGCACACTTGCATCGATATTTTGAATTTCAATTTCAGAAAGAGCGTAATATTGGCCTTTAGCTTCGGCTTTTACTTTTGTTGATACGAAAGGGTTGACCTGTGGCTGACGACCCTTATTGAAAATACGCAAATTGCACTTCTGGCTTTTAGGGTTCCTTGAGACTAATAAGCTAATAAAATGGTGTGCTGTTCCTGTTGGTAAGCAAAAGGCTCTCTCTCCATGTATCGTTTGATAGCAAATTTTAGGTCTGGCTTTGGAGAAATCTTTAATAATAGACCCTATGTCTTGCTCAAGAAGGGATAGGAACTTTGCTTGATCAGAGCTTCCCCTAACCAAAGCATCAACCTTAAAGGAAAGGTGAGCGAGTAATTTGCGATGTCTAAACAAGCTTTGGTAGTGAGGTGCTGAAGACCGAGGTAAATTCGAAAGAAAAGCATTGAGGCAGCGGAGGCGAGAACTAGAGAAAGAAGAGGTGTAATATCCGGTACCGGCCTTTGGGTAGGTATAGACAGGGGCTCCCTTAGGGATATGGCATAGATCTCTAAATGACTCTACCTTTTGTTTTAGGCTTTCTTTATTAAGGGATAGGGAGACCTGGGGTAAAGTTGTCCAATAGAGAGACCTTTCCGTTGAGTGTATGCCATGTAATAGTCTTTGTACAGATTGTTGGATGCGCGGGTCATTTTGCTCAGACCATGCAGTGGTGCCTTTGACATGAGGAATTTTAGAGGGACAAGTTGAGGTGGGGAGTTTCCTGTGTGGCTTAGAGCAGGGCAGTAAGACGATAGACAAGGCTGAAAATCTCTCTTTTAGAGCAAAAATATTATTTTAAGGAATGGTAAAATTTAAATGAATATAAAAGAGATTATTGATCACATAGAGACCATGCTGTCTTCTCAAGAAAGGATTACTTTGGGGATTTCAGGGTTTGGAGGGGCCGGAAAAACAACCCTAGCAAAGAAGTTGTGTCAGCATTTCTTCTTAAGAGATGAGCAGGTTCTTCACCTTGATCACCTGTATAGCCACAACCCAAATGGTCCAGGCATTCTAGATCAAGTCGATTGGAACCTTCTGGAAGAGATTTTAAAGCAAGCAAGCCATGGAGAGCGGTTAGTTTATCAAGGAAGAGGCTTTCTCAAAGAGCCTATCTTTATTGATGAAAAGTGGCCAAACCTACTGATTGTTGAAGGTATTCGCTTACTACAGCCCAAACTAATGAAGTTCTTTGACTGCTCAATATGGATCGATTGCCCACATTCACTAGCTGTGAAAAGAGCAAAGCGGCGAGATCGTAGCCAGGGAGAGAGTGAAGAAGTCATTGCCCGGTGGGATACTGACTGGGGCCCCAAGGATCTAGAGTATGATCAGCTTTTTCAGCCAGCTAAGCTTGCAAGTATAATTTATTCCTCATCCTCCTGAAAAACCAACAAGTACTTATCTAATCAGCCAAAGTTCCGATAGAGATCTTAGGAAGATCTAAAGTAGGGGAATGTCCATGTCTGGGTCTGTGCATGATTCTGGAGACGGAATTAATTGGGATGCTGCATTTGAAGGTGCTAACTATCAGTCGCTTGATGCAAGAGAACAGGCCACTGTTCGAGGTATCTTTGAAGGAATGGAAAAGCTTGCAGGAGGTAGTTTTCATAAGGATGAGGAGGCTCATCAATGGAAGCTTCAGGTTATTCGAGCATCTTTAAATGACCAAGATACAGGTATGAAACTGTGGGTTAAAGATGTTGGTATAGAGGGAGCAGAGCATAAAGTTCGGTTAGGTAAAGGCAACCCTCCTGAGGAATCAGGTTACCGGCCAGTATCTTTAAGTGATACAAAACTAAATGCTCTTTGTAAGCTGTTTGGGGTTCGAGCAAGAACAAGAGAGTCGGCAGTTCTTGCTTTAAGCCGACAGTTTTCGGACTTAACTTCAAAGGTCAGTCAGGTTTCCATTCGAGCTTTTCAGCATATTCCTACAAAAGATAGCTCTAAGGCTTCCTTTCATATCAATAAGATCAAAGCGACTCTTCAAGAGACTTTAGCAAGGTCTGGGAAAGCAGAAGAGGATATTACAAGGGTTCTTTCAATCTTTGATAGCCAGCTACGGACTGTGGGGTTTGATGAAAAAGAAAACCCTATGATTCATGTCTCCGAAAGGCCTGTTATTAGTGAGATCAAGAAAAAAGTGGAAATAGCCATCCCTCCCATTTCTCTTTTTACTAAAGGGCTGTCTGCAGTATTAGAAAGCAAATTTCCAGAAAATCCAGTGAAGCAAAAGGCTATACATAAAGCTTTGCTTGATCGATGGGGAATTCAAGATGCTGAATCAAGTCGGCTTGTTAGTGATACTGCTCGTAGTGAGTTCGAAGCTATAAAAGGGAGAAGTAGTGAAGATATAGCTCAAGCAGCTTTCCGAGCTGTATTGAGGCCAATTGGAGAAACCTCCTCTGCAGAAGAAGCATTGACTCGGTTAAAGATTGCGATGAAAGTGACGTGCCCGACAGAGGGGATTGGAGATGCTTTATTTTCCATAAAAGAGCATCTGGGGATCAGCGACTTATCTGCCCCAATTGGTAAAGAGGGCATGACTTTTCTACAGAGTATTCTTCCAAAAGTTCAGGGGGGAGCTGCAAGTGCAGAGGAGCTAATGAAGGATGTCGAAGGGACTGCAGCAAAAACAGCTAGAGATATTGCTGCAGAAATTCGCTCTTCAGCCCCAGCTGGGTCTATAGTTCCTGATGAAGCGTCCCTTTTACGGATGGTGAATGAAGCTTTATCTATGCGCCCAGAAGCAAAAGTATCTATAGACCATAAGGAGAGGGTAACAAAGCAGATTTTATCAGCAATCAAAGGGGAAGCAGAAGCAAGACCAGCTCCTGCTGAACCAGAAAGAGCTGCAGGGGGGAGTATTGCTGCAAGGCAAGCAATGTTTGGAGGGGCTAAGGGAGCTAAAGGCAAAAGGCACCTTCGCTCTGCAGGAGCTCCAAAAGCTCCATCAGGAGACACTGTGCCTATAACTCCCTTATCCATAGAGTCTCTTAAAAGAGCTGTGAGCCTTAGTAGCATTAAGGAACGGGTAATTATTGATCCAAGTAAAAAAAGTAAGGCTGGAGTTTCACCAGATAGAATGGATGAGACTATTTTACAGTCTCTTGGTATCAGCCTAATGGCAGAGCGTGAAGCTCCCAATGCTGTCTATAGAAGGTTGTTAGATGGGCTACAAGGGGTAGATCCATCGTTAGTTACTAAACAGTATGTGCTAGACCATGTAAAAGAGATATTCTTTAAGCAAGCCCTAGAAGGATCAGAGTTTAGCTTTTTTGCAGATCGTTATTCTCAGGTACGAGCTATGTATCAGCAGTTCGAAGAGAGGTTAGAAAACTTAATTGGGGACTATGAGATTGCAAAAAGTGCAAAAGGTATGGAGTATTTAGAGGCTGCAACTCGGTTTCAAGCATTGCAGGAAGGGTATCGCACGCCATTTGTTGAAATTCTTGATACGAAGGCTGTACGCGCAAAAGTGCGCGATGGGGTCGAGAAACAGAAAGAAGCATCATTTAGGTCCATTCTAAGAACAGTTTGTAAAAGTGATAAAATTCAAAGTAAGCTTGCTGATAAAAGTGCTATTCCTAGCAAAGGTATAGAGAAAAAAACCGAGGCTTTGGTGTCTAGGCAAGCAGAGCGCGTGCTGTCAAAGTCTAGTGGAAGCATGAAAGGGTTTGAGACAATTTTATCAAAGGTCAAATCCCTTAGAGAAGCAGGGCATGTCGTAGCACTTATCGAACAAAATAATGCGAATGAAATTGCGCAAGCAGGAAAATGTTTAGGTTCTTCTTTACGCTATATACTAAATACAGACCCTCGCCTAGACGGATCAAAAATTACGAGTGAGCGGGGAGAGGCTGCAGTACAGGCAGCATATCAGGCTGCTAGTGGAGGGGTTGTAGGAGAGAAAATTAGTCAGTTAGCCAGATTAATGGAGGACTACTCCAAAAAACCAGATAGTCGTAGGGGAGATAAGCTTATTCAATTTGCACAAGAAAATGAGAAGCTGTTTCCTGTTGATGCAAGCTTAATATCAGGCAAGCAATATAGCAAAATTCTAGAGTCACTTTACTTGCAATTTTTGAGTAAGACAGACTTACCAGATGATGTGAAAGCAAATCACAGGATAGAAACCAGAAGCCTTACGCATGAGGTAAGCCCGGATGAAATCATTCCGCTACTTACATCAATGGATAGGCTAGATGCAAGTTCTGCAGACTGGACGTCCTTTCTGGATATTACAGGACATTCTATGGCAGTTGGTGTCAAAACAATTGATGGAGAGAAGAACTTAATGATCCGAGATCCAAACTTAGGGGAGTTTAAGTTTAAGGTAGGAGATGCTGGAGAATTAGCTACTGCTACGACTCTTTTACAAGACCTTTGTGAGCTATATGATGTCTCTGGCATGAGAATCATTGATGTAGAGCCTGCTACAAATTAGTCTATTAGGCTTTAGCACTACAATGATCAGAGGTCATGACTTCAGATACTTGCAGTGGGCTTTTTCTCGTTTCATCTAGTTGATTATTGTATTCTATAAGTTGTTTAAAAGCTTCCCGAGCTGTGTTTGCATAGGATTCTACCTTAGGAGCTATAGCATCTACAGTTGTACTTTTATCTTTAAGTTGAAGGCAAAGATCATAGATTCTTGCCTTACAATCAAAAATTTCTTCAACTGACCTTTTAAAGGTTCCTTCGATCATTTCGCCAGCAAACCCTATAGCGTCAGCATCATCAGTATCAATGTATGAGATCGACCATGTACGCCCTTGAAAGGTGCCGCTTATTATTTGCTTATCCTTACTTACCGAGAAGCTATTTAATGTTCGGATCGCTTTGTTTAGTTGTTGTATTTGGGAGGAAGGAGTGCTTTGAGGTGTAGATGACATGAATTCTCCTAAAAATCCGAAAAACGTTACTAGGTATAGGCTTTTATTAGTAGTGTGAGATTTTTATTTATGAAAATTTTTAACATTTTCTTAATAAAAATAGTTGCTTGATAAAATAAGTGCTGTTAACATGTTAAGCTTCAATAAAATTATGAGTGTTTTATGCAAATCCCTCTCATTTCAAGAGCTTCACAATATGTATCACAAATTCATGTACCACAACTTCCATCAAGGGTAGATGCTTCTTTAGCAAGAAAAGTTACAGCTTGCACATCTGCTGTATTTGGCTTTTATGCTCTGAGCCAGGGGCGTTTTGAAGTAGCAGGTATTTCTTTAGGTTTAGCTGCAGGACTTGGACATTATGAGTATACACAGGCTAGCTGTGATAAGGCTGACTCTAATGTAGTTGATTTAACAGATGAAGCTAGTGATGTGATTGATTTAACAGATGAAGCTAGTGGTGTCAAAGAGGCTACTGCACAGACAGAAAAAGCCCGCAAGTTCGATGCTTTAAATATGAGCAAAACTTGGGAGTCTGGTGTAAAAATTCCACGTCGCTTTCAAGAACATGCACGGTCAGTTATTACAAGAGATTTAGGATCCTCTTATATCCAGTCCCGTTTTCGAGCCCAAGAAATGGGAAGGCTATTAGGGGAAGATATTAGTGGAGAAGGACAGAGTGCCTGGGTCTCAGAAGGAATTCTAGACCTATATATTCCTATGCTTCGCAAGGAGTGTTCTGAGAGTCAGTGGATTTTTCCTCGTTGCTTAGGTTCTACCTATAAGCAACTCCAAGAAAGCCCAGAACGCCTGGAAAGGTTTCGAGAGCGCTCTTTAAAAAACCTGCTGACTCAGCGGGAGTATGATGAGCAAGGAAAATACCAAAGCACAAGAACAGCACTGCCTGATCCTGCAAAGCTTAAAACCATTTGGTTGCCCGTCAACCACCACAATTCACACTGGTACTTTATAGAAATTGACCTTGCTGGCAGAGAGTATAAAATTTTTGACTCAAAGCCAGGGATTGCAGACCACGAAGAGGGAGTGCAGGTAGCAGAATGGCTTGTTGAGCAAATGGCTTTAGGGGGCTATATCAACCTCGATAGAGAAGAGCGCTTTGAATCGAGTGAGGCTCCTATACAGAAACAGCAAAATGGCCATGATTGCGGAGTCTATATGTTGCGTGGTATAGAAGAACGTATGAAGGGAAAAAAAATTGCTAGGATTGGTAAAAATGTCCGCCAGCAGTTACTGAACCGGATCCTAAAGTATGACAAGCAGTTGAGTGCATAATAACCTTCAAAATAAGTAACTTTGTATCGACATGTCCACACCTAAACTACATTCTTCTCACTTTAACTCTTCTCATCAAACAGTAGAGCCTATCTCTAAGGGTTCCTCAAGTAGCTCTCAAGACCAAAAGGTTATTGAGGCTGCAGCCCATGCTTTAGTTCAGCTAATGCAAGGTTCATCAGCAGAGAAAAAACCTTTGCCTGTGATTGACTTGGTCAATTCAGATAGTGAAGATGTGGTTATCATAGAAGAAGTAGTCCCACAAGAATTGAGCCTGAATCAACCATCTAGACTTGGCGTGCAGATACCTGAAGATTTACAAGAGCATGCGCAGTATATTTGCCGTAGGAGCCTATCCTCAAGTTACTTTCAGTCCTGCTTTGGTCGACTTGAGGTAGAGGAGCTTCGGGGAACGAAAAAAGCATGGATTTCAGAAGGAATTCTAGACTTATATATCCCTATGCTTCGCAAGGAGTGTTCTGAGAGTCAATGGGTCTTCCCCCGCTGCCTAACCGATACCTATAAGCAATTCAAAAGAGACTCGAAACGCTTAGTAAAGTTTCGAGAGCGCTCTTTAAAAAAGCTGCTGACTCAGCAAGAGTATGATGAGCAAGGAAAATACCAAAGCACAAGAACAGCACTGCCTGATCCTGCAAAGCTTAAAACCATTTGGTTGCCCGTCAACCACCACAATTCACACTGGTACTTTATAGAAATTGACCTTGCTGGCAGAGAGTATAAAATTTTTGACTCAAAGCCAGGGATTGCAGACCCTGAAGAGGGAGCGCAGGTAGCACACTGGTTGGTTAACCAGTTAATGCTTGGAAGATACGTAGATTGGGTTGAAGGAGAATGGAAGTTCTCAATAGCTGCAATGCCAAAGCAAACGAATGATTACGACTGTGGGGCTTATATGCTGCGTGGTATTGAAGAGAGGGTCCATGGCAATGATACCTCTGCTGTAGGACCCAGCGCTCGCCAGCAAGTTTTAAGCAACCTCCTTCGTTATGACAAAGAGCTATGTAAAGAGCAGTAGAGGATCTCTAGTTTGTGCTAGAGGCCTGCCTGAGATCTATGGATTTATGAATTTCATCTATAATGATTGAGAATGTCTTTTCAGCAGGACGATGCGGAATTTTAGGACAAATCAATATATCACTTTCGGCTATTACAGGTGATAGGTCTTTACGGCTGATATAGGTTCCAAACATAGCGCGCAATAACATCCAAGCTGTTCCAATTTTTAGCCCTCCATGCTTTTGAGCTGCCTCTTTTAGGTAGTCAATATGCTCTTGCTTGAGAGGTGTAGAAAGCTCTCTTTTACAGAGAGCAAAAACCTTTATTTTATGAACATCTAGCATATTGAGTCCAAGTGGGAGGGGCTTATTTTCATTATATGAAACAGCTAGAGTATGAAGGTCATGAAGAGAAATGATTTTATGATTACTTATAGCATATAGATTGTTTGTTATAAGCCACTCATAATTAATAGATTCATAGCGCATGACTTTGCCAAGTCGGTCTAGCATATAGCTTTGCAGGCGCCGTAAGGTCGTTAAACTACCAGGAGGAAAAGCTCTTTTTAGAGCTATTTTGTCTTGGCCATTTATTGAGGTTAAAAATTTTTTAACCTCTTTTTTATGCTCAGGGGGAGATCCTATGAAGTGTTGTGCAATGATGTGATTTATATTATTTTCTGTGATCTTTCTCGTTTTAACTAATTGTCTGAACTCTTCTAGAGCACGCTGTAGCTTTGGATCATCAGGGTAGGATGCTTTTTGAAGGTGAGGGCTAAGCTCTCCGGAAGCAATAGTTTTAATCTTCATTTCAGGGGAGGGAGCATACTCTTCTTTACTCCATGGTTGTCGATTGCTTGCTGTAGTTGAGCTTGAAGAGAGTTGTAAATTTGGATCCACATGGTAGTGAATACAAGAAGTATCTCGATTGGGAGCTACAGTTTGCCGAAGTAGAATATTTGGAGAAGAAGCTTGGCTGGGCAGGCCATGTATAGCGAGAGCTTGAGCTTCTAGGTGGGGAGGAGGAGAGGTCATAGAAGGGGAAGAAGTGTTCATAAAAAGGTTAAGTGGGATCAGTACTTGCAGATAGGCTGCTTCAGGGTAAGATGGGTGGCCTGGGTAGGTGGGTTCTACTCTTCCTGTAAGAGGGTTTGTCTGGGGGCCTAAGGAGACAATGGAATAAAGAGGGGCTTGCTGTAAGCTGTTTTGCTGACTAGGTCTCGTTTCTATAGGAGAGAAGGCCCTCTGAGGTTGAGGAGGAAAGCTCATTTGAGATACTCTATCTACCGTAGCAGCCTGAGAAGGTATTGAGTGTACCCCTTGGTGTGCGACAAATGCTTGGGGAGAAACAGTGACAGGCTGAGGAGGAAAGCTCATTTGAGACACTCTGTCTACTGTAGAAGCCTGAGAAAGTATTGAGTGTGCGCCTTGGTATGCGACAAATGCTTGGGGAGAAGGAAGGAAAAACTGTTGTAATGATACAGGCTCTTCTGAATGTTCAATAGAAGACACTCTTCCAAGAAGTGTAGGTGGCTCAGAAAAGGTTGTTGGAGGGACGTCTACCTGGTCATATAAACCAAGCAGGTTATTTGTCTCTTGTGTGTCAAGAGGAGGAAGGTCTGGATATGGGCTGTTACTAGAATTGGGAGAAAAAAAGCCACTATAGGGATCTTCTTGGAAGGGGTTTTGGTAGTAAGAGGGCCTTGGAGAAGAGGTTGTTGTAGGTGGGAACATATACTGAAGCAGTTGTGCGTTTAGATAGTGATAAGAGGTAACAGTATCATTAATGGATAATTAAGTTAATATTGTTCTTTGTTTTTCATGCTCTTTAAAAAAGCTCTAGACTCTCTGTCGATCGTGAGTTTCTTTATTGAAAATCTCATGGATCACAATCTTTATAGACTGTTCTAGGGTTCGCTTTCTTTGAGGAGTGTCTTTAAGTATAGGAATACCCTCCCTCCTCATAAGGCGAGGCACATCTGTTCTTTTATGGTCATCAATTCCATATATAGATTGCAGGATAAGAAGGGCTGTTTTGATCTTAATCCCTCCCTCTCTTTGAGCCACCCTTTTCAAGTGGTCAAGGTGCTTTTTCTCAACCTGAAATGAACGACTACTTTTACTACATAGCCTTGCAATCTTAATCTTATAAATGTCTCGCTTATGGAGGGTTACAGGTAGGGGCTTATTTTCATTATACGAGACAGCTAAAGCATGTAAGTCATCAAGGGAAAGCTCTCCTCTTTTGTCATGTAAAGCACATACATTGTGGTGCGCAGTCCAATTAGACTCTATACGCTCTGATGGGTAAACCTTACCAAATCGATCTAACATATATTGTTGGAGACACCTTCTTGAGGTTAGGCTATCTGGAGGGAAAGATTGCTCGATCTCTTTTTTTTCAAGATCACTGAACCTGGTAATGGCTCCTCTGATTATGCCCTTTGTTGAAAGGTCTAGAGCCCCTTTAAAGGCATTCTCTATGCTTCGGTCTATACTATGGGCTGTCACTACCTTTCTTTTTACAACTTGCCTGAGTTCTGCGAGTACTTGTTGCAGTCCTGGGTTGTTTGGATAGGAGGCTTTGGGAATATGGGAAGGAAGGGTGCCAGAAGCTATGGTAGCAATTTTAAATTCATCAGAAGGGATGTGAGCATCAGAGCGCCAGGGATTGGATCTATTTTTACTAGTAGTATGTGAAGAAGATGTCCAAGCTGAATCAATGCGGTAGTGAATACAAGACGTACTTTCAGCAGAAGGTGGCATTTGCAGGTCTTTAAAAGAGGGGTCAAAGGGTTCTGAGTAGCTTGCAAAAGGCCTCTCTAGGGGAGCTGATGTATCGGTAGCACCTTGAGAGGGCATAATAGGGATTGATGATAGCATATCAGCTTCAGAGATGGGAATACGGGAGACCCTTCCATAAAGGGAATCCTTAGGAGGCTCTGGATCTTGGAGGGTAGGCTGTAGAGAGGGGGTTATAGGAGGGAACTCAAAAAAATTAGTGAGCTCTTCTAAGGAAAAGTCTTCTATGTAAGAACTGTCTTGATGAGCTGAATGAGAAGGAAACTGCTGCTGTGTAGGAGCTATGTAGGGTTGTAGTGAAGAGGTGGTGGCTATAAGTGGAGAACTTGTTGTGGGAGGAAACATTGACTAAGTTACTTTTTCTGTAAGTACATCAGGAAGGTCATAACATTAGTTCAATATTAAGTTAACATTTTTATTAACTTTGCATGTGCTTTAGCTTAATGATTTGCTTGTAGCCTCTTTTTTTTGATGGGTATTCAATGGGTCATGTAGAGGGGGCTGTAGTGATTGAGCTTAAAAAAGCAGTACTTGTCCCTACGTTTACCTTAAGTGAGATCGCTCTTTTTCAATTAAGCAATCAGGATTATAGCGCCTATTTCTTGAGCGTGGGGGATTCCTTCGTTACACACACCTATAAGAAGAATAGACTGCTCTTTGCCCCTGCATTTTCTTTGAATTACTACCACCGGTCAGGTATGGAAATGGGACTTAATTATCAGCTACAGCAAAATGGAAATTACAAAGGGCAGCAGGTAGGAGCAGACCTTAAGTGGAAGTTCTAGAGTTTGTTATGCATAGAGGAATAAAATATCTAGCTTATTAGCACCTAGCGTTAAGGTTTTACTAGCGGTATTTCCTCTATCTGCCTTCTTTCTATACCTTCAAGAACGTTAGCTACCAAGTGCATAGAAAATCCTTTTTGAGGCCTTGTATTCAAGCGGTTTTTAATGGGGATAGCATGCTCTTCCATGATTTGCTTCACCTTCGCTCGCATATAGGTGATACCAAAGACAGCTCGCATGAGAAGAGTCGCAGCCTTAACAGACAAAGCATCATTGTCACTTGCGATCTTCTTTAATCTCCCAATTATTTCAGGAGTGATCTCATTAGCAGGGCTCGCTTGGTGGCAATACCTTAGAACTTTGACTTTTTCAAGGTCTGAAAGGCTTTTCCCTTGAGGGGGAGGTAAGTTGAAGTTGTAGGCATTAGCAATATTAATAAGGTCTTGAAGTGATGGTTCTGGAGGACCTGACAGTACTGTTAGATGGTTTTGGAGGATCCAATCGTCATCAATGCCTTCTGCGGGAATAATTTTTCCAAATTGACTCAGCATGAATTGCTGTACATATCGTGTAGTAGTTAGGTGGCTAGAAGGAAATGTTCTTTTGATAATATCTTTTTGAGCGACATTGATTTTATAGAGGGCTTTGCGAGCTTCTTCAGAAAGGTTAAGGGACTTGAGATCTTCTCTGGTAACTTTGCGGTTTCTAAGAATGTTCGTGAGTTGATCTACAAATTCCAAAGGCTGGTCTTCCTTAGGTTCCTTGAAAGGAAAAGGAGCCATATAAGCAACACCGTGGAGCAGCCTCTCAGGAGAAGGTAAAAGTCTTGTGCTTTGAGGAGAAGGAGCCCGTAGCGGTTCTTTAGAAAGGTTTTTTTCTCGGTGAACTTCTGGTATATCCGGTAACTGCAAAGGGGTATATGTGTTTAAGGGGGACCCAGGGCCTTTTTCAGAATAAGATTTTTCTTGCTCAAGGGGACTCTCTGCCTGAAGGCTATCAAGGTCAAGGAGGGGCGAGGGGTTGTCTTTGTATTCCGTAGGTGTTGTAGGCTTCGTACTTTGTTGCTCTTCTGATAGGCCATACAATGCAGGGTTAGAAAGAGGAGAAAGAGAACGAACAGACATTTACTTTAATGTGTTATCTTATAGTTAAAAAGGTACATTATGCATAATCACAAATGCATAATGTACTATAAAATTTCTTTGCTTATGAGGGAGGGAGTTGGTCCCGATATTTTCGTACAACTAGAGCAGAAAAAAGGGCCTTAAAAGCTTATTAGGCTCTAACTAGTTGGCTCATTGCGAGTTGCCTTTGTAGTTGCTCTTCCTCTAGTTCATCAATTAAGTTGGCTGTCAGGTTTATTGATGAGTGACTTGGAGGTCTTCTTTGCAACCGGTAGTTACTAATCGGTATCCCTTCTCTTTCCATTATTTTTTTTACCGTATCGCGCATATAACTAATGCCAAAAATAGCTCTTAAGACCAAGTTCACAGTTTTGATAGATAAGCCATTATAGTGATTGTGAGCGATGCTTTTTATTTGGTTAATAATGTCAGGAGTGATCTTGCGATCTGAGTAGGCTGGGTGACTATAGCAGTATCTTAAAACCTTAATTTTTCGAATAGCTTGGCGGTGCTTATCTACAAGAGGGTCTTGATTCAGGTTATAAGATTTTGCGATATTTACAAGGCTGCTTAGAGATAGAGCAACAGGGCTCGACAGCATGGTCAGCCTGTTTTGTAAAATCCAGTCATCATTCATTTTTGATGCAGGAAGAATTTTCCCAAATTTATTCAGCATGAACTGCTGAACATTTCTAGTCGTTGTTAGGTAGTCGGAAGGAAAATTTTCTCTAATGAGTTGTTTTTGGTTGTAGTCGAGCTGACGCAAGCTCTTAATCTCGCTTGCAGAAAGTCCAATAGACTTTAGTTCTTCAGTATCAACTTTGCGCTCCCGAAGGATGTTATTTATACGATCCACAACGCTAAGAGGCCTACCATCACTTGCCCTTTTTAGAGGCAAAGGGTCTAAGTAGGCAATCCCATTAATTTGTCTATCAGGAGTAGGAAGGATGGTTATCTTGCCTGGAAGGAAGGAGCTGGGCTCGGCCTCTTCTTCAAAAGAGTTCGCTAGGTGAAAGCTAGATGTAGGTAAGACCTCTGCTTGCCTATATGCTTCTGCAGGTTGACTAAAGGGCTCTACGTTCTCTTCTACCTGCTCTGAGGAAGCTCTTGAAAGGTCATTGAGATCAGAAAAAGAAGAAGATGAGGAGAAAAAATTAGGTTCTTCCTCTCCTTCAGAGGAATCCGTTAGGTGAAAGCTAGGAGTGTGTAAAAACCTTGCTGATTCATGTGTCTCTACAGGTTGATGACAAGTCTCAGTACTGACTTCTAGGTGTGCTAGGAGACTTCCTGAAGTAGAAAAAGAAACAGGTGAAAGGGAATCTCTGTCATAAGGAAAAGAGGAGGAGAAGAAGTGCGGACTTTCCCTTTCTTCTAGGATAGATCTAGGTATGTGTAAAGCACTTTCTTGCTCTAGTTGTCCTGAAGGTGTTTCAGGAAACTCTGTATCTGGCTCTATCTGCTCTGAAAAGGTTCTTGAAAGGTCATTGAGATCAGAAAAAGAAACGGGTGAACAAGAATTTTCATGGGTAGGAGGGATCGGGTAGAAAAGGTCAGGCTCTTCCTCTCCTTCAGAGGCATTAGTTATAGATGAGCTGGGTATAGTTAGAGCTTGATCCACTATAGGTTGTCTAGGAGGCTCCATAGGAGAAGCCATTGAAGGAGTGGGTTGACTCATTGGTGCTTGGTAGGAAGTATGGGCAGGCATAGGAGGCTGTGCAGCAGCTGGATAGGTGGGGTGTGCATAGTAAGCCTGCTGGTGAGGGTAGGCTTGGTAGGAAGCATGGGCAGGCATAGGTTGCTGTGCAGCGGTTGGATAGGCGGGGTGTGCATAGTAAGCCTGTTGGTGAGGGTAGGCTTGGTAGGAAGTATGGGCAGGCATAGGTTGCTGTGCAGCGGTTGGATAGGCGGGGTGTGCATAGTAAGCCTGTTGGTGAGGGTAGGCTTGGTAGGAAGTATTAACAGGCATAGGTTGCTGTGCAGCCACCGGAATGATATGTATGGGGTGGTGGTTGTTGTTGTTGTTGTTGTTAATAAACATATTTTTTTGCCAGTTTTATTATATTAAAAAGTGTATACTTTAGTAATTAATTGAAATTAAATCAATTAAATATAATAAAACTGAATTTGTTTATTTATTGTTTTTGTTTGTAGTTTTTTAAAATCTCCTGGGGAGAGGATGCTAAAAAGGGAGTAGATAGCCACCTTTCAAGAGAGAGTTGTTTTGTAGAAGGTGCTGTGGCTTGCTTGATAAAAGTAAAAAATTCTTTAGGTATATGGGAGAGCAAATCTACAGTTAAGGGATCTTTAGACCCTATAGCTAATTGTTGAATCACCTGGCCCACTTGTCTGATTGTCGAGTGTAGATCTCTAATATGAGGGGTAGTAGAAACCTCTCTATCTGCAGGTTTATACCATTCAGGAAACCCTGAATTTGTATTGGCTACAACTGCATGCTTAACATCCGTTAGTATCAGGCCTCTTTTTTCAGACCATACAAAAGAATCTACATCGATGGACTGTACTGCCACATTATATGCTTGTAAGTGAAGAAGGAGCTTATGAAAGTCCAGTGTAAGGTTTTGTAATGACCGAATCGTATGTAAAAACTGAGAGGTCGTATAAGAATCCCCCTCTCTAATGAGATCAGAGTCCCTTGCAAGAAAGGAGAGCGATAAGGATGGGGAGATTTTAGGTTTACCTATGCAGCTGGTACAAGAGGAAGGGAGCACTAGGTCTAGAAGTTTAACACTATCTTTTGGGGTGCTTTCTTGTAAGGTGAATGCATAGTGAGCCTGTTCGGGAGGAGCATCTAGTTCAACAGACTCTGCATCTAGAGAAGAAAAGTCTAAAGGAAGGTCTTCTCGGCTTGTAATATTGTACATCTTAGATGCAACGGTATGGAGAATATGAATATTTGGAGGGAGCATTTCTAACACTTTCCCACTTCGGTAAGAGCTTTTTATACGCTCCATCGTTTGTGCGCTTTCACCTCCTATGTAGGAAATATAAGCACAAGAGTGTAGTTGGTATTGCTTTTTTTCCATCTTGAGGGAGGTGACCTTTTCTTGATAAGGTCCTGAAGCACTTGTAGCATGTAAATCTAATGTGTCCTCTTCTATATATCTTTCGCATGCTGCAAGAAATCTGTCAGGAAGTTGGTAGTAACTGAGGGAGGGGTGCCTTTGTAGTTGCTCTCCATACTCAAATAGAGCTGCACGAAGAGGCATATGTAAAAAATCATGGATATCCTCTTTGACTCCATATGTAGCAGGGGATGCTAATAAAGCATTTATAAAGCGGCGCATCGAAGTAGGAAAATAAAGAGGGTATACGATCTTTTTGCCAACACATTGAGAAAAAGACTCTTGCAATGTGGTCTCCGCTTGTTGAGCTTCCGGAAACGCTGCTTGCCCTGTAACTATAGAATAAAGACTTACGCCGAGAGTCCACCGATCAAAGTGCTTTTGCTTTTCCATCGCTAGAAACTCTTGCTCAGTAGGAATCACGACTTCTTTTGTTCCAGGAGTGGGATGTAGGGGACGAGTTCTGTAAGATATCGCTAGAGCAAACCTATCTTCGCTTTTTAGGTAATAGATTTGAGAGCTGTCAACCCCTCCATAACTATATCCTGATGTATGCAAGTGATTGAGTGCTGCAAGGCAATCTCTTGCAATGGTCTGAAAAAAGGAAAGACTTTTTATAACTTTTGTTGAGCGCTCATTTTGTATGGAGTCTATGGTTTCAGCTATTTTTCTTGGAGAAGCTAGAAAGTTCAAAGAACACCGATCCGCAAGGCGGTCTAATGAGGAACCTTTTTCCTGAATCGCTAAGTAGGGCTTTCCCATCGCTTTACCTTGAAACGAAGCGCCTAGAATGTTGGGGTGTTCAAGAATAGAAGGATCAATTCTATGGTCGATAAGTAGCTGGTAGATCTCTCCTCCATAAGACATGCGCCTGATATCGGGTTCATCGATAAGCAGGCGTTCTAAATCGACTTCAAACCGGAAGTGTGAATAGCTGATTGAAGGAACTTCTTCTTCTATGGAGGGAGGTATAGGGGGTTTTGTTTCAGCGCAAGTGAAAGATGTTGAGTAGAAAGAGTCATCTTTGCCTCTTCTCATCGCTAGCTGGCTTACCCCACTCATAGAACCCTCTTACTTGCAAAATCATAAAGTAAGTGTTAATGAATTTTTTTATGTTTCTTTGCAAATAATTAATTTTATGCGGAAAAATGAATTTGGTTAGGTGGGGAATAATTGCTAACCCTTTCTACTTTAATTGGTTATAGATAGTTTGTCTTACCAAGCAAACTCTTAGAATATCATGTTCTCGTATGAATGCCTATTGGCTCTAGGCTTTCACTTTTAGTGTATTCTTTGGTTTCAATTTAAAAAATCCTAAGAAATAAAGTGGACAAAGAAGGGCTGTAGAGGGTATCTAGGGCGGTTGATTGATGTTTAACTGCACAAATTTCCTAAAAGTACAAACAGTTAATGAGCTTATAATCTTTAGAAGGGTGAAGACTTTGAGAATTATTTCAGCGACTAAGTATGCTCTTGAAGGCGTTGTTTCAGTATGGAAGAGTGAAGCTGCTTTTCGCCAAGAGGTAATCGTTTTCTCACTGGCTTACCTTGTCTCTTTCTCTTTTGCTTTGTCTATAGAAGAGCGGCTATTTTTGCTTTTTACATCGATGCTTGTTTTGGTGGTAGAGCTTATGAACTCGGCTGTTGAAGCTGCTATTGATCGTATAGGACCAGAGACGCACCCTCTTAGTAAAGTTGCTAAGGATGCAGGAGCTGCTGCTGTTTTTTTCTCTATTTTGCTTGCTGTCTTGACTTGGGGCGTAATTTTAGTGAAACATATTCTGTAACCTTCTCTAGGGAAGGAAGATAAATATTTTCCTGTAATGCTTAATTTTTAGATTCATTATTCCGATATCTTCTCTAGTTTTCGAGGAGATAGGCAATGAGAATAGAAGCTTTTGGAGAGTACTTTTCTGAAAAAATAGCAGAGATAGAAGAAGAGTCTGACACCCATCCTCTAACAGAAATCTTTCAGAGCCAAATAGGAGGAGTAACTCCTTCTAGTGGTGTTAATCTGTATGAGCAGATGCAGAAGTTTTCAGTACTTTTCCCAGAGCAATGCCCTCCCAAAATTCTTTCCATCATTAAAGATAAATCTCCTTTTACGCGAGCAGAAGCTCTTGAGCACTTGAGAGAGATGGTCCATGCCATTGACGAGTCAATGGCATTAGATCATGAAGCTGTGAGTCAGATTCTATCTAAAGAATCACAAAGTATGGAAGATATAGAAGCGCTAAAGAAGATATTCCATAAGCATGGAGGGGCCTTTTTTGACCGGGACTCTTCGGAAGTCATTTGTCAGTTTATTACAAACTGCTCTCTAGATGATACATGGCGGATTGATCTTGTTGATAGTTTGCCCCCTGAAGGGCTTTTATATATGTTGGAAAGCCCTCCTTGCTGTATGGGAGCTCTTGCAGCCCAAGGGAAAACAGAAATTTTAGCACATATTGTTAGTGCTTTAGGAAGGGAAAGGGCTCTACCTATAGATCTCATGCACTTTTTGCAAAGAGCAATGGGGAATCATAACTTTGTTAAATTTAGCTTACAGGTACAAGACCCGCATATTCGTCATGACTTACTTTCTTATACTCCCACAGCAAAGTCTATTGGAGGAGTTCTTCATAAACTAGCTTATCGAGGAAGTATTCAAGAGGTTATTCAGCTCATAGAGTCTTTTGAAGATCCTTCTCTCAGGCTGTCTCTTCTTCAACAACAGTCTAAAGAGGGAATGAATGTACTTGATATAGCTACTTTAAAGACTCAAAGAGGAAGGGTTGCTATATCCTTGCTCAACACATTGCCAGAAAAAGAGCTGAAAGAGAGGCTGTTTTTAAGCTCCTTAGCAGGGGGAGCGGAGATCGCTCACTGCTTAGTAGATAATGAGGAGTGGCGGTCAGTCAACTCAATTTGGAGCCAATGTGCAGATACCGGCGCTTTACTCTCTATGTTAGATTCTTGCGATGAGGGAGGTGAGAAGCTCATTAGCAAGGTCATAATGAGAGGAGAACCTTGGGTTTTTAAAAGCCTTTCCTCAATGCTCCAAAGTGATAGTCGATTTCTTACCCTTCTTTTTCAAGAAGGAGAGGGGCCTGCCCCTATCCAACATATTATCAAGCAAATAACTAGAGCTCTAATTAAAAAAGTGCCAGAAGAAAATCTTGAAGAGCTTCTCACTTTAGAGCAAAAGGCTTTAGCTTCAATTGAATTTATGGGAAGGCCAGGGGCTGAGATTTTAGACAAAATAGCGGAAGTCGGTAGGTTAAGGCTTGGATGCTCAATCAACCTTTTGTTTGGTGGTAAAATTCAATCAGAGCTTTATCTTTATAAGCCCCGTATTTTTTCTTATGAACTGCAAAGTGGAATCAAGGATTTAAGGCTTAGAATAGAAGAGAAGAGGCAAAAAGAGAATGAAGCAGAAGTTATAGAGCTTTTAAGTAAGAAAGAGGTCTTAGAAGAAGAGTTTGATGTGATCTATGACAAGCTTAGCGTTGTTAAAAGCTCAGGCCGTATTGCAAAGCTTAAAAGACAGGTCAGTGAGTTCTTAGCTACCTCAGATTGCAGTATAGAGCATATTAAGAGGTTGAAACTCTTGCTTGGAGAGGACTTCTTATGTAGTAAGGGCCAGCATAATAATTACTTATTACAGTCGGTTATGTCTAGCAAGTGCTGGGATCGCCTGCCTGTTTTGATTGATAGTTGGGGCATCTCATGTTTAAACTTAGGAACAGAAGATGGGTCTTTGGTAGGGATGATGGGTGTGCAAAACTGGATATCTCTATTAAGGACCAGTGCAAGCCCAGAACTATGCTATCAATTAGCGAGTCAAAAAAGCTCAGAGTTTGGATCGACAGCTTTGCAGGCTTTAGTCGTTAGAAATGAGCATGAGGTAGTTGCTGAAACCTTATCTCTTGTGGGAGAGCGTGCAGAAGAGTTGATTCTGCTACGAGCAAACAATGGGGCTAATATACTGCATGATTGCTCTGCAGAACAGAGTCTAGAATGTCAAAGAGCTGTACTTGGTCATGTGAAAAGTGAGAGCTGTTTATACCAGCTGTTGATCACCCCTGGAGAAGGTGGATGGACGCCTATGCACTATTATGCAGCTCGGGGCAATGCTGAGGCAATACAAGAGCTTCTTAATCTGTTTTCAGATCCAAGTAGGCGGTTATCCCTACTTCAATCTAGGCATAGCAGGGGGGAAACGGTCTTTTCCTCTGCATGTAAACGGTGCCCTATAAGCTTTTTGGATAGTTTAAACCTTTTAGACAATGAAGAGAGTAAGCTTGCCCTTTTATTAAGTGGGGAGCAGCTAAGTCCAGCTGCAGAAATCATTGTGATGCGCATTGCTGATGCAGAGATTCAAAAAGATATAAAAGACTTTGGTGACTTTGAGAGTTATGTGGAAAGTGTAAGGTTTAGGTCTTTAACAGAAAGTGAAGGAGAAGGCTCTCGGCAGGAAAGTGTTTTTCCAGACTCTTTGCTAGAGCTTCCCTTAATCGATCTTATGCGAATAAAAGAGGAGGAGGCACGAGTCTCTCTAGAGCAAAGACTTGTACAACACTTCACCATGCTCTCTGAAGTACAAAGGATACTAGATGACCCTAGCATGCATGCAGGAGAAAAAGTCTCCACCTGTCTTACTTTATTTAAGATAGAGGAAGTGGCAGAAACTCTTAACCATAATCAGAAAATAGCGGTATTGTCTGATGAATTAATGAGGCTCACAAAAGATCCTCTCATAGAATCGCAACTTCCTCTTGTTGCCCAAACAGACAAAGTGCTTGCTCGCCTATGCCACATGCTGGATCAAGGGGGATCTCGCATGAAGGGATATGCTACAATGACGCACCTTCATTTGCATGGGGAAAGGCTTGCAAGAAGGATGGAAAAAAGTCCCGGCCTTTATGCTCAGAGAGCTCTTTATTTAACTGTTACTGGAACAGATAAACAGCTTTCTCCAATCAGCAAGCAGGGGTCTCCACCTGCTTATGATGCTGTACGCCGGATGGTTCCTCGGCTATTTGATTCTAAAAAGTTTGAGGTGCCTGCGGAGGTTTTTAAAGGGGGACACTCCTTGCCAGTTTTCCAAGAAAACATAGCCGCTCTTCATGCAATGACTAAAGAAGAGGCGCTTACTCCATCTCAAAGAGCAATTGTGCAGGCTGTAGCCAGTGAGTTGGAATCTTCGCTAGCATTTGTTCTAAACGCAAATGAGTCTAAAGAGAGGGTTGCCGCTTATATCACCTCACTACATGAAAAGTTAAAAGGGTTAGAGGTAGGAGCACAACTTTTTTTACCTGGGGGGTATATCAAAAAAAAGAAGGGACATGCAATCGGCTTGGTTTTTTCTAAGCAGGAAAATGGTTTATTTACTCTGCGTGTCATTAACAGAGGAGAAGGGGCAAGGCTCTATTCTGGGCTTACTAAAGAGAACCGTGCAATGGAGTTGGAAGCAATGAACCTTCCTCTTGAAGAAATTATCCATCTCCCAGAAGACCCGAAAGAAGCGAACTTTTATAACTCCGGTCTTTTGCCAAAGGTTTTAGGCTTTCGTGTGGAAGAACGAGACCTTGGAGGAAGTGGAGCATTAGCACACACAGGACCTGAAACATACTATCAGGCTATTAAAGAGTTATTAAGCAAGGGAGAAAAGGTTCCTGAAGAACATCGTTATACTCACAGTCTACAAGGGAAAGGCTCTTGTGTCGATAAGACACAGGCAGGGTTTATTCGGACTCGGTTTTTGGAGATGTGCCAGGGAACAGGCATCAATGGGTATGCTCTTTATATGAGGTGGAAGCTATTTACGCATAAATGGTCTGTAGAGGCTGCCATAGATCAGAGAACAAAGGGTGATATCGTTGCTTCTGGGCCCTCACGCCTCATTGCACAGGTTTCCAATCCGAGTCCAAAGGCTATTTCTTTGCCTTTATTTAATAAAATGATACATGACGCTAGCTTAGTACGGACTAAGCGGCAAATGAGACTTCGTCAAAGTGGGCAAAGGTCTGCAGCTGACTTATTGATGCGCAGGGGCTTATTCTTTCAAGGGGTTGGTTCATAGCTTTAACTTGTAACTACATCACCTTCTAAAAAGCATCTAAGAGTTGAAGCTTTTTCAAGCTTCTCTTCAAACGCTTCTACAATCTCTTCTTTAGACTGCAAATTGATTAAAACCCTCTGTACCCCTGTATGAAGAAGCTCCTTTACCTCTTTGCGCACAGATATAAGTAGATCTGAAAGAAATGGAGCAGCAAAGAACAGGAGCTGCCAAACATTTTCTCTTTTCTTTGTATCATCACTTAACGCTTCTTTAGCTAAGGCTCCTTTTGCTTCTTTAGATCGTTCTATCAGGTCATAGAGAAGAAGTGCTGAAAGACTCGATGGTGTTTCACTTCGCTTCAAACCTGAAAGAAGCATGTGTACTTCCTCAGTAGGCAAGGATACAATGCTTTCAAGAAGTTTATCACTGCTCTCTACAGAGACAAGGTTATTTTGCAAGGCCACCAGCATACAGTGCCTACTAGCTTTTGCTTGCACCCGTTCTTTTGAGATCCCCGATGCTTCTGTTAGATCCCTTATAGCATCTTCAGACTGTAAAAGATGGCCAAGGCCAACCTCTACAGGAAGGATTGCTAAAAACTTTTCTAACTTTTCTTCCTTTGTCTCGCCTTCTAAGCTTTCAATTTCTCGGTAGTCATACATTGAATCTTTAACATGCTGCATGCGGTAGGCTATCTCCATTGTTACATCACTTGCAGCATCAGAGAGCTCATCAGAAAGGCTTGGGCTATATACTTTAGGAGAAGGGGAGTAGGTTCTAATCAAGTCTTTAGACTCACTTAGAAGTGCTTCCGCTTCGGCTTCTAACCTATCTGGAGCTGAACGGTAGCTTGCATCAACGCACATAAAAGCGGAGCCTGCAGCAACTTGGGTACGAGAGTCTTTTGGAGAAGGATAATGAGTTTTATCAAGCTGATTCCTTAAGTCAATGAGTTGGTAAGCCATGACAGCAAGAGGTTTTACAGTAGTAGTTGCCATAGAAACGCCTAATTTTTTGTAAATCGATAGGCTCCATTAAAGCGATCATGTGATTTGTTGCAAATGGTTTTTTTAAGAAAGTTTTGCTTTGGTGTTAAGGTTATATTCTTAAAATGTTGTCTGGATCAAGGGGGCTGAAAAAACTTATCTACCAAGAAAAGAAGCATCTAGGTACACCACTTCAAGCTCTAACAGAAGACAAAGGGAATATTGTGAAAGGTTTTTTTTCTCTACTCGTTCTTTCTATAGCCTTATCTTTTCACTCCTTTGCCAGTGAGAGGAAGTCTCTTTTGATCTCTGGAGGAAGTGGAGGGATAGGTAGAGAAGTTGCCCTAACTTTTGCAAAAGAAGGATGGCATGTGTGGGCAGGGTACTGCTCCTCCTTTCCTAAAGATCTAGAGGGGGTTCCCAACATATCTCCCATTCACTTAGATGTGACACAACAAGAGTCCATAGCGCAAGCTGTGCAGTCTATTCAGAAAGCTGAAGGAAGGCTTGATGTGCTTGTTAACAATGCGGGGGTCGGCTTATTAGGGGCTGTCGAAGAAAGTTCCCCTCAGCAGGCAAGAGCGCTGTTTGAAGTGAACTTTTTTGGAGCTCTTGAGTTAACAAAAGCAATCCTCCCTATCATGCGAGAGCAAAAGTCAGGAAAAATCATTAATATAAGCAGCACCTCGGGAGTGCGAGCGGTGCCAGGTTTAGGTCTTTATGCAGCTTCAAAATTTGCTCTAGAAGCGGTGAGCGAGGCTTTAGCTGCAGAGCTTTCTCCATGGAATATTGATGTTTCTATTATAGAGCCAGGGTCTGTGAAAAACCACTGGGTGGAGAACTGCTGGCAAAGTGATCAGCCTATGGAGTCATCCTCATTAGCAAAAGGAGCTCTGACCAAGCTGTCGGCTCTCGCAAAAAGTGGCCAAGATTGTTCTGAAATTGCCCAGGTGATTTATCAGGTGGCTTTACGTTCTTTCCCAAGCATGAGGTATCAAACCTCTTTAGCTGTGACAGAAACGGTTGCAAAAAAGCTAACGGATCCATCAGGAGATCGAATGAAGCTGGAGATGCAATCTCTTTTTGAGGCTTTTAATAGGTAGTTCTTGTCAAAATCTTAAAAATAAATTGAATTTTTTCTACAAAATAGGTATAATATTTCTTTGATAAAGAGATGTTTATGTCGTTTTCTAAAGAATTAGTTCCTTATTATCCCTTTTCTCCAAGAAGAGAGGTCTCTTTTCCTTTCTCTAAGGAGTATGCTTATCAATTCCCTAGAGAATTTAAGGCAAAAGGGCGAACCGCTTTATATATCTTCGCAAGTATCAAGTCCGATCATAATGGAGCTTTTTATAACAAAGAACAGCGCAGCCTCAAAGAGAGAAATATTTCATACGTCAGCCAGCATGCGCGTCAGTTTGATCAAGCAAAAGTGATTCTTTTAAGAGATAGTGAAGGCATTCGAGAGCTAGAGCAAGTATTAAGTGATCTAGTGACTCATAAAGTCCAACTAGACTACCTATCTATTGCAGGGCATGGATCGAAGCAGTCGATCATACTTTCTGAGCAAGAGAAAGAGCGCCTTTATGTGCCTCAAAGGAAAAATCTTTCTCGGCGTATAGGCTCCCACTTGCGTTCTATTATGAAAGAGGGATCAACAGTGCGCTTCCAAAGCTGTAAAGGGGGAGTGAATCTCACAAGGGCTTTTTCTCGGTTTGTGAGAAAGGGGGTTCAGTTTGAAGGATCTGATGCTACCTCTTGTGGCACAAGGTTATTAGAAGAAAGCCTACGCCCTATAGCTGCAGCTTGCTCAAAGATTGGTGAGTTGAATTACGTAACTTATGAGGGAGGGCGGTTGAAGCAAAAACTTCATGTAGCCTTTCATGGAAAGATCACTCCTTTGATAGAGAATTATCAGCCTTTTGAGGATGACCTCTTATAAGATTTTCGTTCCTTATCTTGCTGGACCATGCAGTACCAATGATTTTGAAGGCGATTTTCAAGTCTACAAGCAATTGTGGGGTTTTTGATACACTCTTTAAGCAAGTTGCGGTCTCTTTCTCCAATTTTTCTACTGTTTTGTGCTGTACGTAGCACATAAAAGTCTAGTTTTCTACAGGTGGATGACTTTGGGCTACAAAGAATATTTGAAGAAATGGCTTTCTTAAATTCCTTGTAGCAAAAGAATTGTACTTCTTGCTCTGTTACGACGACTGTCGTTCGGAATTGATCATTGACTCTATTAATTTGAGATAAAGAAAGCTTCTTTAGGTCTGCATAAGGGCAGCCAGGGTTTGTGTTTTTAAGAAAATGCTCAGTAAGAGTGTGATTGACTAACTGGTAGCCAACCTGCTTTAGAAACTTCTCTTCAAGAGAAAGAGAGGAGGATTCTACTGGCGTAGGGGAAGAAAGGGAAGCGGGGTCCTCTTGGTTTGGCTCCGGCGAGGTTTGCATGCCTTCAGGTAGCTCAGGGAGAGGAACTGCGCGCTGTAGGTCTCTCCAGAACTCTGGAGGGAGTGGAGATCGAGAAGGCTGGTGTGTATTCATAGTCAGGGGCTTTGTTTATTAATTTTTAGATGTGAATCTTTGTATGTATTCATTAAAGAACTCTTCTTGCTCAGCTGTAAGCTTTATATTCTGTAGGCTTGTAATTTTCTTTCGTACAGCTTGACAGTCCTCTGGGGTGAGGTATTTACTTTTTGGAGTGAAGAGTACTTTAATAGAAGGGCCAACTACTTGATAGATATCTTTTAGAGAAATCAAAAACCCTGTCTGCTCATAAAAAAATTGCTTAAAAGAGGCTGCAGGCAAGATTTTTAGATTTGCAAATAGGCGTCTTAGCTCTTTTTTTGCCGACCTGTTTACTTGTGCCCAGCGGATTGTCTCTGCACCTTTAGGATAGCTGTCTTGACCCCACTTATGGTCCGTCCAGTCTAGCCTAGAGCTCAGGCTATCAGGATCAAGCATGAAAGGCTCTTTTTGGTTAATCACTAGGCCATCAATCAGCTGCCGGGAAGATTTTGTCTGTTTTTGTCGAGTAGGCTTGTAGCTATTTGCTTCAAGTTGGTGGATTTGATCTTTTGAAAACCCATGAGAGAGTAGAAGTTGTTTTAATTTGGGAGTAGGAAAGTATTTACCTAGGGTGTCTTCAATTTTGATTTGCATTTCAAGGAGTGAAGGCTCTTCTTTGATCTTTTTGACCTCCTCACTATTAAGAGAGGTTTCTCTGCCTTTTAAATAGGCAGCCTCTCTCAAGTACTTTAGGAGTGGAGGTTGCTTGCTTTCATGGCGCTGCTTAACCTCCTTGACTTTTTCTGGAGGTATGTCAGAAATCAAGCATGTCTCATTGGAAAAAAGCTTGCCAAGCAGCTGTGCTTTGCTAATGTAGACGCCAGTGGTCATGAATATAGCTCTTTGCAGGACAGCTCCAGAGATAAGGCCCTGAGTTTTGATAAATGAACGAATCTCTGTTCTTTGCTTGTGAGGCATGGTCATCCACCGCTTAGGAGTAGATTGCTGTAACCAAGTCACACCTTTCTGAGAACAGTATCGGTCAAAAACTTTCCGGAACTTAATGGCAAAGGAAGCTGTAGAGTCTGCTAAGAAGTCAAAAGTATTATTTGGATCTTGCTGCTTTAGTTGCTGGGCATATTCAACGAGCTCTTTAGAAAGGAGAGACTCAGAAAGATCACCCCGTTTGGCTTGCATGAGTAAAAGTAGATCAGAATCAGAGAGGCTTCTTTTGTTTGTCTTTGTAAACAAAATGTGGAAGTGAAGGTCGTTGAGGATACCTTGTTGTAGCTTTTCAACAGAGATCAATTTTTTAAAATGCTTGATGCAGTACGACTGAAGATCAATATCTTGGATAATTTTTCTTTTGGAAAAAGCTTGATTTAGACTGCGTACTTCGTCTGGCTCAAGCTCTGTAATTTCTTGATACCTATCTTGGATTAGGCGTTCTAAAAAATGGTTGGAAAGAGGAGTCTCTCTCCTTAGTAAGTCCATGGCTAATAGATAAAGCCTTGCAAGGGGGTCAGCTTTTGAAGAGGGAGCCGGGAGCCCTTTAAATGAAACAACAGCTTTCCCAAACTCCTCTAAGCAAAAATGCTGAAGCTCTATATGGCTCAACATCCCTCTTGGTTCAAGGTGCTGTGCAATAGACTGCTTTTCTTCCTTAGAAAGCTTGCTATACAGCGTGGGTGTTAGTTGCGTTTGTTCTCTTAAAAAGGCAGGAGTTAGAGGAGAGGTTTTAAGCCGCTCTCGGCAGGTGGCCAAGCTATGAGGAGAGTATCTAGGTTGAGGGGTGTCTTGCAGACTTATCTGCTTCCAGAGTTTTTTTAAGCGGCCTGATGGAGAAGAAAGAGTCCTGAACCCTCGCTTAGCCTTCCTGAGGGTTTGAAGCTCACTTTCATTTGGTTGTACTTGCCCCGTTCGAAGCACATAAAATGAGAGCCCTCTTCCAACCTGGCCTACGATGCTTGCTAGTTTTTGGTTTGTAATGACCTTTCTAAACTGGTGGATGCAAAACTTTTGAACCTCTTGATCTGTAACAACAAGCTTTTCTTGGAAGACTTTATTGACTTTTTTGATTTCTGGGAGGCTCAAGCTGTCATAAGGAGAAAGGCCTTGCTTGTGCAAATACTCATAAGTAATAGGGCGCTTTTCTAGGTATCGCAGGAGTTTTTTACAAAGCTCATCGCGGGTGGTTGTAGAGCTAGAAGATCTTTCAGGATAAACCTGAAAGTATAGGTTCTGAAGCTCCGTAGATAGTGTTGTAGGAGAGATTTCCCCTTTGAGGCAAGCTCTTAGCTGGTCAATAGATGGATCATCTAAATCATGGGTATGTAAAACACAGTTTCCTGTGTAAGGGCTGAGAGGAATTGCAACAACAGCTTTTCCAAAGTTTTTTAAGCAAAAACTTTGGAAGTCTCTTTCCCTAACTACCCTATTTATATCTAGGTAGTCCTTAATGACTCTTTTTTCATTTTCCAAGAGGTTTTGAAACTTCCAAGAGGGAAGGGTTGGGAAATCCTCTAAAAAACCCTCATCTATCGAGGCCGTTTCTAGGTGCGTTAAGCACTTATTTATATCAGATGCTTGCTGCGCAATGGGAGAGAGCTCGGCAGAAGAGTCGGTATTAAAGTCATCAGCAGAAGGGGAGGGGATAGAAAGCGGAATCTGCTCCTCTAAACCAATAGGCTCCCAGGAAAGATGGGTACAGTCAAGTAAGGGTGGGTGACTAACAAAAGATACAGATGGGGGAGGCGAAGGTGCTTTTAGGTGACTCGCGTCTTCAAAATTTTCTACAAGCCAATCATCTAGGTTAGGAGGAGGAGTGTCCCTTTGATCTGTAGAGGGGACTGGAGAGGGAGTTTGAGAGGTAGAGTCAAAGGGGGCTAAGGAGGTAAATCGGATTGAAAAGGACATTGTAATTTGATTAAAAAGTTACAGTTTTTTGACATTCGGGCAGTATAAAAGATTCAGAAGAGAAATTCTAGCTTTCTACAGGCTTAATCTATTTTACTCCCCTATGCAGGAGCTTGCAATCCCTTGTGACGCGTCTAACTCCCTTAGGGGAGACTTTGTGGCACCCCTCAATAACGAGGTGCCTGAGATTTGCAGCCTTGCGCGCTAGGTGGCGCATGCCTTTATTCGTTACTTGGCAGCATCGCTTTAAGTTTAATGTTCTAAGGTTAGGGCATCCCTGCGCAACTTTTTTAATACCATTATTATTCACATTGCGACAGTCCATAAGCGAGAGGCTAATAAGATTCTTAACTTTACTAGCAATCTCCCTTAAGCTTTTGTTAGAAAGAAGAGAACAGCTAGAAAGATTGAGATGTTTAAGCTCTTTACAGCCATCTGTAAGGAAGAGAATCCCAGAGTCAGAGAGCTGGGAACAGTTTGATAGGTCGATTGCCTGCAGATGGGGATACTTTAAGGACAGAGCTCTTATACTCGAGTCTGCAATCCCTTGACATCCTGAAAGATTCAAAGAGGAGAGGTGGGGGTGGGTATGCGCTATGGTCCTGATCAGATCATCATCAACAGCAGAGCAGCTAGAGAGATTGAGGCTCTGGATATTTGGGCATGCAGATAAGATATATAGGATCTGCTGTTTACTTAGGTTGGAGTTTTTGGCGAGAGAAAGACTTTTTAGTGATGCAATTTGTGGAAGGGGAGACTGAAGAATTTTAGGAAGGTCTTTGTTTTCTGATAAGTCTAAAGATGCAAGGTTAGGAGACTTTTCAATTAATTGGTGCACCTTAGAACACCAGCTGCGCATAGATAGGTGTGTCAACTGCTCAAATGTCTGGCTTGCCTGCTGAATTTTGCTCATGATTTGTTGGGGAGGAGCGGCAATATGTATACTCTTGATAGAGTGTGCATGGCTTAAGCACACGCTAGATCCATGCCTTTGCTCGGCAATAGACATGGATGGAGGAAAATAGACATTGTGAATTTGAAGAACTTTTGCAAGTTCTCGATTGATTTCCCTGCCTCTAATTCGCTCATGAGCAGGTAAAGAATTGAAAATCTGCAGCTTGATTTCATAAGGTATTTGGATAAAGCTTTTTGTAGAGCTGAGAGTCGCCATCTATATAGATCATAACTTTTATGGATCGTCCAAACATATAAGTTTACTCAATATATGTGAATCAAAGTGGCGCGTTGCTATAGTTTTTGCATGCTAGACTGGGCAATCTCAACTAAGCTAAGAGCAGCTCTGCGTAGGGCTATTTCCTCATAACGAAGCTTTTGACCATTTAACAGCATGATCTCTCTGAGCCTTGAGCTATGAGCAATGACTTGATTTATATCTTGCTGACTAAGTTCTGTACAGTAAGTTAGGTCAATTTTTTGGAGGGGACAGTGTTGAGCTAAGTATAAAACTCCCGAGTTCGTAATCTCCTCGCAGCTGTAAAGCTCTACTGTATGCAGCCGTGAGGCGTTGTCTCCAAGAGAGAAAAGAGCTTGATCTGTAATGGAGCTGCTATCTAGAGCAAGCCTTTGTAAGTTTTTACTATTAGTTGCAAGGACCTTTATGGTGTTATCATCGACCTCTGCACAGTCTGAAAGATCTAAATCTTCAATCTTAGGGCAGTTGCTAGCTATGCTTTGTATAACCTCTGTATCGATGGTCGCATTAAAAGATAGGTTAAGGCTTATAAGGTTTGGGCAGTCTTCGCTGATTGATGAGAAGCTTGCTTGATCGACAAGCCGGCAAGAAGAGAGGGTGAGATTTTCAAGCGTTTGGCCATGCTTTTTTGTGATTTGAACTAACACGCTTCCAGTAAGAGTGGGGCTGCCTTCTAAGTCTAGGGAAAGTAGAGAGCTTTTTGTATTAGCAAGTGCTGAAAACCCCTCCTCAGTTATGTGGTGGCAGTTCGCTAGACTAAGGTGCTTGAGGCTTGTACAGTGCTCAGCAATTGCACATAGTCCAGGAGTATCAATATAGCAGTCGTTAAGAGAGAGTGTGTGAAGGTTACTGAGTAGAGGGGCTAAACCAGGAAAATCTTCTTGGCCAACTCTCTTGCACACATTTAAGTTTAGGCTTTCTATGTTCGGACATTTTTCTAAAATAGCCTTTAGATCGTCACCAGAGATTTTAGACCTTGCAAGGTTGAGGTTTATAAGACTTAAACAGTGCTGACCAATTGAGGAGTAACACCTTTGATCAATAGATGGGCAGCCCTCAAGGTTTAGTGTTTGAAGCGTTTGGCCATGCTTTTTTATGATTTGAACTAACACGCTTCCAGTAAGAGTGAGGTTGCCTTCTAAGTCTAGGGAAAGTAGAGAGCTCTTTGTATTAGCAAGTGCTGAAAACCCCTCCTCAGTTATGTGGTGGCAGTTCGCTAGACTAAGGTGCTTGAGGCTTGTACAGTGCTCAGCAATTGCACATAGTCCAGGAGTATCAATATAGCAGTCGTTAAGAGAGAGTGTGTGAAGGTTACTGAGTAGAGGGGCTAAACCAGGAAAATCTTCTTGGCCAACTCTCTTGCACACATTTAAGTTTAGGCTTTCTATGTTCGGGCACTTTTCTAAAATAGCCTTTAGCTCTTTGCTAGAGATGTTAGATGCTGAAAGATTGAGGCTTTTCAATTGAGGAAAGGGTGTTTTGCTCAGTAGTTGTAAAATACAGCTCGTTAGAGTCGGATCTTCATAGGAACAGTCAATTGTCTCAATCAGGCTTGATGTGCGAGAGAGTACGGCTAAAACAGATTTTCCTTCATGGGATTTTCCCTTAAGGGAAAGTGTTAGGTTGGCACATGAGCGAATCTGCTTGCACGTCTCTGATAGAAAATGCCTGCTTTCTTGAGGAAGGTATTGCTTAACCAAGTGGACAAGATCTTTAGGAAGAGAGTAGATCGAGCTTGGTGGTGAGGTCGGCGCAGGAAGGGAGGGTGTAGCTTGTGGAGTATGAGATCCTACTTTGTTAGTGATCATTATAGACTTCCATTTCTCTTGTAAATGCTCTCAAAGGAAGGGGGACCTCTGCATCATTTGTTGATGCTAGGTGCGCTTGCTCAGAGCCAGTTAAAAACTCAGCTATTTTATCTAGAGGTCGGTTTGGAAGACCGTCAAGTTTAAGGGAAGAAAAAAGAGCCATTTTTTTATTTGTCTTAATAAAATAAGCAAACATTTTATTGAATTCTTTTGTTTTTTACTAGTAAAATTTAGCCTATTACTCTCTTCTCTCAAGAGGGGAGATTTGAGGTGTGTTAATATTTTATTGATAAAATATTTAAAATATTGCATGGAAAGAAGCCATAAGATCAAAAGTAGGAAGGCTACATGCAAGTCCGAGCGGGAAGAAGTTTACCCCAAGAAACCCCCCAAAACCAGATGCGTTCAGCCCTGGATCAGGTGCGAGGGATTCAGCCTCGGCTAGAAGTTGAAGAGAGTGACTCTTTGGCTAACCTTTTTGCTCGGTGTTGTACTCCCTCTGTGAGTGATGAAAGTCGTAGGGCTATATACCAAAAAGGGTGCGTGGCTTTAACAGCTGCAAATGCCCTTCCTCCCTCTTTTTCGAATATCCTCCAGCAGGGGGCTTCTTTAGGGTCTGAGCAATTCAGAGAGTTGGCAACCCACCTTGCCGAAATGTTACATATGGAAGAGGCTTAGCTTATCATATCATTATCAGGAGGATTAAGGGGATTAAGAGGTTCAGGAGGGAATTTTTTTTCAAAAAGATCCATGATCTGACGAGATTCTTCCTTTTGGACTTCTTTCATTATGAGGTCTGGAGAACTTTCTTGATCATGAAAATCGATCCCTACAAAAGCTTTAGAGAGCCTCTTTCTTAATTTCTCTATAGGAACATTTTTTAGCCGCACATGTATAAGGAGAGCTTGTACTGTTTTTAAGGAAATAGGGCCATTTTCTTCAGTCACAGCCTTTAGGTATTTGGTATCCTCTATGCTAACCTCGCCGGGCTTAGCTGTATGGCTACGGCGAAGAACCTTGAGAGCTTGTATATCTGGTGTATCCTGAGCTAGGCCATGATTATATTGATACTGGAGCTCAGTTAATTTTTCTACAGAGCGCTCTTGTGAGTCGTAGGGATCTAGGCTTACTTTGTGAGAAAGAGCCCATGAAAGTAGGTGTTCTTGAGGGATGACGCGACCAAAATAGTGGAGAGTAAACCACTGCACACGCCGAGATGTTGTTAAACACCCAGGAGGGAATGCGTGGGATAAGGCGTCTTTTTGCTCAGAGGTAAGATTCTTTATGTCTAGGATAGTGCTGTCGCTTAATTCTCTGTGTTTGATTAAAGGGCTGCTTCCCTCGATACTGAAGCGAGTTTTTAATTCCTGAATCGAGCGGCTACAACGGGGAGGCTCGTGTTCAGAAGGCAAGGTTCCTAGAGCTAGATGTGAAATTTTCTGATCCTCGGGCATCAATTGAGCGCAAAGGCGTTCCCCATGCAGAGCTTGTAACCATCTAGAACAGGGGTTTAAGGGGAGTTCGCGACCTCGAATATGTGGAGGCAAGCGTGCAGACGTATGCTCATAGAGGTATGGATTGACTGCTTTAACACTAATAGGAGAGAGAGAGTTTCTGGTCATAAAAAGGTTAGGTGGTATGGGGATGATAAGGGATTTTTGTGGCAAAGTGGTGCTGTCTTTGTGACAAGATTTCTATAGGTACACTGAAACCTTTATTATAGCGAGTCATTATTTTTACTAGTTCTTGATCTGAATGCTCAGTGGATAGCACACAAATTTTCATTTTTTTAGCCCAGTCGCTGGTAATTTTTTCAGAAGGGATCACTCGAGCACATGTAGCTAACATGTACTTTTGAAGATGGCATATAGTTGTTAATGTTCCTTCAGGAAAAGCTTTAGATAGCGCTTTTTCACCCTCTTTGCCGAGAGTGGAGAGGGTTCTTCTTTGCGGAGTCGGTAGTTGCAGAGTATCTTTTGTATAACTTCGAGAAATTGCAATTCTTTGTGTCGAGACCCTTTCCCATAACGTATTAAATACCTGGCTCGAGATCCCAAGCGGAAGCTGTTGACAAAGGGGATTTTTTACAGATGTCATGGAGCAGACTTGGTAGATCTTCAACTCGTTTGGAGGGGGAGAAGGGATATGAAGGGGAGGGATAAAATCCCAAATGTTTTTGGGGACAGGAGAGCTTTCTTTATTAGTCAGTACGGAGTAAGATTTAGCCGGTTTTTTAGAAGAAAAGGAAAGGTCGCTATAGTCATAGCTAGGAAGGTCAATAGAGTCCCTGAGAAAGTCTGAAGAGGTTTCTTTAGGTGGCTGTGGGGCGGGGATATCCAAGTTCAGCTGGGAAGCCTCAGACCAATTGACTAAAGAGAGAAAAAATTCCTCACTACAGTCTCCTGTTTTTTTTGAGGAGCTTTCCTTATGCACTGGCAAATGGTTGTGAGAGTAAGCGGAAGAAAGGGAGGAAGGAGTTTTTTGGGTAAACATAATATGTGACTTCATTCACTAAAAAATGATGAGTGGATTTTACTATTCGTTGGTTATGATTGCTACTATGCACGTTCCTGGTGCTTTTCTAAGAGAAGTCCATTTTAAGCATGGTTAACTTGCTTGCTGAACAAAGTGCTGAAGAGCCTCCATACTTTTGGCTTCTGAGTCTGCGTTAATTCTCTGAATATACTGTTTAACTAAGATCTCTTCTTGTGCTTGTATTTCTGCCATCAGGACATTCATTAACTCTACAGTGCTATTTTCTACTGTAGGAATCTTATGAAGTTGCAAGAAGCTTTGCAAAGAGCTTTCGCTTACCCTTTTGAGGCAGATTATTTGTAAAACTGCATGTGCAGTATTGAGGTCTATAGCACAGCGATTCGCTAACTTTTTTAAGTAGTTTGCCTCTATTTCTGTAAGAGGAGCATTTTCCTCAGCACAGTGCATGCGGCGGATGACTTTACAGGCATTTATTGTGGGATTGTTTTGGTTTTCACCTTGGTTATATTGATTAGCAAGCTTGTGTAAGTAGTCTAAAGAGGGCTCGGTTTCTTCATTCATGAGACAAACTTTATGCTTTATAGACCAATCACTGATCGCCTCTTTGGGGATGACCTTCGCAAAGCGAAGTAGGCAGAATGACTGAAGCCGCCTAATGGTAGATAGGGAACCAGGGGGAAAGTGTTTAGAGAGCTCATTGAACTCAAAAGGGGTTTCCTGTGTGCTCGTAATGGTGCGGGAGCCTTGGTACATTCCTAAGTCTGATTGTTGGATAAAGGGATGCTGCACTGAAAAGACCCTTCTTAACTTTAGTATGATAGGATCTTTTGTGGAAACTCTGCTTTCCTCAGGGACTATTCCTAGGGACACTTGCTTGATTTTCCAGTCTTTAGGCATGGCTTGGCTTAGTAAGCTTGCTTCTTGGATTAGGTAGGGGAATAAGGGATCTCCTGGAGAAGAAGGGAAATTTCTTTCTAAAATAGATGGAGGGATCTTTATTGTATTTTTTTCATAGAGATAAGGGTTTAACTCCTGAAGAGAAATCATAGCCTTTGCTGCTCGGACTTGCATGCGTATCATAGCGTTAAAATCAAAAAACAAAGGATGTTATGGCAATACTCTATTATTCTCTACAAATAAATAGAGCCGTTAAATCTTTAACTATTAGTTAAAGTTTCCATTTTACTTTGCCGATCTATTACCTAATAAGCATAGGTTCAGGATAGGAGGGGAACGTGCCAATAGAGGGAGGAGAAGGGTATTCAAGAAACCGCTTTGACTTTATCAATGATAGCATTGACCAGTTAGATAAGGTCTTGGAAGATAGCTCGTTAGCTAAAAAAGCAATGAGCTTTTTTCATATGGCTCCATTACATCATATCAGTCAAGATCAGCTAAGCCAGATTAAAGCCAGTCGTCTAGAAATAGAGGGGTTTTCAGTAGGAGAAAGAGTTGCAGGTGTTGCAGACTTCGTTCTCTCTATTAAGGGAAAGAGAGCGTCAACCAGTGAAGTAGAAGAGGAATACAAAGCACTGCTCTCAGCTCGACAAAAGCTAGTTGGAGAAGCGATCTTATATCTACAGCATTCAGCAAAAGATGAAGTTTCAGTTAAGCATGCGATAAGGGCGATCAATAGAATGCAAAAAGGAGGGCTGGAGGCCTGTTGCTCTAAAGACCCATCCAGTGTAATCGCAAGCTTAAAGAGTATTATAGGAAAGCTAGCAGCTGTTCAGAAGGAAAACCCTCTTTTTCAGCAGGCGCAAAAGGCTTTAAGAGAGGTAACTGCATTTATTGAAGCATGGCCAGAGGATCAGCAGGAGGCCTTGCTACAAAATCTTTCTCTACCTGAAATATCCGCAATTATTGTGAGCAGCTCTCTTTCTTCTAGTATGGTAAACACCCTTTTTCGATTACCAGAAGATGCGCAGGAACAGATTTTTTTTATGGCCTCGGAAAATGGAAACCTTGCACTAGTCAATCACTTGCTCAGTGAGGGGATGCATGTTGGTATCACCAATGAAGAGGGAAAAACAGCTTTAGACTGTGCCGCTGAAGGGAGACAACTAGAGGTAGTGAAAGCTCTTTTAAAAAGAAACCTGAGCAGTTTATCTGGTGATCAGTTAGCTCACTCTGCTCTTTTAGCATTCAAAACTGCTAAAAATACAAAAGAGATGAAGCGCGTAGCAGAAGCTTTTAAGGAGTGTCCTCTAGCTCTTTCTGCATCCTACCTCTTTCGAGCATGTAACCAAGATACAAGCTTAAGTAGAGAGTTTATGATGGATCTGGTCAATACTCCAGGAATTAGCCATGGCAGGGGGACTCTGGGAAGTGACTACTTAAGCAAATGCTCTTCTGAGCTGGCAGATCTTCATGATATGCTAAAAGGGATGTCTATGGACTCTGAGGCCCATAGAGCCAGACTCCTTAAAACCTTACAGAAGAAAAAACATTACGCCGCTATCAACTATGTATTTCATAACTTTCCTAGGGCACGCATCACGGCAATTCATGCAGGGATGGGGAGTTTGCTAAGAGAAGCTGCTCGCTATGTTAAGTTAGAAAAGGCACAGCCAACCTTTCAGAAAGAGAGCTCATTGAATGAACTTTTCACTAGCCTCCCCGTTTACTCTCTGAGTAATTCAGGGGATAGAGAAAAACTCATACAGTTTGTAGAAAAAGCTAAAACCCCCTCTGGAGAGCCTCTAAAAAGAGAATTAGAGGCAATCATTAACTATGTCCAGGCGTGGAATATCAGTTCAAAATCTAGCCGCGAATATATTCATCTATCTAAAATTATACAGCAAGCTGCTAAAGAGGTCGACCTGTCCTCAGCTGAAAGTATTCAGGCCTCTGCAGACCATATGCATGCAAGCCTTCACAAGCTAGTTATTAGAGATCTTGGCGATCTACGAGTGAATGTTTACTCTTGCCTTCATGATAGGGAGATGCAGAAAGCGTTTAACACATTTTTACAGAGGGTGATGGACCCAGAAGACCCTATAAGAGGCTTTAAGTCATTTAGGCAAGTAGAGGGCTCATTAACGTATCTTTCTCATATGGTGCAAGCACTGCAAGATGATGTGATGGGATCTATAGGAAGGGCAGGAGAAAGGGGTTCTGAGAAGTATCAGTTACTTCTATCTTTAGCAAAATCCATAGGAGAGGCCATATCAACCTGTAAGTCGAGTAGTGAACCTGGACTAGAACTCCTTGATCAAAAACTCCAAGCTTTCATGGCAGAGACTGCAAAGAGCTATCCGAAGCTTTTCTCTTATCAAGGAAAAGAAAGGAGCTTGCTATCTGTTATCAATCAACCTCTCTATAACCTTAAAAAAGAGGTTTTAGACACTGCATTCTCTGATGAGGAGAGACGAAGGGCTTTACTCGTAAGCTATAGGAAAGAATTGGGATTAGCTCCTAATCAGTATGAAAGCAGGAGAGAAAGGGCTACTAAGAAGGATTTAGATTATGCGTTAGAGTCTCTGCATCACCCTCTAGCTGTAGATGCCTCCTTACAATGTGTAGAAAGGCAGGTTGATGATGAAGTAAGGCGATCTCTGCAGGCCAGTAGAATACCAGAGAAAGACTCTGCATTTCTCGCTAGCTGTCATGCTGTTGCCCAGGCATATGATGATGTGGATCCAGAGTCTTTTGTTAAAGAAGCAGCTCGTGAGGAAAGTCGGGTAGATTATGTGAGTTTACTTCTTTGGGAGCAGGGGTTTTTTATCTGATAAGGTTGGAGAAGAGATTCCCTTGGACTATTTTTTATTAAGAAATTTATAGTGCCTCTTTTGCTCAAGATAAAGGAACCTCTTAATGCTCGGACCTCTTAATAAACTCCCAGCCATACCACTTCAGTTGCAGGATTTGCTTGATCGTTCTTTGGAGAAGCAAGAAAAAATGAGCAAAGTACTCAACACTAAAGAAGAGCTTAGTCCGTGTGGAGCGAGTTATATAGATGCATTAGGAGCTCCAGAGGTTTTTGCAGATGAATCTTTTACAAAAGATTGGAAAGGTTTAGAAAATCAAGAGCCAGCAGCCCCAGTAAGGCCCAATCAAGCCCCTGTAGAGGCAACAAAGCCAGCAGGCCCTTTAGTGAAGCAGGTCAAAAAAGTTCAGCGGTTGCGCCATGCTCTTCCTGTTCCATTTCCAAACCGTAGTTATACGAAGGGCCAGCTTTTGCCATATCATCATGAATATTTTGATGATGGAGAGATTCGGTTTGTTCCAAGTAATAGCCAAAAAAGTTTTTCTCGCATGAGCAAGATCAGTGAAAGCCAGTGGCAGGAAATAAATAGTGCCCTTAAAGGTTTAAAGTTTGTAAGAGCTGATAAAATTCAGCAATACATCCAAGAGCGGTTTGGATTACTGGTTCGCATGGAGCGTTTGTTATCAGACTTCCCTGGAAAGGTGAGTGTATTTCCCTTACGTACAAGAGTGGTCAGTGAGATGGATTCCTTGGATTATGCACGCCTGCGCTTAGAGTATGACCTGCAAAAAAAGTTGGGGTCTTTTTGTGGACCAAACCAAGACCTCTTTTATCAGTTTTCGTTGCTAGAAAAAGGCGTTCGCTTTTTTAGGTCTGTAAAAGCAGCAGAGGCTCGATTTGCAAAGAAGTTGTTTCCAAATGGAAAGATTAACTGGAAACAGCTACAGGCAAATTTATCTGATCCTGAAAAGAGAAGTCACCCGTGCTATTTTACCATTAAATCTCTCAAAGACAACTTACCTCGCTGGCTTAAAAAGATTAAGTAAGGTCTAAGCTTATACAGCTTTGCTGCTCTAGTTTACTTATTTCCTCAAGAATCACTTGCTGCTGCATAGCAGCCATGCGGTTTAGATTTTTTCTAATGGGTAGGCCCTGTTGTTCAAGTACTGCTTTTGTTGTTTTAGGATCTTGAGATACTTGGCGGATAGCCCTTAAAAGGGTATTGACAGTGGAAGTATTCAGAGGTGTTTTATAATTTGTGACCACCTCTCTGAGATATCTAAGGTCCTCTGTAGATAAGGAGCGGCGCTTTGCTTGATGGCAGTATCTTTCGATCTTAAGCTTGAGCATTTGTGGAGAATGGGGGTTTTCATGAAGGTTGAATTGCTCTCGAATATCTTCTAGTTCTTCAACAGGAAAATACCTGTCAGCTGTGATCACACAGATCTTTCGATTTCTAGCCCAGCAGTCAATGATGCTTTCACGGGGGACGACTTTATGAAATTTAAGAAGGGTATATTTTTGTAGGCGTAAGATGGAGGTTATCGACCCTGGAGGGAAGGCCTGAGATAGGTCGCGGTTATTTTCAGGCGTTAATTGATAAAGCTTATGCTTTTTGTTGTTACCACATACATACTTTACATAATCTCGATTAATGGACTGCTGGTCATTGCAGATGCGGTTTATTAACGCATCAATAACTTCCTGAGAAATTCCCTTAGGAAGAGGGGGCCTTTGCATTTTACCTATAAGATGGCCAGTAGCAACCTTTTGAATCTGTAGGTCCATAGTAGAAGGAGAGGTTGGCTGAAAAGAAAAGGGCAAAAGGGAGAGTGTATCATTAGATAGATGGCTAAAGGAGGAGGCTAGCTCTACCTCTTCAGAGGCAAAGGTGGGACAGGGAAATAACTTAGAGGCTAAAGATGATGAGGAAGATTTTTCACTCTCTATGGGCGGGAGTGAAAAAGAATGAAGGCTGCTGCATAAAGGGGCTCTAATATTAAGCATCATAAGTTAGGAGTTTTTTCTTCTTAGATAAAAAAGGCTGCCATAGCAAATTTTTCTAAATAATCCCATCTTGTTATTCAGATAAGTGGTAAGGTTTGGCTCTTTTTCTGGTTTATACGTTATGTTACCTGACCTTACAAATGCTGTAGCTGCAGCCAAGAGCTTATTAGGATGGAAGCTTATCCATGAGTCTTCTCAAGGAAAAACAGCAGGAATTATCGTAGAAACAGAGGCTTATACCCAAGAAGATCCTGCAAGCCATGCATATAGAGGCAAGCGGGTTGCCAATGCTGCAATGTTTGGTTCTGCTGGGCTAATCTATGTTTATTTTACTTATGGAATGCACTACTGTGTAAATATTGTCACAGGAGCAAAAGGTCATGGGGAAGCTGTTTTGATTCGTGCTCTAGAGCCCATTGAGGGGGTAGAGCTAATGCAAAGCCGGCGAAAAACCCAGGCACTAAAAAATCTTTGTTCGGGGCCAGCTAAGCTTGTCCAAGCAATGGGGATCTCTAAGCAACATAATGGTATACGCCTTATGCAAGGACCCTTGAAGCTAGAGCAAGGCATACATCCGGAAAAGGTCGTACAAACTCCGCGCATTGGTATTAGTCAGGCAAAAGATCTTCCATGGCGCTTTTACATAGAAGGAAACACCTTTACTTCTAGGTAGCTAGATAACTCTTATAAAGAAGCGCCTTTTTGTCTAATCTGTAGGTTGATTCCCCAGTCTTTAGCTTTATTGCGTATGCATTGATCGGATATGGGAGAGCCGCAAAGGTTCGATGCTTGCTCTTGTAGCTCTTTGACTGTAGGACTTTTGCCTTCAAAGAGCTCCTTAAGCGTCTGTTGTTGCTCTAGGCTGATGTGTACACCCTGCTTGGTCTTAAGAGGGATGCTCCATTTTTTCGCATTTTTTTGCACCGTTATTGGGCTATAGTTAACGCCGAACTTTTTTAAGAGATCCTCTTGCACTTGTGTGACCGTTGGCCTTGGACTCTCTATATAAAGTTGTCTAAGAGAGCTTACCTCTGCAGGGGTTAACTGCCTTTCTTTCTTTTTCTTGATTAATGCAATGCCCCATCTCTCCTTTGCATGCTTTTTAATCGTGCGCTGTCTCAAGTATATATCAAAATCACGGGAGAGGTTTTGCTGCAATGCATCGACTGTTAATGTTTTTTGGCCTTGGTATGTCTCTGCAATTTTCTGATGCATTTCATCTTTAATATGAGAAATTTGCTTAACCTGGAGGGTAATGCCCCAGTCCTTCGCACAGTTTCGTACAGTAGGTGTACTAATGCTAAGCGGGTACCGGGTGTTTATTTCTCTTTTTACCTCTTCGGCAGCAGGTGTCTTTCCTTGGTAGAGGCTCTTTAACTCTTGCTTTTGTGCTTCATTAAGAGAGCTTCTCTTTTGGATTTTAAGGGGGAGCCCCCACTCTTCGGCATGATCTCTAACAAACGATTCGCTTACTTGAACCTGCACCTTTTGTAGGATTGTATTTTTGACCTCTTTTGCCGTAGGCCTTGAAGCATTTTCATATGCTTTCTTAATAATAGAAATTTGATTGTCAGTAAGCTTTCGTTGAGTTCTAGTAGGAGGTGTTAACTTGGCTAAAGCAGTGTTTTTTATAGGCTGTTCCCTCGGCTTTTTGGCTTTTGTGGTAATAGGAGTTTGTAGGTGAGACGAAGGAGTTAGAGGAGCTCTAGTTTCTTTTATCATAGGTTTGATTGTTTTATTTTATTTTTGTTGAAACATTTTATTTTGTTGTTTGTTTTTAATCAAATTTGCCCCTGTCAATATCTTTGTTGAATTGAAAGTAAATGTGAGAAGGAATATAACTTTTAACTATTTTTTTACGTATAGGTGATTGTTCAAAGATGCCCTCAGTTACCAACTCTCAATTTTCTTCATTATGTACGCATTATGCTCTTTATCGAAGTTGTCACAATCGCCTAAAAGAGGTGCAAAAAGCACAAAATTGGTCGGTTAGTCGTCGTATTGTTCAGTTTGTCATCTATCACCTTAGTAAGAGCTTCGGCTGTACATACGGGTTTAACCCCTATACAAACCTTGAAGAGCTGCAGAAGATTGATCAATCACGTGTACAGCTTGTGGAAAAGCTACAACTCTCTTCAAACCTAGATTATAGAGTCGGAGAGGCTGGCCTTTCTATAAAAGCAAGCAAAGCTTTACCTACAGCTTTGCTAGAAAGCTCAAAGGCTGTGTCTAAAGAGCTATTATTAATGAAAGCTTTTAAGAAGGCTCTTATTACCAGTGAGCTCTCTCTTCTTGATCAAGTTTTGCGCCAAGGAAATAGAAAGAGAATCCAAAACCTCGTTCAGTTGGGGAAGGGTCCTCTTTTACTACGTACAGCAGCAGGCAAAGGATATCAAAAAGCAGCTCAAGCTTTAATTGCATGTGGTGTCAAGGTAAATACGGCAAATAAAGAGGGAAAGACGCCCTTGCACTACGCATGTAGCAATGGAGACCTGAAGATGGCAGAGCTTCTCATTGATGAAGGAGCTGATATTGAGGCTAGGGCAACCTCAATGGAAGCCTCTCCTTTGCATGATGCTATTTGTTCCGGCCGTCAGGAGGTTGTTCAACTTCTCATTGATGCAGGAGCAAAAGTGAATGGTAAAGATGCTTACTTGCGTTATGCCGTGTCTTATGGGGGTAGCAAAATGGTTGCTCTTCTATTACAAGCTGGAGCTTCTACACAGACAAAAAACTCTTTTGGCGATTCTCTTATGCATGAAGCGGTTGCCCGAAAAAATACAGATATTGTCAAACTTCTTATTGATTCGAAGGTGGAAGTAGATCTTCCAGGTGCCAGTGGGGAAACTCCTCTGTTTAGGGCATGTCGGCAAGGAAGTTTGGCTATTGCTCAGCTTCTTGTTGATGCAGGAGCTTCTCTTAGCACTAAGAGTTCTGAAAAAAAGACACCGCTACAAGTCGCAGTGGTTCATGGCAAGCTAGATGTCGCTAAACTGCTTATTAATAGAGGAGCAGATTGCGAGATTTGTTGTGATGACTTTGATGTACAAAAAGCTCTAGCTGATAATCAGGAAATGCACCAACTGCTTATTGATAAAGGATCTAAAGAGGCATTGATTATTGGAAGTTACTGGGCGCGAACAGGAGAGAGAAAGCCCAGCTACTTCGATCCTCTTTTAGCTATTTTTAATGCCTTAGAATTTCAGGCTGAACAACAGACTATCTGAGCACTATCGCTTGGAGGCTTTTTCTTAGCGATGAGTAGAGCTTGGTTGCATGGGGGATTGCCAAAGTTTGATCGTGCCCATTGGCACATTGTAAAGATGCGAAAGGGGGGCTTCCAGAAAATCTAGGGAAAAACCAGTCTACTTGTGAAAGTAGATAACAGCTCCACTAATGGGATTCTCAAGAAAAATAGGCTCGCTTCCTAAGTCAAAATCTGGGTCAGAGGGGTCTTGTTCTCGGTAAGCTTTTTTAATTGCTTCCCATACTTTATTCACAGCCCTCAGCACGGCGTCAGCCTTAGCACCTGATATCCCTTGCATTCTGTCAAACCTTGCACGATTGAGTTCTGCTTGGACCGCGACTATATGACCTCTTAAACCTCTACGAGTGATGAATAGGTCGTTGACTCGCCCTGCCCGTAGCATAGTGTTCATCCATTCTTGAGGGTTTTCAATAGGGTTAACAATGCGGTGTCTATTGCCAACAGGAGAGCTTCGATCTCTATGCCACCGTGGTGAGTAGGATCCTAGGACGCTAGCTCTGCTTACAGCACTATCTGAGCTATCAGAAGAAAAAGAACTTGTATCAGTGTCTGAAAAGGCCCTTTCTGAAATTTCTCTTGATCTACGATCAACTTCTAGCGTGATACGGTTGATTTGTTCCTCTGTTGCATGTTCCCCACCTAATTGGTAAATCCAGTGGCTGAGGACCTGATTCAACAGTGCACTGATTTGTTCAACCTGCCTAGGATTCAAGTTAAAGTCTGGGTTTGTCAGTGTATGAACACGTATTGCTGATAAGGCAAAAAAAACATTACTTGCTCTTGCTTCAGCAAGAGCAACAACTCTACCTTGCAAAAAGATAGCCTGGTGCTCATAGCTTACAGGACGCCCTTCTTCATATAAAAACCTAGAAAGAGAGCGAGTTGCATAGTCAATGCTGCCACCTGTAAAAGTTATGATTTCAATGATATTGTTAAGTAGCTCTTGAGCTCTTGCTTGTGCTTCTTCAGCATTAAGGAGTACTCGTTCAGTGAACTCATCTTCAGAGAATATAGGTGCATCTGAGGCTTCTGGCTCTACAGTTCTAGGATCTACGCCTGCTCGAGAGGCTTCTGGCTCTACAGTTCTAGGAGCTACGCCTGCTCGAGAGGCTTCTGGCTCTACAGTTCTAGGAGCTACGCCTGCTCG
>CAYWQB010000004.1:265398-273191 GCA_964460785.1 uncultured bacterium
AGTTGCTACTTGAAGAGCTCTATCTGGCCGGCCAGCGTGGCCTCTAGTCATCGAAAAATGGCTAACTTCACTGCTAGAAGTTGCTGCAGCACTGCCTCCTTGGTGGAGACTTTGGAAGAGGTCCTCTTCTGGGTTATAGCTTCTCGTTAGTAGGAAAAGGGTTGATGCTAATAAGGTAGTAGTCGAAAGACTATCTGCTCCTATAGATGTTGCGCTCATATAATAATATCCTTTATTAAAATTCTTAATTATTATAGTTTATTTTTTAATAAAAGTAAATAGTTTTTATTAAATTGTCACATTTGTTAGTATGGATTTACTGTTTTTGTTTGCCTGGTTAAATGTATGAGTAGTAGTTCTTCTAGAATGCCAATTCGAAATGTTGACCCTCATAGGGGTAGTTGCTCGCAGGTCCAGAACTTGAAACAGAGGTTTGCTAGGTTGTCTCTAGCTACACCATCATCTATTCAAGAGAGACTCGTTGCTGCTGCTCAGAAGGTTGACTTTAGCTCTTTGAGTGAGCTTGGCAAGGGGAACTATGCTGAAGTCCGCAAGATGGTTTTTGAAGGTAAATCTTATGCAGTCAAAGTGCCAACCGCTAGCAGTGAAGCACGTCATATAGATAGAGAGTCTGAACTTGTAAACCTCTTAGCTAAGAAATCGAGCTCAAGCAGCTTACCAAAATGTTTTTGGGCAGGCCAAGTAGAAGGAAGTGGTCCAAGCTCTGCTATGATGTTGATGGAGTGTGTAGAGGGGGTGGATCTCTTCCAAGCAGCAGTAGAAGAAAAAAGCTTACCTCTACAGCTATGTGCAGGTTTTGAAAAGATCAATACAGAGGAACAAAGGCACCGTTTGTGCAGCCTACAAAAGCTAGCGAGAGATATTAGTGCCGCAATCTTTGAACTGAACTGTTTAGGCTTTATGCATCGGGATATAAAGCCTGAAAACATTCAGGTAAGAAATAGCAGTGACAGAGAAAAAGTTACGTTTACTTTGCTTGACTTGGGATTTGCTCGCCGCCTACCAAGTACGAGCAGTTCAGGGCGCCTCACTCCATGCGGAAGTAAGCTCTATGTAAGCCCTGAGGTTTTTACAGAGTCCTATGATCAAAAGATAGATATTTGGTCTTTTGGCATGACGCTTTATAAGATAATTACTGGTGGAACTCCTATAAAGAGAGATGAGAAAGGGAACTTGATTGTTTTTGATCTCAATGAGATAAAGTATAAACCTTTGCCTGAAGTCTTACCATCAGAAACTCTAGCAAGCTTGATCAATGGCTGCCTTAAAGAAGATCCTAAAGGTCGCCTGTCTATTGACGAAGTCCGGGCACACCCCTTCTTGACAGAAGATCTACTAAGTGAAGATAGTGCTGTAGCTTCTGCATATGCTTAAGCAGGACATAATGCAAAAGTAGAAACTCTCAGTCTTATGGTTTACGTCTATGCCTGTTAATTCAGTCCCTCGACAATCAGCGGTGAATGCAGGAGGAGGAGGGCCTCAGGTTGAAGTGGTACAGCAAGGGATTGCAAGACTATCTCTATCTACTACACCAACTCCGCTTCAAGAGAGGCTATCTATAGCTGTTGAAAAAGCAGCCTTTCGCTCTTTGCCCTTACTAGGCCAGGGGGACCATGCTAGAGTTAGAAGACTTTCTTTCAATGGAGAGGATTATGCTGTCAAGGTCTCAAGTTTCCTTTTATCATCAGAAATATGGGTTGCAAACAGCCTAGCAAATCGACCTGAATTAAGAGGCCTACCAGAGTTTGTGTGGGCTGGATTTGTATCGACAAGTGGCCGAAGAAGAAAGGCTGTGGTTATGAGGCCTATAGAGGGAATGGATCTTCATAAAGCCATTAAGCAGCAGAATGGTCATGGGAGCTTCTCTCTCAGTTTATATCATAATAGAGAGATCCTTAGTGAAGAAGAAAAAAGGCACCGTTTGTACTGCCTACAAAAGCTAGCAAGAGATATTAGTGCAGCAATTTATGAACTTGATTGCTTAGGCTGTATGCATAGAAATATAAATCCATATAATATCCGCGTAAGTCACATGGAGGACATAGCAAAGATCAAGTTTACTCTACTTGGTTTTAGGTTGATATTAGACAAGCCTGATACTGGTTCTGCTGATAGTTTTACAGAGAGCTTCACTCCATGTGGCCATGTAGATTATCTGAGTCCAGAGGCTATAACTAGATGTTATGATCAAAAAGTAGATATTTGGTCTTTTGGCATGACCCTTCATAAGGTTGTGACTGGTGGGCTCCCTATAATTAGGAACGGTAAAGAAGGCAAGTTAGCCTTCTACAAGGGAGAAGAGCTCAAGCTTTTAGAGGAAATACTGCCAGGATCCCTAGTAGATTTAATCAATAGTTGTCTTAAAGAAGATCCTAAAGATCGCCTGTCTATTGACGAAGTCCGAGCACACCCCTTCTTGACAGAAGATCTACTAAGTGAAGATAGTGCTGCAGCTTCTGCATATGCTTAAAGGGTCTTTTACTGGGGATGTTGTTAAATACAACCTAATGTTAAGGTGGGTGACTCTTTTTTAAAAAAGGTGGTGTACGTCTATGCCTGTTCATTCAGTCCCTCAACAATCAGCGGTGAGTGCAGGAGGAGGGGGGTCTCAGGTTGAAGTAGTACAGCAAAGACTTGCAGGGCTATCTCTATCTACCACGCCAACTTTAACTACTCGCATTCAAGAGAGGTTGCTTACAGCCATTAAAGAAGTAGGCTTGAATGATCTGCCACTACTCGGTCGCGGTAAGTATGCTGAAGTGCGTAAGATTACTCTTGATGGACATCCTTATGCTGTTAAAGTGTTAATTCCGGAAGGAGGGAAGTCCTGTTTAGAAGGAGAAGCAGAAGTTATAAACGATTTAGCTAAGCAATCAGGGCTGAGAAACCTTCCAGAATATGTAGAGGCTGTAAAGACTTGTGAAACAAGAGCACCGCTCATATTTATGAAGTGTATAGAAGGAGAAAACCTTTATCAATTGATGACATTCCGAGGCTTTACTATGCGGATGGTATCTCATTGGAGTCATCAAAACCCAGTTAATGAAGAAGAAAAAAGGCGCCGTTTGTGCAGCCTACAAAAGCTCGCAAGAGATATTAGTGCAGCAATATCTGACCTGCACCGTCTAGGTTTTATGCATAGAGATGTAAACCCTGATAATATTCAGGTTAGTCATATCGGGGATATGGAGAAAATCAAGTTTACTCTGCTAGGCTTGAGCCTTACTCGTCCATATACATCTATAAATAAGGCCAAAAACAGCTTAACCCCATATAGAGATGAAAATGAAGTTCTAGGGGATCCATACAGTGTAAGACTAAAGCTTCGAGCTAAAGATTACGCTAGTCCAGAGATTCATAGCCGAAATTATGATCAAAAAGTAGATGTTTGGTCCTTTGGTATGTTGCTTTATGAATTAGCTCTCGGAGGGGTGTCCATGCAAGTACATGATGAAGAAGGAAATTTAAGAGTCTTTTCAGAGGGAAGATTTCAAATGGCTAAGGAAGTACTGCCAGAGCCTCTAGTGGAGCTAATGGATGGCTGCCTTAAAAAAGACCCTAAACAAAGGTTTTCTATTGAGGAGGTCTTAGCACACCCTTTCTTAACTAAAGAACTACCTGTCTAGTGGGTTATTCTAAGGCTGAGAAGTCGGGATATTCTGCTTGCATTTTTCCTAGGGCTTCTCTTGCATAAGTCGGAGTTTGAGGTAGCAAGTTTTTTGTCGCTTGTCTCAACAAATATTAAGCCCTTGTCTGTAATGCGCTTGCAGGAGCTGAGGTCTAAATGAGAGAGCCTTTTGCAGTTTTCTGTGATGGCTTTTACACCTTCATCAGTGATGTTGTTACACTGTTTGAGGTTTAGGGAGGTAAGCTTTGTGCAGCTTGTAGCAATAGCTTTTAGGCCCTTGTCTGTAATGCGCTTGCAGGAGCTGAGGTCTAAATGAGAGAGGTTTTTACAGTTTTCAGCGATAACTTTTAGATTTGCATCAGTAATGTTCTTTCGACCGTAGAGGCTGATAGAGGAAAGACCTTTGTAATGGTTTCCGATAGCTTTTAGGACTTTATCAGCTTCTGTATAAAGGCTAAGGCTTATCGATTGGATGCCTTTACAGTTTTTAATTAGAAACTGGAAGCCATCATCTATAGTTTGCTGAGATTCACTTATTTCTCTGACATCTACAGAGCGAACTGAGAGATTCGAAAATCCTTTATTAGAGATTTCTCTTAAGAAAGAAACTGTGCGCGGAGATTTAGACTCAAAGTGAATACTTGCTGTTCTTTGAACTCTACCTAGAAGCTGTGTGATTTTTTCCGCTTTACACCACTTGTGAAAGACAACGGTACGAAGTGTAGTCAGATTGAGAGCTTCATTAGCTAGCAAGGCTGTTAGTGCTTCAGGAGTGAGCTCTAGGTGGGTAATTGTAGATTTGTGCTCTTCTAATTTCTGGAGCCAGAGGGGAAGATCTTTTTTTTTTGCACTCCCTGAAGTCTATATTGGTGATAAGAAACTGTGTATGTTCTCGGTGAGAGGATCTGAGAGCTGCTTGGTCACGATCACTCAAAAAAGAGTGGATATAACTCATCACATCTTTGGGGGGTGGAGGAAGAGAAGGTGTAGGGTTTTGGTTTTTGATTTGCATAAGTGGATAATTACTTAGAGTGTACTTGTTGGCTAATAGTAAGAGTTTCTAAGGTTAGATAGCTGCCTTCATCAGCAACTTTATCACATCATTAGTGGTACAGGGTGGTAAGTTTTTTGCAGTTTGCGAAGGTAGTTTTTATACCCTCATCGGTAACTTTATAACAGTTAACCAGGTTTAAACGAGTAAGTTCTTTGCAATTTGTAGCAATAGCTTTCAAGATCTCATCGGTAACTTTATAACAGTTATCTAGGTATAAGTGAGTAAGTTCTTTGCAGCTTGCAGTGATGGCTTTTATACCCTCATTGGTAACTTTAGCACACCACGCAAGGCTTAAGTGTTTGAGGCCTTTGCAGTTTTCAGCGAGAGCCTTTAGGTCTTCGTCAGCGATATGTTTACAAAGTGTGAGATTCCGTCTGGAGAGGTCTTTGCAGTTTTGGGCAATCGCTTTCAAGCTCTCTTCAGTAATGCGTTCACACGATGAGAGGTTTAGGCTAGTGAGGCTCTTGCAATTTTCAGCAATAGCTTCTAGAAGCACATCAGTTTTTGTATAGTGATCAAGGTATATAGATTGAATACCCTTGTATTTCTTGGTTATAAACTGGAAGTCCTTCAGATGTTTATCCCAAGTATATACCACTATAGGGCAAGTAAAGCTAATGGAGCGAACAGAGAGGTTAGAAAATCCTTTTTCGGAGATTTTTCTTAAGAAATGGCTTTTATACGGAAATTTAGATTCGAAGTGAATACTCGCTGTTTTTTTTACTCTATCTAGTAGTGGAGAGATTTCCTGCACTTGATACTCTCCATGGAACACGACTGTATGTAGTTTGGTAAACGCTTGAACACCCTGGAGATTTTTTAAAGCAAAGAGAGCTTTAGGAGTGAGCTCTAGATGGGTAATTGTAGATTGATGTCTTTTTAGCTGCTGAAGCCATAGAGGTAGGTCTTTTTCAGAGCATCCCCTGAAGTCTATATTGGTGATAGGAAGGCTGGTATACTCCTTGCATGAAGCTCTGATAGCAGCTTGTTGGGGGCTATTTAAAAAGGAGCTAACACAATGCATTAGGTCATAAGGGAGCTCTCTATGAAATGAGGAAGCTTGCGAATAAGCGGGTCTTTGGTTTGTGATGGGCATAGAGCATGCTTATAGGTTGGGAATAGAGTGGTTTAGGAAGTCAATTCTAAGGAGGCTACACATTTTTTTGATGCCCTTTTTAGTAATCTTCTCACAGCCACGGATGTCTAAGCATTGAAGCTTTTTGCAGTTTTTAGCAATAGATTTTAGACTCGCATCAGTGATGTTATTGCACTGTCTTATTTTTAAGTGTGTGAGGTTTTTGCAGTTTTTGGTGATGGCTTTTAGGCTTTTATCTGTAACACTGAAGCAGGATCTGAAGTTTAAAAAAGTAAACCTTGTTAAGGTTATAGCTATCACTTTTAAAGTTTCCTTCGCAATTTTTTTGCAGGCTTGGAAGTTAAGAGAGGCAAAGCTTGAAAGGTTTATAGAAATCGCTTTTAAGCTTTTACTAGCCATATCTTTTAGGTCTTCATTATTAGGTGTGCTATCACTAAGGTCTAAGTACTCAAGGTCTTTACAGTTTGTGGCAATGGCTTTTAGGCCAGCATCTGAGACTTGTCTACATTTTATCAGTTTTAGGCTAGTGAGGTTTTTGCAATTTTCGGAAATGGCTTTCAGGACCTCATCAGTAGTATTTTCACACCATGAGAGGTTTAGGCTAGTGAGGTTTTTGCAATTTTCAGCAATGTTTCTTAGGCCTGCATCGGTCACTTTATCACAACCTCTGATACTTAGAGAGGTCAGATCTTTGTGATTTTCAGTGATATACTTTAATAGTTCATCTATTCCTTTTTCCGGAAAGTCAAGCTTTATAGATCGAATGCCTTTGCATTTTTCAGCTAGAAACTCGAAGTCACTATATAAACTCTCTAGGAAACTGCTCTCTGTAGGTGTTACAGAGCGAACTGAGAGATTAGAAAATCCTTTTTCGGAGATTTTTCTTAAGAAAGAGACAGGATATGGAGATTCGGATTCGAAGTGAATGCTAGCTGTTTTTTTTACTCTGTCTAGAAATGAAGAAATGTCCTGCGTTTGACATGCTTCATGGAACACGACTGTATGTAGTTTGGTAAACGCTTGAACAGCTTTGAAACATTCAAACTCTGTGAGATCAGAAGAATTGAATTCTAGATGGGCAACTGTAGACTGGTGTCTTTCTAGTTGTAGAAGCCATGGGTATTGATCTTCATCAGAACACTCTCTGAAGTCTATATTGGTGATAGGAAGGCTGGTATACTCCTTGCATGAAGCTCTGATAGCAGCTTGTTGGGGGCTATTTAAAAAGGAGCTAACACAATGCATTAGGTCATAAGGGAGCTCTCTATGAAATGAGGAAGCTTGCGAATAAGTGGGTCTTTGGTTTGTGATGGGCATAGGGGTCTAGAAAGTATATGTAAGCTTTTTCTTAAGGATTATTCAGAGGATAAGTGATTTATATTACAAAATTTGAGTCGCTTCTTAGCGTCTCTTATACCATTATCTGTGATGTTCTCACACCATAAGAGGTTTAGGCTAGTGAGGTCTTTGCAATTTTTGGAAATGGCTTTTAGGCCTTCATCGGTGATGTTATAGCATGAGTAGAGCCCTAGAGAGGTCAGGCCTTTGCAGTTTTCTATGATGGCTTTTAGGCCTTCATCAGTGATGTTATAGCATGAGTGGAGGTCTAGAGAGGTCAGGCCTTTGCAATTTTTAGCAAGAGACTTTAGAGCTGTATCAGTGATATTTTTACATAATGAGAGGTCTAGAGAGGTCAGGCCTTTGCAATTTTCAGCAAGAGCCTTTAAAGCTGCATCAGTGATATTTTCACATAATGAGAGGTCTAGAGAAGTAAGGCCTTTGCAGTTTTTTGCGAGAGCCTTTAGAGCTGCATCAGTCACTTTATTACACCATCTGAGGTCTAAATGAGAGAGCTTTTTGCAGTTTTCGACAAGAGCTTTTAGGCCTTCATCAGTGATGTTCTCACACTGAAAAAGGTTTAAGCACTCAAGGTCTTTATAGTTTTTGGCGATAGCTTCCAGGATTGTATGATCCTCTGTAGAGGAGCAAAGTGT
>CAYWQB010000005.1:0-33146 GCA_964460785.1 uncultured bacterium
ATTTTTCACGCCCTCTGGAGTTTTTCCAGAGGGCTTTTTTTATGCCCCAAAATATCTGAAATTATTTTTAGATAGAATGCGCAAGAGAATAAATTTTATTTTAATCTAAGAAATGTTAAAATAAATTTAAGTTCTAGAGGGTGAGTGTGATGGCAATTTCAGGGCAAGGTCCAATTAATCGGCTCAATCAACTGTTTGATGAAATCACACAGCTGAAAGTAGGTAGCCCTCCAGCCGATCGCTTTGATCGTATCGCTCAACAAATCCAACAAGAAGCTGGTAAACTTTCTGGAGCTCAAAGAGATAATGCTCTGAATTTATTGCTACAAGTTAGAACAGCTAGGGAGATTGATCTCGCTGCCTCTGCTCCAGCTCCAGATCCCTCAAAGCAAACCAAACTAGCACAGACGATGGCTCAAGCGCAGGCGATTGACCGAGCTGCGGCACGAGCTCTTCAAAAAACAACACGCTTAACAGGGGCTCCTTCATCTCCAGAAGGGAAAGTAACGCAAGCATTGCATGATGCAGCACGAAAAAAAGGAAGCAAGCTAGAAGCCCTCGTTGCAGGAGGGAGCTCTCTCACAAATATCCTTTTTGATGGTAAAACAGAGATGGCTGTCTTGCAGCAAGCCCAGGCTTTTGAAAGAGATAAAGGTCTAAGTGATGGAGCTGTATTTGCCATTTTAAGTGGTTTGGAAGCAAAAATGGGAGCTCTTGGTGGAGAGCCCGCTTTTACTAGCTTCATGACACAGCATACAGATAGAGTCTCTCCAACAGCAATTTCTGGACTTCCTAACCGTGCAAATGACTGCTTTTTAAATGCCACATTGCAAAACTTGGCTGAAGGGTTAGCAGAAGGGTTTACTGCAGACTCCCCTGTTGATAAGGAACGATTACGGACAAAGCTTACGCCTGAAGATTATCGCTCCTATCATGAGCAAGGAGTGATCGATTCAGCTGCAAGGTCAGAAGAGCATCTCACCACAATTCATGCAAAACTGGAAGAAGCAAGGCTAGAAATAGGAGAGCTCATTGGCAAGGTCAATCGCAAGGCAGAAATATCAGAAGCAGAAGTCGGCGCACTTAGAGAGAAACTCCATAATCTTGGAATTATTACCGCTTCAGATCACAGGCAGGAAGATGGGTCTTCAGTGATCGAGCGTATCCTAGATAAAATTCTCTCTGTGACACCAAGGGCTAGCTCTTTTCAGCAAGAGATCACACACACACATACGATAAAAAGAGAAGACTTTGCAGGCGATCGAGTGCCGATCGATGCAGGTGAAGTGCCAGGTGATGCAATCATCTACCGAGAGTCTTCTGCAGGAGTCTATGAAAGCTCTCGTAAAGAAGTACAATATACTTCTGGTCAAGCAGCAGCATCAGGAAGAGATTGGTCTCCTATTGAGCATTCAGATACAGAAACTTTTGACCGTCCACAGCAAAAGTATATTCAAGATTCAGACGGGAATTACTATATGGTGGCAGTGAAAAAGAGTTATAGTAAAGAAGGTGTGACTCGTGCAGGGGCTGTGTTACAGTTAACTATAGGGAGAGACCCAGCCTCTCCGAAGGATGTTACAGTTCCTCGAGAGATAGCTGTTGGAGGGCATCGCTATGCACTGCGGGCCTTCCTTTCTCATAAAGGGCCCTCAGCAAGCTCGGGGCACTATATTGCTAACCGCTTTGCCCAAACCCCCTCGGGACACCGGCAGTGGTGTCTATGTAATGATAGCTATACATATGCTTATGGAGTGCCTGGTGCTGCAACAGATATTCCACCAGATCCTCGAGCTCCTGGCTTTGGAGGAGAGGCCTATACTCCCCATCGCCTCTTATCTAGGCAGAGTACCAGTTTACAATATGTGCGCATTGATTAACCGTTGTGTCAATCTAGGCAATTGTGTAAACGGCAAATATGCGCCTATTTGATGATCACACACAAAAACTTTTAGAAAACATATCGATCAAAGCGATCCTTCTGATGGGAGGAGAAGGGGTTCGTTTAGGCCTTGATCTGCCCAAGCAGTTTTTGCCACTTGGCTCCAAGCGGGTCTATCAGTGGCCCTTGGAGACTCTGATCGAGACAGAGATCTTTTCTGAAATTGTTCTAGTTTGCCATCCAAAGTTTTTGGAACGTGTTGAGCAAGAGACTCTTCCTTATCGGCAGTTTGCTCAAATCCAACTCGTAGAGGCTGGAAGGCAGAGAACAGACTCCTCTTGGCGAGGGATTCAAGCTTGTGGTGAAGGGACCGACTATGTGCTCATCCATGATAGTGTTCGTCCCTTTGTCTCTCTTGATATCATTGCAAGAAATATCAAAGCTGTTCTTGAGACAGGAGCGACAAATACCTGTATCCCTTCGGCAGATACGGTTTTACAGGTAATAGATGGTACTGTACAAACCCTACCAAGGGAACAGATTCTCTTAGGACAAACGCCTCAAGTTTTTCATTATGAGTGGATTAAGAGAGCTCATGAAGAAAAGGAGCATAACTTGCCCTATACAGATGACTGTCAGCTGCTTACCCATATTGGCCAAGCATATACCGTGGTGGAAGGGGCTGAAGAGAACTATAAAATCACCTACCCTTATGATTGGCAACAAGCACAAAGCCAAATTGATTTAAGAGCATCCCTATTCCTCTAACGACAAAAAAAACTTTTTTTTTAAGTAATTTAAATGTAGACATGGCCTTAACTTGCAAGTGCAAAACTTTGGTTGAGGTTCACTGTGTCTAAAAACAAGTTTCGAAAAGCATTTCAGTTTGCAGTTCGCTCTGCATTCTTCGTTGGGTTGCTCTCTTCACCTGCCTTCTCTTTTGGAAAGGATGCGCAGCAGCTGCCCCTTGATAAAAGTATGAAAGATTATCGCATGCAATCTGCAGCTAAGCAGAATGCAGATGATAAATGGCCCATGCTCCTTCAGCTTGAAGGGAAAAAGGGAAATTTTAGAAACCTTACACGTCTGAGTTGGATGGCGCCAATTTGGCAGGACAATGACAACATGTTTTTTGCCGATATCCGCTTCATGATGGATAACCAGAAAAACCGTGAAGGGAACTTCGGGGTTGGTTACCGACACATCATGCGGGATTGGGATACGCTTTCAGATGGCGTGATTCTCGGTGCTTATGCATTTTATGACCGTAAGCGTTCGACATTCAAGAACTACTTCAATCAGCTCGTTGTAGGCGCAGAAGCACTTGGTGAGTACTTTCAAGTTCGAGGGAACTACTACAGACCAAGCAATAAAACATATCAATTGAGCCGCGATGTTACGATCTCTGATGCTCGTTCTGGATGGGATATTGTTGATGATCGTGTAGCTGTTACTTATGGGACAACTGTCAACATCCAAACAGATACAGAGCGCTCTCTTGTTGGTTATGATTTTGAAGCACGTGGGAAGTTCCCCGTTGCAGATGATATCAATGTTTGGGTCGGAGCAGGGTACTACCGTTTCCACCGCGACAGCATTAAGCAACGTGGGCCAACTGCGATGGCAGACCTTGAGCTGATCGATGGCTTAGGAATTCCTGGAAGCCGCGCTTCCCTTGGTTTTGAGTACCGCAATGTACGTGATGGCAAGAGTAATAAGTATGGTGTGCTGAAACTCACAACACCTCTTATGGCACTAGCCGGTGACAGAAAAGATCTCAAGCTCTCTGGTATCGATTATGAAATGACACGCTTTATTGAGCGTGATGTGGATATTCCTTCTGGATCTGCTTCATCTACGGAGTCTACAGACGCTACTGGACAAGCAATTATTGAAGATCTTGGAGGGGCAACAATAACAGCTACAAGTGATACGGAAGCTAATAAAGCGCAGTGGATTAAAGCTGTGAAGTTAGCTATCGAGTTAAATGAAGCTGGGTTGCCTATCTATTATCTAGTGGGAGCATCGGGAGATAGTACATCTTTAGAGTTCCCAGACTCTATTGCTAATGATGTAGCAACTGCTATTGCACAGATGGATGATTCTGATAGTAAGACAGCCGCGCTCGCAGCTCTAAACGCAGCAGATCCAGTACTGCCTTTTAAAGGGGATTGTACTTTCGTTAATGCTGCCAATCCTGCGGGGGCTGAGGCATTCCTATCGAGTGTAACAAATGCTGTAATTGAAAGAACAGGTGCAGCAACTTTAGGGGATGGTATTGCTCTGCTTATGCAGTCAACAGGGCTTTCTTCTAGTGATGCTAGTATTGTTGTAGCAGACATTGCACAAACAGAAGATTTTCTAGCAAAGAATGCAAACTCTGACATCCAAGCAGCTGGGGAAGTATTCTTTGGCTTGCCAGTGAAGGTTGATGCAGGGATATACGATGCAGGTGCAGGGGTGATCTTTTCTACAGGATTAATTGATAAACCAGGCCTTGAATCTGATGACTTTATCGTTATAGCTTCGAGCGTGACTGTAAACCATAGGGGGCCTGTACCCTATGGACTGAGTGTACCAGAAACATTTGTGAATCAGCTTTCTCAGGATGACACAGCTGTTACTGTCAGAGGCCCAGCAAGGGAAAACTCTGTTGTATTTGCAAATTCTGATGGAGGAGGCTTAGACTTAAGCGGAGGGTTTACTCTTCCTGTGCTTAATAACCAAACAGGAACATCACTCATTTCTGCTGAAGTTGCGTATAACCCCCTAAATCCTCCTGCAAGCTTGCCAGCTTTTGGAAATGCTACTGTAGGGATTGACTTGGGAGAGACTAGCCTCGCAGATGGAGAAACAACTCTTTCAGATTTGATAGCGGATCTTACTGCTCTATTTGAAAACTCTCCTGATGCTACTGTGGGAGCTTTATCTATAGCAGGGGTGAAAGTACCGATAGAGCAAACAGTACATGCAGATACTTCTCTTTTAGGGAGCTCTTTGAATGTAGGTAGTTTACTTGGAAGTATTCAAGACAGTGCAGTGAGTAACTTTAAGCGACCTTTGAATCAATCTGCAGATCGCAGCCTTGCTGGTTTTGAGAACTATTCTGCTGCTGCTGCAGCCCAAAGGCTTAAAAAACTCCTTTTGGTCGCTCCAGATGCATTAACAAGCTTCGATAACCTAAGCTCTGAGGATCATAGCAATGCTCTTGTTGCATTACTAGATGCTCAGCCATCTATATCTTTAAATGATATGATTGCAGATAGCACAACATCGGGTCTTTTGCCTTACTATACAATTTTTGCAAGATCTTTGGATACGTCAGGAGGAGATTCTTCCTATGAACCCCTTTTCGAGGGCCAAATATTTACAGCATCAGATGCAGACAATGTGAAGAATCTTTATGCAGCACCAGAGGTAACAGGCTTAAATGCAGCTGAGCAGTCTCTTGTTCATATGGCTGGCTCTGCTTTATCTTTATCGAATGCAGAAAAAGCAAGAGCTCTTCCTTTTATTCTTGAAAGAAGAAATTTAGATGGAACAACAGGAATAGATAGCCTCTTTTCTACAGTTGCAGCAGGTCTGGAAAATGAAAGTACAGGTTCAGAACAATCTGATACTTGGTCTAACCTCTTTGCCACAAACATAGATAGCTTGACTGAAGCTTGGGTGAACCCTGATGGGGCTAATTCTGTTCAGGAGAGTATTTCTGACCTTGATGATGCTTTCATGGAAGCTTTCGAAGAACAGGTTGCTAAAGTGGGAGAAAGTGCATTCATGAACTCTCCACTAGATGCTGAATACAGAACTTTAGCAGGAGCAATTGCTCAAATCGCAGTAGATACTACTTTGAAAAATGCAGCTCTAAAAGTGGCTACAAGCCAAGTAGGAGCTAGTGCTGCTCGTGATGTGATTGCAAATGATGTGGGCAATACAATCCGCCTTGGCGCTTCTACAAAAATGGTAGAGGCCTTTGATAGCTTAGGATCTAGTGCGGCTAAACTCAATGCCTTGAAGTTCATGTCAGGAGCAAATATTGAAGACAAGACAGGTCCAGTTTTTAAAGAGGTAAGACAAAGCTTCTTACAAAGCTTAGATGTAGCTCCTTATGGAAGTGGTGCTACAGTGACCGCTCCGGCAGCTGCTTGTCAGGAATTTGTAGGCTTAACTACAGATTATTTGGACTATATTAGCACTCCATAAGTGCGACTTAGTTCAAGCTATTGAGCAATCTGAAAGCTCCTCTCCTTTCATTAGGGGAGGAGCTTTTTTGTTTTTATTTTAATTTGTTAACTATACATAAGCCTTAATGAAAGAGTGACTTTTTCAGGAACTTAGCTATGAACCCATCTCCTTTCCAAAAGATCTTCCAGCAAGCTGTACGGTCTGCATTTTTTCTAAGCTTACTTTCTTCTTCCTCGTTTTGCTTTGGAAAAGAAGCCGAGAAGCCTCCATTAGACAAGAGCATGCGAAGCTATCGGCTTCAGGCATCTGCTAAAAATCAGCCAGAGGATAAGTGACCGATGTTTTTCCAGGTGGAAGGGAAGAAAGGCAACTATAGAAATATAGCACGCTTAAGTTGGATGGCACCCCTTTGGCAAGATCATAATCGCCTGCTTTTTGCTGACATGCGCTTCATGATGGACAACCAAAAGGATCGAGAAGGGAATATTGGCCTTGGGTATCGACAGATCATGCGTGACTGGGGAGCCTTCTCAGATGGTGTGATTTTGGGGGGATATCTATTTTATGATCGCAGGCGCTCAACATTTAAAAACTACTTCAATCAACTCGTTATAGGGGCAGAAGCGCTTGGAGAATATTTTCAGGTCCGTGGAAACTACTACCGACCAAATAATCGCACTTACCAGCTAGATCCTAAAGTTACTCTTTCCAATACTCGTGCTGGATGGGATATTGTGGATAATCGCATGGCGATTACTTACAGCTCGCTTGTGGATATTCAAACAGATACAGAGCGCTCTCTTATTGGTTATGACTGTGAAGCAAGAGCAAAACTCCCTATTATGCAGGATATCTATCTGTGGGCTGGTGCTGGATATTATCGCTTCCATCGAGATAGCATTAAGCAGCAAGGACCTACAGCTATGGTCGATCTGGAGCTTTGTGATGGCTTAGGGATTCCAGGTAGTCGAGCATCTATAGGTTTTGAGTATCGCAGTTCTCGAGGCGGAAAGAGTAATAAGTATGGTGTAATCAAGCTTTCCTCTCCCATAGGAAAAAGCTCTGAGGTCCTAGCTTCAAAGCTTTATGGAATCGACTATGAAATGACACGGTTCATTGAGAGAGATGTTGATATTCCTACAGGGACAACTAGCTTATCTAAGCAGGTGAATGCCTCAGGGGAAGCTTCTCTTGAAGCGGTCGGAGGTATACAAATTCTAAGTGGGGATAACCTGGATCAGCAATGGGTACAGGCAATGGTTCAGGCAGTGCAAAATGCAGAGCAAGCTCGTCCTTTCTGTCTTTTAATTGGAGGAGTTGACGGGAATACAGATGTTGAGCTTTCAGAAAGCGTTCTAGCTTCTGCAGTGAGTGCTTTAGAGGCTTTACCCCGCTCAGAAGAAAGGGATCGTGCGATCTCTTTACTAGAACAGGGACGGATTCCTTTTGAATCTACCCAGAGCAAGATCTTATTTGTTTCCGCTGCTAATCCCTATAGCTCCACCTCTTTTTCAGAGGTTGTACAGGAGGCCCTGGGAGCTTCTGATGAAGAGGGAGTATTAGAGAAAATCCGAGAGCTGATGGTGACAACAGGGCTTGATGCAGAAGAGAGCGCAGCTGTTAACCGCCTGATTACTGATAGCGAGGCTCTTCTATCTAAAAATGCAAACCCAGTAGTAAAAAGCCCAACTCTTTTAGCTTTTAGAAAGCCTCTCAATTATGAAAGCTATGAAGGAGGGGCAATAGAGATTCCTGGGGTTACTCTAGGGTTAACAGCGAGTAGCCCTGCATTCTACTCAGAATCAGAGATCTTGGCCTTCCCTGATCAGATAGAGGTAACCATTGAAAACCCCACAACCCAAGGGAGTATATTTGAAATTACTCCTAATACCTTGCAGTCATTAGCTGGGCAGTCTTCTATTCAAGTAGCAGGATCTGGAGGAGTCGCTCTAGGAGATGATGCAACGCTTTTCTCAAACTCTGCAAGCTTTGGAGGAGGGTTTTCTCCACAAGACCTCCCCGATGCTATTCCAGCAATCTCAGTGAATGGAGAAGATGTCAAAAGCTCTAGTGTGGAACTTCTCTCTCTCTCTTTTGATGCGGGCAGCTTAACAGACTCTAGCAATGAATCATCCGATATTTTATCTGGGTATGAAATAGGCATTTCTCTTACAAATTTTAATGCGAATGAGACGAGTACACCTCTGTTTGACTTTGTGCGTTCTGCTGCAGAAAAGGTCGTTTCTTATGGAGGGATCACAGCCTCTTTGTCATTAAATAATGGAGAAAAAATCCACCTCCCTGAAGGGTTTGATGAGAGTGATGTGCATCAAGGACTTATCAATAATTTCCTTAAGCCGCTCATTGCAAATCAAGAGGAAGCAGACGCCATTCGAACACTGATCGGCTTTGAAAACTACTCAGCAGCAGCTGCTGCTGTGCACCTAAACAACTTTTTGAAGATTTATCCAGATGCATTGACCACATTTAACACTATTCCAGGGGCATCAGGGGAAGATCCCAATGCTTTACAAGCTCTTTTCAATGTGCAGCCTTCTAATGTATCAATAGACGACCTTATTCTAGGGGCCTCTTCAGAGGGGTTGAAGCCTTACTATACCATTTTTGCCCAAGGTGTGAGTAGTACAACAGGCTTTCCCCTGAGTGAGCAGCTCTTTACGACAGGTGATATAAGTCAGGTGGCAACCCTTTATGGAACGACAAAAAAAACAGGACTCACACCTCCTGAGACTTCTTTAGTTGAGCTTGCAAAGCTAAGTGATGCAAACCAAAAGCAACGCCTTTTCCCCTTTATTTTAGCTCAGGTTGATGCAGAGGGAAATACAGGGCTTGATAATCTCTTTTCTCGCATGGGAGAGAGTGTAAGTACATTTTCTTCTAACATTGCTGACTTTACAAGTGCCTGGATAGATCCAGATTCAAGTGGAGATGGTATGGCAGATGATGCATATATGGAGGCATTTGAAAACTGTGTCGCAAGAGTGGGGTATAATGCTTTTCAGTATAGCTCAGCTTCAGGAGATGGCTACAAAGCACTTGCTGCAGCGATAGCAAGCAACACGGACGACCCTTTTTTACGGAGTGCTGCACAGAGTATAGCCAATGGAGAAGCTGGAGTCGGAGATGTTGATGAAATAGCTGAGGCTGTAGAAGATGCCATTGCCCTTGGGGCTTCCAGTAAGATGATGGAGGCATTCAACTCTCTCGTGAATGAGGAAGGGCGGCTTGATGCATTGAAGTTTATGGCTGGTGGATTGACTGGACAAGGCTTAAGTGAAGAAGATTATGTGACTGTGCGTCAAAATTTTCAGCAAAGCTTAGATTTGGCTCCAGGAGCCGTAACCAAGCCACAACAAGAGCTTTGGGCTCTATTTGATCAAATGGCCACATACTTAAATAATCAATAACCCACCCTTGCTGAACTTTGCATACACAGAAAAAAGAGCACCGTATCATTGCTATGCAAGTGGAGGACCGAGAGGAGCCTCACTATTTTGAGCATTTAGCGCCTATTTGCTTTTTTCTAGGGATCCCTCTTTATACACGGCATGAGCGTATGAAGGCTCTATGTGATAGAGTGTACCCTGCATGTGATGTACGTTTGATTTCAGATGATTATCAATCCCTAAGCAAGCTACTTACAGAGCATGATGCCTTTATCAATGCTCACTACCTGCGTACCCCTTTTGAGCATATGTTAAAGAGGATCTGTTCTCCAGAAGAGGCAAAAGGCAAGCGTTTTATCTATCTTCCCCATGGGAACTCAGATAAGGGAATAGGAAATACCTGGATGTGGCGCTATGCTCTTGAGGACATTGTGTTGGTTTATGGTGACCGCATGGAGGCCTTTTTAAAGCAACTCGATGTTTATCCCTACTTGCATCATCTATTGCATATTGGAAACCCGCGCAAAGAGTACTACAAGGCATTTAAGCCACACTTCGATCAACTGATTGATGAAGAGGTATTCTCTCTGTTTAAAAAGGAACAAAAAACCATTCTCTATGCACCCACCTGGGTGGACTATGAAGGGAAGTCTAGTATTTTAGCTTTTAGCTCCTTGCTAAAGTCTGTTCCAAAACACTGGAACTTGATTGTTAAGCTGCATCCTAACTTATCGAATTTAAACCCATTGATCGTATGGAAAGTGAAAGGGGCAGCAGAGGAGATACCAAATGTGCAAGTGGTAGACCATGTGCACAGCATATATCCTTTGATCGAGCGATGTGATGCCTACCTTGGGGATACCTCTTCTGTAGGGTATGACTTTTTATCTGTAGATCGCCCATTATACTTTTTGTGTGATGATACGCGTTATTTGCACCAAGCGGGTCGTATGATACAAAAAGAGAACTGGGCAGCTGCCTTTTCAGTGATTGATCAGTACTGCCAAGAAGATCTACAAGTGCTCTCTAAAAAACGACGAGCTCTTTACCAAGAAACATTTGCAAAGGTTTCCCCTAAGCGAATGAAAGATCAAATAGAACACTCTCTTCAAAAGACAGTTAAGCAACCAATTGCTCCTGAGTTGGCTAAGTTTTTAGTCTCAACCTACTGATCAAGGGGGTCTTGTGAAAAAAATCGGGTTTTTTATTCGTGGAGATTTTTATGAGTGGGGGCTCTATCAAACAGAACGCTTCGCTGATGCTTTGCAAAGAAAAGGGCTAGAAGTAGAAATCTATGGGATGCCCTCTCATCCTTTAAGAGAGGTTTTTGAAAGAAAAGAGCAAGATCTACCCGATCTCACTTGTTCACTTATGGATCTTCGAGAAGATAAGACCATAGATTTTACTTTGCCTCTTGAACATCGAGGGATTCCACACCTTCTCTATGCCGTTGACTGCTCATACTACTATTTCAAGTATCTCCTAAGACCTCTTGGTATTGTTACAACATTAGACTTTGAAGACCTTCACCTTCTCAAGCAAGATCGGATCGATCGAACATTCTACCTTCCTCTTGCTTGTGAAGCTGATATACCGCACAACCTCAGTGGAGAAAAGCTTTACCCTGTAAGTTATATTGGAACCTTCTGGGATTATGAATCAGAGGTGAAGTTGTGGCAAAAGCAACTTGGTAAAAAGATCTCTGCAATGATGCTCGAGGCATGTGAAGCGACCTTAGGGGGAATGAGCCAGATTCAAGCTCTGGATGCGGTACTAAAAGCAAATGGCCTTTCTAATCATGAAGTGCCTTTTTGTGCAATGCATCGACAAATATCGATGTATGTTAAAGGGAAAGAACGGCTCTCTTTGATCCAAGCTATTCATCATGTTCCCGTGCATGTTTTCGGGACTAATCACCTGCAAACAAGCTGGGAAAAAGCACTCAAGAACCAAAAAAATGTCATCTTTCACGGCCCAGTTTCTTTCCAAGAATCCCTAAAAGTTATGCGTCAGAGCCAAATTCTTTTGAATGGAGCACCTCAGTTTCGCTATGGCTTACATGATCGTATCTTTAATGGTTTGGCTTCTGGAGCTCTAGTGATGACCGACTCTAATCCGTTAGTAGAAAAAAGCTTTGCGATAGGAGAAGAGCTGCTGACTTATCAAGCAGGACAACTGGAGGCCGTAGATGAGACACTACAAGCCGCTCTTGCTAATCCTAAGCGATGGCAAGAGATCGTATCTGCCGGAAGAGAGAAGGTGTTAAAGCATCATACATGGGATCAGAGAGCAGATACATTTTGTTCTGAGGTTCCAAAAATTATGGAGGCAATGAAACGTGAGCCAGCTCCCCTTTAAAACAGTCGGTCTCTTTCTAGATCAAGACTCTTACGGAGCTTGCTCCTATATGGCGCGCTCTTTGGCTCATGCTTGGAGAGAGGAAGGCTTAGAGGTCCACTGCTATGGGGAAGAGCCCAGACATATGCTTCAAGAGCTGATGCTCAATCCTCCCGATGTGACAATCTCTTTTATGGATGTACAGATCGGAGGGAAGCTTTTATGTGACCTTGTAAAGGTGCCTCACCTCACCTACCTTGTCGACCCTTCGCACTGTTACTATCACCATACGAAGAGTGATTTTGCTTGCCTCTCAACCATAGATCCTGTCGATGCAAAATGGCTGCAAGCAGGAGGGTTTTCGCGGGTCTGTGTGCATCCTCTTGCTGTCGATGCTAGAGATCTCACCTCTGTCCAAAGCGAACGCCGCTACCCCATTTCCTTTTTGGGAAGCTGTTGGGATTATCATACCATTGAGGAGCAGTGGAACCAGCGGTTCTCAAAAGAAATTGTAAGGATCCTCAAAGCTGTATCAGAAAAGGTGCTTGCAGAACCCCATTGCTCTCATCTGGAAGCCTTGCCTAAGGCCTTAGTGCAGGCTGGGTATGATCTCTATACGCTTCCCTATGCTGATATGCAGGTGTTGATGGGGCTCTATATCCGTGGGGTAGAGAGAGTAAAAATGTTACAAAGCTTTACCAAGCTTCCTGTGCATGTATTTGGCTCTTTTCGTCCGAAGAATAGCTGGGATCATTACCTAAAGGGAGCGCAAGTGGTGCTCCACGATCCAGTCTCTTATGCAGAAAGCTTGAGTATCACAAAGCAAAGCTCAGTGATCCTTAACTCCTGCCCACAATTTAAGTGGAGTGTGCATGATAGACTTTTTTCTGGACCATTATGTGGAGCAATGGTCGCAACAACGTATACACCAGGGATGGATCTTCACTTTCAGTCACAAGGATGGATCTCGGTTAAGCCAAATGACCACTCCTCTCTTGAAGAGAGAGTCAAGCTATATCTAGAGGAAAAACCCTTAGAGCGCGTGCAGTTGTTGCAGGAGGAAGTGATGCAAAAACATACATGGCAACAAAGGGGAAAAGAGCTTCTCATGAGCTTTGCAAAACTTCTAAAGGATACTTCATGCAACGTGTAGCAATTCTTTCTACAGACAATGAATACAGCTCGCATGCCTACTTTGAAGAGAGCTTGCAGAGAGCCCTACAAAGAGCAGGTATCCATGTAGAGAAGATTGATATGCAGCATGCAAGCCGAGAAAGCCTTGCAAGGTTAATGCACTTGAAACCAGATGCAACGATCTCTTTTGGCTTGTTTTCCGATTTTGAGCCTGCGGAGCTGACACAAGCACCTCATACGACTCTTTGCTTAGGCTCCGCTCTTTATGCCTTGTCTGTTTTGCAACACCCTTTAAATTTTTTAGGGTGCGTGAATCTCGAGGATGTACAAAGATTTTCCCCCCTTGCTCCTGGGCGTATTTTTCCTTGTCAGCATGCAATTGATAAAAAGGATCTTTGTCAACAAAAGGTAAAAAAATCTATCCCCTACCTATTTTTAGGGACATTTTTTGATGAAGCGTTGCGCTGGGAAAGATTGAAAAAAGAGCTCGAGGCAAAGCGATTTGCTACTCTGTGTCATGCCTTTCAAAAGCTTGTTGACAAGACTTCCACAACCTATATGCACGCTCTTTTTCAGGCAGGGATTGCAAATGTTCTTACCCCCTCGGGTATTCGTCTTTACTATGAACTAGAGATGCTCTATCGAGGATATGAGCGACGCATGCTTTTAGATCACCTACAGGGAGAAGAGGTGCATATTTATGGAGCAAGTGACTCCAAGAGGGGGTGGGAAAGCCTCTATAGCTCTTCTTTTAAGGTATTTCCTCCTGTTTCCTTCCTGAAAAGCTTGGAGCTAATTCAGCAAGCAGAGGTTCTTGTGCATAGCTGCCCCTCTTTTTCTCAAGGGGTTCATGAGCGTGTACTTTTCGCTTTATGTGCAAAGACTTGTGTTTTGAGTTCTCCTCACCAAGAGCTGCAACGCCTTTTTTCAGGGAAAGGTGTGGTTTTCGATCCTAAGGAGATAAAAGAAAAAGACTCCTTAGAGGAGCCTTTAAAAATCATTGCGGAGCAGTACGTATGGGATCATAGAGTGGAGCTATGGCGGTCGGTAATAAATTCTTGGAGGCTAGGGTCAAAGGCCACTTCTTCCAGCTGCTCCATATGAGGTACCAAGGCATTGAGCAGGACAACATCCTTCTCAAGCCTTAAAACAAAGGAAACCTTGCCTCTTGAGATGATCTCTTTTTCATCTGTTTCAAAAGAGAGAGTGCGTACAAGCTTGGATGCTAAGTTGTCTACATGCGCATTTCCTGAGGATTGCTCGACCTGATGCCAAAAGATCTTACCTGTTTCATGATTAAGCTGGGCATTGAATGAGATATAAAAAGGCTTAACCTGCTTATGTGCAGCAAAACGAACATGGTTGAGCTTCTCAGACTTCTCTTTTAAAGGAAAGCGAGCCAGCTCCCCAGAAATATCTACTAAAACAGGTTGGTACCGACGAGCAAAAAAAGCTTCATCCTTTTGATAGCCAGGACGGCGCACAGATAAAAACTCACTATCTAGCACAGGGCTATCTTTTGCAATAGGGCTTTGCAACTCTGTTTTTGAACGAAATGGTAAAACAGGAGGAGGAGGAGCTTTTTCAAGGACTCGCTGATCCCTTAGCAGGCCTCCCTCATCAACATTTAAGTTTAAGTAGGCAACAGGCTCTTGCAGTTTTCCTTGCTTGGCAGTTGGAGCTAATTCCCCTTTAGGCTGGAGAACGTATTGGTAAGCTGCATAGATGCCCAGTACCACTAAAGCTAAGGAAAAGACTGTAAAAAAAGTCGCAAACTTGGAAGAGGATTTTTTCTTTTTGCTCATGACCAGTTCCTATTGATAACCATACTCTTGCTGAAGCTTCGTTTGTGCTCTGGAGGCAGAGTCCCCCTTGCGTTTGGCCGTAGCCTTTAAGGTCTTGATTGCAAGATCCTTTTTGCCCATGTCTTCATAAACCTCTGCTTTCATTAGCATCGCCTCTGTCGTAATGGGAGAGGGAAACTCTGCCTCGATCACTTTAGAAAGAGAAGCTAGAGCCTTGTCATACTCTTTTAGACCTCGATAACAGTGGCTTTTATGCATTAACATCTCTAGCTTTTGCTGTAGGCCCATAGAGGTTGCAGCCTCTTCAGACTTTTCAAAGTAGTAGAGTGCAGGCTCCCACTTTTCTGTCTGAAGCTTCAGTAGGGCAAGTTCATAAAGACTTCTAGAAAGATAGTAGCCTTTTGTTTGGCTTGCAGACTGGTACTGCTCAAGCATATTGCTAAGTAAGCGTCTTGCTTCGACCTCTTTGTTTTCTTTTAGGTAGAGCTGGACCAAAGTAAACTGTGCCTCTTCCATCACCTTTGGATAGTGACTGTTCTGTAGAAGAGCTTGTGTCACCATATTTTGGTCATCATGGAAGGCATGAAGAATCCCAAGCAAGGTTTCATAAGCATCTGCATAACGCTCGGCTAGCTGAACTCTTTCTTCTCCTTGAAGTACCTGCGTAATAGCCTTTTCAAGCTCTGCTTGATAGCGAATGGTTGTTAAGTAGATAAACTCGCGAGCAGGAATTGCATGCGCTGTATAGAAGTGGTCATATGCTAAGATGGAGTCTTGAAAGTAAGAAATGGCCTGATCAAGCTGTTCAGGGGTTTCTTCTTTCTTTAGGCTGAGTTGATCTTTTTTCTCCTGTAGACCTAATAAATAGTAAGAAACAATCAAGTAGGGACTTGAAGGAAACAGCTTTTGCATCTTTTTTAAGTGCTCACGTGGACCATGTGACCCAGAGAGATACTCTTCAAAGTCATAGTAGTGAAGATAAGCAGAAGCTGCCAGGGGAGAGGAAGGCATTTCATCAAATAAGCGCGTACGATATGCACGGACAATTCTTTTCTCTGCTCCTTGCTCTGCGGCTGTTTCTGCAAGCCAAAATAAAGCTTTATCTCGAAACTCTGAGCGAGGATAACGCTCTAAACAGCGACTGAAGCTGGAGTGTGCAGCCTCTAAGTCTCCTGTTTGAAACTGCAAGGCACCAAGAGTATATAGAGCTTGATCGGCATATGGATGGCCAGGGTAGTTGTTTGCGACATGCCCAAGAGCTTTTTTAGCAAGACGAAGAGCTGGTTTCTTGGGGTCAAGCTCATAGTATTGCGCGCTAATCATTCCTTGTAAAAAGTAGGCTTCTCCCGGATCTTGTAAGTGGGGGAGCAATTGCTCCTTTTCTTTGAAAAGGTAGCGCAATGTTTTGAGAGCTGAGATTAAGTGCCTAGAGCTGCCTAAATTGTATAAAGCTTCTGCACGCAACTTAAGTGCTAAGCTAAATGACTCAGGCTCTTTTAGAGTTAGTTCTGATAGCGCTTGAGAAAGAGCTTTTTCAGCCTTTTCCCAGTAAGGAACTGCTTCGGCAGGGACTTTCTCCGCAGCCATTTGTGAAAAGTTCATTCCTCTTAGTAAAAAGCCCTTTCTACGTGCAGCTGTCTCACTAAAACGAGAATCAGAAAAAAGCTGAGCGAATAGTTTCTCTCTAAATTCATAAGAGTTAGAGGCTTCTGCGCGCAGTAGCAGAGAGTTGGCAAGCTGATCATCTGAAAAATTTAGAGAAGAAAGAGTGAGGACCTCTTCGACCTTGTCATAGTATACAGGGTTTGACGAGACGCGAGCATGTTGAAGAAGAATGCCTGCAAGTTCGATGGCTCCCTCTTCTGCTTTCTGTCCTGTCTGAATAAGCTCCCCAAGCAACTTCTCAGCTTGTAGGTAAAATTCTTCGCGTGACGCAACCGTATCTTCCGCTAAAGCAAGCTGAAAAAAACTGCGGGCCTTTTTCAAAAGAAGCCCCGGAAACCAAGGCGCTTGGTCACTATTCTTTGCCGGTGCTGCTAAATCAAAAGCGGCAATAGCATCCATATAGCGGCCTTGATGATAGGCAACTTCTCCACTTAGATAGGCCGCTTCATAACGTAAGGGGTCATCTAGTGATAGGTGGCTGAGGAGAAAGTCTACCTTTTGCTTTGCTTCTAGAAAGAAGCTATTGCGCACTTCTATGCGAGCTAAGTAAGTAATCGTTAAAAACTTAAGGTCTTTGTCTTGTGTGTTTTCTAGCAGCTCATAAAAGTGCTTAGAGGCGACATCATCTTGCCCCATTTGAAAATAGGCAACACCAAGCTCCCAAAGAGCCTTTGCATACTGCTTAGGAGCCGCCTTCCCCTCTGCCGCGAGTACATAGCCTTCAAGCATTCGCGTCACTTTCTCAGGTTGTTGTTGTTGCTGGTAGCAAAGAGAAGCTAGATAGAGAATATTAAGCTCTGCTCGAGATGCGTACTCTGGTGCTTGTAAGATTTCTTCCACAGCAGGCTCAAGTGTTTTAAGCGCCATGTCGATATCTTTTAACTGATAGGCTGCTTCAGCCATTAAAAAACGGATCTTATCTGTCAGCTCCTTTCCCTTCAGTATACTTGCCTCAGGAAAGTAGCCTCTTAATGAGTCCATCCAGACCTCTTTATAAAGAGGAAGAGCCTGGTCATAATTCCCAGCTAAAGAGAGACGCTCAGCTTTTGCTAGCATATCGGAGTAGTGCTGGTTGAGTAAGTAGACAAGCCCCATTGTATAGGCTCGGTCCTCATGGTTCCACTCCTCCACTGGCATGATCCCCATGGCATCAATGATCTGCTGATACGCAAGACCTGGCTCCTGCTGTTTAGATAAAAGACGAGCACGCTGCACCTTTGCTTTCACAAAAAGGTCTTCAGGTAGGTCTTGGTCCTTGGTTATTTCTCCTAATAGCTCATAACTTGTCTCTGGAGAACCTAACTCTTGCTCAATGAGTGCAAGCTTAAATATGCGCTCAAAATAGTTGCGAGGGGCAGGCGCATGCTTGCCTCCAAGGCGAATGAGCTCTTCATAAGCTGTTTTTGCCGTTTGAAAATCTCCCTTCCCATAGGCAATTTCAGCGATCTGAATCAGTTTTGGTAAATTTTCTAAGGAGACCTCTTGTTGAGCTTGGAGAGGCATCGCTCCTAAGAATAATGAAGCTGTCGCAAGAAAAAGCGGAGATATTCTCATGATACGCACTACAGATTGGGTCAGTTTATATGAAAGTCTTTATACCAAAAGTGAGTGTCAGATCAATCAGTTTATTGAAGTTTAGAAACAAAAAATAGGTTCGATGAGAGAGTGATCTGAAGTGGAAATATACTGATTTAAATTTTTTATATGGTAAATATAATAAAATTTTTTTAGATTGGAATTAGAAAGGATATTTTTGAATCCTTTTGTCAGATAGGTTTTAGAATGTACATGTCCTGCAATATGACCTTTGGATGTGAAATAAAAAAAAGATTGTGCATTTTTTCTAAAACCTCATATGAGCTTAAAAAAGTGGTTTGGAACCATGAAACGAAGGAGTTTTTGGTATGGCTTTAAACAATACCATGAAAAAGATGGAGGCGCTCCTTGCTGAGATCCGTGATGATCTTCAGAAGGCTGATGCTGGTAACAAGGCTGCCGCCCAAAGAGTACGTACAGGTACAATCGCTCTAGAAAAACTAGCAAAGCTGTACAGAAAAGAGTCTATCCAAGATGAAAAGAAGGGTGGGCATAAAAAACGTGCAGCAGCAGCGAAAAAGAAAAAGGTTGTAGCAAAGAAAAAGCCTGCAGCTAAGAAAAAGCCTGCAGCGAAGAAAAAAGTTGTGGCGAAGAAAAAGCCAGCAGCCAAGAAGAAGGTTGTAGCTAAGAAAAAGCCTGCAGCTAAGAAAAAGGTTGTAGCTAAGAAAAAGCCTGCAGCGAAGAAAAAAGTTGTGGCGAAGAAAAAGCCTGCAGCTAAGAAAAAAGTTGTGGCAAAGAAAAAACCTGCAGTTAAGAAAAAAGCGGTAGCTAAAAAGAAGCCAGCGGCAAAAAAAAAAGTAGTCGCTAAAAAGACAGCTACACGCCGGGTAGTTCGCACACCTGCTCGAAAAACAGTAAAGGCTCGCCGAGCTACAGCTAGGGTCCGTCGTAGACGCTAGTTTTTCTTAGAGAGGGTTTTGTTCACCAGGTAAGGAGGCTGTCATTCGCCTCCTTTTTTTTTGCTCAGAATTTGCAAGGATTACTGGAGCACTCTATAATGGCTCAATTTTCGCCACAGGTAGAGTGGAATGGTAGACAACTCCCATACCGTTACAATTCAAGAATTAACTGAAAAAGGACATGGTGTTGCACACTTGCGTGTCCAAGATGAAGAGCGTCCTTGTGAAGTTAAATTTTCTCTTCCAGGGGAACAGTACCAGGTTCAGCGCTTGCGTAAGAAGGTGAAAAAACGCTACCAAACACGTATTGAAGCTCAGTTGTCATCAAGTTCAGATCGACAAGAACCTAAGTGTGAGCATTTTGGAAGGTGTGGAGGGTGTGTTTGGCAACATGCTGACTACACAAGTCAACTTGCATTTAAAGATCAACGTATTAAAGAACTATTCTCTTTCCATACAGAAGAGATTGCTTCGATTCTTCCTGCTCCTTCAATATGGGAATATCGCAATAAAATGGAGTTCTCCTTTTCTCAAGACCGAGAAGGGAATCATTATTTAGGGCTTTGCTTGCCTGCAAGTAGGGGTAAAGTGCTGACAATTCATCACTGTCACCTTGTCTCTCCCTGGTTTTCTAAGCAGCTTGCAGCGATTCGCTCTTGGTGGGTGGAGTCTTCTCTCCCTGCATACAACCCGCACTTAGGTCAGGGACTGTTGCGTTCTGTCACCCTGCGGGAAAGTCAACATACAAAAGAGCAGTGTGTCATGCTGACTGTTGATGCCACAGCAGCTAAGCAGTTGTGGACCCCAGAGATCGAACAAGCATTTTTGCAGAGCTTAGCATCTGTGCAAACTCCAACTTCTGTTGTGCTAGCTCTCCAAGTGGTAGAAAAAGGGTCTCCCACTCACTTCTCCTATCAAACCGTTTTAGGGAAGTCGACATTTAGTGAGCAGCTGCATGTGGCCGGCTATCAGCCCTTGCACCAGGAGGTAAGCGCCTCTTCCTTTTTGCAGCCAAATACAAAGCAAGCAGAACTCTTCTATGCAAAAGGGCTTGCAATGCTGAGAGATCTTTCTCAGCAAGTTGTCTATGACCTTTATTGCGGGGCAGGAGCCATTGGGATGCTTGCTGCACAAAAAGCAAAAAAAGTGATTGGTATTGAGCTACACCCACAAGCGATAGAAGATGCCAAGCGTTCCCTTTCTTTAAATCAGATCGAAAATATCTCCTTCTATGAAGGAAGGGTGGAAGAAAAACTGCCAGAAGCTGTCCAGACACACGGTAGGATTGATGTGGTAATTGTCGATCCACCAAGGGAAGGTCTTGGGACAAAGGTTGTACAGTTTCTTGCCGAGCAAAAGCCAAAGCAAATTCTTTATATCTCTTGCAATGCAAAAACCCAAGCGATCGATACAAAAGAGTTTATAGAAAGAGGTTATGTAATTCAGACCATGCAGCCTGTAGATGCCTTTCCTCATACTCCACACTTTGAAAACCTATTACTTCTTCAGGCAAGCAAATGAGCCACTTAAATTTTCATGTTCAGCATACAGATGGACAAGCCCGCTTAGGGTCTTTAGAAACTGCACACGGTAGCTTTGAAACTCCAATGTTTATGCCGGTAGGTACACGTGCCTGTGTCAAAGCTCTTACGATGCAACAAGTGCGTGATATCGGAGCACAGATTATTCTTGGAAATACCTATCATCTGATGCTGCGCCCAGGAAAAGACCTGATCAAAAAGGCTGGTGGGCTACATGCTTTTATGAATTGGGACAAGCCGATCTTGACAGACTCTGGGGGGTTCCAGGTCTTTTCTCTCTCCAACCTTAATAAGATTACTGATGAAGGAGTGCGCTTTAAGTCGCATATTGATGGGCAAGCACACTTTTTAGGCCCTGAAGAGAGTATGGAGATCCAGCGTTGCCTAGGGTCCGATATCGTCATGGTTTTTGATGAGTGCGCCTCTCTGCCTTGCACACGAGAAAAACTAGAAGCCGCTTGGCAACGCACGCATCGCTGGGCAAAGATCTGCCGCAATTATGAGCTTTTACCTCACCAAAATCTCTTTGCTATTGTGCAAGGAGGGTGTGATGATGAGCTGCGTCAAGAGTCCGCCTCAGAGCTTGCAAAAATGGATTTTGAAGGCTACGCCATAGGAGGGCTTTCTGTGGGAGAGCCGGCAGAAGATATGTATCGTACCCTTGATGTCACTACCCCTCTATTACCTCAGCATAAACCTCGCTATCTGATGGGGGTCGGAACACCTCGAAATATGATCGAAGCTGTCCGACGGGGAGTGGATATGTTTGACTGTGTCATGCCTACACGCAATGCCCGCAATGGCACCGCTTTTACTTGGGAAGGAAAAATCTCGATGAAAGCAGCCCGTTATAAGGAAGACTTTACACCTCTTGATGCGCGTACACCCAGTGAAGCTGCGCAATATTCAAGAGCTTATTTGCGACACTTATTCAATGTGGATGAGATGACGGCCTGCACTCTCCTCTCTCTGCAAAACCTGGCCTTTTACCTTGCTTTCATGGAAGAGATTCGGCATGCTATTCGGGAGAATAGGTTGGAAAAACTCTATCAAGAAGTTTGTCAAATCTATCCGGTTTAAACGAGAGGACCTCATGAAAACGTTTTCTTACTTACTTGCTATTTCTGCACTGGCAGCTAGCCAAACCTTTGCACAGGATGGTGCTGCTCCTGCTCGTGAACAGGGCTTTTCACAGACTTTGATCATGATCGGGATTGCTCTGCTCTTTTTCTATTTTATTCTTTGGCGTCCAGAGAAAAAGCGTAGAAAAGCTCTTGAAGAGCGACGCAGTGCGATGCAAAAAGGTGACAGAGTGACCGCTATGGGCATTTTGGGAACTATCCATCGTGTAGAAAAAGAAACTGTCATTGTAAAAATGTATGACGGTTCAAAAATTGAGTTCCTAAAAGCTGCCATTTCTGATGTGCAGGCAGGAACAGGTTCTGATAAGCAGCCATCTGTCGAAGTACAGGATGATGACAACTCAGAGCTTGCTAAAAGCTCTTAATCAGTCGCTGCAGGAGCAACCTTCATTCCGTCAACTTGTTCGAGAGCGCTTTCGAGTAGTTGGCGGATTTTAGAGCTCATTTGTAAGCTTTGCCAGCAGTGGTCTGCAGAGACTCCCAGCTTGCTTCCAAAGTGAGTAGGGGCGCCAAACCCTGTTGTTCTAGAGGGAAAATCGCGGCTTTTAAAATTTGCTTCTGAGCCATAGGTAGTTGTTTCAGCAATATAGTTGCGAATGGCTCGTGCAACAGCTTGCGCATGATTCATTTCTTCTTCTGTTACCTCCCCATAGGGACGGACAGCAAGCTTATATCCACTTCTCTCATAGCCTTGTTGGGCAGGGTAGCTGCTGCTTACCCCCGAGCCTGTATATAAATCTTGCCGAATCACTGCACGCATCCCTATTTCATCAGTGATGATAGATCTTTTAAGCTCTCTTTGATCGGATTCCCCTCTAAGGATGCTACGCCTAGCAAAAGAGCTCGCATATCTAATGAAGTCTTTGGATCGATCGACAGCCTTTTCTCTCTGCCCTGCCCCCCAAACAGTGCCCTCTGTAAACCGTGCATTTAGATCACGGACTCCAGCTCTATCTAGGACAGCATCCAGCGAAAGGTGATCAAGTGCTTCAGCACGGACAGCCTGTAAAAGGTGAGGGAGGCATTTTCGCATGAGAGCTGTACGTGCAAGCGCCTTAAACTGTTCATCTGTGATTCTAGGCGCTTTAGATGCTTCGATAGGGGTTATCGCTTCAAAGATTGCTTTGCCTAATCGTCCATCACCAGGATCTTTTGTGAGTGCAAGCCATAAAACATTGATACCTTGTGCTCCTTCTCTACGTAAGGTCATCAATTCTCTTTGGATGGCAGGGGTATCTAGAGCACGAGTGAGTGCTGTATACACCTCTTTGTATTCAGGGTTTAATCCTATTCCTCGATCTCCAAGATCAAGAACTTTTCCCAAAAGTTCTGAGGAGATTTTTTCGGAAGAGTCAATGCTTTCCTCAACAAGCTTTTCAAGAGAGGCGATTTGAGCACCTTGCGCTTCTCCTGCTGCTGTTAAGTCAGCAACAGACCCTTCTAATCTTGAGAGAGACTCTTTTGTTTCTGTCAGTTCTCTTTGGGCCTCTTCAAGAGCTCTTTCTTGCTCAGACAGCATGTCTTGAGCTTTTTGAAGTCTATCACTTTCTATGCCGAGAGATAGGGCGAGGCGAACTTTCTCTTTGAGCGCCTCTTTACGATCTTCTTCTCCTTTTGCTACTTGTCCTCTTAGCTCTGTAATTTCCTGACTTTTTCTTTTTGCTTCCTCTCGGAGAGAGCCTAAGAGATCCCTTAATGAAGTGTTTTCTTCCCCAAGCATAAGAACGCGTTCTTCAGCTAGAACAAGTTGGGATTCTCTATCTTTGAGTTCGCCTGTTGTTGTATAGAGTCTACTACGCAGAGAATGGATCTCTGTGTGATACAGAGAGGCCTCTTCTTCATACTTTTCAATTAAGGCTTTTTTCTCTTCTTCAAGAGAAGCAATTTTTCTTTCTGCTTGAAGTAGGCGAAGCTCTAAGTCAGAGCGATCGGCAGCCTCTTCAAGAGATCGTGTTTTAAGGTCTCCAATCTCCTCATATGCTTGTTTAAGTTCGCTCTCTTTTTCTGCTAAGTCATGGTGGTATTGGCTATGTAGCCTTGAGAATTCATCCCTTGCTTGGTCAAGGCTTTCCGATAAATCTTCTACAGATTGCCTTAGATCTTTACAGCACTCTTTTGCTAAAGCTGTATCTGTGCGCGCTGCAATCACCTCTTCTCTTTCTGTAATCGAAGCTGCAGTCATATGAAGGAGCTGATTTTGTATGGAGCGGCTTTTAGGAGGCGATGTTTTAAGCACATCGACAGCAAATGCACGCACTTTTACATAGTCATCTGCAAATGCAGCCATGTCTTCTTTATTTTCTAACTTTCCCGAGGCATCGCTGAGCTCTGTAATTTTGGACTTTCCCGTCCATTCGCTATGAGTCGCATGGACATGCAACCCTTTTTTCCCAGAACTTGTCTTTTGATAGGTTTGATAAAGGCGGTCGATGGTTTCTGCCATATGTGTATCTTTACGGGCAATGGCTTGCTGTTTAAGGTGTAGCAGATCAATAGATTGAATTTTTTTCTCTCCTCCGAGGTTTGAGCGAACTCGTATAGAGAGAGACTGCAGATCTTCTCCTGGCACCTTGCCATGAGGAGAGGAAGGGGAAACACCAACCATGAACCATCCTTTTTCCTGTTTAGAGGGGAGATCTTCCCCTAAAGGTATTATAAAATAATCTTAGGTTTTATTTAAATAACCTTGGGGAATATATTGCTGACTTTTTTTATTGTAAGGGATTGATATGTCAGGAGTTGTGCGTGAAACTCGAGGTGGAGTTAGAGCAATAGAGCAGGGGAATCACTCTGTAGTATCTAAGACAGCAAGTCAGCAACAAGAGGTTCAGTATCGAACTGCTTCTGTGGCGGTTGAACGATTTAAAGGTGCTGTGCATGACAATGCATCGGCTGTTTATGACTATGTGTATACAGAACACTCTGACCGAGATCGGTACCTTATAGGAAGGGAAATTATCGAACTTCATCCAGCAGAGTTACCAACAGTTATAGGTAGGTTGAAACTCACAGATCGTGATTTTGGGAAACTCTTTGCAGACTATCAAAATAGAGGTTACGACAGTCTACAGATGGAAGATCTTCGAGCTAGAGGAGAAGAGGCCTGCCAAACATTTATGAAGTCAAAGGCATTTGGCATGATTCCTCACAGACTAGAGGCTTTATCTAAGTTAGAAATAAAGGATAAGGAGTTTCTTCTGAAGCAGGCGCTAGGCACGATCGAGGAGGATTCATGGGATCTCTATCATTTGCAAAAGGATACGAGCGGAGTAAAGAGGCTATTATCGCTTTATAAAATCAATACGGATACGAAGCGTAAGGCTGTTGCTGAGGCAGTGCTAAAGAAAAATTTTTGGGCTCTCCCTAGCTTTCTTAGCCATATGAAGTTTGAGAATAAGGCTATGCACAGAGAATATGCTTGTGCCTGGATTAGACAGGCTCATAACAGGGCGAGTCAAGCTGAGGATTTAAATGAGCAAGGGGATATAGCGAATGCACGAATGGTCGCAGGATCTCAGGTGCAACACCTTCTTTCTATGAGAGATCTTTTAACAACTAGAGGCTCTTTTGACTTAAAAAAGAGTCCAGAAGACCTAGAGATTTTACGACTTGGTGCAAAAAAGCTTCCTGATCTTTTTGTTCGCTCTTTGGACAAATTTGCTAGAGAGGTCAAAAATGTCCCTTATAAAGAGTTAGTCAGCTATGTACCTCCTTGCTTTATGGGGGCTATTGAGGAAGAAGTCGTAAAAAAACTCGCCTCAAAGGTGCCTTCAGAGGTTCGTGCGCTTTATCAAGCCGCTTCCAACATCCTCAAAGAGTCTTAGGAATCCTCATCTGGGAGGCGAGCTCTTAGCTCTGCTACTTGCTGGTCTGTCTCTCTTTGTTGCTCTGCAAGGGTATATAGTTTGACCTCAACCCTTGGGAGGACATTGTCTTCAGAGAGAGCTGTACCGGCAGGAAGCCCTGCTTGCTTTGCAAGCAGACTTAAAAGAGTGTGATTCGCCTCTTTGAGGGTCGATAACCGGTCGCTAAAGCTTGCTTTAGTGGAGGCAATCACCCGCTTAGCTTCCTGGAGGCTATCTTCTAAGGCGGAGAGATCTTCTCCAGATCTCCTAGCTGTCGCGAGGTTTGCTTCAATTCTTTGTAGTGAGGCTTCGAGAGCTCGTTTGTCTCCGTCATAGTCTTCTTGCAGCTGCTCGATCTTCCGTTGGTGCTCTTCCCACAGGCCTTTGGCATGTAGAAGGCCTTCTGTTTGAGTAATTAGGCCCTCTCCCTTTTCTGTAAGCTCTGTGAGGTGCCTTTTTGCTAGGTCTAGAGCGTCTCCTTGCAGAGAACCTCCAAGAAAGGTTCTTTTGCTTACTTCTGCCTCTATACGCTGACTCTCTAAATCTCTTTTGAACTCTCGAATGTCTTCATGGCTAAGGCCTTCATTCATTTTTGCTTCTAAAGCGCTTAAACTTGCTCTTACAGGTTCAAGTTGAGCAACTACATGCTGTAGGTGCTCAAACTTTTTTGGCTCCCTAGTATGCAGGTCTCCTGTCAGATCTTCTAGAGAAGTGCCTGCACCCTTTTCTGCAAGAATTCTCTCAAAGTCCTCTAAAGGACAATTACCCAAAAGTCCACGACCTGTAGACATAAGGTCGCTATGTACCTGCTCTATTTCAGATTTTAAAAGAGCTGTTTCCATTTCAAGGGGAGAAAAGCCTTGATCTCCTGTACCTTTTGGAGCAGCATCAGGGACTACATCTTCTGTAGGGGCAAGCCCTTCTTCTCCAGAAATAGCAGTGAGGCTAGAAAAAGGCGTGTGACGTAGGGAAGCTATGGACTCTCGAATGGCTTTATCGATGTCTGATGAGTCATCAATCTCTTCAATGGCTGCATGTAAAGACTCTTCAAGGTCTGCAAAGGAAATATCACCCTGTACAAATGCCTCTCTTTGCTCTTCAATCGCTGAAAGAGCTGTTTTCTTTGCAGATTCAGTAAGTTCAAAAAGGGCAGCTTCTCCATCGGGGGATGCATCTAAATGTTCAAGATCTGTCATCACTTGATCAAACATCTTTCCGCGAACTTCAGCCTTTGTAAGGTCACCTCCATGCTCCTCTGGTGTTCGAGGGGGGATCGTTAAAGCATCTTCAGGAAAATCACCACCTAAAGCCACTCTTAGATCATCAATACTGATTGTCCCTTTGCGAAATTGATCCAGCTCTGCAAGTTCAGCAGCATCAGGAGCGGAAAGGCTTTCGATTCTTTGTTCGGTGGCTACAATGGCTTGATCAAGGTGTCTTGCTCTAGCATATGCTTGGTGGTGATTACTCCCCATCTGTATATGTGCAATAGCAGCTCCATGCTCTGCAAACTGCTCAAGGCTTTCCGCCATCTGTGTGACTCTTGCACCAAACTCTTGCTCTGATTTGCCTGCATCATAGTTGATTGTATGCGTCATGCCTCTAAGGCTGGCTGCAGCTGCAAGGATTGATTTGCGCTCCGCTGTAGTTGGGGGTTTTCCAGAATCGACAAGTCGGTCAACCACTGCAAGGGTCTCTTCAAGCTTTTTGATATCTTTTGCTCTTTGCCTTGCATTGTCTATGGAGGCTCCTGAAGGGAGCCTGCGCCCCATCCATCGGAGTGCTGATTGATACCATGCATCACCCTTTTTCGCATTCGTTAGCTCCATCCAGCTGCGTCTATTTCTGGACCAGCTTGACTCAGAGCTAAACCTAGATTCTTTAAGAGCTGTAGATTTTTGCTTTAACCGATCTCCAACAGTTGCACTTGCCTTATCCCAAGCCTTGTCTTCTTTTAAATAGCGATCAATCGCAGCACGCTGCTTTCGAAGGCTTGATAGGTTTGCTTCAAGCTCACTGCGCTCTTTTGCTACCTTCGTTCCTTGGAGTTTGCGAAGCCGTGTAATATCCGATGCAATGCATTCTCTTTGGTAGGTATTCAGGTCGGCATCTGAAGGCAATATAGCTAAAGAAGGTGGGCTTCCATGTCCTATTTCATAGATTCCTACATCAACAGATCTTAAACCCGCTTTGATTGTCTCTTGTAACTCTGTATTGTCAGGAGCTAGTTCTTGAAGAAGCGTGTTGAGGTCTGTCTCTTGCACCTCTTTACCGTTAGCAGCTTTTTCTAAGCACAAGTCTACATAGCGCTTACAAACCTCCTCTACAGAGGGGCTAGAGCTCCATCCAGCATGAAAATCTCTCATTGCTTGCTGATATAAATTCTCCTTTTGTTCGGGGGAGATCTTGATAACTTGCTCTTTTGTGAGAGATCTAATGTTTAAAAAGGCAGGAAGGGCTTCATGGGTAGAGGGTTTCTCAGGACCAATGGGAAGAGCACGTAAAGAAGCGGAATTAGATTGACGCAGTCCCGATAGATTTTGGAATAAATTGTTATTAATTGACTCGACTTCATGGGGAGAGCACCCTTGATCTTTGAGTATTTTCTTAATGGCACTTGCTTCATAAGGAGTGCTCTTTGCAAGACATGTAAGAAGGTAGTCTCGAACGCCAGCTCTTGCTTGCACAAAGCGGCTTTCTTCAGAGCCTAAAAATTGCATGCACTCTTCTTTCTCTCTGGCATCTCCGATTCCATCTGCGCGATCTATGAATGTTCCATGTTGTATGGCAAACCAAAATCGTTGCTTCTGGCTTTCAGAAAGTAAGGGAAGGTCTTCTCTGAGATCCGCAAATCTCATGCTTTCTGAAGGGGGAGTAATATCTTCATCAATCAGAGCATGTGCCTGCTCATAGGCACTCACAGATGCATCTAAACCTGTTTGTATGCGCCTCTCTTTTTTCATAAAGTCTCGGAATACTTGCACCACATCATCTGTGGCTCCCTCAAGAGGTTGGTCTATCCCAAAGTGTGCTTTCAGCTCATCAGCAGAGGCACGGTCTAGGTCAGGGCAGTCAGCAGAAACTAGCTTTTTCTGCAGTGCAGGATTGAGAGCAGGGCGAAGATCAATTCCTTCATGCTTTAATTGATGCAGACGCTGCTCCTGCTGTAAAAAATCGATGACTTTGTCCCTCTCTGCAGGAAACAGTGTTTCAATAGATTGCCCTTCTGCAAGTTCAGTGTCTTTGGTAATGGTTGCCGACCCTGTGATCGCTGCCTGGATTTTCTCTTTGCTAACCGCATCACTTGGGATATCTACAGTTGTGCGTAGCCGCTCAAGAGCAGGGATTTCTGCCTCATAACGAATCAAGCCCTGTCCTGGAGAGCCTTCTGATAGAAGAAGCTTTCTTTGTTGTTCGGACTCTTTTGATAGCGAGTCATCTCCACGGATTAGCATAGCTAGAGCTTGAAGAGGGGTTGTCTCTGCTCTTAAAGCTGTAAATGACTCCTGTAGATCAGGGTACTTATCAAGAGAAATCTCAGATAAGCCTGAGATATCGATAGGGCTATCCATTAGATCAAGAATTGCTAAGCTATCCTCTTGCATTGGTTTCACAGCCTCTGCGTCAAGGGCAGGTGGGCTTTCTTTAGGGAAACTAGCTATCCATTCTTGAAGCTCTGCCTCTTTTTGCTCAGCTTTTGTGGGTGAAAGGAAGCGAGCTAAGAAAAGCTCACTGAGCTTTTCTTTAAGCTCTCCTTGCTTGGAAGCTGGGAATGCTCCTAGCCATGTATCATAGGGGTCTTCGGATAAGAATGTCTCAACATGAACCTTAGCCGATTCTTGTAATTTCGCTGCCTGTAAGGGAGATAGCTTAGGCCTGCGGGCTGGAGGCATAGCTAGCCACTCTTTTAAATTTGAGGGGAGGGATCTTGGAATGGAGATGTCTGTTGCTTCAGAATAGGCATCTGGAGAATCTAGAGTGCTTTTTGTGTCGGTGATGCTTTCTCGGTCTCCTTCTACATCTTCTTCAAGAAACATATCTCCTGTTTCAGTAATCACCTCTTTAGCGATCTCTATGATTCTTGCCCCAAGACTCCCAATGGTGTCACCACTCACATCTTTGTTTTTCACTGCATGGTAGTCTTCTTTGCGATAGTAGGAGAGCTTGCGTGTGCCAGATCCATCCATAGAGAATTTCACACGGCTATCCGCAGCAACTTGGGTTGAAGCATGGTTATAGCGGGCAATAAGAGACTCTAGCTCTCTTTGCTTCTGGGGACTGATTGATCCAGCTGCTTTTTTTAGGTCGGAGGCACGCAGAGAAAACTTACGCCCTTCGGCTGTTGTATAACGAACTTTTGTTTGTTCTTGGATTGCCTTCCGGCTCTCCGCTTGGTCAACCCGGTCCATCCTAGATGAGCTGCCACTACTATTTACTCCAGACATCCCTAAACTTCCCCCTCACTAAAAAAGAATCTCCCCCACACCATTTTAATGGATGGGGGAGACCATAGTAAAATGAAAATTTAGTCTGATTACTGTTAAGGGGTTAGGGCTACCCGAAAACCAGTAAAGGCATCTGTTGTCTCTGGATCTAGAGGCATGCGTGCTGAACAGCGCAGCTCATATGAGAAGCTTGTATAGCTACCGCCCTTTGTCACTTTTTGCGAGCCATAGCCTGGGCCTTTGGGATTAAGAGAAGGCATTTGCTCATAATAGGTGGGGCTATACCAATCTTTCACCCATTCGCGGACATTCCCACTCATATCATAGCAGCCAGAGGGGCTAGTGGTGTCTTGGGTAGGAAGAAACTCTTCTCCAAGAGAGGAAGAGGATGTAAGAAGGTGAACACCGTCATAATAGCCCACCGGTTTGGTTCCTTCTGTTGCCTCCTGCTCTCCCCGGTAGCGACTCATATAGTTTGCTTGCTGCTCGCTAATTTGATTGCTTTGTGTAGCAAAACGGTACTTCTTTAAAGGCTCCCCTTCTGTAGTTACTGCCATTGCGGCAGCCATCTCCCACTCAGCCTCAGAAGGAAGTCGCAACCCTTGATCTTCACAATAAAGGTCTGCTCCATACCATGAAACATATGTCACAGGGTGCTTGGTAAAACCTTCTTGTGGATAAAAAGCAGGACCCTCCTCTCGAAGGCGGAAATAGATCTTGCTATTAGGAGCTGCATCCGTTGTTTCAAATAGAAGGCGTCCATTCAGGTCATAAATGCGTCCCCTCTCTTTGCCTGACTGCTCAAGTGAGATTAAACCGTTGGCATAAGCATCTGTGAGCCAAAGAGCAAACTCTTCATTTGTTACCTCTTTAGAGCCGATCATAAATCGATCAAGGTCTACAGTGCGAGTGGGGCGCTCATCAGATGCCCCCTCCCCGAAGGTATCCCCCACAATGACGGGCCCTCGAGGGATTTCTACCAAGTCAATAATAGGGGTATACTCACCACCAACGACCGCACGCTCTCCCTCTAGAACCGAGATGACTTGAGGCTCTGGAGGTTGAAAACCAAAAAGTTCATTAAAGCGCACTTCATACTCTCCAGAGAAGGCAAATGGAATAATTTGACTCTTGCCCATATAGGGGCCCAAAACTTGGCCTGTTGCAAGTTCTGTCACAGTAAAAGAAGCTTGGTCTAGATTCGTTTCAACCTTTAAGCTACCACTGGACTCTTGATAGATACCGTGGATATAGCTTGGCTGAGAAGACTTTAGCGCAACAATTTGTGTTTGTGGGTGGTTGCCTCCATAGCGAACAGCCTCTTCACCTGTTATAGGTAAAAACTGCACTCTATACTGCCCTTCGGGGAGAGCGAAGGTTTGGGCCCCACCGGTAATTTGCTTTGTGTAGGTCCGCCCCTTTTGTGCACCATCTATGCGTGTTAAGCGAGAAGAAAAACGATTCACATTCGCAGAAAGAATGATGGAAGCGCGTTTTGCATAGTTCACGCGCAGTGAAACATCTCCCTCATCAGGAATCGTGATTTGCACAGGCTCCGGTGCAAGAATTTCTTCATTGCTTGCAGGAGCAAAGACTAGAAGGTAGGCTCCTGGGCGGAGCCCTGAGAAAGTAGTTTGTAAGCCAGCCCCTTCCCAGCTTTCTGCATAGTCTACATTGGATAGAGTGTAAAAAGCATCCTCTAGGTTTGTAGAGAGTGTGAGGCTGTGCCCTTTGAGTACAAAGTTTGGTGTTAGAACATGTGTGTTATCTGCAGTCACCTCTACTCGCTGTGGGGCTAATGGAAGATAAAGAGGTGGCGTGTCATAGGAGACGGTATATTGGCCAATAGGGAGAGCTTCAGATTCCCACATTGCTTGTTTAGAGGCGGAGTCATTGAGAAGAAGATCCTCTGCAACAATGGTGCCTAGACTATTTTGAATGCGGAAGGCAACTTCAGTTTCTGGGTCTAAATCTGCTTCAATCGCTAAAGAGCCAAATTCTTGTACATAGTCAAGCTTGGCATGAAGAGACTGGCCAACTTCTAAAGCAAAGGGGCCTGAAGGAGAAAGCTTTAACTGCCAGCCGTTGGGGATTGCCGCGCGGATTTGGTAGTCTTCCCCTGCGGGAAGGGTCACCTCTGACGAGTTGCCCTTTTGGCTTAAGATCGCTTTGCTTCCCTGCATTAGAACCCAGCGAAGATCCGGACGATTACTCTCTAGGTTAAAGGAGGCGACCTGTGGCTGGTAGACAGCTTGTATGGGGCCAGCTTGTTGATTGTAAGTAATAGAAACAGGGATGGCTTCAGGTGTGCTAAACCCTTCAACATCTCCAAAAAAGATCAGGTAGTCACCAGGAAGAAGGTTCTCGACAGAAAGTTCCGTAGATTGTGTGCTGGCAACGATTTCACGCGTCTCATTCACTAGGGTGATGAGGGAAGACTCTTGGCTATCGATCTGCTGGCCTTGCAAAGAGGTAAGAACTGATAAGCTCCCATAGCGAGGTTTAAAAGTTTGCTGAATTTCTGTTACCTGCCCTTCTTTGACTTCAATCTCTAGCTCTGGAACGGGCTCAAAGACGCCTTTCTCTGTGGGTAAAACAAAAGCCAGCTGGTAGGCACCGACCGGTAGGTCTGGAATAATGACCTTGCGAATATTGCCTAGAGGGGAATCAATATAGTTGTCAGCTTGCGGGTAAAGCTCTCGTTGAGATGAGCCTTTTGGCGAGATCCAAAAGCGCACTTCATCAAGGATATCATCATAAGCTTCCGTATCATAAGTGATGATCATTGCTCCATTGCGTCTTGAGTAGTACCCTTCAAAGGGACCCGCTATAGAGCCTGGGCTGATTTCAAAAAGAATCGGGTCAGGGCTTTGGAATCCTTCAATCTCACTAAAAGAGAGAGTATATGCGCCCGGGAGTAGGGAGTCGATTTCAAGCTCTCCAACATTGGACTCTGCAATAATTTTACCTGTGCGGTCTGTGACTTTTAGCGTAGGTGAAGCGGTCTCTGGCGCATTGCTAGGTAAAATCGCAAAAGCTTCCATGCGTCCGCTATTGGAGCCTATAGACACATCAAGAGCCGCTTCTTCTCCTGGTAAAATGACAAACTGTAAAGGTTCGGGGAGCTGGTAAAAAGAAGTTTTGGCATTTGGCTCTTTGAAAGAGAGCTCATATGTGCCTGCTGGTAAATCATTTACTCGTAGCACAGCTTTGTCTTCTGATGCCACTAAGTACTCTTCTTTGCCACTTCCTCCAGGGAAAAG
>CAYWQB010000005.1:33246-192451 GCA_964460785.1 uncultured bacterium
AAGCTAGGATGTGCGTGATACGTGCTGTACTCTATGAGAAGGGATCCTGGATCTGCTGTGTACTCACCGGTGATCTGGTAAGGCCCTTGAAGAAGGCGGTAGCGGCCCATAAAGCCTTCGTCCCCAGGCATTTGATATCCTTGGATAGGAGGGAACTCAACAACGTAGTCTCCAGGTTCAACATCCTCTGGAGATCCCCAAAGAGTCATCTCTTTAGACCAAAGAATGGATTCTGTTTCAGGATCAACACGGTGCAAAATAACACCCTTCCCTGTAGTGAGCTCTTCAGGTTCTGCAGTGATTGAAATTTGCGTGGGGATAGGAGAAAGTTCTACATCGACTAAAGTCATTTCTTCATTACTTAGGATGGAAAACTCCACAGGAGCTAGGACCTCATAGTCCTCTGCATAGACTTGCAGAGTATAATCTCCAGGTGGCAGATAAATAGCTGGAATATCATTGAGATATTCAGGAAGGACCTCTCCCTCTTTAATCGTATTCTCTCCTTGGTTGATATAGTATTTAAAAGGGACACGGTGCTTCCCTGTTAAATTTAAATAGGCTTTGCCTTGGAGTTGTTGCACCTCAACAAGGTGGTAACGAGCCCCTTTCACCTGGCTTGCAAAGACCTTTAGGGAGCCATCTCCCTCAAAAGCTGGGTGTTGATATAGGATATCTCGCAGCTTACCCTGACGCTTGTCTGGCCGGTTACCTTCTACATGCAAGTAGATAAAGCCGGGCTCAGTTTGGACTTCAATGGAGCGGCTGACAGGTTGAATGTCTTGCGTGTTGGACTGAGAAAAGAGAGAGGCTGTCACAAGTGAAGCCACAAATAAAAAAAGGCTGAGCATGCGATGCATCAGTGGCGATCTCCTAAGCTTACACAACCTTCTGAAAAGCAGAAGGAATCGTTAGAATTTTTCCATCAAGAGAGGAAATGATTTAGGCTTAACCTAACAAATATCGGTTTTAGGCGAGAGAAAAAATATTTTTGAATAGGGGGAGGCTAGCCTCCCCCAAAGTAGAAGCTCTAGAGGTTCTTTTCAACAAGCTTGGTCAGCAATGCATGGCTTTCTTGCACAAAAGAGGCTAAGTCCTTGGCCTCTAGCTCTCTTTGTGAAAGCTTTGTGAGCTGATACAACTGCTTTGATAAGTGGCTGGCTGTTTGCGGATCCGAAGCTTGTAGCTTGTGAATCATTTGGACCAGCGGGTGGTTCGTATTTAGTACGAAAGTCGCTTTACAAGGTATGGGAGCTTCTTCTCCTTGTAGCTTGAAGTGGTCGCGCAGCCGGCGCATATTCTCATCAAAAACCAACATTGCAGGTAGAGACTCACTTGCTAAGCTTTTTGCTTCCACCTCTAGGGTGCTTTCCTCTTTCAGTTCCTTGCGGAAAAGATCTGCAATGCGCCCTGCTTCTGTTTTCCCTTCAGCATCAAGGACATTCTTCTCTTTACTCTTATCTAAAAGGTTTTCCTCTAGCTCTGCATCAATGCGCTGAAATTTGGCTTGGTCCAACTTCTGCTCAATGGTTTGCATTAAAGCTGTATCGACAGGGGAAAGGGCCTTAAGAACTGTAATTCCCTTATCTTTATAGAGATTGATAAAGGAAGAGCCCTCATCTGTGCAGTAGTAGATTTTTCCTGGGCACTTTTCTTTATGCTGCTCAAGATAATCTTCTGCAGTGACCCACTCTCCGTCAACTGTTTGCCAGGTTAAGAAGCCTTTGACGCGGTCATAGAATTTGCTGTCCTCAATGGCTCCGATCTTAATGATGAATCCCACATCTTCCCAGTTTTTCAAAAAGGCTTCACGGTCACTCTTGTATAGAGATGAAAGGCGATCTGAAACCTTCTTTGATACGTGAGAAGCGACCTGCTTGACTGTACGGTCGCTCTGCAGTTGGCTACGAGAGACATTCAAAGGGATGTCTGGACTGTCAATGACCCCTTTCAGCATCATGAGATACTCAGGTAACACATCTTTACAGTTTTCTGAGACAAAGACGCGATTGCAGTACAAGTGTACCGAGTCTTTAGGCATATGATAATGCTTAGGAAGCTTGGGAAAATAGAGGATGCCCTTAAGGTGAAAGGGATAATCTACATTCAGGTGCACCCAGAAAAGAGGATCCCCTTGCATAGGGTAGAGGTGGTGATAGAAGTCAATATAGTCTTTGTCTGTACACTCAGAGGGCGCTTTCATCCAAAGAGGTTCGTGGTCATTGATTTTGCTATCATTTAGGTAGACGGGGTAGGGAAGAAAAGCACAATATTTGCGCAGTAGGCCACGAATGGTTGCAGACTCTAAGTAGTCCTTATTGTCTTCATTGATAGATAGAATAATGTCTGTGCCTCGGCTTTTGCGGGAGCCTTCTTCGATAGAGTATGTAGAGCCTCCATCACATGACCAATACACAGGTTTTGCACCTTCTTGATAAGAAAGGGTTTGGATCTCTACCAATTTTGAGACCATATAGGCAGAATAGAAGCCAAGGCCAAAGTGACCAATGATTTGGTCTTGCTCAGATTTGTCTTCATACTTTTTAAGAAATTCTTCAGCTCCAGAAAAGGCAAGCTGGGCAATATATTTTTCTACCTCTTCAGCAGTCATGCCGATTCCGGTATCAGAAATCGTCAATGTTTGCGCTTTTTCATCAATGCGAATATCCACACGTAGCTCATCATCAGAGATGGCGGCTTCCCCACGGTCGCGCAGCATCTTGATTTTTAATAGTGCATCACACGCATTGGATACGAGCTCTCGAATAAAAATTTCTCGATCAGAGTAGAGCCAGCGCTTGATGATAGGTAATAGGTTTTCACTATGAATTTGAATCGAACCAGTTGTCATACCATCTTCCCTTTGTTGAGGTTAGGAGGAGAATAGAATGGCAAAAAAGAGGAGGAAATTCAACGGAAAATGCGTTGACAAAAAGCGCTGAAGGCTTTTACAAGATGCAACGCCCTTAAAAAATTGACTATCAGACCTCTTTTAGTATGGATGAAGAGGCTAAAAGTTGAAATTTTTTCTTGCGAAGAGCATACTAGGGCTCGATAGGGGTCCTCTTAAGTAGGGATGAGGTCTATGTGGAGTTTGGCTGTTTCTGTTGGAACATTTATTGAGTTAGGAGGCATCTCTGTTGTTGCCTTTGTTGTGATTGGTTTTGCTTTAACAGCAATGATCCTCTTCACTAAAGCAAAGCTCGTCAATACAGACGATGTGGAGCTGAAGATTAATGAGGATGACTCCCTAACAAAGAAGGTACCGGCTGGGGGAACTTTACTCTCAACTCTGTTAGATCAAGGGATTGCCATTCCCTCTCCTTGTGGAGGCAAGGCAACTTGTAAACAGTGTAAAGTCCAAGTGCTAGAAGGGGGAGGTGATCCTCTTGATGTCGACCAAGCCACATTCTCTAGAAAAGAGCTGCAGGCTGGGTGGCGCCTTTCTTGCCAGTGCAAAGTGAAACAAAATATGCAACTGCATGTGGAAGAGCACCTTCTCGGAGTCAAAGAGTGGGAAGGCACTGTTGTTTCAAATGAAAATGTCGCGACCTTTATTAAGGAACTCGTCGTCGAAGCGCCTGAAGAAATTCCTTATCGCTCAGGGGGCTACCTGCAAATTCATGTCCCGCCCTTCCAAACGAATACGGAAGAGTGGAAGCAAACCATGGATAAAAAGTACTGGCAAGATTGGGAGACATTCAATCTCTTTGGCAAGCAGCTGGACTTTTCTAGCTTGCCTCCAGAAACAATCCGTGCATATTCCATGGCCTCTTACCCTGCAGAGGGAAAGAAGCTCATGTTTAACATCCGTATTGCAACTCCACCCTTTGCTGGTAAAGAGCCTGATGCAAAGATTCCTTGGGGTATTTGCTCTAGTTATACCTTTTCCCTCAAGCCAGGTGATAAGGTAAAGATTTCAGGTCCTTACGGTGAGTCGTTTATGATCAATGATGACCGTGACCTTTTCTTCCTTATTGGTGGGGCTGGATCCTCTTTTGGACGCAGTCATGTGATGCACCTCTTCAAAACAGAAAATACCAAGCGTAATGTCTCTTTTTGGTATGGCGCGCGCTCAATGAAAGAGAATATTTATGAAGAGGAGTACCATCAGCTTGAGAAGGAACATGAAAACTTTAGCTACCAACTTGTTCTGTCTGAACCTTTAGAAGAAGATATTGCGGCAGGATGGCCCAAGGATGATCCTTTGAAAACAAACTTTTTGTTCAAAGCCTTTGAGCTTGGGCAGTTGCAAAAGATGGATGAGCCTGAAGAGTGTTTATTCTATGTTTGTGGCCCTCCATTGCATAACTCTAGTGTTCTGAAGCTACTAGATGATTATGGGGTTCCTAGAGAAAACATTGTCCTTGATGACTTTGGATCATAGGGAAAAAATGCTACTCACTTTTTTTAAAGTTGTGCTAGCCTATTCCGCCCTATGCGATTAGCCATTTGTCAAATCAATCCAATCATTGGAGATTTTCAGGGGAATACTCAGAAAATCATCCACCAGCTAAGCCTTGCAAAAGCTCAGGGAGCGCAACTCGTTGCTCTTCCTGAGTGTGTCATTCCAGGGTATCCTCCTGAAGACTTGTTAGCTCATGACAGCTTTATCACCTCCTGTGAAGAAGCTTTGCAGCAGTTGTTGCCCTATACAGAAGGCCTCACTGTTGTGCTTGGTGTTCCTAGACGGAATCCAGACTTTCAAGGGAAACCCCTTTATAATTCCGCAGCAATCCTCAAAAACGGTAAGGTATTAGGGTACCAAGATAAAAGCCTTTTACCGACTTACAATGTATTTGACGAAGCCCGTTACTTTGCGGAAGGAGATGGGCAGATTAAAATATGGAAGGTGGGTTCCTTTCGCTTTGGAGTGGCCATTTGTGAAGATATTTGGGCAGAGGTCTCTCCACACCAGAAAGAGCAAGAGTATCATAAAAAACCGATTGCTTCTCTCAAGGATCAAGAGCTTGATCTTCTTATCCATATTTCCGCATCACCCTTCACAAAAGAAAAGCCCTCTTTGCGTCTCAAACGCTGCCAAGAGCTAGCAAAGCAACTGGATAGCCCTGTTTGTATGGTCAATCAGGTAGGGGCAAATGATTGCTTAATTTTTGATGGAGGAAGCCTATTTGTTGACCGCAATGGCTACCATCGTGTGCAAGCTGCTTCTTTTCAAGAGAGTCTTAGAGTCTTTGATAGTGATGGCGTTTTGCAAGATCAAGTGCAGACACAAGCCCCTTTGCAAGAGAAGCTTTATCAAGCGTTAGTTCTTGGCGCGCGAGATTTTTTCTCTAAGCAAGGGTTTAAAAAAGCCTATATTGGCTTGTCAGGAGGCATTGACTCTGCCCTGACCGCAGTATTAGCTACTGATGCTTTGGGCGCAGATAATGTCACGACTATTGCTATGCCATCTCGCTATACCTCCAAAGCAAGTATTCAGGATGCAAAAGCCTTAGCGGAAAACTTAGGTCTTGCCTGTCATGACCTCTCCATTGAGCGCTTATACCAGCAGGCTTTAGATGATTTGGCGCCTGCTTTTGCTGGCCTTGAAGCGGATAGCACAGAAGAAAATATCCAAGCTCGGTTGCGGGGCTTGTTGTTGATGGCATATGCAAATAAGCACCAGGGTATTGTTCTTGCTACAGGCAATAAAAGTGAGTTGGCAACAGGCTACTGCACTCTTTATGGGGATATGTGTGGAGGGCTCTCCTTAATCGGTGATCTTTGGAAAACAGAAGTGTATGAACTGTGCCAATGGATCAATAGTGAAAAACTTCGTATCCCAGAGTCCATTCTTTTAAAAGCCCCCTCTGCTGAACTGCGAGCAAATCAAACAGATCAAGATACACTTCCTCCTTATGAAAAGCTAGATCCCGTTTTGCGCGCGTATATTGAGGAAAAGCTTGATGTGGATGCGATTGTTTTTCGCACCGGAGAATCTTTAGAGTTTGTACAATCGATCATCGCATTAGTGCACCGCAATGAGTTTAAGCGGCGACAAGCTGCACCAGCTTTGATTGTATCTAAACAAGCCTTTTCTTATGGATATCGCTATCCAATTGTCCAAAAGTGGATCTAGAGCTCTTCCCAGCTAATGGGGAGTATCTTGCGAATATCTGCTTCTTCTAACGCCAGCATGACAAGGCGCTCAAAGCCCACAGCCACCCCACAACAGGCAGGAAGACCTTGCTTTAACGCGAGTAGAAACTGCTCGTCTAAAGGGAGGTTTTTTGTTTTTTGTACCTTTTCAAAGCGCTTTCTTTGCTCTTGATGATCCTGTAGCTCTTGGTAACCATTAGCGAGCTCATACCCTTTAAAATACACCTCAAAGCGCTTGGCAACGCCCTGCTCAACTTTGGCAAGAGCCGCTTGTTCGACAGGAAAGTCTTTGATAATACAGTAAGAGTTTGAAGGAAACTTTGCTTCGACAAGTTCTGCAAAGGCTAAAGGAATCAGCTCCTCCAAGGATGATGAACGCGCTTGATCTGATAAGGGGAGCAATGAGGAAAGCTTCTCATGAGAGAGAGTTTCAAAAGAGAGCCCTGCATAGGCTTGAAATGCCTCACGGTAGGTCATCTCTATTACAGGGGCCTTGCCTAACATATGGATAAGAAACTGCACTGTCTCACTGATCATCTGAGCAAAAGAGATATCGAGGCGGTACCACTCAAGCATCATAAACTCAGGGTTGTGTCGTGAGCCAGCCTCCCCTCGTCGATAGACATGTGAGAGTTGGTAGATATCCGGTGCGCCATGCGCAAGCAAGCGCTTCATGCCATACTCAGGAGAGGTGTGAAGGTAGAGTGTCTCCTCTTCGTTGGCAACAGGGAAGGGGTCGATATAGGAATCAAGAGGTGCTCCTCGCATAAGAAGAGGAGTGTCCACTTCCAAAATACCACGGCTTGAAAAAAAATGACGAGCGTGAGCTAGAAGCTCAGCTCGCCTTTTCAGGGACTTAGGAGAGAGCACGCTTATTTACCAGCTCGAGAAACATATTCTCCTGTGCGTGTGTCTACCTTCACCACCTCACCCTCTTCAATAAAGATAGGGACTTGAATCTTTGCTCCTGTTGCGGTGACAGCAGGCTTGAGTACACGGCCAGATGCGGTGTCTCCTCGCACGCCAGGTGCAGTTTCTGTGATCTTCATTTCCAAAAATGTTGGGGGTTGAACCGTAATGATTTCCCCTTTGTAGAAAATCAGATCATACATCAGGTCTTCCATCAGGTAAGACTGCACATCTTCAATCTGCTTAAGCGGCACAGGGATCTGGTCGTATGTCTCATCATTCATGAAGACAGCTTCATTATCATCGTGGTATAAAAAGCGCATCTGCGTTTCTTGTACGTCAGCTAACTCTACTTTTTCCCCACTCTTATATGTGCGCTCAAGAACACGGCCAGTTAAAAAGTTTTTCATCTTCACACGGGTGAATGCTTGGCCTTTTCCAGGTTTTACAAACTCAGAGTTTACGATGAGATAGGGCTGGTTTTCTACTTCAACCTTTACACCTGACTTCAGTTCGTTGGTTCCAATTTGTGCCATCTTTTCCCTCTTTGAAAGTGTAAAAATAATGCAGTATAAGCGATTACTTTGATTCGCGGAAGACTAAAAAGCGCTGAGGGATTTCTTTAAGGAAGGGATCGGTATCTTCCATCTCTTTAATCATTTTGATCACGCGCTTATACAAAATTTTACACCGGCGGACCGCTGGGTGGCTCATTTCTACTTTATCCCCAGTTTCAATGCGCTTTTTTAAATCATCTAAGTTGCGCTCAAGACGTCCTAAAGGGACTTGCGAGCTGATTTTCTTGACTAAAGCTTGGGCGCGTTCAACTTTGGCAACTTTTTCATCTTTGGTTAGCGAAGAATCTTCCATTAATTGTCCCATCTCCATTTGGATGACTTCTTCTGCTGTGGTTGATGCACTATACGGGCTAATACCAGACATCTGTAACTCCAATTATTTTTATTACTAAGACTATCCTTATCTGGAAGAGAGAAATCAATATAAAATTGCAGCCTTTTCTTCTCTGGTATAGCCTTCCTGAGCTGTCTTTAGATGTTTCTGTAGCAGGCTATGTAGCTCTCATACAGGACTTATTCTTGAAGCAATGGGAAGCTCTCTATCTAAAAATCACTTTGGAAAAGTTCGCTACTTATCAAAAACAGATGATCTTTCTACTGATATTCAGCACCTGTTTATGACTAAAAAGACAGCTTGGTTTTGTTGATTCGATTTCTCATTATATCAAGTCTTCAAAATACAAAAGATTAAAGCGAGCTCTCGCAAAAAGAGCAAAAGCGGGGTGTGTAAAACCTTACTTAGCCCATGCTAAGGCCCAGCGCTCATCTATGAGTCGATTTTTGCCAGGAGAAATGGGTTGGAAGTTCAGACAGTTCGTTTCTTTAGATCAGTTTGTTTTGGGTGATTCTAATAAAATAGAACGCAATAGATTGGTTATTAGTAGTAAAAGAGTTAATTTGCAGTATTAAAGAAATTATTTAGCTTTTATTTGTTTATTTTATGTTAAAATAAAATAAAAAAGGAGCTTGTATGAATGAAATTCGGAGGTTAAAAGAAGACAGCCTTTTATTGCATTCAAGAGATCCAAGGCCCGAGGCTTCCCTGCAAGAAAAAAGGGGGAGTGCGGCACAGTTCGGTCGTGTTGTGGCTCATTGGCGTGACTCAGAAGATTCCGGGGAAGTTACAAAAGCTGTGGCTGCAGCGGCACAAAGAACCGTAGCCTCTCATGATGAAGTCGTTTCTAAGACACGAAGTGTAGAAAAAAAACACTCAACAATCGGCCATGCAAAAATGGCTGTCACTCTTGGAGCTCGTGTACTTGGTAAACAACGGCCAGCGCTATTAGACTCTACCTTGAGCCATGTGGGTCTTGGCCATACAGTTGCCAGTCTCTGCATACAAGCACGCAAGTGGCGAGACAAACTTGTGACCTTACGTCAAATCAAAGAACAGCTAGACAATCCCGACACTAAAGGAAAAGCTAGGTCTGACCTAGAAAAGCGTTACGAAAAGCTAAATGCTCTGCTTAAAAAAGATATCGCAAAAACAGGGATTCGTGGAGTCAATATAGGAGCTGCAATCTACAGTTTGATTGCAGGGCCTGTTCCCTCGGTAGTAGGGATTTCTTGTTTACTTATTGATCAATCCTTGGACCTAGAGAATCATAAGAAAAATATAGGAAAGTACTTCAACCGCTTCATGCATGGGACACATAGTCACATTGTTGAGGAAAGAATTTTAGGGTCGATTGATTCTATACGGAAAAAGCATGCAGAGTATGAAGAACTTAGTTTAGATGGGAAGGGATCGCCTACTTCGCAGAGTCTAGAGCTGAAAGCAGCAGTACTAGACGGGCTTGATATGATTCTATATGGAGAGAAAGAGGTTGATGCTCTGAAAGATGAACAGCGGATTAAACGAATAAGGCGACAGTATCGAAAGCAGGGACGATCAAGACATATCATTGCTGCAATGGCAAAAAGTGAAAAGGCAGCTCTTGCAAAAGAGAGGGGGGAGTATCGAGAAGTTGTTCAGCAGTATACGGATCCTCACATCTACTTGCTGCGAGAGTTACGTAACAATGTCCTACAAGCGGAAAAAGAAATTATGGATTCTGGGGGGTCAGTAAAACTAGCCAGAGAGAAGGGGAAAGAGGTTGTTGCTAACTTTGAGCAAAAGCATGGGCAGGTAATCGGAGCAGTTAAAAGTCGCATCTCAGATTCTGGGTACCAGCGTCTTATGAATAAAAGACAGCGCATAGCGAGCTTGGATCTCACTACAGAAAAGGGGAAGAGACAGCTACTAAAGGAAGTTCAAGCCCTTGAGCCATGCCTGCAAGCTGTAGAGTCAGAAATCAAAAGAACCTCCTCCATGCCAAGTCATGTAGTGCGCTCTGCTACTTCAGCAGTACGCTCTTTAACATCTGCTGTGGGTTCAGCAGCTTCTTCTGTGCTCTCTATCCCTTCTGCCGTGCATTCTATTTCCTCTTCATTTAGCTGGCTTAAGCGGCCTACGGGCTTCTAGCTGGAGAGACTTGAGTTAAAAGGGGTAAGCTTGTAATTTCTAGCAAACGCTGACTGTAGGGTTTGCTATGTGGGACTATCACTATAAGAAGCGTCCAAAGGATGCTCCTCTTTCTTCCCAGAAGGTTGAAGCAGGGAAGGGAATTGTGGGCTGTGAAATGCATGAGCTTCACGGATGGGGAGCCAAACAGCACAGCTCTCCTCAACCTGAAAGAGGACTGTTACGCGCACTATGTGCATGGCTTTTCCGTCTTCCTGTAGAGAAAGAGGAGGAGTAAGATGCCCTTTTCTGATTACCAGCAAAATAACCATACTCACCCTCTTACTTGGCACTATCACCGTTGCCCCACATGTGGCTTTGTACAGGAAAGTCGTCAAGACTATCGCAAGCAAGATGGGGGCCTTTGGACAAAGAAGGTTCATTGCCAGCGTTGTAACGAACACTACCAAGAAAAGCACACGATGGCTCCCATTGTAGGAGAGTCATAGGAGGTCTTTGTGACAGATTCTACAGCTAGCCAGACACATGAAATGCAGATTGCTTATGATACGTTAGAGCGTTATTCAGGCTCTGCTGTGTCAGATTTTTGTGGCTATCTTATGCTGACAAACTTTGGGAAGTATGTGGATTACTTCGCTAACTCACGGGATGTTCCGATTCATGAGGGATCTATGTTCCGTGTGGCACACTGTCCCTCCGATGATGTCTCCATTATCGATTTTAAGCTGGGATCTCCTGCTGCTTCTCTTGTTGTGGATATCTGTTCTTTTCTTCCTATCAGAGGCAGCGTCATGCTGGGCATGTGCGGAGGATTGCGCCGTAGTTATAGGGTAGGCGACTACTTGATTCCTGTTGCCGCAATTCGAGGGGAAGGGACTAGTGACTTTTACTTTCCACATGAAGTGCCTGCTCTAGCGAACTTTATGGTTCAGCGGGCGATTACGCATGTTCTTGAAAAAGAAAATATTAGCCACCATATCGGCATTGCCCACACCACAAACAAGCGTTTTTGGGAGTTTGATAAAGACTTCCGGGAGCGTATTCAACGCAACCGTGCGCAGGCAATTGAGATGGAGTGTGCAACGCTGTTTATTGCTAGCTACAAGCACAAGCTTCCTTTGGGCGCTCTACTTTTAGTTTCTGATCTTCCTTTAAACAAGGATGGGATTAAAACAAAAGAGAGCTCAAAAAAGGTATTTGCACAGTACACCTCAGACCATGTAGAGCTTGGGGTAAAGTCCATGAAGTATCTCAATAAGCTGCAAGATGAGAAGCACTGGAAGGGGATGCATCGTGATGACATTCACCGCCAACATCTTGTGTAAGCCTTTCCGTAAGAGTGTTAGCTTGTGTCACACATTGGTTAATAGCAGGGCCAAATAGACTCGCTCCACTAAAATGAAGCTGAGGCACTTGCTTTTTGCAAGCTAGTAGCCAGGCATCTCTATGTTGTACAAAGTCGACAGGTGGCTGTGCAATTGCTTTAGGCCAAGAGTAAAGGTGGAGCATATCTGGCTGGCGTAGAATCCCTAGATAGCGGCTTAAAAAGCTTTGAACTTTGCTTGTAGGGTCTGCAGGGGGTTCTCTTACGAAGAAAGTTAAACGTGTCTCATTTTCTTTCCCTTGTTGTGGGTAGACTTGAGAGTCCCATATACAGCCTAAGGCTTCTTCTTGCTCTATGCTTGGAATAAGAAAGCCAAATCCTTCAGGTAGTGGAACTTTACTTTTAAATCCGACACAAAGAGTAGATAAGCTTTGAAAAGGAAGGGAGGGGGCTGGAGGCAAGGAGAGGCTTTGGCAAACTTTTGCTGCTATAGGTAGAGGGGTTGTCATCACAACCTGGTCTGCAGGCAAAGAGCGGTTATTTGTCATGACCAGAAGCTGATGGTTCTCTCCTTGCTTGATGGCACAGACCTCTTCATCAAAAAGAAAAAGGGCTTGTGTTTGCTTTTTCAAAGCATCCATTAGGACTTGCATGCCGCGATTGAAAGAAAGAAGAGGCGCTTTTTGGTAGCTTTTCAGGCGGCCTGTATAGGTTGGGCGCTTGCTTTTTAGCAGAGCTTGAAATAGGGAACCATGCGCCTGGTCAAAAGCAAAAAACTTAGGAAAACAGCTACGCATGGAGAGGTTTTGAATATCTCCTGCGTAAATACCCAACGTAAGAGGATCTGCAAAGCGCTCTGCAAACTCTGGAGAAAAGTGGCGGCTAAAAAAAGAATAGATGCTCTCATCAGCCTTTGTAGATGGCGCGGTAAACCACTCTTTTATGAGTGTTCGCTTTATCCCCTTTAGTAAGGGGGAGGTTGGTACTTCCCATAAAGAACGAGGAAAAGGAGTTAGCTTTCCTTGCCACCAAAGGAAGCGTTGCTTGCTTTCAGAGGAGGCTTGTATTAAGTGGTGTTCGAGATTTAAACTTTCAATAAGTTGTAGGGTGTGGATTCCCTCTTCCCCTTTAGGACGAAACCCTCTTGCTGCTCGCTCAAATAAAAAACCATCAAGAGTCTCAGAGCCTACCATGCCCCCTGCTTTAGCTTGACGGTCAATCAGGGTGATGCGTTGGTGGGGATCCTTTTTGCGTAAAAAATAGGCTGTAGCTAACCCAGAGATCCCCGCGCCTATGATGACTGTGTGTTTGCTCTTCATACGTTTGTATGTTCTCGTACTGTATCTACAAGAAAGTGAACTTGTTCAGGACATACTTGAGGTAGGATTCCATGGCCTAGATTAAAAATAAATCCAGGGTCTCCTTCCATTTCACGAAGTAGGGTAAGAGCGCGCTCTTTTAAAAGAGGTTTAGGAGCAAAAAGAAGCGCAGGGTCTAAGTTGCCCTGTAAAGCCACTGGAGGAGATAATATTTGTCGTACTGCTGCAAGGTTTGCACTCCAATCAACACTCACTGCATCTGGGTGGTAAGGCTGGATCAATGATGCATAGCTGCCACTACCTCGGCTAAAATAAATGCAAGGGATGGACTCTGGCAGAGCTGCGCGAATGCGCTGATAGCAAGCTAGAGAGTATTGGCAAAAATCTGACGGTGAGAAAAGTCCTGCCCATGAGTCGAAAAATTGTAGAGCTTGAGCGCCTGCTTGGATTTGTAGACGACCAAATGCAATCATTGCTTCACAAAGAAGGTCTAAAAGCTTTTGGAAGGCATCTGGATGCTGATAAGCAAAAGCTTTGGTTTGGCTTAAATGAGAGTTGTGTTTGCGCTCAATTAAGTAACTTGCCACAGAAAGAGGCCCCCCTAAGAGCCCGATAACAGGAACATCAATCTCTTGGGTTAAAGCCTGAATAGCGTCAAAGAGAAAAGAAAAATCTGCTTCATGAAAGCGAAGCTGATGAATGTCTTCAGGCGTGGAGATTTTTTTTGTAGGGGTTGGGCCTATACCCTCTGGGTAGCTCCAGTCAATGCCAATATAAGAAGTAGGCAGCAAGATGTCAGAAAAAATAACAGCTGCATCTAGCTCATAGCGTTCCACAGGTTGCTTGGTAATGGTCACAATTTGTTCTGCGGAGGTGAACAGGTCTTCCAGAGCATTTTTTGACCGTAAAGCCTGATACTCTGGTAAGTGGCGCCCCGCTTGGCGCATAAACCAAAGCGGGGGCCTTTTGCCTTCAGACCGGCAGTTTAAAGCATCGAGAAAGAGAGACGTCATAGGGATAGTTGGCTTAAAACGCCTTCTACTGTGAAGCCGTGCTCTTTCGCAATTTCTTTTGCTGGTGCTGAAGCTCCAAAGGTGTGCATAGAGACTGCAATGCCATCAGAGCCAATATACTTGTGCCAGCCAAGCTCGCTTCCAGCCTCAATCGAGACGCGCTTGCCAAGGTCTCCACCTACAATGCTCTCTTTGTAAGCTGCAGATTGATGCTCAAAGAGTTCCCAGCATGGCATAGAAATGACACGGACATCCTTGCCTTTCTTTTCCAGCTCGGAGGCTACATCCATAGCAAGGGAGAGCTCAGAGCCTGTCGCAAAGAAAGTGAAGTCTGGTTTGTTTTTCTCTTTCTTAACGATATAGGCTCCTTTTGCCATCCCTTCTTCAAAGCTGACGCCTGTTCCCGCAAGTGTTGGTAGCGCCTGGCGAGTCAGAACAATCGCTGTGGGCCCTTGATAACGCAGAGCGCTAAGCCAAGCCATCTTCACCTCATGGCTATCGCCAGGGCGAATGACATGCAAGTTAGGCATCGCTCGTAAGCTTGATAGGTGCTCAATCGGTTCATGCGTAGGTCCATCTTCACCAACGAAAATAGAGTCATGAGTGAACTGGTAAATGACATGCACGCGCATCAGGGCTGCAAGACGGATTGCATTCCGCATGTAGTCCGAAAAGGTAAAAAAGGTCCCACAGTAAGGGAGAATCGCTTGTGTTTGAGCAAGTCCAGAGTTCATTGCTCCCATGGCGAACTCGCGCACACCATACTTGATGTTGCGTCCCGCAAAGTTTTTGGGGCCAATTAAAGGATAGTTATCCATTAGAGTTTTGTCAGAGCAAGAAAGGTCAGCAGAGCCTCCATAGATATAGGGGAGCTTATCTGCTAGGAAGTTGATGACAGCATTGGAGGCTGCACGCCCAGCAATAGGGTCTTTCATTTCAAGGTTTTGTAGCTGCGCTTCCATATCCTGAGGAAGCTTTTTCTCGATCATGACAGCAAGCTCTTCGGCAAGCTGAGGGTTGGCGCTTTTCCAAGCAGCAAATGTCTCTTGCCACTTAGCTTCCTCTTGGGCTTGCTCTTTTTGGAGCTTAGCAAAGTAGTCACGGACCTCTCCAGGAACATAAAATGCTTCTTCCGGTAGACCCAATGCTTTCTTTGTAGCTGCAACTTCTTCTTCTCCAAGAGGAGAGCCATGTACTTTATGTGTTCCCTCTTTATTTGGAGAACCTTTACCAATGATGGTGTGGCACTCAATAAAGCAGGGCTTTGTTTGATTGCTGCGCACCTTTGCAAGGGTTTTATCTAAATCTTCTAGGTTATTGCCGTCTACCTCATGAACATCCCAGCCATAGGCTTGGTAGCGTGCTTTTGTATCTTCAGAGCAAGACTGAGGAAGAGGGCCATCAAGGGAGATTTTGTTGGAGTCGTAGCAGACGATAAGATTATCTAGTCCAAGGTGTCCTGCTAGAGAGGAAGCTTCAGAGGTAATACCCTCCATCATACAGCCATCTCCACAGACAACAATGACTTTGCTGTCAAAGATTTTGTGTTCTTTTGTATTGAACTTTTCCGCTAGGATTTTTAGACCGAGGGCCTGTCCTACAGCTGTGGCAAGTCCTTGACCTAGAGGGCCTGTTGTTGTTTCCACCCCGGCTGTTTCTCCATACTCAGGGTGTCCAGGAGTCTTAGAATGAAGTTGACGGAACCTCTTTAGCTCGTCCAGAGGGAGGTCAAAGCCAGACAGGTGTAGGCAAGAATACAGCCACATAGAGCCATGCCCTGCTGAAAGAACCACTCGATCTCGATTCAGCCATAGAGGGTTGCTTGGGTTGTGCTTTAAAAAGTGCCCATAGAGATAAGCTCCAAGCTCTGCACAGCCAAGAGGCAAGCCAGGGTGTCCGGAGTTTGCTTTTTGGACCGCATCCATCGATAAAACACGGATGCTATTGGCTACTTCCCCAAGTAGTGCCGCTTGCTCTTTCTTCATTCTTGGCTCCTTTTAGATAGTCTAATAGAATTTAGAGCCAGTATTTTCACTGAGGAAGAAAAATGCAATATGGAATTGAGGTCTCTTTCGCTTCAGTACTTACTCGACTGATGTTGAACATGCCAAAGGTGCTTGACTCTGCCTAAGCTTGCAAAGAGTCTCTTTGGAGATTCGGTGTAGCTGAAGACATTTTTCAACATCTTCAGGTTTAAGGCCGAAGCTTGAGTCATAGTCTTCTGCGCAATTGCCTGCAGTGGGAACCGGCATAGGAAGAGTAAATTGCTCGCTAGTTTTCGGGTCAATCCCAAAGGGAGTTTGTCCTTTGGGGAAGGCGCAGATGATTTTCTCATGACTAGAGGTTTCAAAGATTTTCTTTGTAGGGATGTTAAGGCTTGTGAATACATCTAACAAGGTTGTTGGGGCACTGCCTCTTCTAAGGTGAGAGGAGAGAGGCTTTTTTGTGCTGGGAGGCAAGGCCTCTGAGAAACTGTGCCTTCTAGTAGAGGGAAGCATAATGAAAAACTCCAGGTAGCTGAAAGTACAAGGTCTTATCAAAAAACAAATATTTACAGAACTTTAACTTTTTTATCCCGGAAAATCATTGTGAGATTTCTTATTATTCCTCATACTAAATAGGCTTTTCTTTGGCTAGATAAGAGGTAGATATATGCTAAGTCAAACACTGCGTCGCGCATTTATTAAATATTTTTCTGAACGGTGTGGGCACAAGTATCTACCCTCTTCCCCTGTGATTCCCCATAATGATCCTACTCTGCTTTTTTGCAATGCAGGCATGAATCAGTTTAAGGATATTTTTCTTGGCAATGAAAAGCCTGCATATAAGCGAGCTGTGACCAGTCAAAAGTGCGTACGTGTTGGAGGAAAGCATAACGACCTAGAGCAGGTAGGGCATACAACAAGGCATCTAACCTTCTTTGAAATGCTAGGAAACTTTTCTTTTGGAGATTACTTCAAAAAAGAAGCCATCGCTTTTGCTTGGGAATGCGCTACAGAGGTACTAGAGCTAGACCCCAAAAAGATCTGGGTAACCGTGTTCAGAGAAGATGATGAGGCGGAAGATCTATGGACAAAATGGTTGCCTCAAGATCGCATTTGTCGCTTTGATGAAGAAGACAACTACTGGACAATGGGTGATGTAGGGCCGTGTGGGCCTTGCTCAGAACTCTATTTCGATAGAGGAGAAAGCTTTGGTCCTGCAAAGACGCCCTTTGAAGACCCAGAAGGAGAGCGCTTTTTCGAGTTTTGGAACTTGGTCTTTATGCAGGATGAGCGCCGTGCGAATGGAAGCAAGCAAGCTCTGCCTTCGCCGTCCATCGATACAGGGATGGGACTCGAGCGTCTTGTTGCATTAAAGATGGGTGCTCGTACCGTGTTTGAAACGGATATTTTAGACTCTTTGCGTCGACAGTTAGCCAAAATGGTGGGGCAGACTTTCCCTGAACAAGCAGCAGCACCCTATAATGTGGTGGCAGATCACTTGCGGACATTAGCTTTTTGTATTGCAGATGGTGCTCAGCCAAGCAATGTAGAGAGAGGGTATGTTTTGCGGAAGATCCTGCGCAGAGCGGTGCGCTATGGCCGACAGATTGGCTTTGATAAGCCCTTCTTAGGAGAGTTAGTGCCACCTCTTGTTGAAATGATGGGAGAGGACTTTCCAGAGCTTGCTAAAAGCCAGCAACGCATTATTGAAATTTTGAACCTTGAAGAGGAGAGTTTTCTTCGCACATTAAGACGAGGAGGCTCTTTACTACAAGATGTAATGACGCGTGCTAAGCAAGAAGAAGGAACGATTGCTGGACAGGATGCATTTAAACTCAAAGATACCTACGGCTTTCCTCTCGAGGAAATCTTGCTTATTGCTCATGATGAAGGAATGGCTGTGGACTTAGAAAGCTATACCCAGCTGGAAAATGAGGCAAAAGAGCGATCAAGAGCTCACAGAGGTTCTGTGGCTCAAACGGTAGCTTCAGGTCTTTATGAAAATGCGCCAAAAACAGAGTTCTTAGGCAATTCTCTTCTCTGCGCAGAAGGGGAGGTCTTGGCTATTTTCCAAGATGGAAAGTCCGTCTCTACTCTTCGTGAGGGAGAAAGCGGAGAGGTAATCTTAGATAAGACGCCCTTTTATGCAGAAAAGGGAGGACAGGTTGGAGATGTGGGTCTTTTGCAAGCAGAAGAAACGACCCTCTTTCGCGTCTCAGATTGCCAAAGCCCCTACACAGATGTTATTGTGCACCATGGAACCCTAGAAAAAGGCCGTCTTTCTATTGGCCAAACCATTGTTGCCGAAGTGGGGAAGCAGCGCCGTCGAAAGATTGCTTGCCATCATAGTGCAACCCATCTTCTTCACTGGGCGCTACAAAAAGTCCTAGGAGATCACGTGCAGCAGGCAGGCTCTGTTGTTGAGCCAAACCGTTTACGTTTTGACTTTAATCACCATAAATCGCTTTCTGCAGATGAAATTCGACAGATTGAGGATTGTGTCAATAAGCGGATCCTAAAAAATACAACTGTTGAGTGCTATGAGCTAAGTTATGAAGAGGTCCAGCAGCAGCCAGAAATTAAGCAGTTTTTTGGTGATAAGTATGGCGATGTTGTGCGTGTAGTGGACATGCATGTGTCTAAAGAGCTTTGTGGGGGCACCCATGTACAAGCTTTAGGGCAAATTGGGCCATTTAAAATTTTAAAAGAGGGAAGTATTTCCTCTGGTGTGCGACGTATTGAAGCTTGTGTTGGCTTTGATGCCATTAATGAATGGCGAAAAAGTGAAGAAGCTCTCGAAAAAGCAACAGAGCAGCTTAAAGTGCAGCCAGGGCAGGTTCTTTCTAGAATTGAAGAGCTACTGGCTGAAAAGAAGTCCATGCAAAAAGAATTAAAAAAACTCGCAAAAGTGCAAGCACAGATGGAGATCAAACAGCTGGAGCTAAAAAAGCAAGCAATCGGACCTGTTTCTGTGCTGGTTTCAGAGGTGCCATTCGGAGGAAAAGAGCTGCGTGAATGTGCAAAAGAGCTAGTTGGCAATGATCGCAAGCTTCTGCTTTTGCTCAGCCATTCTGAGGGAGAGCGCTGCCAGCTTCTTGCTGCCGCAGGGCCTGAAGCGATCGAAAAAGGGGCTGAAGCGAATGAGCTTTTACAAGTAGCACTTCCTATTGTTGAAGGGCGTGGTGGAGGAAAAGCCGACTTTGCACAAGCAGGGGGAAGTGCTCCACAAAAGATGAATGAAGCATTTGAAGCAGTGAACCACTGGGTGTCGAATAAACAATGGCTTTAGATCCCTACATCCAAGCAGTTAAAGAGGGTGAATCTCTTGTTGTAGAGGGGAAAAATCATACGATACGGTCCTACCTCATTGCAGAGGCTTGTAAAGCAAAAAACCAGCCCTGCCTTGTAATTACGGACCTTGCGCATAGCCAGCTGCTTGTCGATGCCATTAGTTACTTTTCTGGCCGGCCTTGCTTAGAGCTTCCAGCGTGGGAAACCCTCCCTTCTGAAAATATCCCTCCAAGCCCTGATATTGTAGGAGAGCGTGTGCGCGCGCTTTATCAATTTCAGAAAGAGAAAAATCCAATCTTGCTGACAAGTCTCCAAGGAGCTTGTCAGCATGTACTTCCTTTTGACGTTTTAGAGCTTTTATTGATTCGCATTCAGCAAGGGCAAAAACTGAAATTGGAGCAGTTTGTCAGTCAGCTGATTGATGCCGGATATCAACGCAGGATGACCGTAACAGATAAGGGAGAGTTTGCAAAAAGAGGAAGTTTAGTTGACCTTTTTGCTCTGTCATATCCCAAGCCTTTGCGGATTGAATTTTTTGATGATGAAATCGAGACGATTCGATTTTTTGATCCTATGGGGCAGCAGTCTGTAGAGAAAGTATCAGAAGCCACTATTTTGCCTGCTGATGAACTTTCTTTACTTAAGTTGGATGCAAAACCCCTGCTTTCGATCTTTCCCTCTCCTCCTCTTCTTGTTTTAGATGAACTTCAGCGCTTAGAAGATCGATGGGTGGAGCTCAAAAGTTTACAGGGAAAGCAAAACCGCTCCCTACAACGCATTGATTCTTTTTTTGAGGATATCCAAGGGTTGCAAGCTCTTCTATTTAGTAATGAGCGGATTGATCGTTTAGGTGAGGTTGTCCAAAGACCTCAAAAAGACTCGACAGATAGAAATCCTGTGATCCCATTGCAGGTACGCTTTGCAGAATATGACTGGAAAGTTTCCCGCTGGTCTCCACCTCTTTTTTCTATCAAAGAGGCTGTAGAGAATACTGGTGGCGATGTTTTCAATCTTTTTGACCATGAAAAGTTGAAATTAGAAGATCTTCTTCTGACCTATGTGGATGGGAAAGGAAAGCTTTCATGGCATAAAGAGCTTGAAAAAAGAGGGATGGAGGATGCTGCAGTTAAAATGCAGCAGGCCCCTTTAGTGGAGGGGTTTGTTTCCTATGCTGATCCATGCTTTGGTTACTTGCCAATTGGAGAGTTAAAAGCAGCACACAGCGTTCCCAGAAAGCAGATGCGAGCAACGGTTCATTCAGAACCTGCAGATGTTTGGATGTTGCAGCCTGGTGACCTAGTTGTGCATTTCCAACATGGGATTGGAAAGTTTATTGGCATGGAGACGAAGCCTAATCATGCAGGGATCCCTACAGAGTTTTTCATCATTGAATATGCAGAGAAAGGGCGCTTATATGTGCCTTTAGCGCAATCTTACTTGATTACTAAGTATGTGGGCTCTGAAGATAAGCAGCCCGTTCTGCATACATTAGGCAGCTCGCGGTGGAAGAGAACGCGAGAGCAAACTCTTCAAGCGATCCAAAAATATGCAAAAGAACTTTTAACTCTCCATGCAAAAAGAGAGCTCGCTGAAGGTCTTTCTTGTGAGCCAGATAGCGATGATATGACTCTATTTGAAGAAGAGTTTCCCTATCGCGAAACAGATGATCAAATGGAGGCCATTCATCTCTCTAAAGCAGATCTTATGCGTCCTAAGCCTATGGATCGATTGATTTGTGGGGATGTAGGGTTTGGGAAGACAGAAGTAGCCATGCGGGCAGCTTTTAAAGCTGTTGTGGATGGAAAGTGTCAAGTGGCAGTTCTTGTACCTACAACTTTGCTTGCTTTGCAGCACTATGAAACATTCAAAGAGCGCATGGCAGACTTTCCCGTCCGTGTAGAGCTGCTCTCCCGCTTTCGTAAGCCGAAAGAGCGTAAAGCAGCCTTAGAGGGAATTGCAGATGGAAGTGTTGATATTATCATCGGAACCCATCGCATTGTAGGGAAAGATGTCTCTTTTGCGAACCTTGGCCTTGTGATTGTAGATGAAGAGCATCGCTTTGGGGTAAAGATCAAAGAGAAGCTAAAGAGCTTGAAAATCGGCGTGGACTTTCTTGCACTCTCTGCCACACCCATTCCGCGTACGCTCTATCTTTCTCTTATGGGAGCACGAGAAATTTCCCTAATTCATACACCGCCTCAAGATCGCTTACCGATTAAGACGATTGTTTCTGAGAGTGATGATGAACTGATTAAGCAAGCCGTGCATCGTGAACTTTTGCGGGATGGACAAGTATATTTTATCCACAACCGTGTAGACAGTATTTACAGCACAGCAAAAAAAATCGAAGAACTTGTCCCTCATGCGCGCGTGGTGGTTGTGCATGGGCAAATGACCGCCGATGAAATTGAAAAAGCATTCCACCTGTTTAAGCAAGGGGAAAGAAATGTGCTTGTTGCCACCACAATTGTAGAAAGTGGTGTAGATATTCCTAACGCAAACACTTTGATTATTGATCGAGCAGATCGCTTTGGGCTTGCGGACCTTTACCAGCTTAGAGGGCGGGTTGGAAGATGGAATCGTCGTGCATTTGCTTACTTCCTGACCCCAAAGCGTCGTGTGATTACAGAAGATGCTCGCCGGCGGCTCGATGCCCTTGTAGAGTCTGGAGGCTTTGGAGGCGGGATGAAGGTGGCCATGCGCGACCTTGAAATTCGAGGGGCAGGTGATATTTTAGGGATTGAGCAAACGGGGCATGTCTCGCAAGTGGGCTTTCACCTGTACTGTAAGATGCTCAAGCGGACTGTACAAGCTCTGCAAGGTAAGGAGTTCAAGCACTTCGTCGATACCAAGGTGGAGCTGCCCCTCGATGCACGGATTCCTGAGTGGTATATTGATGAAGCTCCTTTGCGGATGGAAATGTACCAGCGAATGGGGGAAGCCGTGACTTTCAAGGAGCTTGATAAGATTTTTGCTGAGCTACAAGACCGTTATGGACGCTTCCCTCAAGAAGTCACCCACTTAGAGCTTATTTCTCGCTTACGGATTCATGCTGGAGTGCGAGGCATTACTCTTTTGAAAGTGGACCAACTGGGCCTTACGGTTGAATACACGGCACATAAAAAGGCGAAGCGAGACCTTCTGCGCATTCGCATGACAGAAGATCTCAAGCTCCTTGAAGAGAGAATTGTTGCGGCTATTGAGCCCTATGGAAAGGGCTAGTTTGTTCTCTTGTAGAAAGGGTTGGGCATTTTAAGGTTTCGGTCTGCATACCCCCCTTCAAGGTCGACAGCTTGGTCTCCTATATTGAGAATGATGTTGACACCCTGCTCAGTAATTTTATGCCTCGCTTCACTTTTAAAATGAGTCGTTGTTTGCTCCGCAGACTCTGGGCGCATGATGAGCTCATGCTGCTGATTAAACCCTTCTCGAATGAGGTTGAGTTGTGTGATCTCCTTTAAGGATTCAGGGCGCTCTGTAATGAAGTAGACATGGACTTTTTTATCTTGGGCAAGCCGATAGATTTCTAGCATAGGAAAGATCCCTTTTGCCTTTCCCTTTTTTTGCCAATCTTGAAAAGTCATCGAGCCTGTTTTAGGGTTTGCAGGTGAACCTAACAAAGTCTCTTCAATCCAAGGCCAGTTGGAAAGAACCGTTTCATCGATATCCAAAACAAGGCCGATTTTTTTGTGAATTCCATAGCTTGTTTTTTGTTCAATCTGCCGTTTGGCTACCTCTGTCACTTCCACAATATCTTGCTTATAAAAGCCATCATCGTAGTAATTTTTTAAATGATCTTGAGCTGTTGGTAAGGGAAGAGGGTGTTTAGTGGAGCTATTTGCTTTAGATTGTGAAGAGGGAGAGTCCATTCTCATAGTGAACTCTTTGTCAATTTGGTTTAGCTGGGAGCAGGCACACATAGCGAGTGCGGCAGGAATAATTAATAGAGATTTTAGCAACTTTTCCTCCTCTCATCAAAATTACTTTTATACTATGAGCTTTATCCTCTTGTCGCAATTATTTTTTAATTGAGGTTTATCGAGCGTTGTTCTTGATTGTTAAGATTATAAAAAGATAAGATGTAGTTTGTTAATAATAAATAAAGAGAGTTCGCCATGATTACGATCCCTTCCTCCACAAAGCGACAGCTAGCTTTCTCAAGAGAAAAGCCTGCCACTATTCTTAGTCGAGCTGTAGCTGAAGGCCACCACTATGCATTCAGTCAGTATGTAAAAAATAACAAAAGAAAAAAGAGTATAGCAAACTAATTAGGGTTATTGAGGTTTTGTGTTCTTTTGTGGTAAAACTTTTGGGCTTTTTTAAAGGAGACTGTTGTGAAATTACGCCTTACCCCCGGAGCGCGATCAGTAATTATAGCACCAAATACTTTGGCAGATGGTCATGTATCTGGGCATACTGTGAAGGTCTCCTCAAAACTCTTAAGGTTACCTTCAATCCTTAACCGCTCTCCCTCTACTCCTCCAGAGCCTTTGCTGCAAAAATTTCAGTGTGTACACAGGCCTTTATGTGAGAAGGTGAAGGAGCGGTTTTTTCGACTTTTTCAAGATGCCCAATACCAGCCTAAAGATTTTCCAAATGGTCTATGGGTGACAGGTTGTAAGCTTCTACCAAAAAAGCCACAGATGCGTCGCTTTTTTGCAAGCTGCTTGCAGAAAATCGAGCAGGCTTCTAATGAAGAAAAAAAACAGCAGTTTGTGAGTATGCTTTGCTTAGATCTTGATGGGACTTTGAGCTCGCAAAAAGCTTATCAGGCTCTGAATGAAGCGTATCAGATGTTGCCAGATACACAAGGGAAGGAACTTTGCCAAGCAATGAATCACAAACAGGTTCAGCGCATAAAAGATTACGACTCATTAAGAAAAGCGATCCTAGAGAAAGAGCCGCTATTAAAGGCGAATAAAGAAATTTTTAACAAAAGAGTGGATGCAGCTCTGATGCCTCCACCAGCTTCTAGAATTTCTGTTAAGGGGATAGCAGACGATCTTTTATATTGTGATGAGGAGTTTTAACTCTTAATAGATGCGAAGCTCTTCCTCTGGTTGAAGTAGGTCTCCATAGGCAAGGCCCTGCTTCTTAAAGCGGTGTCCACAAGGGTCTTGCTTTTGGAAGCAGATGCGTGTCGTTGCTGTTCCATATCCGATCACCCAAAAAACTGTATTGGTCATGCTCTCAAGAGCTTCTAAAGGAAGGGTGTGCTTTGGTTGGAAAATAGTCACAAAGTCTTCTTCTGTAGGGTAGAAGGTGGAGTTTTCATCTCCGCCTTTTAGGCAAAGGATAAGACCTGCATGAAGGTCCTGCAGCGAACATAAATCTCTCAAAAAGCATGACTCTTCTTCTGCAGCAGGTTCTTGATATTGGCGCAGGTCGGGAGAGAGCAATAGCAGGTCGGTCGCTAGACAATTTGGCTTAGACCTCGTCAACTCTGCAAGCACATCGATAAGTGCTCTTTTAAGGAAGGGGCGGGCCATCTCAGGGTTTGTATGGCAAAGATTTCTAGACTTTTGGACATCATGAATCGGGAGTCGTTGATTGATGACTTCCTTTGGTTTGACTAAGGATGAAGGGGTTAAGAGGTTTTCAAAAGAGATAAACCCATGCTCTTGAAAAAACTCTATATGTGCCTGCAGTAGAGAACTCTTCATCTTATCTCCCAAAGAAAGTTGTGTGACCGGAAGAGTCTATTAAATAACACAATTTTTAATCTATGTTTTATTGAGAAAGTTGAGTCAATTCTGGATTGGCTTTATTTAAAATTGGAGATTTATTAAAATAGTTTGGTTTTTTTAAAAATAAAAAGTTTTTCTATGACTTCTCATTCTAGTTCCTTCACTAAAGATCCTTTTCTATTCAGACCTATCATTAGCATGACTGCAGCTGATCGGTGGAGGGAAAAACATGCTTTGCGGGATGCAATAGATGAGGGAACCCTGTCTGCAGACGACAAGCGCCAGTATCAGGAGCGTATTCAAGCGATTGAAGACACAGCCTTTAGTCAAGTGGATGTTTTGGGAGACCGCCTTGCAGCCTTAAGACTAGAGGGGGAAGGATCTGAAGGATCTCCACTGCCCTCTGCTTTGAAAGGGAGCTCTCCAAAAAGTCGAGGCGTTCGAGTCAAGTTTCCTAAAGAGTCCACGGAGCTTGCGAAGGTTCATCATGTCCCTGTCAGGGCTGCCTGCTGGAAAAGCAGAGAGTTTCAGTTTTATGACCCTGAGTTCATTGATCCTAGGGAGCGGCTTGTTAACCGGAAGTGCCTAGATCCCAGGACGTGGCAGTATGTTGCAGTTAGAGAAGGGTCATGGCTTACTAGTGATATCTTTGCCTCTGCTCAGCCCTTAATGAAGTTACGATTTCCTGAGTGTATAAAAGAGATAAAAAGAGCAGAGCGAAATCCTGCGGAAGTCCTCATGGAGATGATCAAGTATCACTCAGATAAAACTCTTACAGTAGAAGAGGCATGTGGCTACCTTCAGCAAGCCTATGGGTTTCTTTCAGAGGTAAGAAAAGATCAGCTAGAGGAAGGTGGGGATATTGCTTCCTTTCTCAAAGGAGAAACCTCATTGTCTGATGCTTCATATGAAGGTTATGATTCATTTGTGGCAAGTGCAGAGGAGGCCCTTTATGCATTAAGATTTGATCAGGTCTTGGCAGTAGAGGCTTTTGAGAAAATACATAGAGATGAGCGCCGGTTTCCAGAGCAAGCCTTTGAGAGTGCTGTACAGGTCGCATTGGATTTTTCTATAGATCCTCAGCAGGCAAAGTTAGAGTTAGTTCGACTTTTTCTAGCCTGTTCTCCTCCGTATCAAAGGCATGTTCAGCGATCTATAGAAGCTCTTTATGGAGAGGAAAGCTTTGCCTTTTTACTTGATGAATCTTTTGTCATGACAGAAGAAGTGTATCGAGAAAAGTCTTTGTGTATACAGAGTGCCTTGAAGGCTTCACAAGTGACTCGTCATTACGTAGAAGCACAAGGCCTAGTGAAAGCAGAAGGGGCTAGCTATGCACCCATAGCAACGCGCTTTATCAGTTTTCTATCTGAAGCTGAAAAACTTCGATGGCCAGAGTCTTTAAGAGATCCTATATTAGCGATGTATCAGGATATGGTAAGCTGGCTACAGCCTGATATGCGAGAACTTCTTTTCCTATACAAGAGTTACAAAGATGTTAAATTGAGCTCTGTAGCTTCTCCCAATTATGGAGAAGTCAATGTGAGGCATCCACGGGGCAGATCCTTACAACCCTTTTTTAAGGATATGCATGAGTTAGCACTAGACTTAAGAGACCGGCTCAATGAGCGAGCCCTGTTTACTATAGGTATGCGAGCGATAGACCGAGTAGCTGAGCTTGAAAAGGTAATTATTGCTTCAAGTAATCAAACAGCAGCAATGCACCGCTTTTTTCAAGCTAGGTGGGTTACTTGTGATGAATCTTTAACAGAGGATGCAAAGGTAGAGAAGATGCGTTCTCTGTATTTGACACTGCCTAAGACTCTGCAGAATACAATAGAGAGAAAAGTGTGGCTTGTGGCTGGTAAGCCTTTGGGCATGGATTCTTCAAAGGGTTTATTTGGAAGGATGAAAATTCTGGAAAATCCTTTAGATCCTGTATGTCTTTCTGCTTATGATCATTTGACTATGGCAACGCGCTCTTCGCAGGCTTTGATAGAGTGGACAAGTGAATATATGGCTGCAAATGGCGCAGAGTCATATAGCTACTACTATTAAGGAGAGAGCTGGCGCTGTTTTTTCTTAGCTTCTTCCAAGACCTCTTCTTTGGAAGATTCCGCAGAGTTAAACCCAGCAAGAATATGGCGGTAGAGATCCTTAAAATCTTTTTTGGAGCTTAAGTGGCGATAAAAAGCAGCTTGTTGTGCAATAGCAAGGTCTGCTGAGGAGCGCATCAGTTCAGCTGTATAGTTCATGACCTGTTGAGAGACTAAGCGAGAGTAAGGAGTCGAGAAAGCTTCATTAGCCACCTTTGCAATTTTTACCCCGGTAGCGCTTAAAAGGCTGTCTAGGTCATAGCTAAGAGCATATTTCAAGTCTTCTCCAAGAGTGGATGCAGCTTGTTTTGCTAAGTTTTTCAATGCTTCATATTTGTGGTACTCCCGGAAGGCTTTATAAGCTTGGGCTTTCTCCTCAGAACCAAATGTTGGATGAGATGAAGGACTATATAGGTAGAGCATATACTCTTTTGCATCCTTCTCTATTCTCTCCCGCTCTCCATCATTGGGTAGGGTAATGTATTTTGTATGGCCTTTAGCAAGTCTTTCAATGAAAGAAGACATCAGACTTTCCCCTTGGCTATCAGCCCAGTCGATGACTCCAACAAGTTGAGAAGGATTGTCTTCACCCTGGATACAGAGAGGAGCTAGGAGTAGAAAAAAAACAGAAGTGAACAATCTTTTAAACATAGGGATTTGTCCTTACTTTTTTTGCAAGAGAGGTTCCACATCCTCCCAGCTATAGATAACAAAGTTTCTTTTGCGATCGTTATGGCATACTAAGATGCCTTTAGGGAAGAGAGGAGACATGGGAGCTGCATTTGCAGCTACACCATCCGTTTCTAAAGAACCGGATTTATAGATTGTGGCAATGTACTCGTTATTCCCCTCTCGAGAATAAACTTTAATAGTGTGATCCTCTTGACTTGACAAAAGAATATAACCGCTTTTTCCTTCCAGTTTATACAAGGCAAGCCCTTCTCGGTCACCCGTGATTCCATCACCAAGAGCAAACTTATGTTGCAAGAAGTTGTCATTGAGGTCCGGATCAGCAAGAAATTTTAAAACACCTTCCCGCTCATCTGCACAGTAGAGGTAGCCACACTCATCATCTGCTACCATTCCTTCAACAAAGCTACGGACTTTTTTTCCTCCAAAACTACGCACTAAAGATCCCTGAAATCTTCCCCAATCATCTTTAGAGATGAGCACCTGGTGAATATCCTGCTTGGCTTTTTGAGAGACAAAACCATAAAGCTTCTTATTGATATGGTTATAGTATAAGCAAAACCCATAGGTATCGTGGTCAAATGAGGAAGAGATTTGCCCTGGGACAGTGAGAGGGATTAATTTTTTTTCTTCAGGGTCATAAGTAAACAAGCGAATTTCATTTGTTCCTCGCACTCCACAGGCAATGATATCGAGGCGTTCTTCTCCAAAGGGTATTTGTTGTCGTACGTCAATATTGACAGGACGATTGATGGTTTCTGTGCGATGAAGGAGGTTCCCTTCAAGATCCCATACATAAAGAGCCCCACTGCGTGTTTTATCGTTTCCAATAATTACACTTTGCATGGGGTCTTTAGGATGAACCCAAATAGCACAATCATCAGAGTCGCCAGGCACAGAGGTGGTAGAGAAAGTGGGGTAGAGCTTACTTGGAGTTTTGGCAGCAGGTAGGGAAGGGTGATGAAAGAGCGTGAACAGCATCGACCCTAAAAAAACAGAAAGAAAGAAAAGAAAGGTTAGGAACTTCTGCATCCCGACCATTGCGAACCCCGTTAGGATGGACGGTATCAAGATAAATCCTCTTTTGTCTAGCTGTTTTTGGCCTTGGCATTGAGGGAGATTCTCTTTATCCTATCTGCTTTACATTGAAAAGGTGGTGCAGATGACAAGGCATTTTGATCTGGTCGTTGTAGGTGGTGGAGCTGCGGGAGTTTTTGGAGCTCTGATGGCAAAAGAATACTTTCCTGCAGCCTCCGTGCTAATAATAGAAAAGACTGCGACCCTACTGGCAAAAGTTCGCATCTCTGGAGGGGGGCGCTGCAATACTACCCATGCTTGCTTTGATCCTAACTTGCTTATAAAGAACTATCCAAGAGGAAAAAAGGAGCTTTTAGGTCCTTTCCATCACTTCCAGCCCAAGGATACAGTCGCTTGGTTTGCAAGCCGAGGTGTGCAACTTAAGCAAGAAGAAGATGGCCGTATGTTTCCTACCACAGACTCTTCAGAAACAATTATCAATTGTTTACTAGATGAAGCTAAGAAGCTAGGAGTGAAGATTTGGTCTCCTTGTCGTATAGAGGCTATAGATCCTAAGGAGCCGGGTTTCCAATTGATGATCAAGGGACAAGATCCTCTATCTGCAACAAACCTTCTTCTAGCCACTGGGAGCAGCTCGCAAGGGCATCGCTTTGCTCAGAAATTTGGGCATACAATTGAGACCCCAGTTCCTTCTCTATTTACATTCAATATACCAGATTTTCCCTTAGCCAAGCATAGTGGTGTCAGTGTGCCAGAAGTACAAGTGTCTATTGATCAATCTGCTCTTATGCAAAAAGGGCCCTTGCTGATTACCCATTTTGGGTTGAGTGGGCCTGCAATTTTAAAACTCTCTGCATGGGGAGCTCGAGAGCTTCATCAGCGCGCCTACCAATTCTCTATCCTTATCGACTGGGTGTCTAAAGTCGGTCTTGAAGAGGCATACGAGAAAATTCTCAAAAAGAAAGAAAGCTCTCCACAAAAATATTTGCGGTCGGACCCTCTTTTTCATCTCCCCAGGCAGCTATGGGGGACTTTGCTGGCAAAACTTGGCTTTAATGAGTCCGTGCGTTGGTGTGACCTGCCAAATAAAAAGGCTCGCCACTTAGCTAGCTCATTAAAGCATGATTCTTACCAAGTATCAGGAAAGACAACCCATAAAGAAGAGTTTGTGACCTGTGGAGGAGTGTGTCTTAAAGAGGTAAACTTCAAAACCATGGAAAGCAAGTTGCAACCCAATCTGTTTTTTGCAGGAGAAATTTTGGATATAGATGGGGTCACAGGAGGGTTTAACTTCCAAAATGCCTGGACTACTGCCTATCTAGCAGGATGTGCAATCAAGGTTCCTTAGAGACCTTTCCAGGGAAGAATTAAGGGAGATAACCCTTCCTCTTCAATACATTGCCCAATTGTGCATAGAGTTAGTTGCTGAAAAGAGGGGTAGTCTGAGGGGTGAGAGTAGTAGACACAGCGTAGCTCTAGCCCCCGTAAAGAGATGCTATTGAGGTGGCTTAAAATGGGAGCGTCTTTATCGACTTCCTCAAGCTCTAAAAGACGCTCTCGAATTTTTCGAGAGAGGGAGGGAATGTTTGCAGCCGCTTGCGGAGCAAAGAAGATAGAGAGAGCATGCTGCCTGCCATCTCTTAAGCTCAGATTATACATTGGTTCATCGATCAATAAGCTATTAGGAACGCTCAGGGGCATCTTTTCAAGAGTTAAGATTTTAGAAGAGGCTTGCCCTTGTTCAATAACCTCACCAATTGTTTTTACTGAGGGAAGTTCAACCATTTGCCCAAGCTTTAGGTGTGACTGTGTGGGCAGAACAAACCCTGCCACAAAATGAGGAAGGACACTCTTTCCTAGCATACCGACAGCTAAAGAAAGCATGAGAGGCCCTGCCACAAACTTTGGAGGGAAGAGAATGCATAACACAGCCACACTAAGGGCGACTAGCCACCATAACCACTTCATTGTTAACCTATATTAAGAGGTCGGCTCTCCTCCCTGCTTTTGCTCGAAAATAGGAGAAAGCCCTTCTCCAAAGTGAATAGTTGAAGTTGGGAATGCAATTTCAGCACCCTCCTCTTCGATGATTTGTCCAATTGCTAGTAACATTCTCTGTTTAACTTCATGAAACTCAATCCAGTTTGTGGTTCTAGTAAAGGCATAAACTAAGATGTCTAGTGAGGAGGGCCCAAACTCATTGAAAGCAATAATGATCGTTTGATTTTGGTCAATTTCCTCATGAGTATGGAAGAGGTTTTTCATGCGCTCCACAATCTTGGGAACACGGTGAATATCATCATAGCGGACACCGATACTTTCTTTGATTCGACGGTTCCACATCCTTTGCGGGTTTTCTACCGAGATTTTTGTAAATACAGAGTTAGGGACATAAAGGGGGCGCTTATCAAAGGTGCGAATGCGTGTGATTCTCCACCCCATGTGCTCCACTGTTCCCTCAATATTTTGATCGGGTGAGCGAATCCACTCCCCAATGGCAAAAGGGCGGTCAAGGTAGATCATCAAGCCACCAAAAAAGTTACTCAGCAAGTTTTGTGCAGCTAAGCTAATAATCAAAGCTCCCGCACCACCAAAGGCAAGGAGTCCTGAGATACTGTAACCCATAGTGGGAAGAATCAGCAGAAGAGCTAAAAGAACAATAATGACGCGAGCAATCTTTCCAATCGCTAACACACTGGTTTGGTCAATGCCATGCGCCTTATCTGTTGCCTTAGCAGCGCGGCGTACAAGCGTTTTCTCTAGGTTACTAACGATGCGTAAGATAAACCAGGTAAAGATGATGATGATTAGCAAGCTACGTGTCGTAGAGATCCCTTCACTTAAGTGCCAGCCATACTTTCCAGACAGCCCTGAGATGATATACGCAGCAACAGAAATCCAAATGATTAAGCTTAAGGGAGCTGGGATCGCTTCAACAACACCATCATCCCATGCACTGCGTGTTCTTCGGAGGCGGCGCCCTAAACGATGAAAGATAAAGCGCTGCACAAAATCTAAAATAAAAGCTGCAGCGACCACAATGAGCCACTCTAGGTAGGGGTTGGATGGGTTAATCAGCTGAGAAATTCCATCTGTCCACATAACGCTTACTCTCTAATATATTGATCGTTACACGCTATTCTAGGATGGGGATCCTTTTTGTGTAAGACCAATATTTTTTTTCTTTTCTTTGACATATTTGTCTGACTTGCTCTATGAACTCCAACTCAAGTGGTTAAACAGTAAAATAAAAGATCTATACAAGGAGTCACATCATGCGTTTCCGTAACTTCGGATTGCTAATGGTTGCTGCGATGAGCCTTGCTCTCCCAGCTTTTTCTGCACCTAAAGCTGCAGCGAATGGTCAAAGAGCGATGAAGTTTGATATCAAACCTCTTTGGCAGCACAAAAAAGCAGATCAGTCTGTTGGTGATGTTTATTTCAAAACAAAAGGAAGCATGTGGGGCGTAGGCGCTGGTCTACATACCATGGCTGCTGATGATTGGTACCTAGGCTTTCTTGGACAGTGGGCAACTGGCAAGCTAAAGTCTCATGTAAAAATTACGGATGAGCTTTCTGATAAGCTACGTAATGATGCTTGGGATGTAATGGCTCGTTTCGGCTGGCACTTTAGCCTTGGGCAGCATGAAGTCAATGTTGGTATCACTCCATTCATCGGTGTGGGTTATGATTCTTGGCAAATCAAGACAACTTCAGCTCTTGAAGCACAAACAGCTTACACAACTCTTAAGTACCGCAAAGGTGTTGTACAAATCGGCTTCCTTTCTAACTATGCAATGAATCGTGACTGGACTCTTGGAGTCAATGCTGGTGTAGGGACCTCTTTCTCAGCAAGAGCTAGAGATGCAGGAGCAGATTTCAATGTAAAGCTTAAAAACCGCATTGTTGGATTCGTAGAAGTTCCTATCGGTTATGAAGTAGAGTCTGCAGGGGATATGCCTTGGGGAATGAAACTTGTTCCTTTCTACCGTGCAAATGACTACGGTCGAGATAACACAACAAGTGTTGTTGATGATCAAAACGTAGTTCGTATGAAAAACAAAGACTACGGTCTAAACTTAGAGTTCTACTGGTTCTTCTAAACCAAAGTAAAACTTCTTAAGATTCGAAAAGGGGAGGATTGGGTTTCCAATCCTCCCCTCATTGTGTCAAAAGGAGAAGTTTTTATTTTTTTAAGTGTTTGAAAGCTTCAAAGACGGTCTTTAGAAGATTCTTTGCTTGAAGAAGATCAAATTCACTAAGACGTAAAGTCTCTGCAAGAGGCTTCGTCTTTTGCGTACCTTTTTCGATCATGCTCACCATGCTTCTTCTAAATCTCATCTTGCCATGCTTAGAAAATTCACTCTTCCAGTATTCAAGAGAGTGAAAGACTGTATTCATAATAAAGTCTTCCATTTCTTTTCTTGTTGGCTCTAGAGAGATAGGCGCAATACTTGGTGTAGGAGCTGCACTTGGCTTAGGAGTTGCAGTCGCTTCCTCACCCTTTGTTGGCTTACCTGAAGTATCTGGTTTGCTATCAGAACCTTTTCCAGAAGTAGGGGTCGCTGTTGGGGAAGGAGTAGGTGTTGCACTTGGCTTCGCTTTCTCTTGCTTCTTACGCACATAAGCATCAATTGTAGGATTACTTTTGATTGCTTCTGAGAAAATATTGTAGACATCCGACATTTTAGGCTTGGGCTTGTCTTCATCTTTCTCAGTTGGGGCCTCTTCCACAGTAGATTTCGTTTTTACTTTTTCTCCAGAAACCATCAGTAAGAGCTGATAAGCAGTGCTGATATCTGTCTCTAAAGTCAATAAATCTACATCTGGGTATTTTTCAGGGCTTTGCTCAACATCTTGCTTCAACTCCTGAAGGTGCTTAAGTATTTCTTTCGTCTTTTTTGCTGCTTGCTCAGCTTCTGCTGTACTTTCCACCTGACCATGAAAGCCTTGACTTTGCTGCTCTTTATTTTCAGCAGCTTTAAGTTGAGCATTTTTTCTAGACTGACTAAAGATTAGCTCTGCAGCTTTAGGAGAAATGAGCTCTGATCGCGCTTTTTCAAAAGCTTTTTCAAAGTCAGAAAGGACTCTCTCAGCAGAAAGAGAAGTATAAACTTCCTTAAGCTCCGCAAGAGCTCCTTCAGGGCCTTTTTCAAAGTAAAGGTCAACTAAATCCTTATACTCATCTCTTTTTTCTTCATCTAACTCGCTGTTTAGAAAGTCAAAAACCTTTTCCTTTGTTTCAAAGGCCGTAACTAAACCTTGAATAGATTGCATAACGGACTCAGCATTTTCTATACCTTGTGTGTGGTATGCTACGTATGCTTTATAGGTATCATGAGCCTCATTGAGATTTGCACTTACAACATCAAAGATGTAGGATCTGAGTTCATTTAAATGCTCATCAGTTAGAGGGAATAACCCATTATTAGACATCTGGTTTGCATAGTCTCCCATGACATTCAAATCTTGCTCAAACTTGTTCAGTAAGGGCTTGATTTCTGAAACAGTTAAGAGTTTCTTGCCATTTACAGATGCAAACTTATAAGAAGGTTGCTCTAAAGCTAAGAAATGAGATCCACGAATAGCTTGCTGGAAGATACCTCCACAACTCAATCGCTTGCTTTCATACTCATCTTCAGTTTCATTTGACTCTTTATAAAGACAGGTATGAAGATTGCCTCGCCCAATAGTGTTTTCTATTGTTTTGTTGGCTGAGACTAAGCTTTTTATAGAGCGGGCTCGGCTGCTATCGAACACTCCGTTATCAATAAGGTGCTGTAAATAATCTGCAACTTTTTTTGTTAGGATAGTGTTGATAAGAGAAGACACCGTGTCGGAATCTACTTTTCTTCCATTCCATGCTTTTGCTAGTTCTGTAGCTGCACTGATTACTTCAGAGTTTATGTTATTATCAAATGCTTCTGTATCTATTATGCTCGACATATTCTAACCTATCATCCTTTCTATAGAAGGGGGGCGGTGTAAGCCCCCCTTGCTTTTGTTATTTACCGCTGCCGATATACTGAGTTTCACTACTTGTTCCACCAATCGCTAGCGGATCTGCGCCAGCTGGAAGGAAGCCCAACTTGCTTTGTTCGGTATCGATCTGTTGAGGGGTTACTAGAGCATTTTTTATTGCTTGTTCTTCCCTTACATGATCAGGTGCAGCTTTGACCATTTGAGCTTTTTTAAGTCGGTCGGCATTCTTCTGGCTCGGTCTTTCTATCTGTCTTTTTTTCAGATGAGAAATCGCACGATCAAGAATGTTGTCTACAGCAACAAGCCTTTGACTTTGATACATGTTTGCATTTGCTTCTGTACATGTCTTCAGATCGCCTTCAGCTTTGTCAGCACGCTCTTTGTGAGCTTCAGATTCACTTTCAGCTTTGTCAGCACGCTCTTTTTCAGCTTTTTGATCAGTCTGAGCCTTTTCTAAAGCAGCCTTGAGCTCTTTGATTTGTTTTTCTAACAAAGAGTTTTTAGACTCTAGATTAGTGTTGCTAGTATGAAGTTTCTCATTGTCTACTTTTAGCGCAGAGTTTTCTTGTACAAGGGCATCTACGCGACCAGATAGATCTTGCTGTGTTTCAGACCCACTTGTGATGAGTTGAATCGAGCTTTCTGTATCAGAGCCACCGACAGCTGCATGTAGGCGAGAGAGCTCTCCTTTAACCGCATTCTTATCTGACTCAGCTTTGTCAGCACGCTCTTTGTGAGCTTTCGCTTCTCTTTCAGCTTTATCAGCACGCTCTTCTTGAGCTTTTGTTGCAGCTTCTGCTTGCTCTTTTTCTCCTAAAAGCTTCTGTCCTACAGAGCTTGCTTTTTCAAGCTGGCTTGTTAAAGATGCTGCTTTTGCTTCAGATTGCTGCAGTTGAGCATCTTTTTCTCGCACATCACTTTCAGCTTTGTCAGCACGCTTTGCTTGATCTTTCGCTTCTCTTTCAGCTTTGTCAGCACGCTCTTTTTCAGATTTTTTTTCTTCTAAAAGCTTCTGCTCTTTTTGCCTATTAGATGCTATCTGGCTTTCTAGAGATTCAACTTCTTTTTGGTGAGCTGCATCCTTATCTTCAATTGCCTTTTTTGCTTCTGCTTGAACATTAGCAATAGCTTCTTGATGGCTGCTTTGAAGACCTTGAAGCTCTGCTTGGTGCTGATCTTTTAGGCTTTGGATATCTGCTTCATGTTTTTTGCGCTCTTCATCTAGTTGCTTTTGCAAGCCTTCTGCTTTACCTTCAGCTTTTGCATGCGCCTCTTCAGCTTTTGCATGCGCTTGTTCAGCACGTTCATATCGAGAAGTGGCCTCATTGAGCCTGCTTTCTAATGCCTCACGTTCTTTTTGGGCACTATCAGCAAGAAGCTTTTGGCTTTCTGATGTAGTTTCTTTTATGAAAGTAAGAGCTTCCTTGCTTGCTCTTACTTCGGATTCAGCATCTCGAAGCTTTTCAGTTTTCTCTTGAAGCTTTTCAGACGTTTTATCAAGCTCTTTTTGTTGCTCTTCAATTTGGCTTTTAAGGGCTTGTACTGTGCTTTCATGCTGCTGAGTAGCTTCAGACTGCTTTTGCTCATATTCAGCTTTTGCTTCTAAAAGAGCTTGCTTAGCCTTTGATTCCATAGCAATCATCTTATCGCTATGAGACGTACTCAGATTCTTGAGAGCCTCCTGGTGCTCAATTTCTTTTTGCTTCATCTCTTTTTTCAGCGCATTTAGCTCTATATCTGCTAAAGCATAACGAGTGATCAAACCAGTTCTTTGCGCTCTTAGGAATAAAGTAAAAATAGCATCATTATCATCATTGGGGCTATCTATGCCCTGATCGACCATTTCATCTAAGATTTCCTCCGTAAGGAGTCGAACAAAAGGAGCCTGCGAAACAATGGAAAAATCTTTAACTCTTCCTTCTGTTTTTTCGTTTGTATATCGCTCTATTTGTTCTTCAGCTTCTGCAAGAGCTTCTGTGAAAATTTTTACATATCGGATCTGATCTAAAGAGGCTTCACCATCTTCAATATCAGTAAGCGAAGTTAAGTACTTTTCAGCAGAGTCCCGTGTCGCTGTAATTCCACGGCCTTCAAGAGCTCCGATCAAAACATGTTCTTGATCTTTGACCTTATTAAGGCTTGAAAAACTATCTAGCCCTCCGAGTAAGGAGGCTGTATTTTCTAAGTCAGGGTTGGCTGTTCCTGAGTCTAAGTTTATATACATTTTACTAATCCTTTTATAAATCTTTACAATATAGCTAGAGTTTAGACTCCATTACGCTCGTTTGCTCGAGTGCGCTTTTCCTTTACTCTTTCAATCGTTTCTGTTTCTTTCGTGTTTTTTTCGACAACAGTTTCTTTTGAGTAGAGGTAAGAGGCTCCAAGACCTAAAGCTGTCACCCCAAGTCCTAAGGCTAAAGGAGACATAAAAGGACTAGCTGCTAAAAGGGCAGAGACTGCAATAACCTTTTTGCGCACAAAAGAGTTTCCCCCTGCATTATGGTGGATATGTCCTCTAAGCATATTTCGTATATGTCCGCTAAGAGCGCCTGTTTTGTGGCAAACAGCACCAGTCCATGCAAAGAGCTTTTGTGCTAAGTTTGCATTGCGGCCTGCAGGAATAAGGTATGAGCCTATAGCTGTGGCAGCGCCTGATCCATAAATGTAGTTTGTGTTATCTGTAGTAGATGTATTAGTTGTTGTTGTAGATTCAATAGTCATAATTTTCTCCTTTTAAAACTATTTACTTTTTAATGCTTTGTTAAGTAGATTGGCAAAAATATTGACAGTTGATTTTTGCTTCTCTTCTTGTTCTTTAATGTAATTCTTACCCATATCAGTTGGTTTCTTATGCTCAGGAATCCTTTCGTAATTTCCATACTGTAAAAGCAGAAGAGCAAGATCTAAGGGCTTCAATTGAGAGCCTTCTGCAGACACATTGTCTAGCAGTTCGCTAACTGTTTCTTTCAAAGCCTTCATGCCTTCACTTTTAGAAGTTCTGGTATTTAGGCTTGATACAGTTTCAAATAGGTCATGAAGATCTGGATTTCTTTTATCTGGGTGAGCTATTGTTGATGCGTTACGGTAAGTACTCTTAAAGTCTTGTAATAGAACAGGGCGAGCAGAGCATGAGCGATCATTGCAGCTGGCTGAACATAGTTTAGCACCTATGAACCGCTGATCTTTTGCCTGACACTTGCTATGGAAGCTTTGTTCGACACGCTCTCTTAACTCTTCTAAGTAAAGGCGGTCTAGCTCTGAAGAACCCAGGGCATTAGGTTTCGTTGCTGCAATCACCTTGCTTTTTAGACGATTTAAATCGATATCACTTAGGTTATTTAGTGCTTTACGAATAGCTCGCACTTGCATATTTGAGGAGTTTAGCTGCTCTTCATTACCATCAAATGCTGAACGATCTTTTGGTGTAATTACTGTAAAGTCAGAGATAGGGGTCATTTTTCTATGCTTTGTCTTCTTTTGTTAAGATTTGAATAATATTATAAAGGTTATGTTAATAAATAGCAATAGTTTATTAAATAATAATTATTATTTGTTGTTTCCGTTCATCCATTTTAAAAACAATTTAATAACCACTATGACGACTTCTGCGATGAGCTCTGCATCTTCCTCTTCTTGAGTTTTAGCAGAAGAAGGGCTTTGCACTTCCCCATACTGAAGGAGAAGAAGGGCTATACGCTCTGAACTCAATGTTTTTCCATTCACCTGGATATTGCCTAGCTGGTTGGCTACTTGGCTTTTGAGCGTTATAAAGGAGCTATTCTGCTCACTACGGTCTCGACCCAGTCGCTCGTAAAGGTTCGTGAGGAGCTGCCAGCGTTTATTTGCTTGCTGTCTCTCTTTGTTAGACATCGTGGGGGAGAGTTTATCTGGGTGATAAAGTACACTTGCTAGACGGTAAAGAGGCTTGATGTCTTGTAGTAGCGCTTTCTTAGGAGCTCCTTTCTTAGAGCAAAACTTCTTTTGGATGAACCGCTTGTTTTTTGCTCTGCATTGCTCCTTGATCATTTGAGAGGCGCCAGACTGGAGCTTGGATAGCTTGGGCTTGTCAGGTGGAGAGGCGATGGCATAGATGCTTTGTTCTATGGATTGACGCTCTTGATTTTTTAACCGATGTAGAGCGCTGCGGATAGCTTTTACTTCTTTTTTCGTTTGCTCCATTTCCTGTCGATTCCCAGCAAATGCATCAGAGCTATAGGGGATTGTTAGTGTAAAAGAGTTTGATAAACGAGTCATAAACAGTAAATTATTTATTTAATATGTAAAAATTATAAATTAAATTTTAATAAAAGTAAATAAATGTTTATTACTATTAAAGTTGCCAATTGAGGCTTGCCCTCTCTTTACTAGGAGAGATTTCTTAATTTTGTTATGTTCTTTCAACAATTGTTGCTGGAGAAAAACATGGCTTTATCAAGTCTTTTATCCACGTTGCTTGGCAAGTCGGTAAAAAATTTTGCCCTGTATGAACAAGCCTTTACCCATACGACTTTCGCTCATGAGAAAAAGGTCCCTCATAATGAGCGTCTAGAGTTTTTAGGGGATAGCGTACTGGGGTGTTATGCTGCCGATCGTTTATATGCCTATTATCCAGAGGCAGAGGAAGGAGAACTAACCCGCTGCAAGGCTGCTATGGTTGAGGCTAGAGCTTGCGCTTTGTATACACAGCGCTTAGGCTTGCATGAGTACTTGCGCGTAGGTAAAGGAGAGCAAGAGCTTTCTGATCGAGGTAAGCTGTCTAGAGAAGCGGATTTATTTGAAGCTCTGCTAGGAGCTCTTTATCTGGATCTCGGCATAGAGCCTGTGTACCAGTTTCTTGATAAGAAGGTCTGGCCCATGATGCTTGAAGTTCTGGCCTCGCCCAAGCAGGTCAACTGGAAAGCTGCTTTGCAAGAGTATACTCAAGCAAAGTGGGGAGAGGCTCCTGTGTATCGGTTAGAAAAAGAAGAAGGCCCTCAGCATGCAAAAGTCTTTACGGTCTCTGTTTGGGTCCATGAAGAGAAGTTGGCCATAGGAACTGGAACAACAAAAAAACAGGCAGAGAAAGAGGCTTCTGAGGAAGCGGTGGCTATTTTGAGGCAAAGACATGGGAGCTAAACTAAAAGCTATTTGGGCTTGTCAAGAGTGCGGGCATCAACAGGCTAAGTGGGCAGGGCAGTGTCCTGCTTGTAAAGGTTGGAATACTCTTCAGCAAGAAAGTTTAGAGGAAGGGCCAGGCAGGCGTAAGCGACAGGTCTCCCCATGGACACCCCGCTCAGTGCCGTTGGGAGAGGTCTCATTAAAAGATCATCCACGTTGGGTTACGGGGCTCGGGGAGCTTGATCGGCTTTTAGGGGGAGGTGTCGTTCCTGGGCTTTTTGCTCTAGTAGGAGGAGAGCCAGGAGTAGGAAAGTCGACTCTGATGATGCAGCTGAGTGCTGCCCTTAGTGCTGGTGCAAAGCGCATTCTTTATGTCTGTGGTGAGGAATCTGTTGCACAAACCTCCTTGCGAGCCCAGAGGCTTGGGATCCAAGCAAACCAACTGCTACTACTCAATGAGGGGTCTTTAGAGGCTATCTTGAGTGAGATTGAAGCCGTAAAACCAGACCTTGTGGTTATTGACTCCATCCAAATTCTCTATAAAGAAGAGCTTCCTTCTGCCCCTGGTTCTGTCACCCAGGTGCGGCAGTGTGCTGCCGAGTTAATGCATCTTGCAAAGAAGCAGGCTGTGACTATTTTTGTGATTGGGCATGTGACAAAATCCGGAGAGATTGCAGGACCAAGAGTCTTAGAACATCTTGTGGATACAGTACTCTACTTTGAAGGAGATAAACAAACCCATTACCGCCTATTGCGTGCGGTCAAAAATCGCTTTGGAGCCACAGATGAGATTGCGGTTTTTCAAATGGGAGGCAAGGGGCTAGAAGAGGTGCCAAACCCCTCTGAGCTCTTTTTGGAAGAAAGACAGAGAGAACAAGCAGGCTCTGTGATTATTCCAACTCTTGAAGGGACTCGCCCTATTTTAATCGAGGTGCAAGCTCTAGTGAGCCAGTCAGCTTATCCCACGCCAACAAGGCGCTGTGCAGGGATTGATTCAAACCGATTAGCTTTGCTTTTGGCTGTAATGGAAAAGTACTTACAGTATAAAACACCTTTTTGTGATGTTTTTGTTTCGGTGGCTGGAGGGTTAAAAGTTACCGAGCCTCCAATTGATTTGGGTGTGTTGATGGCGATAGCTAGCTCTTATAAGGGTATAGCTCTGCCTAGTGAAATGGTGATTGTAGGAGAGGTCGGCTTAGGGGGAGAGGTGCGCAGCGTCTCCAGGCTCGAGGCGCGCCTGAAGGAGGCTGTGCGCATGGGATTCAGCAAAGCAATCTGTCCAGCCTCCTCAAAGGGTAACCTTCCCAAAGGGCTAAAAAGTAAGCTGTCACTAATCGAAGTACGCAATGTAAAGGAGGCAATCGATGCTGCAGGATGGTAAGACCGTACGCGTTGGAGCAAGGGCTAGTAACCTCTCTAAAGTCCAAGTCCAAGAAGTACTTGATGCTCTGCATGCAGAAGGGAAAAAAGTCTCTTTTTTGCACCACTGGGTAGAAACGAAGGGAGATAAAGATCTACAAAGCTCCTTACGGGACTTAGAAAAAACGGATTTTTTTACCAAAGAACTTGATGACTTGCTGGTGCAAGGGTCTGTTGATATCACGGTCAACTCTGCAAAAGATTTGCCAGAGCCTTTGCCTCCTGGCATTGAAATGGTTGCTCTAACACGGGGTGTGGATTCTGCAGATGTTTTGGTGTTTCGGCATGGAGAGAGCTTAGACAGCCTGCCAGCAACCTGCCGGGTTGGTGTCTCTTCTGACCGAAGAGAAAAAGCAGTAAAAATTTTGCGGCCCGAGGCGATCTGTACCGATATCCGCGGAACGATCGAAAGAAGGCTTGAGCAGCTAGATAAGGGAGCATTTGATGCAGTGGCTATGGCAAAAGCAGCCCTATTACGCCTGCAGATGCTAGACCGCCCCTTTTGCCTTTTAAAAGGGGAGCTATCTCCTTTGCAAGGACAGTTGGCTGTTCTGGCTCGCTCAGGTGACAATGAGATGCAAACTCTTTTTTCTTGTATCGATGTGCGAGTCCCTCTACTCAATCTATGAAGAAAATTTTATATCTAGGGGTGGATCCAAAGCATTTACCCTTTGAAGGGCCCATTTGCCATGTACCACTGATTGCTGCAAAAAAGCGACCAATCGATGAGCTCTCTTTAGCTTTTTCAAGATTAAAGGCCCTTTCACATGTCATTCTGACAAGCAAAGTGGCTGTTCAATTTTATCGAGAAGTTCTGCAAGAGCTCTCTCTCTCAGGGGAATTTTCTCTGAAAGAGTATCTTGTGACAGGGCGCATCACAGCTTCTTATCTGCAAGAGGCGGGAGCTTCTCATGTTTTAGTTCCCGAGGATGAACATGCAGAGGGGGTTTGCTCTTTATTCAAAGAGGGGGAGGCGTACTTTTACCCACATTCAGCGCGTGCACGGCCCTTAATCACAGAGAAGCTTGAGCAGGACCATCCAGGTAGCTTAAGTTTTCCCCTCTATGATGTATTTTCACAAAAGCCCTCTTTTACCCCGAACTTTGCAGAAATGAGTGCGATTGTTTTTTCTAGCCCTTCAACGGTAGAGGCTTTTCAGTACTTTTTCCCAAATATTTCTTTGAGTCATTATACTCTTTGGTCGCAGGGGCGGCAAACAACAGCGGCTCTGCTAAGGATTAATCCTCTTTTAAAAGTAAGACTTTTTTCCTCGCTTGTAGTAAAATAACGGCCATTTTTTTAAATTGTCTGTTAAATGAAGAAAGTAATCCTCCTTCTATTACTTCTTTTTGTTCCTTATCTGATGGCTAGTGAGAATAAATATGAGTTGGCTGCTGGGTGGTTTGATCGGCATCCAGAGCTTCTTTGGCTAGCAGATGAGTCCGTGGAAGTGACACAAGAAGCTATCCCTCATCATGCAAAAGATAGTTGGTCAAAGCTTTATCTTGGACAAAGCTTTCAAGAAGTTGACCGCAGCTGCCTTGCTTTACTCAACCTACACCGGATTGCAAGAGGGCGCCCAGAAGACTATCAAGGGTTTGTTGCAGCTCAAAAAGAGCCCGTGCTCTCATGGGACGATTTTTCAAGCCTTCATGGTCGTTATCAGCAACTGCTTCATGAATATCCAACGTTAACAGAAGCACAGATCTTAGATGTACTAGAAACAGGTATTTTGCTTCTGGACTTAGGAAAATGTCGCCATTTTATGGATGAGCTTGCATCATTTGGTTTGATGGAAGGTGATCAATACTACTTCCATGTAGAGTTGCTTGAGCTATTGCAAGAGCACCCAGAACTTGTCCCTTCCTATGCACGACTTCCTTCAGAGGGAAAGCAGCTTCTTTATGATGTGCGAGATGTAGGTCATTATGGCCATATGACTCACCTGGAAGGGGGAGTAGAGATGTTTGATGCCATTGTGCACTACTGGCGTCATGGGGGCTCTCGGCGCGCGCTAGAAGCGCATTTTTTAATGCATATTTGTGATGTTTCTGCTGCTTTAGGACATGTGCATCCCTATAGCTCTCTTGTCCTACGAGCAGACGTTTTAGCTAATCTTGAAGAGGTACATGCAACGTGCTTGCGATTTGTAGACCCTAGCTTCTCAAAAGAGCAGGGCTGGTTGAAAATTGCCTCCGACCGCGCGCACCGCTTGCATGCACCTAGAATTCCAGATGGAGCTCTGGGAAGAGTTTATGGGCGTCTATTGGCAAGCATGCGTATTGATGGAGCTTCTATCGCTCGTATTGTCTGCTTGTCTTTAAGTAAACTCTCTGAAGAAAAGAAAACGCTTGTTTGTGAGCAGTTTGGCTGTTTAGATCCGAAGGGGTATACGCCGACCTATATTCCAGCTGTCTATGTCAACTATATGCAGGCTCTTGTTCAGCAAGGCGTTTGCTTGGAGGAGGCCACGGCACAATGTGTACGACTTGTTGTTCCTTGGCTTGCTTCTGCTAAGGCTGCGTTTTCTGCGTTTGATCAAGACCCTCTTAATTTTAACTCAATTGCCGGCTCTGTAAGAAAGAATCCCTTATGTGTAGGAGACCGTTTTGCCCTTGGAGAGCATGGCCATCTCTTCCTGCCATAGCTTGTTCTAAATCTTTACTTTTCCTAGACTGCCTGTGCCGTCTTTGAAAACAAACAAGACAAGGAGAAAAGTTCATGGCTTATCAACTGCCTGACTTACCCTATGACTACAATGCACTAGAACCTGTGATTAGTGCAGAAATCATGGAAATTCACCATAAAAAGCACCATGCCGCTTATGTTAAGAATCTTAATGCAGCTTTAGAAAAATATGCAGAGGCTGAGAGTAAAGGTGATGTTGCTGGCATGATTGCTCATCAGAGTGCAATCAAATTCAATGGCGGTGGTTTTGTCAATCACTCCATTTTCTGGACCAACTTGGCACCAAAAAGTGCAGGTGGAGGAGAAGCTCCTACTGGAGAGCTCGCAAAAGCCATAGATGCAGAGTTTGGTTCACTAGAAAAACTCATTACCTGCTTTAGTAACCGCGCTGCAGCTGTGCAAGGTTCTGGTTGGGGATGGCTTGGGTACAATACCTGTAAAAAACGCCTACAGCTAGCCACCTGTGCAAACCAAGATCCTCTGAGCACACAAGGTCTTGTTCCTCTGCTGGGCATAGATGTATGGGAGCATGCTTACTACCTTCAGTATAAGAACGCACGTCCTGATTATCTTAAAGCTATCTGGGAAGTCGTGAACTGGAAAAATGTTGCCGAGCGCTTTGAACAAGCGAAAAACGCATAATAAATGATTTACTGAGGGGGAGACCCCTCAGTAATTAGAGCTTGTTTTATTTATTTTTATAATGTTAAAATTATCTTTCTTTTAGTTTAAATAAGTTGGTTGCTCTATGGGGCTTTTTTCTAAAGATAAACCCAAGATAAAAGTACAAACAACAAAAAGAGATAGCTTCAATGGATGGCTAAAGTGCTCGCACTGCCAAGAGCTGATCCATATGAATGAACTAGAGAAAAACCTCACTTGTTGTCCTAAGTGTGATCACCACTATCGCATGTCTGCTACCGATCGCATTCAACTCCTTGCAGATCCCGGTAGTTTTCAAGAGCTCTACACAGAGATCCAATCCACAGATCCACTCGAATTCCGCGATACAGAAAGCTATAAAAGTCGCCTAAAGCGGCATCAAAAGGGAGATCCTTCACGGGAAGCTGTCAAAGTCGGCCTGTGTATGATTGAAGGGTATCCTGTTGCTTTAGGAGTGATGGACTTTTCTTTCATGGGAGGCTCCATGGGGTCTGTTGTAGGGGAACGTTTGACTCGTTTGATTGAGCGTGCCTCTTTTGAGCGCCTGCCTCTCATCATTGTCTCTGCCTCAGGCGGAGCTCGGATGCAAGAGTCTACTTTTTCCCTAATGCAAATGGCTAAAACCTCAGCTGCTTTAGCTCGGCTCAGTGAAGAAGGCTTGCCCTTTTTCTCTGTACTCACAAACCCTACCACAGGAGGGGTTACTGCCTCTTTTGCGACTCTAGGGGACTTGATTATTGCTGAACCCGGCGCTTTGATCGGCTTTGCAGGGCCTCGAGTGATTGAGCAAAGCTTAAAGAAAAAACTTCCTGAAGGAGCGCAACAGCCTCCTTTCCACCAAGAGAATGGAATGATTGATATGATCGTTCCAAGAAAAGAACTGCGAGCTCAGCTTGCCCAGCTTGTTGAAATGCTCACAGGCAATCGCCGGGCTATGCGCTTTCGTATGCAGCGCGCTTTTTTACACCGCGAAAGAAACCAAGAGATCAATCAGCTCCAAGAGCTTTTGAGAACATCAGAAGTACAGTAAGAGAAATAGAATGGAAGAGATTGCTTGTCCCTATAAAACAAAAGATGAGTCGGTACAACCCCCCGCCTATTCTACAGAAGAGGCCGCAGGGGCAGATGTTCGCGCTCATATCCCCGAAGAAATGACTCTTGAGCCTGGGTGTTCTCTACTAATCCCCACAGGGCTTTACTTTGAAATCCCTAAAGGCTACGAGATTCAAGTGCGCCCGCGTAGTGGCCTGGCTTTGAAGCATCAAATCACAGTCTTAAACTCCCCAGGGACCATTGACTCAGATTATAGGGGAGAGCTTGGGGTTGTCCTTATCAACCACGGGAAGCAATCTTTTACCGTGACTCCTCAAATGCGCATTGCCCAACTCGTTTTTGCTCCTTGTGTGCAAGCAAACTTTGTTGCAGCTCAAGAGTTGGCAGGATCCGCTCGAGGTGCAGGTGGCTTTGGGCATACAGGCACGCAGTAGTAGGCACATTCATGACAGATTATACTCGTTACCTTAGCGCAAAGCAGGTGCTCTTCTTAGAAAGAGATTTGAGCCGTAAAGAAGCGATTGAGCAGCTTGTGCACTTGGCTAAACAGCAGGGAAAAATCCCCGATGAAAAAGAGTTTCTTTTAGCTGTATTAGAGCGCGAGAAAATCGTCTCTACAGGCATTGGTTTAGGTGTCGCTCTTCCTCATGCTAAGCTCTCAAGTATCGATGATTTTTTCATCATTATGGGGATTGTTGCAGAAGAGGGAATCGACTGGGAGTCTTTAGATGATATTCCTGTTAAAATGATTTTTCTCATTGGTGGCCCAGATGATAAGCAGGCCGACTACCTCCAACTTCTATCGACCCTTACCATGGCAATCAACCAGGAAGAGAAGCGTAAAGCTCTGCTCTCATTGACAAATCCCGAAGATCTTGTTAGTGTGCTCGGCGATCAGGACGGCTGAGAAAGCGGAGGGTAGATATGGACCTGACAACGGGTGAAGTCGCAGAACTCCTAGGAGTTTCTTTAGCTGATGTATCCAAATGGGCTCAAAGTGGAGCTCTTCCGCACTATGAAATGGGGGGTGAGCTGCGTTTTGGCCGCGAAGAGCTAGAAACGTGGATGCTTTCTAATGAATCCCAGCTTGAACAAGCGACCTTGCAAGGGTTGAAAGAGGGGAAAGGGGCTCAGCATTTTAGCCTCTACCGTGCCATTAACCGCGGAGGAGTCCTCAGTCATATTCAAGGAAAAACAAAAGAAGAAGTGATTCGGGAAGCTGTTTCCGAAATAGCCAACTCTTTTGAATTAGATTGTGAAGTGCTCACAGAGCTTTTGCTTGACCGGGAGCGCTTAGCAAGTACAGGGCTAGGGCATGGGCTAGCTTTCCCTCATACGAGAGATTTTTTCTTAGGCCGGCAGGTCGATGTGGTGACTGTTGTGTTGCTTGATCAACCGGTGCCTTTTGATGCAATTGATGGGAAGCCGGTGTTTGCGCTTTTCTTTCTTTTAGCAAGCGACAGTAAGCGCCACTTACACTTGCTGAGCAAGCTCGCTCACTTAAATCATGATCATCAGTTTAGGGAGTTTCTTCGTGCGAAACCAAATAAGGGAGAGCTCCTGAATTATATCAAAGAGTGGGAGCACTCCCTTTTAAAGGCAAAGAAGTAAAGACAAGCTCCTAATTAGGAGCTTGTCGCACAAGTTTCAGCTTCCTCTTCGCTGTTTTCTGCATTGCGAGGCTTTAGCTGAAGCTTTTCTTCTCCATCTAAGTGATCAATATCGAACTGATAACTCTCTCCACTATGGTGAAGTAAGTATTCAGCAATTGGATCTTCCAAGTATTCCTCAAGGACACGACGTAAAGGACGCGCACCCATTTCAGGCTGGAATCCTTTTGCAGAGAGATAATCAATCGCTTTATCTGTCAGCTTAATATGAATATCTCTGCTTTCTAAGCGCTTAGAGAGCTTATCCACTTCAAGTCGGATGACCTTGCTTAGAGCAGGGGCATCAAGTGGGCGGAAGATGATTGTGTCATCCAAGCGGTTGAGGAATTCTGGCTTGAAGTGCTTCTTCATTGCCTTATCGATCTTTTTACGGATCGTATCATAGTCTGGCATGCCCTCGATCGCTCCAAAGCCAACCTCTGTAGACGTACGGATGAGGTCTGCGCCAAGGTTTGAGGTGAGCAGGATGATTGTGTTACGGAAATCAATTTTGCGCCCTAAAGAGTCTGTGAGGCGTCCCTCTTCAAGAATCTGTAAGAGAACATCCATCACATCTGGGTGCGCTTTTTCAATTTCATCAAAGAGGACAACACAGTAAGGGCGTTGGCGGACACGCTCTGTCAGCTGGCCACCCTCTTCGTGTCCTACATATCCTGGAGGCGATCCTGTCATACGGCTGACAGCAAACTTCTCCATATACTCAGACATGTCGACTTGGATAAGAGCATCTTCACCTCCAAAGAGCCTCTGGGCAAGAGACTTGGCAAACAATGTTTTTCCAACCCCTGTGGGACCTAAGAATAAGAAGGCACCGATCGGACGTCTTGGATCACGCACATCAGCCTTGCTTCTGCGGATTGCACGGCAAACACGTTTGACAGCATCCTCTTGGCCAATTACCTGATCATTAAATTCTTCTTCAAGTTTGAGGACTTTGCGAGTCTCTTCTTCAGTCAGTTGACTCACAGGAATCAGTGTTTGACGAGCAACTACTGCTGCAACATCTTCTTCATCAACAACGACCTGATTTTCCTCTTTATTGACCTCCCACTCTTTACGAAGTTTTGCTACTTGTTCTCGTAGCTTTTTCTCCGTATCTCGTAGCTTGGCTGCTTTTTCATACTCTTGCTTATTGATAGACTCTTCTTTTGCAAGGCGAGCTTGTTCAATTTCAGCTTCTAAGCGACCAATATCTGGTGGTTCATTCATCATTGCGATACGCATTTTAGCACCAGCCTCATCAATGAGGTCGATCGCCTTATCTGGCAGATAACGCCCATGGATATAGCGGTCAGATAGGTGTACTGCAGTAGCAATCGACTGGTCTGTGTAGATACACTTATGGTGCTCCTCATACTTTTTCTTAAGCCCTTGTAGAATCTGGATGCTCTCATCAATATTTGGCGGAGCTACATTGATGCGCTGGAAGCGACGATCTAAGGCTGCATCTTTTTCAATTTGCTTGCGATACTCATCTGGAGTCGTAGCACCGATACATTGCATCTCTCCTCGAGATAGAGCTGGCTTTAAAATGTTGGAAGCATCAATTGCTCCCTCTGCAGCTCCCGCTCCCACAATCGTATGGATTTCATCAATGAAAAGAAGGACGTTGCCATTCTTCTTGATTTCATCCATGACAGCTTTGATGCGCTCTTCAAACTGCCCACGGTATTTAGTTCCCGCAATCATAAGAGCAAGGTCGAGGGAAATTAGGCGTTTTTTGCGCAAGTTATCGGGAACTTCCCCCTTGACGATCGCATGGGCGAGCCCTTCCACAATTGCTGTTTTTCCAACGCCTGCTTCTCCAACAAGTACAGGGTTGTTTTTGCGGCGGCGACAGAGAATCATAATGAGGCGCTCGACTTCTTTGTCACGCCCAATGACAGGGTCAATCTTTCCATCACGACTCATCTGTGTTAAATCATGCCCATAGGCTTTAAGGCCTGGCATTTTGTCCATAGGACTTGTAGAGCCCCCCTTTTCCTGTCCGCGGTTTGCAGATGGAGACGCTCCTTCCATGCCCGACATGCGTACTGGTGGAAGCTGGAGGTTAAATGTCTCTAAGTCTCGTAAGACTTCCTTACGAACCTCTTTGAGGTTGACGCTTAGGTTATCTAAGACTTGTGTAGCTACTCCGTCTTGTTGCTGTAAAAGAGCAAGAAGAAGGTGCTCTGTTCCCACATAGTTGTGGCCAAGCCCTGTAGCTTCATCATTTGCTGTTTCGAATACGCGTTTTACACGGCCAGTCAGGGCAGGATCTCCATAGACCTGAATTTCAGGGCCAAAGCCTACTAATTTTTCAATCTCCTGACGGACGGACTCATAGTCTAGACTAAAATTGCGTAAGACATTCACCGCAACTCCTTGTCCTAACTTTAGCAGGCCAAGAAGAAGGTGCTCAGTCCCCAAATAATTGTGGTTGAGCCTTTGAGCCTCTTTCTTAGCCAGCTTGATCACTTGCTTGGCGCGATTGGTGAACTTGTCAAACATCTCTAAACTGACCTCACTGCTTCTTTCCCTTTGCTTAAGGAAGGGAAGTTAACCTAATTGGGTAATCTAGATTGGTATATCTTTTTTTTCAAATCAAAGTGGCAAAGAGCTTTGCGGACAAAATCCGAGAAATGGAGTAGAATGTCTTTTTTTGCCATTGAAGAGCCTATATGAAAGTTATCGAAACACCCCCTTCTCCAGCACAAGAGATCATGGATAGGGATCGAGATTTACTGGAAACATTGCACTCTGAAGGTGAGCCTATTCTACACCTTTATGAGTGGGAAGGGCCCTCTTTGACGTATGGGCACTTTATTGATCCAAAGCAGCATTTAGATAGCCAAGGTGTTAAAAAGGTTGGCTTGCAACTTGGACGGCGCCCTACAGGAGGGGGGATGGTACTGCATACAAGTGATTATGCATTTTCTTTTCTTTTGCCTTCTGGACATGCTCAATTTTCTATCAATACATTAGAAAATTATGCTCTTGTCAACCGACTTGTCATCAAAGCGCTTCAAAAACTTATGCAGGAAAACTTAGAGCTATTGCCTGCAGAGCCAATGCCTCAAACACCTGCATGTCAGCATTTTTGTATGGCAAAGGCAACAAAGTATGATGTGCTATCTGAGGGAAAGAAAGTCGGGGGAGCTGCCCAGCGGCGAAAAAAGCAGGGACTTTTACACCAGGGCACCCTTTCTCTAGCGATTATGCCAGATGCGTTTTTACAGGCGATCCTTCCCAAAGAGAGTGGGGTATTTGAAGCTATGCTGTTGAATAGCTATAGTTTATTAGGGAAAGAGTGGTCACAAAATGAGCTAGACTCTCTGCGGCTCAAAGCTAAACATGCATTGGTTGAAGTCTTTTCTCAGCACTTTAATAGGTAGTTGCTTGCCACTTCGTACCGCGCCCAGCTCCGATAGATTGAATCAAGTCAAGCTCCTTTAGTTCTGCTAGTATGTATCGAAGTGTTCTTTCAGATCCTACATCGGAGAATGTAGCGTAAATTTCCTTAAAAGATAGGGGCTCATTCTTTAAAAGAAAGTTCAAAATTGCTTCTTGCTTAGTTGAGAGCTTTTGTTTTCTTTTCACTTGAGTCATGGCATGGGGGTAAAAAGTGACTTTCACCATCGTGCCAAACTCTTCCCAGGTAGGTAGTGGGTAGCCCCCTTCTTTACAAACAGACTGGATCCGTTTATAGCCACTGCCCCACTCTTCCATAAAGCCAAGTTCTCTAAGAACGCGTGTAATCACCCGATTTCTAATTTTGCTGATGCCTGCTTTAAAATCTTCCAAAGTAAAACCAAATGGAAACATACCTGGGTTTTGGATTTCTAAGCGGTTATCAAAAATAGAAATTTGTGTGTGAGCTCCAGTGAGAGAGTAGTCGGCATGCGCAAGAGCATTGACTAAAACCTCTCGAATAGCAAGAGGAGAGTACTCTCGGATATCCAGCCTACGCATAGAGGTAATGCTCGATGTCAGGCGTGTATTCCGTTCAATAAACATGGGAACTTCACGAATTGCATCGATGAGGCCTCTCTCTATTTCTATCTGGTCTATGATATGAGTCTTATCTAAACCTTTGAATCGAGCACATCGCACCCTAGCATCTGGACAGTGATGTTGTTTTTCTGGCTCTTTACCAAAAAGAATCAGCCCTCCTTTAGTCGGAACAGTTTTTCCTTGGTATTGAGAGAGGATGCCCATAGAGATTAGCTTTTGCTTAGTAACCTCTAACCCTCTTTGCTTGAATGATTGCTCAATGCTTTCCTTGTCAAGATTAGATAAGGTTAAAGAGTCTAGAGGAGACTGGTCAAAAGATAAGCTAATAGCTCTTTGCATTTCATGAATGAGCTCTTCTCCTGCAAGACGGCTAGTGGATCCAAGGCGGATATAAACTCCTCTAGGGATGCCCTTTTTTTTAACATAAAAAGGGCCTTTCCAGTGAGATACACGAATGACAATTAAGCTTTTGCCATCAACTGTGATCACTTCAATCTCAGGAAGGAGAGTAGGCCGGATATTTTCAGCAATTGCAGTCGCAATTCTTTCTTCCTCATCAAAAACTTTTTCTACCCCACATAGAGAGCCATCATCCTTTTTGCCAATAATGATGACGCCTCCTGCAGTATTCGCAAAAGCTACAATGGTTTTGATAATAGGGGGGAGAGAGGATGCATCTTGCTTGAATTCAAGAGTTTTTGATTCTGGAAGAGAGAGAAGTTGTTTAATGTCTAACATAGAGCTAATCCTGCAATAATCCTGCAATAATCCTGCAATAATCCTGCAATAATCCTGCAAATCCTGCAATGAGATTGCAGGATTATTGCAGGATTAGTATGCATAAGAAAAAGAATAGGGGGATCTATTGGCAGCTATTCAAGAAATGCTTTTTGCCTTCGATTTGCTTGGGACAGTTGCTTTTGCTATTTCCGGTGCAGCTGTAGCTATTCGAGGTAAGCTCGACTTAATTGGTATTATGATTTTAGCTTTCGCTACAGGAAATGGGGGAGGCACTATTCGCGATTTAATTTTAGGAGCTCCTGTATTTTGGACAGAAAATGAGTGGTTTATTTTACTTGTTGTAGCTCCTGCTATTGTGCTTTTTATCCTTCTGCTTTGTAAAAACAAAAAAAAAGAGTCTCTTTTATGGGGGCGCTTGCTTGTTGTTGCTGATACCTTAGGCCTTATTGCATTTACAATCAGTGGGGCTAGTAAAGCTTTAGTTTATGAGCAGCCTTTAACAGTTGCAGTTATGATGGGAGTACTCACTGCAGTTGGAGGAGGGGTGTTGCGTGATATTCTGGCAGGAAAAGTTCCTTCTATTTTTGGGGGAGAGCTTTATTTTTCTTCTGCTCTTGTCGGAGCTTTCCTTTATGTAGGCCTGCAAGAGGTCTCTTGGCAACTTGCTGTAGGTTTAGCCACTATTGCCATTGTGTTTCTACGCGTGATGACCGTAAAATTTGGTTGGGAGCTCCCCCACTTTAGAAATTAAGCTTCGCACCATTTTGCGATCACACGCTCATAAAGCTCTTGAGCTTCAATCAGTTTGGTTTGCAGTACAAACTCATCAGTTTTATGAGCCATCTCTGGTAGCCCAGGTCCCATGATTAAGGTTGGGATATTGCCAAAGGCTGGAGTTAGGCAAGAAGCATCTGTGAAAAAGGGAGCATACTCCTCTTCCATCTTTTTCCCCATAACCTCTTCACAGATCTTATATACATCTTGCACCCAGGGGTCCTCTTTCTGAGTTTCAACGGCAGGAAGGTCGAGTACAACAGAAAAATCTAAATCATGATCTTTAAATAAGTGGTGAAATTCATGCTGTAGCTCGCAGCTGTCTTGGCCAGGGCGCACGCGACAGTCAACTGTAAAGGAGGCTCGGTCAGGCACTGAATTAATGTTTTGCCCACCTTCTACAGTTCCTACATTCACTGTAGAGTGCGACTGTTTTGTATGCTTAGGCTCATTAGGATACTTAAACTTTTCAATATCAAGAATTGCTTTAGAGGCTCGGTAGATTGCATTGACCCCCTCTTGGGGCATTGATCCATGAGCACTGACCCCTTTTGCTAGCATATTGAGCCAAAGAACTCCATGGTGTCCTAGCTGTGGCATATTACTGGTTGGCTCTCCTACAACGAGAGCGCCTGCTTGACCTAAGGCTCCCACTTGCTGGGCAAGATGGGAAGATCCTTTACAACCAATTTCTTCACCTGCAGTGATAATAAGTGTGAGTCCAACATCTGGGTTTAGTTCAACCATTTTCATCGCAGCTATGACAAAGGCTGCAACGCCTCCCTTCATATCTGTCGTGCCTCGCCCAAATAGCTTGTCTTGATCTGTTTCCCCAGAAAAAGGATCAACAGACCATTGCGTATGGCCTAGAGGGACTACATCAATATGACCGGTAAATACTAAAGGGAGCTTGTTGGAAGAGCCTTTATATTTAGCAACTAAGCTGGATCTTCGGTGGTCAAATGCATAGTAACGTACATGAAACCCTTTGTCCTCTAACATCTTACCTAAGAAGCGTGCACAGTTGTGTTCCCAGGGATCTGCCATTGTTTGGAAAGCAACAAGGTCTTTTGTAAGAGAACAAACATCCATGTATAGCTCCTTGGCTACATTTAAAGGGGTCCTTTATCAAGAATAACTTTTAATGCTATTATTCTCAAGGGGTGATCATAGGCTTAGCAGGTAGAGTTAGAGGGGGAAATGCAGGGGAAAAAGAGATTGAGTGAAACCTGATGTGTTTGCTAGCCTGGACGGGGTAAAAAACGTCCTTCGGAGGAAAGACTCTCCATGTTAAAATTCTTTCGAACCTATCAAAAAGCAATTTTTTTAGTTGTTGCGATTCTTGTTAGCTGCTCTATGATTTTCTTTGGTGCTACGGGGCCAGGAGGAGGGCAGGTGCAGAGAGTGGATAACTCCGTTGTGATGACCTTGCCCTCAGGGCAGCGAGTCACTCGCGATACCATGGAAAAAATGGTACGCTTCCTTACAGAAAGCTATTTGACTCAAGGGGGAGAGGATAGCCTCCCTTTACATCTCCATGATGGGGTGTTAGAAAAAGACTTTCTTAGCACAGGCTGGTCTTATGAGCTCACTAAGCGCTATGCAGAGTTACTGCAGCCGGAGTTTGCTAAGCGTGTTGCAGAGGAAAAAAAGTTTCAACTTTATCAGCATCCACATGTACCGACTATCTCTATGCAAAACCTTTGGATGCAGTCTGTTCCTGAAATTAATACTGCATATGACCAGTTTGAGCAGGCTTTAGCAAAAGACCCTTTATCTAAAGAAGCATTTGCAGCACGAAGCAAGCTGTATTTGGCAAATCGACAGCTACCAGAAAGCCTCATGCGCCGCATTCTTCTCTATCAGCAAAATGTGTATGCTGGAGAGCAAGTAGACCCAGCTCTTTATCACATGGATCTTTCCCTCTTTGGGTATAAAAACTTTGAGGATTGGTTTGGCAAAAAACTGGCACACCTCACTGCACAAGCAATTTTTTACTTTGCTGATCAAGCAAAATTGGATGGCATTCATGTGACAGCAAAAGAGGCAGAGCAAGATTTTCTATACAATGTGCAAGGCAACTTTCAAGCAATCGCTTCTTATACAAATGTGACGCAGCAAGCCCTGCCTCAACTCTTCTCTCGTTCTTTGCAAATGCAAGGATTGACAGAGCAAGATGTGATCAAGCTATGGCAGGAAGTTATGCTCTTTCGTAAGTGGAAAAAAGAGGTCGCAGACTATGTTCTGGTTGACAATCTCTCTTTAGAAAGCTTTCAAGCATATGCAGGAAAAGAAGCTGAGGTGAAGGTCTATTCATTACCAGAGACTCTTCAACTCTCTTCGGACGAAGCAAAAGTACAGCTGGCAGCCTATATTCACGCAGTCACTAAAAATGCAGAAAGCCTGACCTTGGATGAGTTTGCAAAGCACCTGCTTTCTCAGAAGGAAGTAGCAAAAAAGTATCCAGAGATGGTGAGCTACCCCTTTACAGTAGAAGTAAAGCACTTGAGTGTAGATGACCATGCAGCCTCTGTGACAGTAAAAGAGACACTTGCTTGGCAACTAGATGCTGCAAACTGGAAGCAGATGCAGGAAAGTTTCCCAGAACTAGCGATTCTTGATGTAACAGCGTCAACAAAAGAAAGGCTTTTGCTCATTCGCAATCTTCCTGAGAATATTCAGGGGGACTTAGATCGCTTTGCGCGTCGTCAACTGGTGATGCAAAACCAAGAGGCCCTCTCAGAGGCTTTGCAAGCACAGGATGCCAAGCAGGAAGAGTGGCTGTTCTTGGCTAATAGCCAGATGGTTGCTGGACCTTTCCGAGAAAAGAAGCAAGATTTACTTGCCAAGTTGCAAGAGGCAGAAGAAGGCTCTTCTTTTACCTGGGAAAGTGGTCATGATCACTATTTGATCCAGCTAGAGAGCAAGCAGCTTTCTGCTCTTCTCAGCTTTGAACAAGCAAAGCACTATCGCCTGCTTGGTGATTTAGTGGAAAAGGTCAAGGCTTCTGTTGATGATGAGTGGATCACTCGTCAACCTGAACAGGTTGATCAAACTCTTCATGCATTTGTTCAGCAGGCTCATCAAAAAGCGTTACAAGGGGAAGATTTGTCCTCTTTTACTCTAGCAAAAGAAGGTTATTCAGCTGCGAACCAATGGTACCTTAAAGAGAAACTTCAGACTATTTCTCGCAGTGATCAAACACCCTTTTTGAACCCAGATAAGGTTTTTGAGTTGCAAGAAGAAGCCTTCTCTGATGTGGCGAAAAATCCTATGGGAGATCACTACTTTTATCAAGTTCTTGGCTTTAGTCAGGCTGTAGATCGCAGTAAAGGCTTTGCTATGCAAGAAGAACTTGCTGAAGAACTGAGTTTAGAGTTGTTTTCCGAAGAGTTATCGCAACTAGAAGAAAAACAGTCTCTGTTTAACCTTAACTACCTTGATAAGACAGTGTCGTAGCATGGAGGTTGAGATGCTAATGCGAACTCCGTTATACGAAAAGCACTGTGCTCTTGGTGCAAAAATGGTGCCATTTTGTGGCTGGGAAATGCCCTTACAATATGCAGGCATGCAGATAGAACATGTAGCTTGCCGAAGCCATGCAGGACTGTTTGACGTCTCTCACATGGGACGTATTGCAGTCTTAGGGCCAGATGCAGAGGTGTTTTTAGACTTTCTTTCTACTGCGAAAATCGCAGAAAAGCCCGATAAGAGCTGTACCTATACAGCTTGGGCTCAGGAAGACGGAAAAGGGACTGTGGACGATCTCATTGTTTACAGAAAAGATAACCAACACTTTTTTGTCGTCGTCAATGCTTCGAACCGTGAAAAAGATCTACAGCATATGCGTCACTATGCAAAAGATTATGATGTGGCCATCGAGCCACGCTTTGCTCACGAAGGGATCCTTGCTTTGCAAGGGCCCAAGGCAAAAGAAGTGGCCACGGCTCTTTTTGAGCAACTAGAAGCTCTGCGCTTTTTCCGCTTTGAAGAGATCGTATTTGAAGGGCATCGGCTTTATGCATCACGGACTGGTTATACAGGAGAGTTTGGCTACGAGTTTATGGCTCCCAATGAGGTGCTAGAATCTTTGTGGCAAGCGCTTTTAGACCTTGGGAAAGGCGAGGTGCATCCTATCGGCTTAGGAGCGAGAAATACACTGCGCCTTGAAATGGGATTTGCTCTGTATGGGCATGAGCTTACAGATACTCTTCCTCCGCATGAAAGCATTGCGAGCTGGGCAGTACACTGGGATAAGACCAACTTCTTGGGTAAAGAGTCGATGTTGGCCTCCAAAGGGCAAGCTTGTGCTGCAGCTATTGAGATGGAAGGGGAGCGCTCGATTCCTCGTGATGGCTATGCTGTTCTCCGTGATGGCCAAGTGATTGGTCAGGTGACCTCAGGAGGGTACTCTCCTTCGTTGAAAAAAGGGATCGCTCTTGTACATCTCCAGGAAAAAGTTGAAAAAGGACAACCATTGGCTGTAGAAATCCGTGGCCAGGCTCACCCCGCACATGTGGTGTCTCTGCCTTTTTATCAGAAAAAGAAAGTAAAGGGATAAAACCTATGAAAAGATACACCTCCTCTCATGAATGGATTGAAGTAAAAGATGGCATTGGAACTTGCGGAATTACAGAGCACGCACAGCAAGAGTTAGGCGATATCGTTTACGTAGAACTCCCTGAAGAAGGGCGTACCGTAGCGAAAGGAGAAGATATCGTAGTATTGGAGTCTACAAAAGCAGCAGCAGATGTCTATGCTCCCATTAGCGGTACCGTGGCTTCTGTTAATGAAGCTCTTGCGGATGCTCCTGAAACAGTCAATACAGATGCAGAAGGAAAAGGGTGGCTATTTACCCTAAAGATCTCAGAGCAAGCAGAACTAGAATCTCTCATGGATGAGTCTGCCTATAAGCAACTTGTGCAGGGGTAGTTTGCTGTATGGATTTTGTTGGAAATAGTCGTAAGCAAGTCTCTGAAATTCTTGCAGCTCTTGGTATTTCTTCTATTGAAGAGCTTTTTTCTCCCATCCCCTCTGATTTACAGGTTTCTCCTTTGAATCATGATGATGGCCTTTCTGAGCTAGAAGTGAAGCGGTTGATGCACTCCTATGCAAAAAACAACCAAGCTTCCCATATGCTCTCTTTTTTAGGAGGGGGAGCTTATGAACACTTTATCCCTGCATTAGCTTCTGCAGTTTGTCAGAAAAGTGGCTTTCTTACTTGCTATACTCCTTATCAGGCAGAGGTCTCTCAAGGTACTCTGCAGGTGACCTACGAGTTTCAATCAGCCGTTTGTGCGCTCACTGGGATGGATGTCGCCAATGCAGGTGTATATGATGGAGCGTGTGCTGTTGCTGAAGCTGCCCTCATGGCCCTGCGGGCAAAAAAGGGAAGGAATAAGCTTCTTGTTGCACAAGGCTTGCATCCACACTATCGTCAGACGCTAGAGCAGTACCTCTCTCACTATGATGTTGAGCTTGTCACTCTGCCATGGAACCAAGAGTTTCTTGCAGATAAGGAGACGCTTGCCGCATTGCTAGATGAGCGCGTAGCTGCTTTGATAGTCCAGTCTCCAAATACCCTTGGTTTACTTGAATCTGCAAAGGAGCTTTTTGCACAGGCAGCTTCTGTAGGCGCTCTAAGTATCCTTGCTGCCAACCCTCTAGCTTATGGACTCTTTGCTTCTGCCAAAGAACAAGGAGCAGATATTGCAGTCGGGGAGATGCAGCCCTTGGGGATTCCTCTGCAGTTTGGAGGGCCTTATTTAGGGTATATGGCTGTGCAGCAGCCTTTGGTACGACAGCTTCCTGGACGGATTGTGGGTAAAACACAAGATCTTGAAGGGAAAGAAGGGTATGTACTGACCTTGCAAACCCGTGAGCAACATATCCGACGTGAAAAAGCAACATCCAACATCTGTACAAGCCAAGCGCTGATGGCTCTTTCCTCTTTAGTGACGATCTTGTGGTACGGAAAAGAAGGCTTGCGAGAGCTTGCAATGCAAAACTTTCAAAAAGCACACTACCTACAAGAGCGCCTTATTGCGCAAGGGTTTGAGCCCATTTCTCAAGCACCCTTTTTCAATGAGTTCACTCTAAAAGCTCCTCACTCCATTGCTAGTCAAAAGCAAGAGGCATGCAAGGAGGGCTTAGAGCTGGGGCTTGACTTGTCCCGATTTTATCCACAGCTCACGAACCATTGGTTAGTTGCTGTTACTGAAACCAAATCCAAGCAAGATTTAGATCGATATGTTGAGTGGGTTGAGCAAAGGAGTGAAGTGCATGGATGCCTTTGAAAAGAGCCAGCCAGGTCAAATAGCATACAGCCTACCCACACTTGAGGCCTGCTTTGCAGAGTATCAGCCTCCTCGTGAGTATCTACGAGAGAAGCCTGCAGCACTGCCAGAGCTCTCTGAATTGAATTTGACGCGGCACTTCTCCAACCTTGAGCGGATGAATATGTCCATTGATACGCACTTCTATCCGCTTGGAAGTTGTACGATGAAGTTGAACCCAAGAATCAATGAAGCTGTCGCAGCCATGCCAGCTTTTAGTGAGATGCATCCTCTCGCAGATACATATACTTCGCAAGGATGCTTGCAAGTCATGGGAGAGCTCATTGCGTTTCTATCTAAGCTTTGTGGGATGGCAGGGGGAACGTTAGCTCCAAATGCAGGTGCACAGGGAGAGCTTTGTGGTGTGCAAATGATAGCAGCATACCATAAAAAGCGTGGAGATAGTCAACGCACAGAGATGCTTGTACCGGATAGTGCCCACGGGACTAACCCTGCTACCGCAGCCATTGCTGGCTTTAAAGCCGTGACTGTTGCCTCCTCTGCAGACGGCGATGTAGACCTTGAAGACTTAAAAAGCAAAGTTTCAGAGAGAACAGCAGGCCTCATGCTGACAAACCCAAGCACTTTGGGCCAGTTCAGCTCTCAAATCCAAGAGATTGCTAAAGTGGTTCATGATGTTGGGGGGTTGCTCTACTATGATGGAGCCAACCTAAATCCAATCATGGAAGTCGTGCGCCCCGGAGATATGGGGTTTGATGTCATGCATATTAACCTGCATAAGACATTTTCCACTCCACATGGAGGAGGAGGGCCTGGGGGAGCTCCAGTGCTCTGTCAAAAGCACCTTCTTCCTTTCTTACCAATACCTGTGCTTATCCATGAAAATGGCCAGTGGGAGTTAAAGGAAGATTGTCCAGATTCTATTGGACGCCTTGCAACCTTTCATGGGAACTTTGGTGTCGCACTGCGTGCCTATGTCTATGCGCGTATGCATGGATTTTTTGGACTGCGCAAAGTTGCAGAACAAGCGACTCTAAATGCCAACTACTTAAAGCATCAGCTCCAAACTCTTCTGAAGGTTCCTTTTCAAGGGCCTTGTATGCATGAGTTTGTTTGTCAAACCACGCACTTAAGTGAGAAGGGGATCAAAGCGTACGATGTAGCTAAGCGCTTGTTAGATTATGGATTTCACTCTCCAACGGTGTACTTTCCTCTGATTGTGAAGGAGTGCTTCCTTGTAGAGCCGACAGAGACCGAGTCTAAAGAGACTCTTGATGCTTTTATTGCTGCCATGCGTCAAATCATTGATGAATGTCAAAACGATCCAGAATTTGTCAAAAAAGCTCCTTATACAACACCAGTCCGGCGCCTTGATGAAGTGCAAGCAGCGAAAAAGCCCGTTCTATGTGCGGAGGTGTCATGAAGCATGTGATTGTCATTTCAACAAGCTTGCGGACGCAAAGTCAGAGCCGGCAGCTTGCACAGCAAGCATATGACTTGTTAAAACCTCGTGATGTCTCAGCGAAATTCATAGATATACGGGACTATGCTCTGCCTGCTTGTGATGGAGAGAAATATCATGAGCATCCAGAAGTCTTGCGCTTAGGGGCTGAGATCGAAGCTGCAACACATATTCTCATAGCAGCGCCTATCTATTGCTATAATGTCTCTTCTACTTGCTCATCCGTCATTGAACTGACTGGACGCAAGGCATGGCAAGATAAGGTGGTGGGTGTTCTAGCGGCAGCGGGAGGGGCTAGGAGTTATATGGCTCCTCTAGGCTTTATGAATGGCTTAATGCTGGACTATCGCTGCTGGGTGAATCCCCGCTATGTTTATTTTGAATCTGGTCAGCAAGTAGATGGAGAGGAAATCTCTCAGCGTATCGAAGAGTTAGTTTTAATGACAATTCAGAGATAAAAAAAAAGGCTTAATGAAAATTAAGCCTTTTTTATTGGAATCCCTCAAAGATAGAAAGAGGTATTACGCTTCACCCTGGGTCGGATCTAGCGTATCCTCTGTAGCAGTTTCATTGGAGTTCATTTCTTCCTCCAAGTCATCCCAAAAAGACGCGCTTGTGTCGTCGGAACTAGCCTCGTGCTCCCATTCATAGAGCGAGTCTACGACATCTTCTTCGTCTTCTTCAAGCTCTCCAAAGGAGAGATGGGGAATGTCGAAATCATCTTCTTCGTCTAAAAAGACGGCCGCAGGGTCTTCAAAATCTGCACTGCAAGCAGCTTCAGCTTCTAGAGCTTCTTCATTTGCTGCAGTCGCCTCTAGATTATCTAGCTCGTTTTCTGTCTCGAAAGCACTCTCTTCTAGCTCTGTGCGGATGCGATCTGCGTAAGAGTCTGCAAAGCAAGATGCTTGTTCTTCTTCTGCATAGGTCGTTCCCATAGCCAGTGCGGCAAAGACAGTGACAGATAGTAACAAAGGCTTTCTACTCATCGTTGGTGTCCCTTGCGGTTATATGTAATCTTTTGTGTTCTAGCGCGAATTTAGTAAATGGAAGTTATTTTTTCAAGAGGCAAGTATTAAAAATAGTTTTTTTTGAAAAATTAAGCTTCCATAAATCCTATGATCGATTCGTCTCGCTTTTATTTTTTTGTGCAATTGCCATTGCTTGCTCTGCCTTGACTTCTCCTGCAGAGCAAGATGTCTCTTCTTTCTTTGCTGGCTTCCCGGAAGGTTCAGCCAGTTTAATCCCCATCAGTCCCATAAATGCAATAGCCATCAGACCAGTCATGATGAAGGTAATGCCCATCCCATTGAGGCCTTTAGGGATATGTGAGTACTTGAGCTTTTGTCGGATTGCTGAAATCAGAGCAATAGCGAGCCACCATCCGCAGCCTGAGCCAAAAACAAAAATGAGATTAGGGAAGAAGGGGTAGTCGCGTGTGACGGCAAATAGGCAAGCACCAAGAATGGCACAGTTTACAGTAATCAGCGGTAAAAAGATTCCAAGAGAGTTGTAAAGAGCAGGTGCAAAGCGCTCAATGAAGATTTCAAGAACCTGCACAAAAGCTGCGATAATAGAGATAAAGATCAAAAATTCTAAGAAACTTAAATCTAAGTTTGATCCATCAATCCCAATAAAGGATAGCCAAGAGAGTGCACCAGCACCTGTAACAAAGTTGTGGACCAGCCAGTTTAAGACACCAGACATCGTCAATACGAAAACCACAGCTTTTCCAAGCCCATTAGCAGTTTTAATGCTGTTGGAGCATGCAAGGTAGGTACACATGCCCAAGAAGTAAGAGAGAATAAAGTTCTGAATGAAAATGGTTTCAATCAGTAGACCTAAAAGGTTGATGAGCTCAAAAGGACCCATCCAAGAAACTTCAGCGAAAAATGTAGGTGTAGGAGTCATTATACGTCCTCTTCCTTTTTAATCAGTCTGGAGAGCCAGATGAATAGCCCAATGATAATAAATGCAGAACTAGCTGTGACGAAAAGTCCGTTATTGCTGTAGTAGCTTGGATGATCTGCAGAGATGTAAGCGCTTTCAGGAATGATGCGGTATCCCATCAATGTGCCAAAGCCAAAGAATTCGCGAATTGCACCGACAGCAAAAAGTACAATGGCATAGCCAAGGCCAGCTCCTACACCATCTAGGAAAGCAGGAATAGGAGGGACATTTCTCGCAAGAGCTTCTGCGCGTCCCATCACGATACAGTTTGTGATAATTAACCCAACAAAGACCGTAAGCTCTTTGGCCATCTCATAGAAATAGGCGAGTAGCACCTCATTTACGACGATCACAAAGGTTGAGATCACTGCTAATTGAGTGATCATACGAACTGTTGGAGGGGTATAGTTACGAATTAACGAAACAAAAAGAGAGGAGCAGCCTGTAACAAAAATTACAGCAAGTCCCATAGTGATAGAGACTTGAATGCTTGTAGTCACAGCAAGTGCAGAGCAAATGCCCAAAATGGCTGTGAGGATCTGATTGTTTTTCCAAAGAGGGTCTAGGAGGTAGGTTTTCAAGGGCTGACGCTTTTCACTCATCGCTTACTTCCCCTTTTGGTTAGCATTGTGCATCTTAATCAAAAAAGCTCGATAGGGCTCAAGGCTTGCTGCATATGCGGCAGTGACCCCATTTCCTGTAAGAGTCGCACCAGAAATTCCATCTACAGAGCTCTTAGCTTTAGGTGTTTTCGCATATTGTTCAGACATATCACCCTTTACAACGATAATACCTAGAGGAGCTGACTGAAAGTTCGTTGTTCCATTTACGCTTTCTTGGAAGATTTTTTTGCCGGGAAAGTCAGATTGCCACTTTTGTGTTGCAATCTCTGCTCCTAGTCCCGCAGTTTCTTCTTGTTGATACCAGGTTGTACCAATGACAGTATCTGCATCAGATGCAATGGCTAAGTAGCCGTAAATGGCACTCCAAAGACCAAATCCATTGACGGGGATGATATACCCTTCAGCACCAGCGCCAGGGTTTTTATTGTCGGCACTTGCGTTGGATTCATTTGGTTTAATCTTGTAAAAGAGCTTCCACTTGGGCAAGTAGTAGCCAAGCTTGGCATGTTTGGCTAGATAACTCTCTAAGTCTAAACCAGCTTCTGGGAACGTTTTCACATCTCCTTGTGCATTCGTGACCAAAGGTTCAATGCGGTGCTCATAAACAGCACGGATTTGATCTTCTGTTGCTAAGTCTGTGACAGAGCCAGCAGAAAGAATGCCTTGCGCATTGGCTTTAGCAGGAGTGTACTTTCCCTCCTTATCTTTCATTTGAAAGTGTCCATTATAGGAGAGAATTTTTGCTGCGATCAGCATCTGCTTATTGCGGTCAAGCTTACGAGCTTCATCCTGAGCAGGGCGCAAAATTGCGGCTAACGATGAAAGAAGAAAGGCGCAGATCACACATAAAAAGAGCATGAACAGGAAGGTGGATGCGCTGGAGTATTGTTTAGGCTGTGCGGACACGTGGAGCCCTCCTTCGGTAGCTTAAGACAGAATAGTGATCAATCAACGGTGCAAAGACATTGCCAAGCAAGATGGCTAACATCACACCCTCAGGGTAAGCGGGGTTGATTGTTCGAATAATAATGACCAAGGCTCCTATGAAAAAGCCATAAATCCATTTAGCTAAATTACTGCTTGGTGAGGAGACGGGATCTGTGCACATGAAGACAAGGCCAAAAGCAAATCCTCCCAAGAGTAAGTGCTTGTATGCAGGGAAGCCAAAGCGGGCAGCACTCCAAGCTCCTCCTTCATCTCCAAGAAGGTTTGAACCCCACTGAAATAAAAGAGCAACGACAAATGCTCCAAGTCCCATGGCAACCATGGATCTCCAAGCGCCTATGCCTGTATAAATCAAAAAGATCGCACCAAGGAGGCAAGCTAAAGTTGATGTTTCGCCCATGCTTCCTAACATGTTGCCAAAGAAGAAGTTGCCGTCATTTTGGACGCCTACATTGTACTGTAGAGAGGAAAAGTTATATGCAACATCGTAGTTGTCAGGAGACAGGCCAAGCCCTCCATCAGTAATGGGGCTTGTGACAAAGCTTTGTAGCTGTTCTTGAGAGAGGGTTCCTAGGTTCGCCTTGTGAGCTCCTAGGCTGTTCCATTTCTCAAAGTGACGCTCAATCACAGGGTAGTTTTCTACTTGATTTCCAAGAGAATTCGCTGCAATTGCATCGACATGAATTCTTTTGACATCATCTGTGATGTTAAAGTGAGAAAGAGGTGTTGCTGTTGAGTAAGCATCTAAGCTAGAAGTTCCAGCGTCGATGTTCATCTTGGTGATCGATTGGTTTGTCTGTGTGGTATTGGTTCCAGCCCAAATATCCCCAGACATATTTCCTGGGTAGCCGAAGAATAAAAAGGCGCGGCAGGTAAGAGCAGGGTTAACAATGTTCATTCCTGTCCCACCAAAGAGCTCTTTACCAATGACTACGCCAAGAGAGACACCGACAGCAACCATCCAGTAAGGGATGGTTGGAGGTAAGATTAAGGGGTAAAGCATGCCTGTAACAAGAAATCCTTCATTGATTTCATGTTTGCGGATAACAGCAAAGATGCCTTCCCATAGTCCTCCGACTGCATAAGAAATAATGACTACAGGCAAAAAGGCTTTTAACCCTAGCCCTAAAATGGCTAGCCACCGGTTGTCCTTCGTAACAAAGTCGAAGTAGCCTTGCATAGAGAGAGAGGCCTTATAGTACTCATCAAGCAAGGGATAGTTTCCACTCGTATACACAAAGCTTTGCACACCAGAGTTCCATATCGCCCAGAGAATACAGGGTAAAAGGGCAAAAACAACTAAGATCATCCACCGCTTTAGGTCAACAGCATCCCGGATGAAGGGCTTATGCTTGGTATTGATCAGGGGTTCATAGCAGAAGGTGTCGGCAGCTGTCACAAGGGGCCGCAGTGCGTGCAGGCGGCTTCCTTTCTCGAAAAAAGACAACTTGTAATCAAGTAACTTACGCAGCATGGCGTTCCTCAGGGATTCTCAATACACACGCGCTCAAGTTAGCAAAAGGGTGAGAAAAGACAAAGAAAAAATCCTTTATAGACGGACTTCTTCGTTAGAGCGCTTGATCGACCTGGTTTAAATCTCTAAAGCAAGAAAAACTTTTAATTTAACAAGTAATCGCTATCATGGGCCAAAATCATTTACTTTCGGAGCATCCTATGTTTCGCCCATTTTCTTTAATTTCTCGTTGCTTCTTAGGAGCTTTTCTTCTTCTTTCATCTGTGCTTGTTGCTGAAGGGGGATTAGAGGCTGGAAGAGTTCTTTCTGCCCATGGAAAAGCTTGGGTCATCAATGGTGAAACAAGAGCTCGGAGAGTCGCAAATGTGGGAGACTCTTTTAATGTAGGAGATACCCTACAAACGGGTGATAAGAGTTACATGCAGGTTCAATTTCAGGATGAAACTCTCATAGAGTTGATTGGAGAAAGTGATCTGGAAGTGGAGCTTGCCTTATTTAAACCAGAGAAGAACATCGCAAGAATGAACCTGAAGTCCAATGAAGGATCGTTCCGGTTCACAGGAGGAAGAATTTCCGACATTGCTCCTGGAAATTTTCGAATGAAAACAGCGAATGCGACAATTGGGATTCAAGGGTCTGAGGGAGTTTTAAAGGTTAATAAGAGATGGACAGCAGCACAAGGATCAGGAATTTCCGTATCTGCAAATAAAGGGACTGGTCAGATGACGGGGCAAGCGGGAAATGGCTATGTCCTGTCTCCTGGACTAGGAGGGAAGCCTACTGCCTTATTGGGGTCTGTAGATCCGGTGATTAGAGTTTCCCCAGAGGGAGTTTCTGTATCTGAAGCAGGGGAAGGAGATCTTTTAGTTTCAATAGACGCACAGTTATCTTCTTTAGGAGTCGAAACTTCATGGGTTGTTCCGCGAGCAAAGATAACTCCTGTGATGCAATCTATTACTAGAGTGATTGAAGAAGCAAGGCAAGAGCAAGGAAAAAAGGCTGGAGAGCCTGTAGATTTAACCCCCGCTGTTGCAGTGAAGGTTCAGAGGGAAGTAAGTTTAACCTTAGTTAAAGGGAATAAGCAGGCAGAAAGAGTGATTGAGGAGGTCTCCCAAAAGACAGAAGAAGCTCTTTCAAAAGAGGGTGCAGATGCCTCAGAGATTATCCAGCAGTCAGATAAGCTTATAGCAAGTGCTGTAGAGAGTGCTCAGGCTGATGAAACTGTAAAAGAGGTCAATGAGGTTGTCGAGACAACTCCTCTAGATACCTTGACTAAGCAAAAGATTGTTGAAACGACAACAAAGCTTGCAACAGAAGCAAAGACTCAGCTTCAAGAAGATATACAAGAGTTTAATAGCTCTCTAGAAAGTCTAGAAGTAGAACCTATCCTTGAAGTAGATAATACAAGTTCTCAGGAAGAGCCTGAGCCTGTAGAAGTTGTAGAAGTTGTTGATCCAGAGGATAATGCAGCTACTGAGACAGATACAGAAAACCAATTGTCTGCAGCCCCCTCTACAGCAGATGTAACAGAGCGTTTAAAGGATTTAGACTCTCAGTATGGCTTAAAAGGAATCGGTTCACGCCTTGCAAGTGATGAGGGAATAGATAGCTTTGATGCCTACATCGTTTATAATTTAGACAATGCAAAATCGCTTATTGAAGATGTAAAGTACAGCCCCTCTAGCCCTGAAGGAGCGCAAGCTGCAATCATTTATCCCAACTATAATGCAGAAGGGGCTATTGATAACTATTCAATCTTGACAGTGGAAGATGCTGTAGGCTCTACTTCCCTTGGAGACTACGTGCATGTAAAAGCAAATGATAATAAAGGGGCCGCTTTACACTTTGTTGGAGGCGTTGTTAATGATCCTTCTACAGCAACATATCGCCGCGACTATGAGTCGAGTTCTTTTGCAAATGGGACAAGCCAAAACTTTTTAAGTGGAGGAGAATTTTCCCAACTTAATCATCATATAGGCCTTTTATCAGATCCAACAGAAACACGCTCAAGAATAGCTGTGGATGTAGTGAATGGAGAAGGGGTGTATATAGGGGGATCCTTTTTTGATGAAGAGCTTTTAGACCTAGCTGGTTTAACCTCCCCATTTACACGCGATGATGGCACGTTAAACCCTGAGTACTGGGGGACTGGTGTTCGTTTATTGTCTGGTCGAGGAAAAAATGTGACTGCATTTTTTGGAGATATTCAAGATGGGCAAGTCGTTGTTCGTGAAGGAGGCTCGGGATTTAACCTTTTTGTCCCTCAGGGAATCATAGGGGATTCTTTTTTTAATGTGACAGATATTGAAAATATCTCTCTAACTTCTTCTGTTGGTCAGTCCTCCGGGTTTTATGGAAGTACTGAAAATGGAGCTCCTGAGACACTAGCAATCAATGCTTTTTTTGATGTGTCAAAAGATGCAACCTCTACAGACCTTGTAGATGGAATGATGACAACAGCAACTACAAGAGTTTCGGAAACGCCTCTTTTAGGAGTTCTAGAAGCTCCTTCTGCCCCACCATTCGATGTGGGCGCTGACTACGTATTTAGTTTTACAGGGCCTTTGGTTCAGAGCGGAACAAAAATTGCAGGCCCAGGATTTGGAATTGGAAAAATTTCTTTCCCAGATACAGATTCTGGAATTCCAACTCTGAACATGGGCTTTGTAGGCATTGATGCAACACCTTTCCTTGATGATACTGCAGTTGCTGTCGTTGAAAGGGTCGCAGAGTTAACAGATGTTAACTCTGCAGGAACGGATAGAGAGAACTTTATTTTTGCTTTTGGTAACAATCAAGAGGGGTTGACCCCTAGTGATCTGTTCCCATATGGCTCAAGTGTGACATCTACAATTTTACGACCATTCGGTAGCTTGCTCACAGAGGAAAATAGTGCAGTAAATAGCGAGGATAGCTTCTTAAGAGCCACACGTAGCTTTCAGGTTTATGACCCAGGAACAGGTACTTTGCGCAATGCTCCAGATTCGTTAATTATGGGAGAGATTAATATTGTAGGGGATGCTTCAGGCACACCTTCATTTAATTTGCCTGGAATGCACTCTCGCTTTGTGGGGGGACGGTACCAAGAGCTTTTGCCTGCGGACTTTGGATTTGAGCGTAACTATACTGATTTTGTTTCTCTCTTTGAAAGCCTGCCTCTTTATGCAAATAGTGAGATTCGGCTCTCTCTCTTTGTTGGGGCTCCACAAGAGGCTGTCTTTACAAAGTTAACACCTACCGAGTTGTCTGCTAAGCTAAGAGAAATGGAAAAAATTGTTGGAGATGCGGCTGCCACAGCAAAAGTTTCTTTAACTGGGAATCCAGACATTTCATCTATCGAAGGGCCTTTAGTAAGTATTTTTGCATATCTAAAAGGAGAAACAAGCACTTCCTCTAGTGAGATCATCATTAAAAATGGGCAAGGAGAGGTTTATCCAGAAGATCAACAGCCTGATCGATATGAATTCAGAGAGGCCGAGAGCTATGCAGTTACTGTGACTCCTACAGATACAGGGGTCGATAGCTTTACATTTTCTGATATCGAATCTCCAAAAACAGCACGAAAACTTATTCGTATGCTGGGGGGGCTATCACAGGATAAGATAAGAATGTCCATCTATCCTTACCAAGAAGGGGTAGAGATCGAGCGAGATGAGCCTGTTGTCCCAAGAAGAGTGTATGATGACTACATTGCCACATATGCATCGGAGTCAATTACTGTTGATACACGTTTTGAAGAGCGTCCTCCCTATATCGCTATGGGGTCTTTTGATCAGGGAGTTTCAACAATTGGTACAATTACTGGAGAGTCTCAGGTTGATAGTCATGGGCTTTTCGGAGTAAGAATTGAGCAGGATGAGCTTGGCTTGCGGCATGTCTCTTCTCTGTCTAGGACTGCGGAAGGTGATGTATCATTTTTCCGAGGGATTTATGCCCCAGAAAACCCAGTGTTTCACTTTGAAACAGAGGGAGAGAGCCTCATTCCTGTACCGGGTGTAAAGGTGCAAACAGGTTCTATGGCCCTAACAACAAGAAGTTTTGAAGAAGGAGAGGTCTATAAAAACTGGGTCAATCTTATGCCTATAGGAAAAGATCACTACTTGGGAGATGCTGATGGTGTTTCTTTAACCTCTTTTCCTCTCTATCACCCAGAACAGTCTCTTGAAGGAGGGGGTGTTGAAAATGCATCTCTCGATATTGGTAGCGGGAATAAGATCTTAAACATGGTCGCTGCAGGAGCTGCTATCCATCCTCTGGATAATCAGGATGAGGTTGGGGCTCTTAGCTTAGCAGGGACAGCCAGTGGATTTTCAGTATCAGGTAGTACGGTAACCATGATTGGTCAATCGTTTCAACCAATAGACCCTGTGAACCTTACAGAAATAGAAAACGTTTCTTCTCCAATCTTCCGAGCACAAGGAGATACGGAAATTACCCCTGTGATCAAAGGACTTGGGATTTCTAGAGATGAAGATGTCAAAAGTGCCTACCACATGGCTTTAAAGGATAGTACTCTGCCAGAATCTGTCACTGTTTCTTACTATACACGTTTGCCAGACTTAAAGACTGAAGGAGAGGGGATCAATATTGATCGCTTTGTAGATGTGGAGACTTATGAGAAGTTTTCTAGTCGCCTTACAGGGGGGATGAATAGGGTCAAAGTGTCAATAGATGGGGACTTTGCATTTAATGAAGAGTCTTTGCCAACACAACTTCATTCTCTACCTATTACATTTGGAGTGCATCCTACAGACAGCTCAGTAGAGCCAGATACTTACCCTATGGTTCATGACCAAGCATATACTTTCTCTTCTGTAGAGTTGACAGATGCATTTGGTCATCAATTTCTTCCAGAAATGCCAGTTGCCGAGATTGAAGGTAAGCTTGGGGATTTCGTGTTAGGATCTAATTTATCAATTTCTGGATCTAGAGACTTGGATGTAGGGCTTTTCAGTCAAATTGACTTTTTCCCCCAAGTGGGAATGGGGATTGGTGAGATGCAAGAGGCTTTATCTTCTATGCGTCTTCTTAAAGCTAAGTATCCTGGTTATATTGCGGCATCTGGAAGTGTTGGAGAGTTTTTACCTGGATTAGAAGAGTCTTTTACAAAGCTCCTTCCTCAATATTCTGTTTCAATAAAGAGTCCTGGGGATTCGGACTATAAGCTAGTGGATGATTTGAGTAATATTGCATCGGGGGAGTTATTTCATGCTCTAAGCATTGCACAGAAAGCTGCAACGGATGAAGAGATAACAATCATTGCGATAGCAAGTGAAGGGTTAGGAGATTGGGCAATTAAAGGCAAAATGGGTGATTTACAGGCATTTATGCAAGCTACAGATCCTTCGTCTTCAGGAGTTGCAGGTGTGACTGTGCTGAACCCTAAAGGAGAGGTGACTTCGATCACTACTGTAAATGCTCTTGAGAGTGAAGCTTACATTTCTGAGTATCAGGTTGAAAGTAGCCCAGAAGTGATGGCTAGGCTAGAGTACCCACCACATTATCATGATGCTACTGAAGTGGTTGGTTTTTTTGATGGTGTTTCAAACTTAAGCGATACAGGCACAGAAATTAGTATTCAGCGAAATGCCGAAGATTATAAAACAGGTCTTACCGCAGCAAGCCTTGACCTCCCTCTTCTTAGTGAAGAAAATCCCTATAACTTCCAGCTTACCTCAAAGTTAGAGCCAGACTCTGTACGTTATCGAGTTTATGGAGTCAATACAAGTGATGAACCAGTCATTTTTGATGAACATGGGAACCCACAACCTCTGGACTATGATGGAATTGTAGATTTGACTCCTACCCAAGCAACAGCTTTGGCTTCATCTTTAAGTAGTACAGATCTTAAAAGAGCTGTAGTCTATCAGACACAAGGTGGAAAGCTTTTCGATACAAGTATATTGAATCCGGTTGGCAATCTATATGCTCTCTACAACCCAGACCTTCAAAAAGTGGCAACGGCTTCCGATATAGACCTTGCATCTATGGTAAGCGCGATTAGTGACTCAGGGGCAAGTAGCTCTAGCTATTCTTTGGTGAGCGTATATGAATATGGCTTTACAGGAGGAGATGGTGATGAATTCTTTTATGGAGCAACTGCGGATCAGATTGCCTTTGATTTAGAGCTTGTTAGCAAGCGCCTTAGCGCAGAAGATCCTATTGTCACTCTAACTATCACAGAGGCATTAGAAAAAACGGCCACAGGAACGATTTCTAGCTTAGAGGCATTCCTTAAGGAAGAAGACAGCAGTGGTGTTACTCTTGAAGGAGAAGCTACACTTAGAGATTTCTTAGATAACCGCTTTACAGTCTCTGCCGATAGTAAAACATCGGAAGAGATGGATGATTATAATTTTTATAATTACAGTAAGCTAGCAACAAAGATCTCTGATAATGAGATTAAGAACTTAGTGATTAGTAATGGAGAGGAGAGTTCTATAAATGGGCTCCATGTAGTTGGTGCAGTTGTAGACTCTCAAAAAGAGATTTATAATGATTTAGGTTCACTAGCAGCATATGTGGAGGGGCATGCATCTGACTTCCCAAGTGGCCTTGCAGTTGGCTACCTTGATATGCCTTCATCTTTTACTGGGGATAACTTTGCATCATTTCTTCAGCTAGAATTGAAGTTAATCGGGTTGGTCGGCTCGTTAAGTGGTAGTTTTGATGAGTATACCGCAAACTTTTTTAGGGCAAATGGAGATGCGATCCTAGAAAAAATAGATGGGGATGAAGCAGCTCAGCTTCAAGCTGTCAAAGGGAAAACTTTAAAAGAGATCCAGACAGCCATTACAAATAGTACGGTGGATGATTCAGTAGCTGTTGAAGTATTATTTTCCTTCGATGCTTTGGAAGGTCAGTCCTTAAGGTTGATTAAGGGGGAACAGTCTGCTGTGCTAGCTGGGCTTGAAAGGTTTATCGCTCTTGAGCAGGCTATACAGAAAAATCCAGGTCTTATTCAAGTCGCTCTTGAAGGGGTTGGTTTGGAAGAGATTGCCGCCGGAGATTTTGATGCCATTCTTTCGGCTGCTACAGAGAATGACTCTCTTTATCAAGTACAAGCACCTTTGCCATTGCTTGGGCGCTCTTTCATCACAAAGTCTGCGCTTGAAGCAATGAACAATAGCGTAGAGCCATATGTGATTCGCAGTGAGAATTTTGGGCCTATTTTAAAAGCAAACACACTGAAAGACCTTTTAGAAGCATTTAAAACGCTACCTACACTTACACCATCTATTCATTACAAGGATGTTGTGGTCTCTAGTGAAGCAGCGAAAGAAGCTCTTATCACAAAAATTTCTGCAGGAGAATCTAGCATTGATTTCACGGAGAGTGTAGATCCTCAATGGGTATCAAAGGACTTTTTCTTCTTGCCTTCAACCGTCAATCTCTCAGGCGTTGCAAACCTTCCAAGGGAAGAGTTTGGTGACAATATTGTCTTACAAGCCCTTCCAGGCCTAGAGCAAATGGAAGGACTTTCTTGGGGGATCTGGGAAACGAAGCAGACAGATAGTAGTGATGCAGCTTTTGGATTCTTTGCTCTTGGAGCAAGAGAAAACCTATCAACGATTGATAGCTTGAGAGAGCTTAGAGAAAGGCTAGGAGCAAATTCTGATACAGGATTGTTTGAAACAAACCCTGGAGACTTAGTGTTTGGAGGCCCTGCAGCAGGTTTAATGCTTTCAAAAGATGAAGCAGCGTCACTACCTGAGATTTTTGCAGGAAGCAGCAGCTTCACTTTGAATCCAAGTACTCTAGCTTTAAAAGGAGAGATTGATCTTGCAGGTGTGTCCACAGACTCAACTCTTAAGTTGGAAATGAAGAAAAGCCAGCTTGCATCAAGTGGCCACTATGTGCTTGGTGCTGGAGAGGTAAGTGTGACAAGCTATAATGACCAGTCAGTCACTACCAATGAAGGAAGCTATACAGGGGCTTTTTATGATCAGACAGGAGAGCCCATGAAACAGTTTGCAGGCACCTATGGAGCAGACTTTACCACAGGTGAAGATCAGAGTTATCTGCTTCATGGAGGTTTCGCTACAGAGAGAGAAGACCTTCCTGCTCCTCAAGAGACTCCAACAGTAGTATATGGGCCTTAATTGCTATTGAGAAAGCTAGAACACAAGATTTGTGTTCTAGCTTTCTTTTTTTACCCCTCTTACAATTAGCTCTTTTTTCAAAGGAGTTAATGCAAAATTCGCCTTCTAAAAAAACTACTCGATTTTTTATTGCCTCGATCTTGTGTGCATTGTCAGTCTATCTTAGCCGTGGATGAGCAAATTTTTTGCCACTGTTGTAAGGGATATATTTTCCCTGTTGATTCATCTTTACACTGCCCAAAATGTCACTTCCTAATGCGTTCTTTGTGCGGAGGAAGAGAGTGTAGCGATGTGGAAGCTACAGCAGCAGTATACTATCAGTCTGATGTGACAGATTCTTTACTCGCAGAATTTTCTCATGCGCCTATTTGGCTAAATAGCATCAAGAGTCACTGTACTTGGCTTGCCTATATCGCTCTAAAGGCTTTTGAACCCCTTCCTAAGGGGGTGATTATCTGTAGTGAAAAGGTTCCTGAAAAACAATGGAAGGAGGTCGGGCGTCTTTTTGCTAAGAAGATTCATAGCCGTCTGCTATCAAGACGAGCAGCATGCCAAGCGGACTCTGTCTTGATTCTGACAGATCAGCTCATGAAAAAAGGAAAAAGAGAAAAAATTATCCAAGAGCTGACAGCAAGAGGGGTAAAGGTTTTTCTGCTGGGGCTTGTTTCAGAGCTTACCTGTGAAGCGGAGTGGGAAGTTAGCCCTTTACGTAAGGATCCTCTTCTTCAGCAAAAGGCGTCACACGGACCTCTCCAAGAATACTAACCCCTTCGTCTACACTCAGGGTCTTTGCTGCAATATCTCCCTGAATTTGCGCTTCACCACGCAGTTCAAGGCGTCCTCTAACTTTTAGATTGCCTTCCACACGTCCTTCAATGATCGCTTCTGAAAGCTCTAGATTAGAAATAACGGTTCCTGTGGGGCCGATGATTAGCTTGCCTTCAGAGTTTAGGGTCCCTTCAAAACTACCATCAATCCGAATCAGGCGCTGAAAGCTAAGCTCTCCTTTAATAGAGACGCCCTTGCCAATTGTTGTTTCTGGGGTTTCTTCATCTAAAAACGAAGGGTTTTTGCCTTGCTGGTTTGTTGTTTCCTCTTCCCACTCTTCTTGCTGATCTAACTCGTCATCAAGCTCAAGCATGCTTGTGCGGTAAGGTTGGCTTGGTTGAGGTGAGGTTGTATGCATTTCAAAAACCCGCGGCGGAGTCTCTGAAGCTGTTGTAGGGGCTTCAGGAGCCTGCTGGTACTGTTGTGTAGCTGGAGTGTGGTAGCTATCCGCATATGATTCGCCCATTTCAAAACCTGCCTCTTTTTCAAAAGGATTCTTTAGACGTTTAAACATAGACACCCCCAAGGTCTAATGGATAGCAACTCTAGTTAACTTTAAAAACCGGTTAAGGCTGGATATGTCGCTTAACCATATTGATCTGACGCTGTAGTAGATCATCTGTTTTTAAGCGGTTAGTAATATTTTTATAGGCATGTAGCAGAGTCGAGTGTGTCTTTCCAAAAGAGGCACCTAGCATAATTAATGATTCATTGATCATCTCTTTTGCAAGGTACATCGCTACTTGGCGAGGGAGGGCAATCTCTTTTGCTCTTGATGTCCCTTTTAAGTCAGTGACACGGACATTAAAGACAGAAGAGACGCTCTTAAGAATTTGCTCAACGGAGATTTTTTCTGTCGGCGCCTGTTGAAGCATATCGTTCAAAGCGCGCTCCACTAAGTCCCGTGTCAAGTCTCGGTTCAAAAGGCGGCAGTGTGCAGATAGGCGGTTTACAGCTCCTTCGAGCTGACGGATGTTTGAATACACATGTTCTGCAATAAAAAAGGCAACTTCATTTGAGATTTGAAAGCCTTTGCGCTCCGCCTTAAACTGTAAAATAGCTACCCGTGTTTCCAGATCTGGAACGTCTAGGTGCGCGACAAGTCCCCATTCCATCCGGGCGACAATGCGTTCGGAGAGCTTAAGCTGCGCAGGAGGTTTATCACTTGCAATCACAATTTGTTTATTCTGATTGATCAAAGCTTCAAATGTATTACAAAACTCATCTTCAAAGTTTAGGCGATTTTGTAAGAATTGAATATCATCGACAATGAGAATATCTAAGTTGCGGTAGAAGCGTTTCATCTTTTCTACAGCTTTATTACGTAAGCTGTCTACTAGATCATTGATGAAGGCTTCTGTTGTAATGCATTGAACTTTTAAGCCTTTATGGTGCTTGGCGATGTAGTTGCCAATGCTGTGTAAAAGGTGTGTCTTGCCTAAGCCTACTCCGCCGTGAATAAAAAGAGGGTTATAGGATTTTCCTGGGCGAGAGGCGACCCCCATGGCTGCTGATTTAACAAACTGATTGGATGGACCTTCGATGAAGGTGTCAAATGTATAACCTGGGTTGAAGCGCGATTGAAAAATATCCTCTAGAGAGGGCTCTGCAGGCGCTTGAGGCTGATGGCTAGGTTGAGGTTTCGGTGACTTAAAAAGAACTTTGCCAGGGTCTTTAATTTGAAACTGGATGGCAGGTTCACCGTTCGCCTTTAGAGGTAAAAAAGCTTTCAACTCTTTGGAAAAGTTTGAGAGCAGGTATTCTTGTACAAAAATATTTGGAACCTGCAGGACAATTTCATTGTCTTTACTTTCCACAAAGGTGATGGGAGCAATCCAGTTTTCGTAAGCTGTTGCTGAGCAATTATCTCTTACGAAGTCAAGAAATTGATTCCAAACCTCATTGGCATTTTGGGTGAGCATAGCACCAGCACCTTTGTTGTTTGTTATCCACGGTGGTTTATAACTTGGGCCAAGTTTTTGCAAGAAGAAAAGTTATCGACAAACTTTCCACAGAGCATTCTGGGGCCATAGTTGACGAAGACGGTAGCACTTGGATTGGTTAGCGCGCAAGGATTTTATCTGATCATTAGGAAAAAATAAGCGCTCAACTCTCTCTAAAAAAAGCGAAAAAAAGTTTGATTATGAGTGTAAGCTCTTGCTTGATATGTTGTTGCAGTGGTCTTTTCGCTTATGTCGGATGAGTTGTTAATTTTTTATTTTATCAACATTTTGTAAAAAGGCTTATCGACATTGTATGTTGTTGATAACAACACTAAATGAAAATATTTTTTGATAAATAGCGGAGGGTTTTTGCTTCACAAGCCAGAACTAAATCACCAGCTGGCACTTTTTCTGTACTTCCTGGTTGATAAAAGGACTCCTGCTCCAGATCAATTTGAAAGGAGTCATTGGCTAGAAAAAGATGTGTACGCTCAGGAAGGTCTTTTTTGAACTGCTTGACTAAAGATTGGCTTAGAACGACTTGGTTGTTTGGTAAATCCATCAGTAAAGCAAGGGAGGGCTGGAGTGCATCAATCAGGCGCTTGCTCCCTTGTACACCTAAAGCTTTAGATGCATAACTCTCCCTTCGCCAATCTTTTGCTTCTGGCGTGCCTAGGCCTAAGCAGAGAATATCTGCTTGTTGAAGAGTTTCTTCTAAGGACTCTTCAAACGGGAACCCTGCTAGGTAAGCTAACTTCTTAGGAGCCCCTACGGGGTCTTCTCGAAGCTCAAAAAGAAGTCCTATACTTTCTGAATTCGATGATGCCGAAAAGTAGGTGCAGGAGAGTAGAGAAGAAAGAGAAAGGCTTTCCACGCCCTCTGACTCATGAAAAAAGCAAAGAGAATGAATGCTTTCTCGCTCCTGACGGTTTGAAAAGGAGAGCTGCTTGACAAAGGGCTGGAGATCTGCTTCCGGAAGGTAAAAATCGATGAAGTGCTTATGCTCTCGGTTGTTATTTAGCTCTCTATTGAGATTGAAAATTGTTTGTAGCTCTTGCATGTGCTGTGGAGAGCGTACCGTGAGAATGACCGCCTGAATCTGTCCCAAGTAGCCTTTTTTTTCTCGGAGAGCTTGCAAGAACCCTAAGGGAGGATTGACAGCAACACCTACACCTTTCCACTGTAGAAAAAAACCATCAAGAGGAGTGGCTGGTGAGAGAGGGAGGTCAAAAGGCTGAGGGTGAAAAAAGGAGAGGGCTTGTATAGGCTCTTGGCACTCTGCTTCTTCTTTAATGTAGAGGTCCATGGCCTGCTGTTGATTTTGCTGCCACCGATCAAAGGATTGGTTCAAGTGATAGTCAGAGCTCTCTTCCATACTTGGAGGGGTATAAGGAGAGGAGGGATAAGCTTTCTCTCTACTATCTTGAGAAGAAGAGGAATCGTGGTGCAAGTTTTCTTCCAGGATGGTTTGAATTTCCTCATCATCTTCTTGATCAGACTGAAACATCTCTGTGAGGTCATCAAGTTCCTTAGGAGCAACGGAAACAAATTCGACATCTGCATCAAAGTCCTCTACTTCATCGGCTTCGGGCTGCTCAGCAAGCAAGCGGAGGTGAGCCCTCCACGGGTGATCATCGAAGGGCTCTGCTTGTAACGCTTTTTTTGCATAGAAGCTAGCTTGGGGGAGGTCATCAAGCTCCTCTAAATAGTAGGCAGCTGTGCGATAAAATAAGAAGCGCCCAAGGTCATCATGTGAGATCTCTTTTTGCATTTCATAGGCAGAGCTGAAATCACGGCTTAGAAAGCACCGCTCTCCTTCATAAAAGGCATGAGCCGATGTATCCTCATAAGAGTAAATAGGATGCTCATCTAGGAAAGATCGTAATTTCTGATGAATTTGAATTTGGGAGAGGGGAGGGAGAGTGTGTTCTTTCAGGTAGTGGATATAGTCCTTAAGGCTGGCCGTGGTCATGGGTGAAGTCCTAGTCTACTTTCTCTCAGATTGGAATATATCAGTGCTTGGTTTTTTATCAGATGATTTATTTCTTTCGCCTTTGCTAGCTTGTGCAGCTAATTAGAGTCGAGGAAGGAGAGATCTGTTATGTCGACATTCATTCCCTATGCAAAGCAGCACATCAGTCAAGCAGATATCCGAGCTGTGACAAAAGCTCTATCTAGCAATATGGTGACAAGAGGGCCAGAGGTTACGCACTTTGAAGAAGAAGTTGCAAAATTTTGTGGGGCAAAGTTCGCAGTCGCTCTAAATAGTGGTACGGAGGCAATCGCAGCAGCTATGTTTGCAGCAGAAGCTTCTCCACATGATCATGTTGTCACCTCAGCGAATACATTTATCGCTTCTGCCACAGCAGCAATGCGCTGGGGTTGCCGCGTTCACCCTGTCGACCTGGACCTCAGTACAGGAAATTTATCACTAGAAAATTTAGAGAGGCATTTAGAGCGCCCTCTGTCCAGAGGGAAGATCATTTTAGAGCCTGTGCATTATGGTGGGATCCCTTGTGATATGCGAGCGTTGGATCAGATGATTCGCCGCGAAGATGTTGTCGTGATTGAAGATGCATGTGCAGCCCTAGGGGCTACGTATCCTTCAGGAGAAAAAGTTGGGAGTTGTGCATATAGCCATATGACAGTCTTTAGCTTTCACCCTGCAAAGTCTATTACTACGGGAGAAGGGGGCATGGTACTCACCAACTCTTTAGAGTTGGCTGAGCGCCTACGTCGCTATCGCAATAATGGCATTGTTAGAGAAGAAGATAAGCTCCAACATGCCAAACCAGGTCCTTGGTACTTTGAGTCTCAAGAGCTAGGAATCAATGGCAACTTTACAGACTTCCAAGCTGCTTTAGGCCGCTCCCAGTTAAAGCGCTTGCGTAAAGGCCTCGAGAAAAAGTGTAAACTTGTTAAAAAGTATCGAGAGGAACTCTCTGATTGCTCTTTGATCTCTTTTGCTCCAGAAGAGACAGACTCTCTGTCTGCCCATAACCTGCTAGCAGTAAGAATTGACTTCGATTCTTGTGCAATCGATAAGCCAGCTCTTATCAGGCAGCTTCATGAAAAGGGCATTGGTACCCAGGTTCATTATATCCCTATTCATCACCATCCGATTTTTGAAAAACATTTTGGGAATTTCCGAGAGAGTTTACCCCAAGCAGAGACGTTTTATGAAAGAACTCTTTCTCTCCCTCTTTTTCTAGATCTAACAGAAACACAGGTCAAAACAGTGGTGAAAGCGCTGAAAGAGAGCTTAGCGAAAAGCTAGTTCAAGAGCTGATGCTTCATTGGCAATCGGGGAGATCTTGGATTTTTTTAGTGCTTGAGAGATTTTCAGAGCCTTGTCTTTTTGCCCAAGATCAAATAGCGCCTTTGCTCGATTTAACTGTGTAGGTTCATGCTTAGGGTCGCGCTTAAGAGCACGAGCAAACATAGAAAGCGCTCTTTGAGGGTGGCCTAGCTCTAAATAAATAGCTCCCAGAGTGCGCAGGTCGTAAAGGCTGCCTGGCTGTAAGATGACGAGTGCTTCAAAAAATAATCGTGCCATGCGGTACTTTCCCTGCACAATATAGCGATAGCCTGCACAACGCAGTTCATCAATCTGCTCGCTATTCCAACCTAAAAGCTCTCGCCATGAATGTATTTGAGATGATACAGCCATCATTACCCCTGTAAGTATTGTAGGACGCGTCCTTGAACGAAGTCCACCATTTCATGAGAGTTAAGAATTCCTTTGTAGAGCGTCCTCAAAAGGCGTAGCCCTTGCTTTTTAAGGCGCAGAAGGTAGGCAATTTCCTTTTCAACCTCTGGAGAAGATCCTTTTTTCTTCTTTAGCTTTAGAGTGCGAATGAGTTCAGAAATCTCATGGAGTTGGCTTTCCACTTTTCGTATATCACTTTCTTGAGCCGCAGGAGGCCCCAGTTTAGAGACTGTGTAACCATTGACAGCTCTTTGTTGATGAAAGCTAGGGGGAAGCTCAAACAGGGCCCAAGTTTTCTTATGGTCTGTTTCGAAGAGCTGAGTTAAGGAGGGAACAACAGGTTTTTGGCCAATGACCTCAACTTGCTTTGAAATATAGTTGGTTTCAACCAGCCCAGCTGAGTCAATATTCAGCGATGCACGAAAGTCCTCATAACTTTCTGTGTCTGTGGCAAACCGCTGGTAATTTGTGAAATCTAAATTATCTATCGTTGACATATCAATCCTCCCCCTAGGAGTATTGTAGCAAGCTCCTTGCCAGATGACAAATAATTATTTTTTTATAGAGGGTGGTTTTACCTGGTTTTTTTTCCTATATGAACAGAAAATGAACACGTTATGATAGCTCTACGTGGAACGATCGCTCTTTTTTTTCTGCTAATTTTTTCTTCTCTGTACCCTCTTACCTTAGAACAGAAGGTGGCGCAGCTGCTTGTGATACACCTGAAGGGGAAAGAACTGAGTGAGGAGTCTCGTGCCTTTTTACAGGAAGTTCCAGTTGGAGGAGTGATTTTATACTCTTGGGCAAATGGATTAGAGTCGACGGAGCAAACAGCAAAGCTTGTGCAACAGATCAAGCACTGCTATCACCAGCAAGGGCTGCCACCTCCTTTTTTTATGATTGATCAAGAGGGAGGACGGGTCATGCATTTAGGGTCTTCACAACCCTCTGCTTCAGAGGTAGGGGCACTAGAGGACCCTCAGTTTGCTACACAAACAGCAGGGGAACTTGCAAGACCTTTAGTTGCCTCGGGAATAAATGTGGTGTTAGCTCCAGTGGTGGATGTTGCGGATCCTTCCCAGTATGCCTTTCAATCAAGAAGCTTTTCCTCTAGCCCTTCACAAGTGCGTTTTTTTGCCTCCAAGTATCTGGAAGCCTTTTCTAGAAAAGGGCTTTTGGCATGCCTGAAACATTTCCCAGGGCATGGTTCTGCTAAGGGGGATTCACATCTTAAGTTACCTATTGTTACTCGCTCTGCCCAAGAGATCTGGAGAGAGGATCTTCTTCCCTTTCGGGAGCTGCATGCTCAGGTGCCCTTCATCATGACCGCACACCTTTTGGTGCCTGCTTTTGATGATCAGCCTGTTACCTTTTCAGAAAAAGTGGTACAAGGGATCTTGCGCGAGAAGGTTGGCTTTCAAGGGGTCATTCTTTCAGACTCACTGGCTATGGAGGGGATCTGTGCAGGGCGAAGCCCGGAGGAGGTCGCTTGGCAGACTCTTTGTGCTGGGCATGACCTACTCCTTTTAGGAGGGAAACAGCTCCTTTCTTCCCAAGATGGATTTGAGTATACGTTAGACGATGTTCGCCACATTCACCGCTATTTAGTTCATAAGTCTCAAGAAGATAAAGAGAGACAACAAGCGATCAACCAATCTCTTAAGCGCATCAATCAACTGAAGTAAGGAGTCTCCGATGCATATCCCCGTTCTATTACATGAAGTTCTTTCCCTGTTTGAAGGTATGCAGGTGCAAAGCTTTTTGGATGGTACCTTAGGGTTAGGGGGGCATGCATCAGCTTTGATGGCGGGGCATTCAGAAGTGAAGCAATATGTGGGTATTGACCGGGATGCTCATGCGTTGACTCGCGCAAAAAACAACTTGCAACCCTACGAAAGCAAGCTCTGCCCCTGGTCAGGCCCTTTTTCAGAGTTTGCAAAAGCCTTAAAGCAATACAACTTAACGCAGGTAGATGGAATTTTACTTGATTTAGGGGTCTCTTCTTTGCAGCTAGATACGCCTGAAAGAGGGTTTAGCTTTCGCTTTGATGGTCCATTAGACATGCGTATGGATCAAAGCCAACCTCTTACAGCCGCACGCCTTTTAAATGAGGCCTCAGAAGAAAAGCTTTTAAAAATTTTCCGTGAGTATGGGGAAATGTCTGGGGCTCATCGCCTAGTTGAGCAGATCATCAAGCGGCGGCAGGAAGCTCCTTTTGACCAAATTGCAGATCTTCTTGAGTTGAAACCTCCTTTTCAAGGACGAATGAGGAAAAAAATCCATCCTTTTACCTTGGTTTTTCAGGCGCTTCGTATTGCAGTCAATGAAGAGTTAAGTGGTCTTTCTGAGACGATTCGAGAGCTTTTTTCCTACCTATCTCCAGGAGGGCGCTTGGCAATTATTACCTTTCATAGCCTAGAAGACCGCATTGTGAAACATACAATGCGCGCCCTTTGTTCGCGCTCCAGTTATGTCGAAGGATCGGGAAAGGTTGTCCGGATAGAGCCTCAGGGGACTCTCTTGACAAGGAAGCCAATTATTGCTACTGAATCTGAGATTCAAGAGAATCCCAGAAGTCGGTCCGCAAAACTGCGTGCGGTGCAAAAAGAAGAGGTCTAATGCTCAAAGCGCCCTTGTTTCGCTTCATTACTTGCCTGATCATCTTGGGATACTTCCTGTATCTCTATGTGGATGAGCATAATAAGATCACTCGCTTGCGATTGAAAATTCCCCCATTATCTGCAGAAGTACAAGAGCTAGAAGAAGAAAAGCGGCGTCTTTTGTACCAACGCGCAAAATTGGAAAATCCAAAACTTTTGATGGAGCTTTTAAGAAATCCCCAGTTTGGGTATTTAAAAAAGCCTCTCCGAGAAAATATTTGGTACTTAGGCTCCCCGCCTTATGAATGATGCTCAGGGTCCTGTAAGCCCCTCTGCCCCTTCTCCTAAAGACCGCCGTCAGCTCACTTTACTCACTCTTGGGCTTCTGCTTCTTTTTAGCTTTTTGATTGTGCAGTTTTATCGTGTACAAGTCATTGAAGGAGACTATTGGACAAAAAAAGCCCAGGGGCAACACAAGTGGGTTTCTTCTCTTCCCTTTCGTAGGGGCGTTTTTTATAGTCATGCCTCTTTATCCCCTAGTAGTCAGGTTCCCGCAGAACCATTAGTGATTGATGTAATAAAGTATCACCTACATGTGGATCCAAAGGCCTTATTGTCCGGGTCTCATCAGGAGCTTGCTCGCTTTTTATCTAGTGCTTTAGAGGGCAAAATTTCTGAAGAAGAGATTCTCGAGCACCTAAGTAAGTCATCTCGTTCACGACGCATCGCAATGTGGGTTGATAAAGAAACAAAGGAGCTCATTGAGCAGTGGTGGAGGCAATGGTATCCCCAGCAAAAAGTGGCAAAGAATGCGCTATTTTTTATCTCTGACTATCAGAGATCTTATCCGTACGGCTACTCCCTTGGACACCTTCTGCATACGATTCGGGAGTATAAAGAGGAAAAAAGTGGGCAAGGGATTCCCACAGGAGGGCTTGAGGAGCTATATGACCCATGGCTACAAGGAAAGAAGGGTAAGCAGCTGTACCTGCGCTCCCCTAGGCATACGTTAGAGCTTGGTGAAATTATTGAGCATCCAAAAAATGGAGCTGATATTTATTTAACGATAGATCCTGTCCTTCAAGCTATTGCAGAAGAAGAGATTGCAAGTGGGGTGCAGAGAGCCAATGCAAAAGCTGGCTGGGCAATTTTGATGGATCCCTACACAGGGCGTATCCATGCTTGGGCTCAATACCCCTTTTTTGATCCCAGGAACTATGCAGACTTTTTCAATGACCCTAGTCTCTTGCCTTATACAAAAACTCTTGGAGCCGTGGATGCACAGCAACCAGGGTCTGTCATGAAGCCCATTACGATGGCAATCTTCTTGAAAGCAAACTTGGAAAGCCGTCGCAATGGCATGGACCCGATCTTTGACCCCTCAGAAAAAATCTTTTCGTTATCTGGCAATTTTAAAGGGCGCTCAAAGCCTTTCTATGATACGGGCAAGCATCGCTATCTCAATATGAATATGGCGTTGCAAAAGTCTTCAAATATTTATCTAGCGAAGTTGATCGACCGCATGTTGCCCCAGATGGGTGAAGCTTGGTATCGTCAGCAGCTTGTCGATGTCTTTGGCTTTTCTTCAAAAACAGAGATTGAAGTGCCAGGGGAGAGCTATGGCCTTGTCCCCACTCCAGGTAAGCGTCATCCTAATGGAAAGCTAGAGTGGTCCTTGCCGACTCCCTATTCCTTGGCAATCGGCCATAATATTTTAGTGTCTAGTGTTCAGCTTTTAAGAGCTTATGCCCCATTTGCAAATGGGGGATACTTGGTCAATCCTTTCCTTGTAGAGAAAGCTGTGCGAGAAAATGTCAATGGAAGCATAGAAATCGTTTGGCAGCGAACAGAGAGTCCGCCGTCTTATGTGTTAGAGCCAGAGGTGGTTGAGCGTGTGCGAGAGGCTATGCGTTATACAACCAAATTTGGAGGGACTGCCCGCTTTGGAGATATCCCAGGCTACACTGAAATGGGAAAAACTGGGACAAGTGAAAAAATTGTAGAGGGGAAATACTCTAAAGATCGCTACTTTTCTACCTTTATAGGGATTGCCCCTGCCACGAAGCCAAAGTTCATTCTGCTTGTCTCAGTCGATGAGCCTGAAAAAAAGTATATACCTGGAGTTGGAAAGAATCATAATGCTAGTGTATGTTGTGCCCCAGTCTTTCGAGAGATAGGCAGGCGAGCATTGGAGTATTTAGAGGTTCCTCCAGATGACCCGTTTGGTTATCCTTATGGTGATCCTCGCCGAGATCGCAAGAAAGCAGACTGGTATAAAGAAAATGAGGCGTTACGCGCTCTTTATCAAGAGTGGAATGGGGTCTAGTTTAAGGGGTAACAATGAAGCTTAAAGCGCTTTTACGAGGCATACCAGTCTCTGAAGTTAAAGGTCCAAAGGATGTCGAGATCACAGGACTTAGCATTAACTCGAAGGTGATTGCTCCAGGGAATTTGTTTATTGCCTTGCGAGGAAAAGATTACGATGGGGCAGATTTTGTACCTGAGGCGATAGCTGGCGGAGCTGCTGCTATCTTAGTCGATATGTATAACCCCTTTTTAAAAAAGGGTATTGCCCAAATTATTGTTCCTGACACGCGTGCAATTTTAGGGGCTTTGGCTGGTAAATTCTACCATACTCCCTCTAGCAAACTATTTATGATGGGGGTGACGGGAACAAATGGTAAAACAACAACCACCTTTTTGATTCGCCACCTGTTTGAACAGAAGAAAGTCTCTACAGGCCTCTTAGGAACGATTCTCTATTCGGTGGGGGACTATCAATGCAGCGCTTCGCGTACAACGCCTGATGTTGTCACCACGCATAAGCTATTGGGTGATATGGTGCACCAGGGGTGCAAGGCTGCTGTGATGGAGGTAAGCTCCCATGCTTTAGCTCAAAAACGTGTCGCAAGTGTGCACTTTGATCTAGCTATTTTTACTAATCTTTCTGCGGAGCATATTGATTATCACGGCAGTATGGATGCCTATGCGCAAGCAAAATCCCTCCTCTTTTATAACCCAAGTGATAAGAGCCCAGATCAGCCCTCTCCTCTAAAATGGGCCATTCTGAATGCAGATGAGAAGTGGAACCCTTCAGTCCACCCCAAGACAAATGTGCTAACCTATGGGTTTTCTAAGAAGGCAGATATCCGCGCAGAGATTGTGGATGAAAGTGCAGAGGGCTCTTGCTTTAAGGTTTCATATAAAGGTGAGACTTGCCGTGTTAAGTGGGGGCTCATCGGTCGGTTTAATATCTCAAATGCACTCGCTGCAATTGGTGCAGCTGTTCTTTATGGGATCTCTTTTCAAGATGCATGCCATTTTATGGAAAATGCTCCGAGTGTGCCGGGGCGGCTTGAAAGAGTGCCAAATGAACGGGGAGTGCATGTATTTGTCGACTATGCCCACACAGATGCAGCTCTTGAGCAAGTGTTGCTTTGCCTACGTCGAGTTGCAAAGAAACAACTGCGTGTTTTGTTTGGTTGTGGAGGGAATCGCGATCAGGATAAGAGGCCTCGCATGGCCCGCGCAGCTGAGCGCTATGCCGATGACATTGTGATTACTTCCGATAACCCCAGGATGGAAGACCCAGAGTCAATTTTGGATGATATCGAAAAAGGCTTTAAAAAAGATACGCATCATCGCATAGCAAGGCGCAAAGAAGCCATTGCTCATATTCTTCAAAAAGCAGAAGAAGGGGATGTGGTGCTTCTTGCTGGCAAAGGTCATGAAAAGCAGCAAGTCCGGGGGCATCAGTCCATTCCTTTTGATGATGTAGCTGTTGCTAAGGAAGTTCTTGAGCAGGTTTGCTTGTAGTAAAGAGAGGGGGAGGGAATGCGCTTCTGGTCACTATTTGCCTTATTAATTGTCCTAAGCTTGACCTCCTGTCAGGTGAAGAGAGGAGCACAGCAGCGCCCTCTTGCCTATGGAAGAGCAGGAGCTAAAGTGATCGTGGTCGACCCTGGCCATGGAGGGAAAAACTTAGGAGCCCACTCCAAAAAGAATCAATATCAAGAAAAGGATTTTGCTCTTATTACGGGGTTAATGATCAAAGACCATTTGGAAAAGATGGGGTACGAAGTGATCATGACACGCTACCAAGATAACTTCTTATCTTTAAAGAAGCGTGCGGAAGTTGCAAATAGTGTGCAGGCAGACCTCTTTCTGAGTGTTCACTTCAATGCAGCAAAAAATACCAGTGCTCATGGCCAAGAGGTCTTCTACTATACTGATAGCGATACCAATCGCCGTGTAGAGTCCAAAAAACTTGCTAGCTATGTCTTAAAAGGGATGCTTCATGCAACCGGAGCAAAAAATCGAGGGGTAAAATCTGCAAACCTTGCAGTTACAAGAGAAACGCGGATGCCCGCTATTCTGATTGAAGGGGGCTTTTTGACAAACCCTCAAGAAAGAGAGCAGCTGCGGAATACAAGGTACTTGGATCGAATTGCTTGGGGAGTCGCACAGGGCGTTCACCAATATATCAGATGATAAAAAACGGACGTTTTGTTAGGACAAGGGGAAAAAATTGTCCCCGGCGCGATTCGAACGCACGGCCTGTTGCTTAGGAGGCAACCGCTCTATCCTGCTGAGCTACGGGGACGTGATTAACAAGCAGTTTAAGTCTACCCAGTAAAAAAAAACAAGGGTAAGGAAGGAGAAGGGAGAAGCCATGACACAAGCAGATATCGGCCTAATCGGTTTAGCCGTAATGGGACAAAACTTAGTAATGAACATGAATGATCATGGGTTTACTGTTGCTGTCTTTAATCGGACTGTAGAGAAAGTGGACACCTTCTTAAAAGGACCTGCAAAAGGATCGAATGTAATTGGCACACATTCTTTAGAAGAGTTTATTAGTAAGCTTAAAAGACCACGCCGTATCATGCTGATGGTCAAAGCAGGTGATGCTGTCGATCATTTTATTGAGATGTGTTTGCCTCACCTTGAAGAGGGAGACATCATCATCGATGGAGGGAATAGCCATTTTCCTGATACAAACAGACGATGTGCTGCTTTGCAGAAAAAAGGGATCCACTTCATCGGATCGGGAATTTCTGGAGGTGAAGAAGGCGCACGTCATGGCCCCTCCATTATGCCTGGTGGTTCCGCAGATGCATGGCCTCATGTAAAGTCGATTTTTCAAGGGATTGCAGCAAAGGTAGAAAATGGAGAGCCGTGTTGTGATTGGGTTGGTGAAGATGGTGCGGGTCACTATGTCAAGATGGTGCACAATGGTATTGAGTATGGAGACATGCAGCTGATCTGTGAAGCATATAGCCTTTTGCGACATATTGTAGGGCTTTCGCATGAGGAGCTCAGTGCAACCTTCACAGAGTGGAACAAAGGTGATCTTGATAGCTATTTGATCGAGATCTCTAGCCAAATCTTTAATCATAAAGACGAAGATGGTTCGTACCTGCTTGATAAAATTTTAGATAGCGCAGGTCAGAAGGGAACAGGGAAGTGGACTGCACAAAATGCTTTAGATGTAGGGATGCCTTTGACCTTGATTGGAGAGGCTGTTTTTGCTCGCTGCCTGTCTTCATTAAAAGAAGAACGTGTGCGCAGTAGCCAACTGCTTAAAGGGCCAAACCCTGCTCCTCTTTCTGGAGATAAAAAAGAGTGGATTGAGGCGATCCGTCAAGCTCTTTATGCTTCAAAAATCATCAGTTATGCACAAGGCTATATGCTGATGCGCGAAGCAGCTAAGCTGTATGGGTGGAAGTTGAATTATGGAGGAATTGCTCTCATGTGGCGAGGGGGCTGTATCATTCGTAGCCGCTTCTTAGGTGATATCAAGAAAGCATACGATAAAAACCCAGAGCTCGATAGCTTGCTTGCCGATGACTTCTTCAAAGATGCTATCCATGCATGTCAAGCGAGTTGGAGAAAGGTGGTAGCCCTTGCCGCAGAGCATGGCGTGCCTGCTCCGTGCTTTAGTACAGCTCTTGCTTACTATGATGGCTATCGCAGCGCCGTTCTTCCAGCCAATCTTTTACAGGCACAAAGAGACTTTTTCGGAGCACACACATATGAGCGTGTGGATAAAAAGCGGGGAGAGTTTTTCCACACAAACTGGACAGGCCGTGGCGGAGATGTAAGTTCAACAACCTATAACGTCTAACTTTCTAGCCAGTCCCCTGGCAGGCATATTGCTGCTGTGTTATCCGGTAGAGAATATGTGCTCGCAGGGGACTTTTGTTTGTGACTCGTGGGTGATTAAAGTCACCCATTGGATCATGGTGAAGGCCAATTTTTTCCATAACACGTATCGATCGTCGATTGCCTTTTGCTGTGTATGAGACCACTTCTGGTAAGGCAAGCTCGGTAAATGCATAGTGTAAAACCGCACGCGCTCCCTCTGTGGCAAGTCCTTTTCCCCAAAATTTAGAGGAAAGGCGCCAATTGATTTCTGCAACAGGCATAAAGGGGAGATCTAAGTCTTCTTTGACAAGCCCAATAAAGCCAATAAACAGGCCACTTTCTTTTTCCTCTACTGCATGAAGGGTAAAGCCATGCAGTTTTTCCTGTTCTTGTACTTTGTCTAGAAAACCCTCAATCCCTTGTACTGCCGGAAAATACTCCATAACCAGAGGGTCCTGGTTGATCTCTAGTAAGCCAGGAAGGTCAGATTCTTGCCAATTTCTTAGAAAAAGCCGGTTAGTTTCTATTTTTTCCATAGTTTGTATGTAAGGGTTTAATCTTTACATTTTATTTACATTATGGTATAATATTTTTAATTCATTAAAAGAAGGAGTGATTATGTTTGTTCATAGTCTTAATCGTACAACATTTGAAATTCCCAACCAGACAAAAGTAACATTTGGTCCGTCAAGTAATTTAGATGAGACACCAGTGATGCTCACCTCAGCTTCTAATGTTGAGAGGTCTTACCAGCTTAACCCGATTTCCGTTGCTTTGAAAAGGGTTGGTTTACTAAAGCATCTCTCTCATGCAAAGCATATTGAAACTGTTGGACGCATCATGCCGCAAGCTAGAGCGCTTGTTGAATCAGTAAAGCCTGTGCTTTCTTACTCTACACTCACTGCTGTAATTGGTCTTGCTTCTGAAGGAGTTGAACACAACACTAACTTTGAGCTTAATGGAGACCTAGGAAGTAAAGGAATGCGGGGCTTGGCAAGAAGAGCCATAAAACAAGGGCAAGCTCTTGCTACTTTTACAAATGTTGCTGGTCAGTTAACAAAAGCCTCTGGAACTCTTTCTGTTGCATCTGCTGGGTCCGCTCCTATTAATGGGATGAATTGGATTGCAAAAGCAGAGCAAGAATCTTTAGCAGAGAGCCTTTCTTCTAAACTAAAAATGAACTACCCTACAGAAGAAGCGTTTTTAACAGATGCTTATCAAGCTCTATTTGCTTGGGATGAGAAGGAGCAAGATCTTGTCCTACAAGAGGGCATTGCAGAGACCCTTAAAGAGAGAGTATCCCATGAGCTATTCTCTAATTTAGTAGCTAGTGGAAAACAGATCTTATCAGAACAAGAGCTCTCAGACGAGGAATTGACAAAAGCAAAACAATTTATTGAAGAAGCGCAAGAGAAGCTTGCACCATCTATCCTTCGTAAAGTTCTACTTCATGGTAGTGGTATTGCTGGTGCCTATGGGTCTGGAGCTGCTATTCTTAGGCTTGCCCGTATGAACCTAGATCACATGGGAGCAAAAATTAAGCACCTGGCTATTTTAAGCGTAGGTCTGAGTGTGACTTTAGCTTCTGGATTTGTACTCGGTAAAGTAGGTCAGCAGTTTTAACTGCAGCTTTCTTTTCTCTATCTTGTAAGTTTTATGCGCTAGAAGACAGATCTCTTGTCTTCTAGCGCATATTCTTTTAGAATTTAAGGTTCTAATTTCTAAATGTAGTTGAGTTCTTGAATGAGCGAGTACAAGCGCGAGAATATTCGAAATTTTTCCATTATCGCCCATATTGACCATGGCAAATCAACATTAGCAGACCGTCTGTTAGAGGCCACGGAGACTGTTTCTCAAAGAGAGATGCAAGCACAGCTTTTGGATGATATGGAGCTTGAGCGAGAGCGTGGGATTACGATCAAAGCTCATCCTGTAACGATGTACTACAAAGCAAAAGATGGTGTCGTGTATCAAATGAATTTCATTGATACTCCAGGCCACGTTGACTTCGCTTATGAAGTCTCACGCTCTCTTGCAGCTTGTGAAGGAGGCCTTCTTGTCGTCGATGCTTCTCAAGGTGTGCAAGCGCAAACATTAGCAAATGTATTGCTTGCCGTGGAAAGAGATCTTGAGATTTTCCCTGTTTTGAATAAAGTAGACCTGCCTCAGGCAGATGTTGAAGAAACAAAAAAACAAATTGAAGAGGTCGTGGGCATCGATGCTTCTGAATCTGTTGCTTGCTCAGCAAAGACAGGGGCTGGTATTGCAGAAGTTTTAGAGAAGATTGTTAAACTCATTCCACCTCCCAAGGAACCCGCTTCAGAAAAGCTTAGTGCCCTTGTTTTTGACTCGACTTATGATACCTACAGAGGGGTGCTGGTTTATATTCGTGTGCTCAGTGGAGAAATTCGCAAGGGGCTAAAAATTTTACTTATGGCAACCAACCGCACGTTTGAGGTGTTAGAAGTCGGTGTTTTTGCTCCTTCTATGCAGCCTAAAGATAGCCTAAAACCTGGAGAGGTTGGCTATATCGTTGCCAATATCAAAGAGACAAAAGATGTAAAAATCGGTGATACGATCACAGAACAAAAGCATCCTATTGAAAAGCCCTTGCCAGGGTTTAAAGAGGTTGTACCTGTCGTTTTTGCTGGGATTTACCCTGTAGATACCTCTGATTTTGAAGCGTTGCGTGAAGCTTTAGAAAAGCTCCGCTTGAATGACTCTGCCCTGTATGTTGAACAGGAGAGTTCTCAAGCTCTGGGGTTTGGTTTCCGCTGTGGGTTTTTAGGGCTTTTGCACCTGGAAATCATCTTTGAAAGGATCCGGCGTGAATTTGATATTGAAGTGATTACAACGTCACCAAGTGTTGTTTACCATATTACTCTGCAGGGAGGTAAGCGCATCGAGGTCGATAACCCCGCGCATTATCCAGACCCTGCAACAATCCAATCCGTGGAAGAACCTTGGGTTGAGGCGCATATCATGATACCAGCCGACTATATGGGTAGTGTCATGAACCTAGCCAATGACAAAAGAGGGGTTTGTCGCAAAACCGATACCCTATCTCAAAATCAAGTTATGATGACGTTTGAGCTGCCGCTGAACGAAATCATTACAGATTTTCATGATCGCTTAAAGTCTGTGACGAAAGGATATGGTTCCTTTGACTATGAATTTTTAGAGTACAGACAAAGCGATATTATTAAGCTTGAAGTGCGTGTAAATGAAGAAGCCGTCGATGCTTTTTCTTGCTTCGCACATAGAAGCAATGCTGAGCCCAAAGGCAGACAAATTTGTGAACGCCTTAAGGACTTGATTCCCAAACAGCTTTTTAAAATCCCTATTCAGGCTGCCATTGGCGGAAAAATTGTAGCACGTGAGACAATCTCTGCACTGTCAAAAAATGTGACAGCAAAGTGTTACGGGGGAGATATTTCCCGTAAGCGCAAGCTTTGGGAAAAGCAGAAGAAGGGGAAAAAGCGTATGAAAGAGATCGGCAAAGTCTCTATCCCTCACTATGTCTTTATGGAAGTGTTGAAAGCTAAGGATCGGTAAGGTCTTAAGGCTTTTCTTCTCTCTTACTTTTTAGGAATAGATGTACTGTATTTCCTGCTGCCTTTTTTTGGAAAAATCAGAGCAATAAAAAACCCTACTTAGAAAACTTCTAAGTAGGGTTTGAAAAGAAGTGCTTTGGAACTAAAGCTTAGCTTGCAGTTTTAGTTGCAGCAGCTTCTTTTTCTTCACGATCACGGCGCTCTTGTAGATCAGCGAACTGCTTGCTCAATGAGCGAACAGCGACAACCCATGCAGCAATGATTCCGAACAAGATGACTGCAATGTAAGGAGTCATGCTTGTAATAGGTAGAACCATTAGAAGGATTGCCTGAATCAAGCTTCCGCCAGATTTTCCAAGTCGAGCACCAACAACGTCAATCGCTGCTTTACCACGGAAACGAGAGTTCTCATCCAAAGGAATGTAGGACATCTCTTTCGTTGGGTCAAACAGAGAGTACTTCGTTGCTTTACTTGCAATGTTCTGTGCAGCACCAAAAATGACAGAAAGCATAAGTGGTGTTGTGCTGAAAATAACAGAGACTGCAGCAAGCGCGCTGTCAAAGATGATGAAGCTAAAGAAAGCAAATCCTGTGACCAATAGGACAATAGGAGTGAATAGAGCTGCTTTTCCCCAGCCAAAGCGACGGATGATCCATCCACCTGCAGCAAACATGGTCATAGTTGCGATTCCAGTAAACTGAGAGAATCCACCCATGAATGCAGAGTAGTCGTTTGGATTTGGGTATTGCTCTTTTACTTGGTTCTTCCAGGTCACTTCAACAAGGTTGATGCTAATTCCATAACCAATAACTAGGATCGCAATGCATCCAAGGTATTTAGAGCTGAAGAGAAGCTTGAAGCTTTCTCCCATAGTCATCTTTGCTTTTTTCTTCTTCTTCTTTACTTCTTCAGGGTTGTAGAAGCGAGTGTCTGTTAAGACGTAGCGGTTGATCCACCAGTAGGTAGCAAGAAGGACTACACCGACAATAACAAATGCTGTCATCATGTAGTTCAAGCTCATTCCCCAAGCATCGACTTCAGGTGGGAGGTTCGCACGAATCTGAGAGAACCGTTTAATCATTCCACCCGCAAAAATGAGGGAAATATTCGCTCCGAATCCAAGAATGGTGTAGAAGCGCTTCGCTTCGCTAACCTTCATGATATCGTTGGCAAAAGCCCAGAACATGAGGGAAAGAACTGCGCTACCCCAAAGTTCAGCTAGGATGTAGAAAAGTGCATAAGTCCAGTTGCTGTAAATCGCAACAATCGCTTTGAATCCAGGAACATCAGGCAAAAAGTTTGCAAGAGCATCAGCACTTGTAGTTGGCTGAACATAGTGGCGCAATGGATAAAGAACGAAAGCAAATGCACCAAAGAAAATTAGGAAAGGAATAATAACCGAGTAAAATACGGTCTTTTTGCTGAAAGTTGTGGTTAGCTTTGCATAAAGAATCATGAAAAGCGTTGCAGCGGACAAAACACCGCCAACTTTCAAGAAGGGAATCGCTTCAGCTCCCATTTGGGGAACAACAAGAGAGTCCTTTGTATCCCTTACGATTGTGTAGTTGCAGACCACACAAAAGAAAATAAGAAGCATCGGTAGGAGTTTTTTTAACTCATACAGATGCACTGGGAAGAAGATCTCCCACAGCTTATGAAGAAAGCGCCCAAATAAACCTCGGGGCACATTTTGTTCTGTTTGCGTCATGATTTCCTCGCAAAAATTGCTATCTTTATAGTGAGCAAAGAAACATTCTACCGGAAATTTTAATAAACTCCAAGCACTTTGCTACTTACAAAACGAGGAAAAAAGATGGGTCTCTCTGGGACGGCGGCCCATCCCAGAGAGGGAGAATTGGATGGATTAAGAGGCAGTTTCGATGGTTACAGACTGGCCAGTTGCATTCTGAACGGCTTGCTCTCCTTGCTGGACTTTGATGGCTTCCACATAGGAATTCCATAGATCGTATTCAACGCGCTCTCTACGAATTGAAGCGATCAGTTCGCGCTTTACTGCTGCAAGGGAACGTCGGTAGCTAAGCTTCGCTAGAATTTCTTGGTTGCCCGTACGGCGCATGAATTCACGGATTTCTTCTAGGTCTCCTTTAGAAAGAGTGATCGTATCTCTACGCTTTCTAGATCCACGAGCAGCCCGTGGCTTAGGGGGAACGCGGTTAGGTTCTGCAGGAGAGAGAATAAATTTTTGAATCATCTCTTGAAGAGTTTTAGGTTCTTCATTTTTCATTTTTCGAAGTGTAAAGTGGTGCATGTAGCCACCGCTTTCGACAGGAAGGAATTTGCAGATATCATTTTCCTTATTGCCGCCAACTTTATTAATCGCTTTTTGTATTACCGACTCGAGCTCCTCAAGGCTGAACTGGTTGCTCATTATAACCTTCCTTTTCTCCGTTTGAAGTTAATTAATCACCCTAATGCGTACTTTGGTAGTTTAGCTTTTTTTACGCTGTAAATTGCTTGGGGATTGTTCTTTATTAGAATATGACCTTCATTTAGCCTGTTTAGAAATTGATTTCAACAGTTACCTGCAAATATAATCATTCTTCAAAACAGCTCATATTACTCTTATACTGTAAGAACACATATCCTACTAAAGTATCAAAAATTTTTTCAAAGCTATTTCTAAGTTTTTGAAGAAAGTAAATGAGTTAATTTCTTTGTATTACTCTGATGAAGTTGCTTATTAGAGAGATAGGTTTTTTCTGGTTAGAGAATTAATTTTTGCTGGAAAATCGATTGTAAGGCTATCTTTCTCAATTCATTTATAGTTAATGAGAATCATCCCATTTCTAAAATAGGGAGAGAGATGTATGCCTTTACCCATGTATCAACCAAATGCGACGGCTACTCCAGGTCTTGGCCAGGTCAAAAAGGTGATCGCTGTCGGCGCTGGCAAGGGAGGGGTTGGGAAATCCACACTCTCTCTAGAAATTGCGATTAATTTACAAAAGCAGGGATTCTCTGTTGCTTTGCTTGATGCGGATCTATATGGGCCCTCGATGGCTAGAATGGTCAAGTTGACCAAAGAGCCTAAAAAACAGGAGGGAGCCCTCCTTCCAGGCGAAGGGTGTGGAATCAAGTTAATGACCATGGGGTTTTTCTTGGGAGATGAGGCAAGTGTTGTAGCCCGGGCTCCCATTGTGATGAAAACTCTTTTGCAGCTGCTCCGCTCTGTCGTATGGGGAGCTTGTGATTACTTAATTCTTGATTTACCTCCAGGGACCGGGGATATTCCTTTGACCTTAGGGCAGGAACTCACTCTCGCAGGAGCTGTGCTCGTCACAACTCCACAAGATGTCGCAGGGGATGATGTCATAAAGGCCGCTCAGCTTTTTACCAAGCTACACGTGCCTATACTTGGTTTGGTAGAAAATATGTCTTATTTTTCTTTGCCAAATGGGCAAAAAGCCCATCCCTTAGGCAAGGGAGGAGGAGAGCGTCTTGCTGAAGAGCTTGAAGTGCCTCTACTGGCACAGCTTCCTTTGGATGAAAGAATTTCTTTAGGGGGGGATTCTGGACAGCCCTTTTCCAGCTCTTTCCCCAACGATCCTGCTGCTGAACAACTGCATGCTCTCGCACAGGGGATTCACCGCCTTGTTGAAGAAGTAGAAAAAAAAGAGGCTAGCCATCTGCGCAACTTTAGTCTGAAATGGAGGGAGATGTCATGTCCACAGCCAGTGCAATAGGATTATTTCCAAAAGCGATTGAGCAAGAAGATAATCAGACATTCTCTATTCTTTGGACAGATGGAGAAAAGTTTTTTTACCCTTTAGTGCAGCTGCAGCTTTGCTGCCCTTGTGCAAACTGTATGGATGAGGAGCGGAAAGGAAGAAAGTCCAATGCCCCGCATGTCCAATCTGATGTTCGAGCTGATTGGGTGCGAAGTGTTGGGCACTATGGGTTGAAGGTGACATTCACCTCAGGATGCTCAAATGGTATTTTTTCCTATCCTTATCTTTATCAACTAGGTCAAGCTTTTCGGAAGGTGGTAACATGAGGTCAATTCTTTCCTTACTTATCTGCTTGTTGTTAGTCGCCTGTGGGGGAAGTGAGCGCACACAAGCCCGCCGAGAATGGATGCAAAGTAGCGATCGACTGAAGGTGTTGTCTACAACTGCTATGATTGATAGTTTGGCGAAGGAAATTGCCGGTGAGCATGCGGATACTCTTGTACTCATTGGAGGGGAGTTAGACCCTCACTCTTATGAGCCTGTTAAAGGAGACCAAGAGCTCTTTGCTCGAGCTGATCTCATCTTTTATAATGGGTTAGGTCTTGAACATGGGCCCTCCTTAGAAAAATTTTTAGTGGGCAGTCCTAAAGCCGTCTCAGTCGGTGCTGCAATTGAAGAAAAAATACCTCAGCGGATCCTTCATTTAGATGGTGTCAAAGACCCTCACATTTGGATGGACTTAAGCCTTTTTGCTGAGGGATGCGAGCCTATGGCAGAGGCTTTGGCGGAGAAACTACCTAGTCAGGCGGACTACTTCCGTCAGCGAGCTAGCCAGCTGAAAAGCCAACTGCTTGCAGCGCACAAACAGGCTGTTATGCGTTTTCAACAGCTGCCAGCAGCAAAGCGCTACCTAGTGTCTAGTCATGATGCATTTGGGTACTTTTGCTATGCTTACCTTGTTCCTGAAGAGGAAAAAGGAAGTTCACATTGGCGCTTGCGCTGCCAGGCCCCCGAAGGACTAGCCCCCGAAGGGCAGTTGAGCCTGGCTGATATCCGCTTGATTGCTCAACACTTAAAACGCTTTGATATTCGAGTGATTTTTCCAGAAAGTAACGTAAACCCAAGTGCTCTAGATAAAATAGCGGAGGTTTGCAAGGAGGAAGGGCTGGATGTCTATGTTGTGACAGATCCACTGTATGGAGATGCTATGGGGACTGACACTTACCAGAAAATGATTGTACATAATGTTCATGTGATCGCAAATCAGTTGGAGAAAAATGCCCCTTAAGCCCTCTGCAATTAAGATTCGGCAGCTGACCGTTAATTATGAGAAAACACCGATCCTTTGGGATGTCAGCCTTGAGATTCCTCAAGGGGTGATTGTTGGAATGGTGGGGCCAAATGGAGCTGGTAAGAGTACTTTGATGCAGGCCATGATGGGCTTTGTGCACCCGCTTGCTGGTAGTGTGCAGTTTTTTAATAAACCCCTCTCTGAAGTACGCAAGAGAGTGGCCTATGTCCCCCAGAAAGAGAAGATTGACTGGGACTTTCCCATCACTGTGTTGGACTTAGTGTTGATGGGACGCTATCCGCAAAAAGGACTTTTTAAATGGATGACTAAGGCCGATCGACAAGCCGCTATGCGCTGCCTTGAGATGGTAAAAATGGAAGCATTTGCTCACCGCCAGATTAGCCAGCTCTCTGGAGGGCAACAGCAGCGCGCGTTTATTGCTCGAGCCCTTTTGCAAGAGGCGGAGCTCTATCTTTTAGATGAGCCCTTTGCAGGTGTCGACCTTGCAACAGAGAATATGCTGATGGACCTTTTCCGAAAAATGCGTGAAGCAGGAAAAACAATATGGATTGTTCATCATGATCTGAAGACTGTCTCTACCTATTTTGATTGGGTGGCAATATTGAACCTCAGTCTGATTGCTGTAGGGCCTGTGGATGAGGTGTTTAATGAGGAAACTCTTAGCCGTGCTTATGGGAAGGGGCATGTAATTTTGAGTGAGGTAGGGCGCCTTTCAAGAGAGAAGCGCATGGGGGCTTCATGACCCATCTTTGGCAGTTTGTACACGATCCCGTCCTTCGGGCGCCCACACTGGGCTCTATGCTGATGTGCATCGCCGCCTCCCTTGTGGGTGTGGTGGCCTTTTTACGTCGCAGATCCCTGATTGGAGAGTCTCTTTCTCATGCTTCATTTCCAGGTGTTGTTCTGGGGGCTATGATTGCTCCTTTTTTACCGATTGGCCCTGAAGGAGGCTTTCCTTTTTGGGCTCTCTTTGGAGGTTTTACCTCCGCATTAGTCGGAGTTTATAGCATTGATTTTTTGGAGAAAAAGGCAAAGGTTTCTCAAGACTCTGCGCTTTGCTTAGTTCTCTCGGCCTTTTTTGGTATCGGCGTGACTCTTTCAAGTGTGATTCAATTTAGTCACAGTAATCTTTATCGGCATGTTTTGGCATTTATCTATGGGCAGTCTGTAACGATGCAAGACCAGGCCATTTATACTTATTTAGTCCTCTCTCTCGTTGTCATTGCTGTTCTCATGCTCTATTACCACGAAGTGCAGCTTCTCTGCTTTGATACCAGCTATGCAAAAAGCTTAGGTGTGTCCGCTAGGCGGTTGGATTTTCTTCTGTTTTTATTGATAGCCTTTGCTGTGGTCATTGGTATCCGAAGTGTGGGAATTGTGTTGATGGCTGCAATGCTCATTGCACCTGCTGCAGCTGCAAGACAGCTGACAGACAAACTTGGCTGGATGTTTGTATGGGCGGCGTTTTTTGGTTTGCTTAGTGGGCTGCTAGGAAACTGGCTCTCTCTGGAGTGGTCATTGGCTTATAGTACATCTGAGGCAAGGCTTAGCTTTCCCACTGGGCCATTGATTGTTTTGGTGGCTTGTCTTTTTGCTTTCTTAGCTTTTTTGTTTGCCCCAAAAAGAGGGCGAGTGATCCGCCTGTTGCGTATCTTATGTTTCCGCTTGCGCTGTTTAGAGGAAAACTTGTTGAAGGGAGTATGGCGCTTGCTGGAATCTTCAAACTCCGTCTCTTTCCAAGCTCTGACACAATTTGTTGGTATTCGTCGGCCAGTGTCTCTGTTTTTTCTATATAAGTTGAGGCTAGAGGGGTGGGTGTATGTGGAGAAAGATGGAATCATGTTGACCGCTGAAGGAAAAAGAAGAGCGGAAAAAATTGTGCGTTTACATCGGTTATGGGAGCTTTATCTTGTGCACTCCTTACATATGGGTGTGGAGCGTGTACACAAAAGTGCAGAAGAAATGGAGCATATTTTAACTCCTGAGCTTGAGCAGCAGCTTGTAGACTACTTACATAATCCAAAGGTAGATCCTCATAATAAGCCTATTCCTCCAAAAAAAGGAGGGTTCTCATGACAGCGAATCCTTATTATGGGGTCGACTTTCTTCACTTCTTTGGGCTTTTTTTTGGCCGCCTGGCAGGGGTGCTCTCTGAGAAACTTGCTCCTGATGAAGTGCAAGTTTTAGTTCTTTGGGGGATCTCTATCTCTTCAGCTTGTGTTGGGTGCTGGTTGATTTTGCGCAAATTGGCCATGCTTGCTAACTCCCTTTCTCATACCACTCTTCTGGGGGTTGCCATTGTATTTTTATGGAATAAATGGCTGGCCGGAGGGGAAATGCATGGCGCTCTTGGTTTTCTTGACCTTCTTGTCGCGGCATCTATAGCGGCTGTTCTAACCACTTTACTCACAGAAGTGTTGAATCGCTGGGTCTGTTTGCAAGAAGATGCGAGTAATGGGATCGTTTTTTCCCTGCTCTTTGCATTTGGGATTCTGCTGGTCACTTTATTCACGCGTAATGCCCATGTCGGTGTCGAGCTGATTATGGGTAATGCAGATATGGTGGATGAGAGTGATATTAAACTTTCATGGCTTGTTGCTCTAGGAAATATAGCCTTGGTGGTTCTCTTATTCCGAGGGTTTCTGGTTTCCACTTTCGATCCTATTTTTTCTTCCTCTGTAGGACTGAGTGGGCGGTGGATCCAGTACTTGCTCATGTTTCAAGTCGCTATTACAGCAGTGAGTGCCTTCCGCGCCGTGGGGGTATTGATGGTTTTAGCCTTTGTCATAGGCCCCCCTTTGACGGCGCGCCGCCTGACACATCGCTTACCTCTGCTGTTGATCTTATCCTGTGTAGTGGGTATGCTTGCCTCTTTATTTGGCGTTGCCCTCAGCCGCCATCTTTATACGGTGTATGATCTCCCTTTATCTACAGGGGGGCTTGTGGTCTGTGTGATTTTAGTGCAGTTTTTGCTCGTGCTACTATACGGCTTTGTAAGAAATTTCTTTCAAAAGAAAGGGCGACTTGTTGAGGGAGATAAAAGGAGCTCTCTATCATGAAAAAAATTGCAATTTTAGGCAGTACAGGGTCGATTGGAACAAGTACACTACGTGTAATCGATCATTTAGAAGAACAGTTTGAAGTCTCAGCTCTTGCAGCGCACAGCAACATTGATCTTTTACAAGAGCAAGTTGAACGCTATAAACCACGGCTTGTTGCGGTTTATGATGAAACCAAAGCTAATGAGCTAAGGCAACGACTTTCAGGTATAGAAGTTGTTCCTGGGATCGAAGGGCTAAAGGCTTGTGCCGCGCTTGCTGAGGTTGATCTAGTGGTCACAGCTGTGGTTGGATCCATAGGGCTAGAGCCCACCTTGACAGCGATCCAACATGGGAAGGATATCGCTCTTGCGAACAAAGAGACTCTTGTTGCTGGAGGCGAGCTTGTCATGCAAGCTGCTCGTGATAAGGGTGTACAAATCCTTCCTGTCGATAGTGAGCACTCAGCGCTCTTTCAGTGCCTAAACGGAGAGAATTTAAAAGAGGTAAGCAAACTCGTGTTGACTGCTTCTGGAGGCCCTTTCCGTAGTTACACAGATGAGCAGCTAGCCTCTATTCAACCATCAGATGCGTTGAACCATCCTACATGGGTAATGGGAGCAAAAGTAACCATTGACTGCTCAACACTCATGAATAAAGGGCTGGAAGTGATCGAAGCACACTGGCTCTTTTCTATGCCCAAAGAAAAAATTGATGTGGTTGTGCATCCTCAAAGTACTATTCACAGTATGGTCGAGTTTTGTGATGGCTCGACAATAGCACAACTTGGCACAACAGATATGTGCATCCCTATTCAGTATGCCCTTACCTACCCCAAGCGTCAGCCTACTTTTCTAAAGCCCTTTTCTTTGACTGACCTGCAGACGCTAACGTTCTACCCTCCTGATACAGAGCGCTTTCGCTGCTTGCGGCTCGCGTACGTAGCTATGGAAAAAGGGGGAACAATGGCCTGCTTTATGAATGCTGCCAATGAAGCTCTTGTCGATCATTTTATTCAGGGAGAGATCTCTTGGCTGGATATTGGAAAGAGGTTAGAGGCATTGATGAATAAACATGAGGTGATTCATAAGCCTGATCTTGCTGCTATCCAAGCAGTAGAAAAAGAAGCTCGAGAACAAGTTATGATGATGCAAGGAACACACGTATGACAGCGATCTATATTCTTCTTGGAGTCTTAGCCTTAGGCTTTCTTATTTTCATTCACGAGTTGGGGCACTACTGGATGGCACGTCGTGTGGGCATGCGTGTCGAAGTTTTTAGTATCGGCATGGGAGCAAGCCTTATGCACTGGATGCATAAGGGAGTGAAATGGCAGATTGGCTGGATTCCTTTTGGAGGGTACGTGCGTATTGCCGGGACTGAAAAGGAAGGAGAGCTAGAACCCTACCAAATTCCCGATGGGTTTTTTGGCAAAAAACCGATAGATCGCATCAAAGTCGCTTTGATGGGGCCCATTGTGAACCTTGTCTTTGCTTTTCTTGTTTTCGTGACCCTTTGGGCCACAGGGGGAAGAGAAAAACCTTTTGGCGACTTTACTGCACGTGTTGGTTACCTGGATAAGCACTCCCCATTGTATGAAGAAGGGGTGCGCCCTGGTGATCGTATTCTCAGTTATGACTCCTATCCTATCCATAAGTCTCGCGACCACCTATTCGCAACCATGCTGGGAGGAGATCAGGTCGATGTCAAAGGCGAACACTGGGACAAAGAGCAGCCTTTTCATCTTTCCCTAGCTCCATACCCGCATCCTTATGCTCAGGAAGAGGGTTTAAAGACATTAGGAGTTCTTAGCCCCGCTAGCTACCTTCTTGTACAGGAAGACCCTTCTACATCAGGAGGCCCTGCAAAAGATAGTGGGTTGCAAAAAGGTGACCGTATTATTTGGGCAAATGGTGAGATGGTCTTTTCTGTGGATCATTTAAGAGAGCTATTGAATAAGCCTCAAGTTTGGTTGACCATCGAAAGAAACGGAAAGAAGATGGGAGTTCAAGTTCCTCTTTATCCTGTGGAAGACTACCGTTTATCACAGGCTCAGCAGGGAGAGCTCGATGATTGGCGTCATGACCTAGGTCTACAGACACCCCTTTCTTCTCTCATTTTCTTCCCCTATGAGCTGGATCCCGAAGCCGTAGTTGAGCGTCCTTATCAGATTATTGGAGAAAGCCAAGATCAGAAAATTCTTCGTGCTGGAGACCGCATCCTTGCTGTAAATGGGATGCCGGTACAAGAAGGGGAAGATGCACTAAAACTATGTCAAGAAGCTCATGCTAACTTAATCGTAGTGCGAGATCCTGCAGATGAAAGAATTGTCTCATGGGATCAAGCAGATACAGAGTTTCATGAGAGTATTGCAAAGCAAGATCTGCAAGCCTTGATTCATAAAATTGGCGATGGGCAGTCGCATTCTGAAGGGCAGCTTTATCTTTTAGCTCCTGTGGCTCCTAAGCCTCAGATGGAGTTTGCACTCAGTGTAGAAGAGCGTGCAGAGGTTGAAAAGCAATATGCAGAGCTGCAAGCACAAGTGCAAGCTATGCCCGCGGGTGCACAAAAAGAAGCCTCGCAAAAGGTTCTTGAGAGAATTAAGCATGAGCGCCTTTTAGGGGTGCACTTAGGCGATCGCCTTGTCCGGTACAATCCCACTCCTTTTGTGCTTTTTGGCGATGTGATTGTAGAGGTTTGGCGGACATTACAGGCTGTTTCCCAGGGGTCTTTACATCCTAAATGGATGAGTGGTCCAGTCGGTATTGTTCGTGTCATGCACTTTGGTTGGTCCATAGGAATCAAAGAGGCTCTTTTTTGGATGGCTGTGATTAGTCTTAACCTTGGCATTTTGAACCTACTGCCCATCCCTGTCTTGGATGGAGGTAATATCTGCTTTTCTCTTTGGGAGATGGTTACGAAAAAACCTTTAAAAGCGCGAACAATGGAACTACTGATCATTCCATTTATTGTTCTGATTGTAGGGTTTTTCCTTTTTGTGACTTACAATGACCTAGCGCGGCTTTTTGGCTTCTAGTTTTTGTAAGAGCGGCGGCTTGCAAAGATGTAGCTTGTGAGAATGGAGATGGCTCCGACAATAAAGCTACTCCAAAAAGCTGCCGCAACTGTTTGCACCTCTACTCCAAAAGAGATGGTACTCGCTAACCAAAAGATTACCGCATTGGTCACTAGCGTAAAAAGCCCAAAGGTCAGTAGGTGGAGAGGAAGAGTTAAGATAACGAAAAGAGGGCGTAAAAGCGCGTTGAGAATACCCAAGATAACGGCAAAAAAGAGGGCCGATAGAAAGCGGTCTACCGTGATTCCCGGAATATAGTGAGCAAGGAAAAAAACAACTAGGGCATTGATTAGCGTGCGAACAAAAAAAGCCATAATAGCCCTCATCTCCAGTAGTCTGCTTTCTCATACAGTGTCTCTCATTGTAAAGAAAAGTGTAGTCATTCGAAAAGGAATTTTTTCAATGACTCTCTTTTGTGCGATCAATGCTCTTCTTCCCCTTCTTTTGCGACTTGGTGTTGGAGAGAAAACAAGATATGTCCCAGTTGCTTTGCTCGTTGTCTTCTCTGCAAGCTTGGCTCTTTGGTTTAAGGGGCAGTCACGAATTTATTTTGCTCAATATGCAGCCTCTGCCTTGCACCGCATGCGTCGGCGCCTCTACTGGCGGACCCTGTTTTCTCATAAGCAAGAGTGCCAGAGTGCCTTGAATTTATTGAGCAGCGACTTATCCAACTATGAAGAGTGGTTGCGTCAAGGCAGCAGTGCATTTGTTGCTTATGTGTGTACACTGGGATTTGGAGGCAGCGCGCTTTTCATTATTGAGCCGCATATGGCAGCTATGGCGCTTCTTCCTATGCTTATTCTTCCTGCATTTATGTTTCTAGTAAGTCATTGGAATGAGACGCTTTCTCAGCGAGTACAAGAGCGGCGAGATAAGGTGAGCCAGGCTCTAAAAGAGCTGCTGCCACAAGTACAAACAATGTATGCGCAAGGAAGGGAAGAGGAGGGAGCTCTTTATCTTAAAAAAGCAGAAAAAAAACTGTTCCGAGCAAAGTTGGTGAAGGGCGTCTTTGAAGGAAGCTTTTTCCCTTTTTTAACCCTATCCACAAAAATGATGACACTGTTTTTGCTCATCTATCAAGGGATGGTCACGTGGCAGTGGCAAGAAAAGCTACCAGCAATGGATCTTTTTATTTTTATGTGGTTGCAGTCCATGCTATTTAGTCCTTTAGTACTTCTTGCTAGGGGGTGGCTGCAGCTAAGACGTGCACAAGCAAGTTTTCAGCGCATGCAGCAAGTTCTACAGGGGGAGTATGCACTCTCTTTTCCTGTAGCAACTGTGGAAGCAAGCCCTTCTTTTTTTACCGGGAGTGTGCGAGAGAATTTGTTTTTGCCAGACCAAGGCCTCACAGATCTTGCAAAGCAAGAGCTTTCGAAGCTTCACTTACATATAGATAGTTACCTGCCAGCAGCAGGCAAGCACCTGTCTCTTGGAGAAAAAAAACGGTTAGCTTGGGTGCGGATGCTAGCACAAGACCAAAAAACATGGTGTTTGCGTAAGCCTTTTGCAGGCCTCGATACAACAAGTTCCATACGCCTTGAGCGTCTTTGTTTTCAGCACTTGGAAGCAAAGGGGAAACTTATGTTTGAGAGGGAAGTATGATTCGTCGCTACTTCTTGCATCCCCTTTTTTTGCTGCTTGTTTTACTCACTTTCTTGTCTAGAGGCCTTGAAATAATGATCCCCTTATGGGTGGCTCCTTATGCAGAGCAACTCTTTACAAAGGGAGTGTCTTCCTCAGCTATTTTTTGGGCAGGAGGGGCTGCAGGAGGGGTTTTTATACTGCAAGTGTTGCAGAGCCTGCTTTTGCAAGCGCATACACATCACTCTGTGACACGCCTTAGGAAAGACCTTCTTCAAAAACTACAAGCTGCACCTTCAAGCTGTGATGGAGCTCTATTTACCAAGATTTTTTGTGATGCAGAGCAAGTTGGACAGTATGTAGCTGATTCTTTTCAAGTGGTATTAAACCACCTTGTGCTTCTTGTCGGTATTGTCATTGGCCTTTTGGTGATTGACTTGTGGCTTGCTCTAAGCATGATGGCGATCTTTTTTATCGTGATTGGCCTTGGCCTTTTGCACCATCGCAAACAGCGTAAAAAGCTATGGAAAAAGAAGTACTATGAACGCGCATTGAATACATTTTTCTGGGAAAGTAACCAAGCAAAGGAAACCATTTTTTCTTATTTGCCTCGACGCTTTTTACTTGGGAGACTCAATCACTATCATAAGCGCTGGGTGAAAAGCATGCTGTGTGGGTTGCGAGCAAGTACACGCTACTTTTTAACAGTCGAGTGGTTGCAAGTTGTGTTTTTTGTTTTAGGAACAGGCCTTTTGCTCTTCAGAAATCCTGGTACGTTTCCTTTAGGATCTCTACTTGCTTTTCACCTGTATACTTTGATCTTTTTTCGGCCCCTTGTGCAGCTTGTCGATCGCATTGAACTCTTTCAAGAAGCTTTATCTCACCTTGCAAAATGGAACTCTTATCTAAGTAAAATTCCTCTAGAGAACAGGCTCCCACCCTTAATACAAAAGCCTTTTTGTCACATTCGCTGTTCACAGGTCTCTCTTTCAAAGGGAGGGAAAGAGCTCTTCTCCGACTTGTGTATCAATCTAAAGGTCGGAGAACCGGCGGTTATTATTGGAGAAAATGGTGTAGGGAAAAGCTCTCTACTTGAGTACTTCAGTGGAATTTTGGAAGCAAAGGGTGGAGAGTTGCTTGTGGACGGGCTGGTGGTTGATCCGCGTGCATTAAAGCCACAACGCGCGGTATTCTTTGGAAAAGAGCGGCTGCTTGGAGAGACTTTAGAAACAGTGACTCCTATTGGTTTCTGGCAAAAGATCCCTGTTGTGGGGCCTTATGGGCAGCAACTTATCGAAGCATGCAAGCAGAAAAAGGAAGAGGAGCTTTCCTCTCTTTCTGCTCAATGGCACCAGCGATTTATGTTTCTTTTTTGCTTAGCAAAGCGGCCTAGACTTTTCCTCTTAGATGAAGTTTTATCTACACAAGACCCTTTGCTACTAGGAAGCTGGAAAGAGCTGATGGCCAAGTGGAGCAATTCTATGATCATCGCTGCCGTTTCTCATGAGAAAGCGGTCCAAAAGCTCTTTCCTAAAGTGATAGAGCTTCGTTCTACTACTTCTTTGGGAAGGTAAACGAGATCTCTTTACGCATTAAGAAAATCCCAATCAGGTTCAAGATCATCAATCCTCCTCCAGCAAGAAGCATGATGGTGAAGGCCTGTTTGACCTCAAAGAACATCGTGCAGATGAATGCAATACATGCGTAGATAGAGAAGAGCCAGTTGCCTAGGCGCTTTTTAAATAAGAAAGAGGCACACTTCATTCCCACAACAAAGTAGGCAATAATGGTAGAGTATCCCAATAGGAAGATGAGGACTGTCATAAACAGGTCCATATGAGGGAAATAGCGACTTAAAGCCTGCTGGACCATGATGGAAGGATCAATGGGCTCATGCCAGATCCCTGTGAGTAGGATCACAAGAAGAGTGATGGAGCAGACAATAATGGTATCTAGAAAAATAGCCATTACTGCTAGAGATGCTTGGCGTACAGGATTTGTTTCTCTTGTTTCTGCATGAATCACAGATGCATAGCCAATCCCAATATCTCCTGTATAGCAGCCGCTAGCAAGGCCTTGGGAAATCGCTTGTGCCATGGTGCTGCCAATGAAGCCACCTATTGCAGCATGACCATTGAATGCAGAAGAAAAAATGGAGCTAATAACATCGGGAATCAAGGCACTATTTGCAAAAATGACCCATCCTCCAAAAAAGAGGTATGCCACAACAAAAAATGGCACAAGGCAAGAAGAGATTTTTCCTACGCGTGAAACACCTCCGAAGCCCGCAAATAAAATAGCGGCAAGAAGAGCGATCATGACAGCCACTGGAGGAAGAGAGAAGTTCAAAGAGATACTGCTCACGACGGTCTTAAATAGGAAAACTTCTACGCCATAGACGCAAAGTAAGATGCAAACAAGAGTTGCAGCCCACTTCCCTTTAAATGCACGGCGCAAAAAGTACATGGGGCCACCATCATAGCTGCCTTCACGGTTTTCTACGCGGTACTTTAGGCCAAGGTAGACTTCGCTATACTTTAGGAGCATGCCGAGCAAACTCGTGACCCAGATCCAAAAAACTGCTCCTGGTCCCCCAATTTGCACAGCAATACAGACAGAGACCACATTTCCTATGCCAATGCATCCACCAACAGCGGCAAAAAAGACTTGAATAGGGTGGCTACCGCGAGCATCAGAGTGCTCTTGGGAAAGTAGATTGAAAAAGTTTTTTGCTATTTTGGGCGCTTCGCGAAGTTGGAAAAATTTCGAGGTGAATGTGAAGTAAAGGCCAGTGCCAATAATCAAAACTAAGCCGATATACCCCCAGATGAAATCTTGAATCTGGTCGAGTAGAGAAAAGAAAGCAGACATGTTAAAATCAATTTACATCATAAATAAAGCTTTCTATTAAAACATATTAATCGCTTAAATGCGATGCGTTTTTTAGGGGAGAGCAAAAAGCGCGAGGAGGTTGTGCTTCTGGTTATTTTAGGATCCAGAAGTGATGGACTCAGGAGAGTACAAGGTCTTTTTTTTGTAGAAAGAGGCGCGCAGGGTTCCAAAAAAGAAGCGAATCTCCTTTTGTTTTTGCAACCCTGATTGCAAAAACATCTCATCTAAAGTTTTTGTGGTAGGAAAGTGCACTAGACTATCTGCAATATAACCATGGATTTCCATATTTCCATGTAAGAGAAGTCCCCAAAAGCTTCCCCATGTTTTCAAAATAAAATATTGTATTTTTTGCATCATCCAGCTCTCCTTTTTAGAAAACTCTAAAAAAGCAGCTGTACCTTCAGGCTTCAACACCCTAGCAACTTCATAGATCGCCTCTTGTAGACTCCCAGCATTCCTAAGAGCATAACTGCCTGTGACGAGGTCAAAAGAAGCATCAGGAAAGGGGAGGGTTTCCATCGCGGACTTGATAAACTGTGTGTTTGAGTGGAGGCTTTTTCTTTGAGCGCAAGAGAGCATCGCTTGAGAGAGGTCCACACCCATGACCTGAGCATCTTGAAACTTCTCTGCAAGAAGGAAGGTGACATCTCCTGTGCCACAAGCTAAGTCTAGCGCTTTGGAATAGTGTGGATCAGGTAAATGATTTAGAAGAGCTTTTTTCCAGGAAGCATCCCTGCAGAGAGATAACCCCTTAGTGGCAATGTCATAATGGGAGGCAGCTTCAGAGAAAAAAGCTTCATTATAAAACCTTTTTTTCTGGGGATCTCCTAAGTAATCTTTATTTTTTAGATTGAATTTGGAGGTGCTCACTGTAAAACCTGCTTATGTCTTGGAATTTCCATATAGTTTTTATAAGGGATGGTTTGCATAGCAAAGAATGCAGGGATACCATGAAGAACAGGGGGCTTGAGAATAAAATATTTCAAAAAACTTTTCCTGAGGAAGTCTAATGTATATCCCTGTAGTGTGCCAACTCTCATACATAAGGCAGCTCGGTTTGCTGCAGTATGAAAGGCTTTGAGTCGAAACTTTTGAAAGTCTTTGAGAAGGGAGCTAGCAAGAGAAGGGTCTGTTAAGAGGCTAGGAAGAATTTTTGAAATGTATTCCGCATCTGCTATCCCTGTGTTTAGTCCTTGCCCTCCTACAGGGCTCATCACATGTGCTGCATTGCCTGCAAATAACACTCTGCCTTGATAAAAGGTATGAAGGACGACTCTTTGCGTCGTAAAAGAAAAATGATTGATTTGGTCTTGTTCTCGAAGGTCAATACCACAGCGCTCTTGGATGATATTTACAAATGGCTTGTTCTCATTTTTACTCTTTTGAATGATCCAGCGTCTTTTTTCATTAGCCAAGGGAAAGGATTCTACTGAGCCTTTGGCAGTAAAAAATAGGTGTGCAGCTTTTCCTAAAGAGGTTTTATCCGAAAAGTCAGAGAGTAGGAAGGAGGGAGAATACTGTTTAATATGAAAAGGAATATTGAGAAGACTGCGTGTTTTACTATGTGCACCATCACAAGCGATCGCATACTTTGCAGTAAGAGTTTCCTCTTTTTTAGGGTGTAGCTCACTTTGAATTGTGATTCTTACAGAGGATGCAGAATTCTCAATGCCTTTTAGAGACCACCCTTGTCGGAATGTGATCTTCTGTGTCTTTTCAGTTCTCTTTTGTAGGGTTTTGACAAGCGTGTTTTGGGGGATGGATAAAATAAAAGGGAACTCTCCTGCAATCTTTGAGAAAGAAACACCACCGATCGTATTTTTGCCATGATGAACAAAAGCTTCTGAGATAGGCAGCCCCTGAGCAATCACTTCTTGCTCGAGACCAATAGATTGCAAAATGGAAAGAGAAGGAGGTGTAATGCCTATTGCTAATGAGAGGGGAGGAAGGGACCTATTTTTTTCAACGACCAAACAGTGAATGTTCTGCTTTGCACATAAGTTCGCTAGCAAAAGCCCTACGGCTCCTCCGCCTATGATCACCACATCATACATGACCTTTACCTCCTGATAAGCTGAAAACTTTAATACAAGCTGGTAGGACGAGTAGGTCACATAGGGCTGCACTGACCATTGTAAGGGCAGTTAATAAGGCAAAATACATGGTGGGTAAAAAGCTGCCAAAGATACCAATACCAAAGCCTAGGGCTAGGACTACAGACGAGGTAAGCATCGCTTGTCCTGTATTTGTAATGGTTTCTCGATTGGCTTTACTAGGAGAGATCTTTTTTTCTTTGAAGTATCTGGTTAAGTAATGGATGGTGTCATCAACAACAATCCCTATAGATACAGAAGCAATCATAGCCGTGCCTGTACTTAGATCAACACCTAGATATCCCATCAGGCCAAGAGTCCAAATGATAGGCTGAATATTCGGAATAATGGAAATGAAAACAACAGATAGAGAGCGGAAGTAGACTCCAATTGCTAGAAGAACAGTGGCAAAAGCAATGATAAAGCTATGGACAAGGTTGGAAACCAAGCCATTAGAATCTTGAATGACTTGATAAAAGGCTCCAGTTGGCTGAATGGAATACTTGTCTTTGAATAGCTCATTACTAATTTTCTCTATTTCAGAGACAAGTTCCGATGCCTGGGCAGTGCCCATTTTCGCTAATCGAATCTGTATCCTTTGTTGGTCACCAGAAGAAGATAAGAATTGCTGTAAGTGCTCTTTGTTGAGATGGCGAAAGATGTAATTTAACTCTTGCTGGTTTTGAGGAAAGCGAGCCCACTGTCCTTTGTGGTTGGGTAAATAGAGACGATTAATCAGGCTATTTACCCCTTGCACATTAGGCAAGCTTAACAGCCTCTGCTGAAAGAGATGGAGCGATTGATAATCTTGGATCGACGATAGGCGGTGTAGGTCTTTCGCACTCCATAAAATCTCTAGAGTTTGTGTGGACCCTGTGGCTTTGCCTATAGAGTCGGTGTCATTGCGTAGTGTATTTTGGGGCTTCAGAAAAGAAAGAAGATCTGTATTGTTTTTTAATTGAAAAATGCCAGGAGCTAAGCTGAAAGATAGAAGAAGAGAAAGAACAAGAATCTGTTTGGGGTGCTTTTCAACATGTACAGAAAAGAAAGAAAGTGTGCGCTTCCAGGGGGGGAGTGATTTTGCTTTTTCTCGCTTTGGCTCACCATGGATCCACGGTAAGAAGAAGGGGGTAAGTAAGAAGGAAAAGAGGAAAGAGATCCATACCCCTAAGCTTGCAAAAATTCCAAATAGTTGAACAGCAGGGATGTCGTTGATGATTAAAGACCCCATGCCAAGGGAGGTTGTTAGCGTTGTAAAAAAGCAAGCGGGAAAAACCTCTTTCAGAGCATAAGAGGAGCGAAGAGGAAGAGGGATTTTTTTTGCGGTTTGTTCTCTCCAGCTTTGTAGGATGTGGACTGTATTTACTACAGACAAGACCATAATCACTGGGGGAAGGAGAGAGGTGATGGTATTTAATGATAAGCCAAATGTGGAATAGATTCCTAAGGTCCACATGAGAGAAATCCCGGTGACAAGCATTGTGATAATCATTGACAGCCAGCTCTTAAAGATGAATAGCAGGCAAGCTGCTAGTATCACGGCGGAAAGGGGAATAATTAAATCCAAGTCTTTTTGAATTAGAGAGGAGACTTCTCTTTTTTGTAAGGGAAGGCCTGCCATATGTAGCTGGGAAGAGCCTTTTTTAGATTTTAGAGCATATAGCTCATAGAAGAGATCTTCCTTTTCTTTTTCTGTTGCTTGGCGGTCGATCTCTATAATGAGGCTTGCTGTTTTGCCATCTTTAGAAAGTAAGGAGGAGACTTGGTGGGGATATTTTTCAACTTTATTCTTCTCAAAGGGGGCGAGGATTTGCGAAATAGAAAAAACCTGAGAAACCCCATGCATCTTTTCTATTTTGGCGGTAAGAAGGGAGAGGTCTTTGAATCCAGCGTCTGTCAGTAGACTCTCTCGAGTGTAGGTGAGGACAACCTCATTGTCACTTCCAAATGCTTCACAAAAGGCATCATAGACCTTTCGCCTCTCAGGATCCTGACCTTCCATGAGTCGATTTTGTTGATCAATGGGAAGAATGGAAAATTGATAAGCAAAAAATACAGTAAGAAAAAAAATGGGCAATAAGTAGGCCAGGTGCTTTTTCGAAGGGACTATTTTACGCAAAGCGACCTCTGTTTATTTTCAGTAAATTGCTTTTGGGGAATGAGTTTCATCTGTGCTAGTTCTAAGGTAAGGCCGGGGCCAAATGCCATAGCACATATATGGGAGCGGGGATGATCCCAGATTTCATTTAAAACAAAGAGGATCGTAGCACTGCTCATATTTCCAAATTTTTGGAGAATAGATCTTGACGGTGCGAGTTGATCGGTCTGTATATTGAAGGATTCTTCAGCAGCATCTAAAATGGCGCGACCCCCAGGATGAATCGCCCATAAGTCCACTTCTTCCAGAGACTCAAAGAGGGAGGACGTCTTCCATAGGTCAAGCATATTAGCTTTTAGGATGGAGGGGATATAACTACTAAGAGTCATCTCAAACCCATGGTCGCCAATGATCCAGGCCATATCATCATGACCTTCAGGAATGATAGAGGACACAAATTGGTTTATTTGAATACTTGTTGAGTAAGCTGGTTTGGCGCTGACTAAAGCTGCTGCAGACCCATCTGCAAATAGAGCATTTGCTACAATTGTATCAGCCTTCCTACCCTCTTGAAAATGTAGGCTACAGATCTCAACACAAACAACAAGAACCACAGCATCTGGGTTCGCCTCGCAAAACTGCTGAGCCATGCTCAGAGCAGGGATGGCGGCATAGCACCCCATAAACCCTAAGTGGTATCGCTTAGCGGTCGATGGAATACCAAGAGCAGCAATGAGGTGAAGGTCTAGGCCAGGATTATAAAATCCTGTACATGAAACAGTAATAATATGGGTAATTTCAGACGCTTCAAAAGGAGAGGAAGAAATTGCTTTTTGAGAGGCCTCTTCTCCCATTTTTTTTGACTCTATAGTGTAGAGAGCATTGCGTTGCTTGGTCGAAGGGGAGAGGTGTTGATCTTTAAATAACACCTTTTTTGTATCACGGTAAAAGTCAGGCAAAATACTATGTCTTTGCTCTATCCCAGATAGAGAGTAGATGCGCTGGATAAAGTTTTTCTCCTTTATGTTGCTCGTTTTGTCTAGCATGTATTGGCAAATTTCCTCCTGAGAGTACTGGAATGGAGGGACTGCACAGCCAATAGAGTGAATAGAGATAGTTGTCATGGACCTAACCTTGGTAGAAAGTTAAGTCAATCTCTACAGAGACTTCATTGGCAACACGTATGAAAAAAAATGCACTTGGAGGGTCTAGGTGAAATTCATTTAGCCTTATGGGCATCTTTAGTTTTAATTGAATTCTCTGACCATCCCTAGAAACTTCTGTGACTTCAGATAGAACGCTTTTTTGTGTATCGTTCATTGTAATAGTAGAGGGTAAGGAGTCCCCTTTTTTGATGCTTTCAATGGCAACGTGATCAAAGGTTGCCGCAATGACAGGGTTCTGCTCATAGTGAAACATATCCCGCATATTTGCATCTCTTTTGGCAAGCCCTGTGTCCATGGATTCAATAGGTAGAATTGCTTGCCATGAGAGGAGCCCTTGATTGCGATCGGGCTGTGTGTCAAATGGAAGAGCTGTTCCTTGTCCAGAAAATTTGTGTAGAGTCGATGACCCAGAAAACGTTACAGAGGCAGATCCCTTTGTCCAATTTGATGCTTCTATAAAAGGGAAAAATGAAAAAGTTAAAAAAGCTATGAGCAGGCTACGCATGGTTTTGACCTCGCTGAAATGTACAGCTCATTGCTACGTCATATTGTTTTTTTTATGAATAAGTATTTCTAATTTTTTGATTAAAAATACTTATGTATTGAGGCACAAAAAAAGCCCTCTCAAAAGAGAGGGCTTTTGGAAAAAGAAGAGTATCGCAGAGGGTTACTTCTGCTCTTTGTCATCCTCGTTGATGACTTCAACCTCAGCATCTTCAATATTTTCTTCATTTGATTCAGCTTGAGGTTGTGCCTGCTGCTGCTCTCCAGCCTGAGCTTGAGCTGCTTGCTGCATCGTCTCTCCGATTTTTTGCATCTCTTGGTTTAGAGCTGCTGTTGCTTGCTTGATCTGCTCTGCATCAGTTCCTTCAAGAGCTTTTTTGATTGCATCAACCTTGTCTTGAATCTGCTTGGCAACATCCGCAGGGATCTTGTCTTTAAAATCAGTAAGAGATTTTTCTGCACGATAAGCCAGGCTATCCGCTTCATTGCGCGCATCAGCCTCTTCTTTTTTCTTCTTATCTGCATCGCGGTTCATTTCCGCATCCTTAACCATGCGATCAATCTCATCCTCACTCAAGCCAGAAGAGGCTTCAATACGGATCTTTTGTTCTTTTCCAGACTGCTTGTCTTTCGCAGAAACATGCAAGATCGCGTTCGCATCCACATCGAAGCACACTTCAATCTGTGGTACGCCACGAGGAGAAGGAGGAATATCAGATAGGTCAAAGCGGCCAATTTCACGGTTTTCATTCGCAACTTGTCGCTCACCCTGTAGAACGCGGATTGTTACAGCAGGCTGGTTGTCTGCTGCAGTGGAGAAAATCTGCTTTTTCTGTACAGGAATGGTGGTGTTACGCTCAATCAGAGGAGTCATAATTCCTCCTAGCGTTTCAATCCCTAGTGTTAGAGGGATCACATCAAGAAGAAGGATATCTTTGACATCTCCAGTTAAGACACCACCTTGGATCGCAGCACCAATAGCGACTACTTCATCAGGGTTAACCCCTTTATGCGGCTCTTTACCAAAGATCTCTTTGACGATCTCTTGGACAGCAGGCATACGAGACATTCCTCCAACAAGGATGACTTCACTGATCTCAGAGTTAGAGACACCTGCATCTTGCATCGCTTTTTGGCAAGGTCCACGCGTACGTTCAATCAGGCTGTGAACTAGAGACTCAAGCTTAGCACGTGTCAATGTAAGAGAAAGGTGCTTAGGACCAGAGGAGTCCATTGTGATGAAGGGCTGGTTGATCTCTGTGGATGTAGTTCCAGAAAGCTCAATTTTTGCTTTTTCTGCTGCATCACGGATACGCTGGAGAGCCATCTTATCATTGCGCAGATCAATGCTGTTTTCCTTTTTGAACTCTTCGATGATCCAGTCCATGATGGCTTTGTCAAAGTCATCTCCACCAAGGTGAGTATCTCCGTTAGTTGCAAGTACTTCAAAGACGCCATCACCAATTTCTAGGATAGAGATATCAAAGGTTCCTCCACCAAGGTCATAAACAGCAATCTTTGCATCATGCTTTTTATCTAGGCCATAAGCTAGAGCAGCAGCTGTTGGCTCAGGAATGATACGCTTAACATCAAGCCCCGCAATCTTACCTGCATCCTTTGTAGATTGACGCTGTGAATCGTTGAAGTAAGCAGGAACAGTGACCACAGCCTCTGTGACCTCTTCACCAAGATAGGCTTCAGCAGTCTCTTTCATCTTTGTAAGGACAAGAGCTCCAATCTCTTCTGGTGTGTAGTCCTTGCCATTTGCCTCAAAAATCGCGTCGCCATTGCTGTTGGGCTTCACTTTGTAAGACACAGAAGATACCTCTTCTCCAACTTCATCAAACTTTCGTCCAATAAAGCGCTTTGTAGAGTATAGAGTGTTTTCTGGGTTGGTGACAGACTGACGTTTCGCAGGTACACCTACCAGGCGCTCTTCTCCTTTGAAGGCAGCAACGGATGGAGTGGTGCGACCACCTTCTGCAGAAGTGATCACCTTTGCAGAAGAGCCTTCCATGATGGCCACGCATGAGTTGGTGGTCCCAAGGTCAATCCCTATAATTTTCCCTTTCTTTTTAGCCGTCATTTTCGACTCCTTTCTGTTGATTTTCATTTAACTCTTCATTGGGGGAACTTGTGGCTTTCTTAGCAACTTTTACACGAGCGGGGCGCACAATATAGTCTCCCATTTTGTAACCTTTTGCATACTCCTCAAGGATGGTACCCTCAGGTTTATCCGTCGTTTCATCTGCCTCGACTGCTTCATGGAGGTGAGGGTTAAACTCTTCTCCCATGGCGGAGTAGGAAGAAATATTATTGTTAGCAAAGACATCGTGAAACTGGTTCAAGATCATCTTAAAGCCAATCGCCCAGTTTTTAACCTCTTCAGACATGTTGTCAGCACAGTCTAGTGCTTTTTCCATCTGGTCTAGAGGGGCTAGGAAGTCTTCTGCAAAGCGTCCAATTGCATAGCGAGTCATCTCTTCACGCTCTTTATGGAGGCGCTTACGTGTGTTCTCAAGTTCTGCAAGTTGGCGTAAATTTGTATCTTTCAACTCTTGCTGTTGTGCACGGAGTTTCTCTAGCTCTTCTTTTAAGAGGTCATTCACAGACTCTGCAGAGATTTCCTCTACCTTCTTTTCTTCTGTTTCTTCGACCTTCTGATCCTTTTTGTCATCTTTGGCTTTAGCCATACGTGAACTCCTAACTTGATCCCGGTGTATGAGTGAGAAGCTTAGGTGCTGAAGCAAGATACATTTTATGTGCTTCAGGCATCCGGTAGCTTAACTTATGTGTGTAGATATTGCGTGTGAGGAAGCTAGATAAAGCTTCCGAAAAGTCTTGTAAGGCTCCCATAATTTGTCGGTAGGGAAGGCGTGTGGGGCCAAGAAGAGCAATGGAGCCAACAATGTGTGCGTGAATGCGATAAGGGTGTGTCATGAGAGCACACTGGGTGCTGTGTGGTTGGTATGCCTTTAGATCATCTCCAATGAAACTTAAGGGCTCTCCTTCTTTGATTGTTTGGCGCAGGATCTCGCGCAACCCTGAGCGATCTTCAAAAAGGGAAAGGCCTTCTGCAAGGGCTTTGGGGTCTTGAAACTCAGGGAGTTTAAGTAGCTTAGAAAAGCCAGTGAGGTAGAGGTCATCTTCTCGGAAGTGTGAGTAGCGCAACATATAGCGCACCAGCGTCTCTTCATAAAAGCTGCGTGCAATCACCTCTTCTTCATCGGAGAGAAGTTCATCACAAGCACGACTAGAAAGTTGCGAGCGGAAGTAGGATTCAATACGTCGCAAAGAAAAAGAGCTGAGAGAAGCGTCGGTATAAAGGATCTCTGTTTGCACTAGCCCAAAGTCTGTGATCAGGGCGCAAAGATAGCGGTTGCCATCCAAGTGAACAAGTTTGATATCGCGCACAAAATCTTGATCAAACCGAGGGGCTGAAATGCACACGGCAAGACCAAGTTTGTCACTAAAGGTCTCTGCTGCTTGGCAGAGCGTACCACTGATATCTTTTGTTTCTAGCTGGTGAAGAAACTGTAAGGTTTGATGAAGAGACTCTTGATGAATAGGTTGGTCGCGGTAATGATCGACATAGAGACGTAGTGCTTTAGCCGTGGGGATGCGTCCTCCAGATGAGTGTTGCTGTTGGAGGTAGCCCATTTCTTCTAAAACGGCAAAATAGTTGCGTAGCGTAGCTGAGCTTAGCTCAGGAAAAGACTCATCCTTAAGAGTATGCGAGCCTATAGGGGCGCCAATCTTAAGGTAAAGGTCTACAAGCCCCAGCAGGACCTTTTGCATCCGCTGGTTTTTTTTTGTCGGCTTGGAAGAAAGATGCTTCACTGCAAGACTCCTTTTCTTACCAGGCATCTATTTTATCCATCGCTTTGTTGAGAGTCAAGTGTTTTTAGCAGTCTTCGTTATTGATTGCTGAATTTTGATTGTAGCTCTCTGAAATCAAGGAAACTACAACACATTGTCTTGTTGTGGCTCCTGCCTAAATAGGTGCCTTCTGCAAAAAATGACCGCCTATTGTACCTTGATGAGAGCGGGTGTTTTTAAAATAAATATTTACATTTTATAAAAAAGAGGGCATGTAAAGGCTCCCGGGGATCCCCGGATTTTTATAATAATAGGAGGTAACATAGAGCTTATGGTGAGTCGGTGCTTATATAGCTTCTTCTTCATCATTGGTGTTGCCCTTGTTGCCGCTCTTTTTCATAATCCAGATCATGTAGCCAGACGTAAATCTCTCATAGAAGGTGAAAAGCAATTGCGCTTCAGCTCAAATATACAGTTGAGCGAAGAGGAGCAAAGGGTAGACCAATATTTGAAACAACTGCAAAAGCAGGTCAAGGTAGAAAGCCCCACTGTTTTAGCAGATCCTCGAGCTATTCTTTCTAAAGATGCTCGCATCTATAAAACCCCTTTAATGCGCCTGATTGCGCGCATGCCCAAAGGGGGGGTTTTGCATATTCATTCATCTGCAATGGGAGATTTGCACTGGCTTTTAGAAAAAGCAATCGAAGAGCCACATTGCTATATTTACCTAGGGAAAGGTGATGGGAAGCTTGTGACAGGGGCGATGCGCTTTTTTCAAGAGCCTCCCTCTTTAGATTGGAAGCCCTTGCGTATGATCTTAGAAAGATCAGCGACTAAACAGGAAGCTATCCAGCACCTGCAGTATCTTGTTACCCTAAACCCAAAGCATGCTGGGTCTGCTCATACCGTGTGGGGGCATTTTGAGGATTGCTTTAAGCGTATTAAAGGTCTTGTGCAATACCAGCCTTTGCGGAAGGAGTACCTCAAGCATGTACTGACAGACTATGTGAAGCAAAATGTGCAATATTTAGAGGTTCGATCGAGTCTCTCTCCTCTTTATGACTTAGAGGGAAACCCACTGACAGATGCAGAACACTTGCAGCTTCTGGCAGATGTGGTCAAAGAAATGCAAGCCATTGATCCAGCATTTTCTATGAAGGTCATCCAAGCTGGCTCCAGGCACGCCACCTTAGAGCAGATGGAGGGAAAACTTGAACGCTATGCTCAGCTAAGTCAGCAATTCCCTCGGCTGTTGGTGGGGTTTGATATTGTAAACCAAGAAGATGTGTTGAAGGGGCAGTTGGACTACTTGCCAGCCCTTCTCTCCTTTAAGGAGCGCTATGCAGAAATCAATCCTTCATTCTTCTTTCATGCAGGGGAGTCCACAGAAAGAGAGAATGAAAATATTGTAGACTCGATTCTTCTTGGGACACGCCGGATTGGCCATGGGTTGCGATTGGCTTATCACCCTCACTTGATGGGCATGGTCAAAAACCATCATGTTTGTGTAGAGGTTTGTCCGATCAGTAATCAAGTCCTGGGGTTTGTCGGAGACTTGCGGCATCACCCTGCTCAGGTGTTAATGAACTTTGGTATTCCCATTGTTCTTTCCCCTGATGATCCAGGCATCATGCGATATTCTTTTAATGGAGATTTTTTCGCAGCCTGTGTGCACTGGCAGCTTGATTTGAAAGATCTAAAGCAAATCTCGATGAACTCTATTATTTACAGTGCCATGAACCAACAGGAAAAGAGCCAAGCTCTTAGCCACTGGGAAAGGCGCTGGAAAAAGTTTATTCATTGGGCCTCTGAACAGCAGCGGCTCTCCGTCTAAAATCCTTCGTTTATGCTCCCTGTGTCAGGGAGCATTTTTATTCCTTAAAATCAAAGGGTTGTAACTCTTCAAAGATCGCTTTATCTTTCCATAAAACAGGAAGGACATCGATAAGAGAGGGAGACCAGTGGATCCCTTTTGTGTAAATGAGAGAGGAAGCTACCTTTGAGGCAATAATCGCTTTTTTATGAATATCTGGGATTTGCTCTAAAAGCCGCTCAGGAAACTGATCCCTGAGTAACTTAGGGCAGTAGTTTAGATAGCAGCGGATCATGGGGTCCTCAGGATCTTTACTTAGCTTTACAGTATCTAGGTAATGAAGAAGTTGATCCGTATAATAGTTGATGCGATCGGAGATCTGGTTGGAGATCTCAGATAAGTAGGGGCCTCCCTTCTTGCAACCTTGCAGCAGAGTCTTCGCTTCCGCATAGGCAAGCTTACGCAATGTTTCCAGAATTTGGTCAACGAGGGTAGACTTGTACTGTAAGAATTCTTCATCTGTTAGCGTTAAGCCAGCTAAGACTTCAAAAGAAGAGCAGATCACACCTGCTTTATTTGCAGAGCTGTCTTTAATGATAAGGACTCCCATCTTTTCTAGTGATAGGCGAGCCCAGGGAGTGAGGTAGAGGTTGGCTCCTTCAATAATCGCCTTGGCAGAGGGAGCTCCATGATCTGTAAGAAAGTCCCGAAAGTTGGTATTGTTTAGGGTTTTAGGACGCCCTCCGGCGGGGACAAAAATATCCGCCTTCACTTTATGGACAGTATTGCGGTAAAGGTTGTTCATCTCATTGCCGGAAACCCAGGTTTGGACCGCTTTTTTCCCTTTTTTTCTCCAAACGAGAGTTTGTTGGGCATAAGCTGTTTCTCCCTTCTTGGTCTTGCAGTCGAGAAGAAATCCGCTTTCTGAGAGCTTTTCTGGGTTGTAGTAGCGAATAGAAAGACCAGAGTGGAAGAGACGCTTCATTTCCTCAAGGTCAAGACCATTGGGGTCGTAGATAGTTCCTGAAACATCTGTGAGGGCAACAAGCTTGGCTGTATGTCGGTAGTATTTATAGAGGTTATAGATTTGATTGCCTGCTACATCTCCATCTGGCCCCCCTGTCATTTTGATCGTAAAGGGGTCTTTCAGAGGATTAATTTTTAAATGTTTTAAGACCTCATGCATGTAAACATTCACACCTAGTGAGGTCACCCCATACTCTTTATGGTTGATGCCAACATCAGGCTTTGCTGAGATGAATGAGCCACCAGGCTTATAGTTGTATCTCTTGCTTTGTGCTGCAATCCATTCAATCATTGGGTTGTGCATATTTTCATCTGGGCCGAGGTAGATATACTCAGGACGCTTCCAGTAGTTGACAATATGCTTGGCAATGAGCTTGCCATTAGGGGCGCAGTTTGTGATGGTAAGTAGAGCATCAATGAAAGTACGCTGTGTATGGTAGAGGTACTCTAACTTTTGCTCTTTACGGAATTTATCCAGTGTTTTTTGGATGCTATCCTCAGAAACCTGTGAGCGTCTTAATTCCTGCTCTAAAATTTCCATTTCTGTGTTGAGGCGCCGGTAAGGCTTGAGAAGGATAACACCCTTAGCTCCCCCTTCTGGGATATCTTTATTCTTCTTATGCTGTGTGTAGGCAAGGTTATAACATTCTAAGAATGTGGCTTTGCTCTCCACTTCCATTTGTTGGCTGCTTCTTGGGAAAACCGTGCGCAGCCCACCTCTCGATAGGTCTTTAAAGCGGATGTGGAAGCCAAAGTAATGCATGCCCTTGATGAAAAATATTGCATAAGGGAGCTCAGGGAAGATGGATTGGCGATCAAAAGGAACTTGATCTAAGTATTTAGGGTCTACACGGAAAGAAATAGCAGTTTTATTGTTGCGGTAGAAGTTTGTTTTTAGTGTGTGATCAATGAAGTTCAATCCCTGCATAAGGACATTGCGGTGAAACTGATCGATGTCTTCATGGCCTGTATCAAGGCTTTTGATTTCTTTGATAAAAGAGCGACGCGATTGGTTGTACTTCTTGCGATTATGAAGGTCGGGGTGGAAGCGCTCTTCAAATAGGTGACAAAGCTGCACACTTAGCGTAGGGTGGCGACAAAAGGCTTCTTCAATTTTCTCATGTGTGTATTGGTGGCTATCCAAATGAACAAGCACTTGATCTACAAAGTTTACTGCGCACTTAAGAAAAATACCTAAGCTTCCACGTATTAAGCCCGTATCGATAAAGGTTTTACCGATAAGACCAAGGTCTGGAAAAAATTTTAAAAGGACAAGCTCACGGAGAAAGTCATTGGTATCACAAGCTTCCCAGGCCGCACGGCCATCAATCCCATGAAGCCCTAAGCTCATCACAAGAATATTATGTTTATCATGCGGGTTGATGTAAGAGGCATTCACCCGCTTCATGACGAGGCCATGTCGGTGGATCATCTTGGCTAACCGCGAGAGAAACCCATGTTTAGGGGCATTGCGCCATGCTAATGCAATCCGCATAGAAGGAGCATCTCGCTCTTCCCACTTGCGGTCATACCAAGCTTCATATTGGCAGTGGTCGCGGGTTTTGGCGCGGAAGTACATCTCAAGAGCAACAGCCATACGCCGAATCGATAAAGCCTTTAAAAAGTGAGGGCTAATTTCCCCCATAATAGACTCTAACTCTTTGTGCGTGAAGTCTAAGCCTTTTTTTTCGCAAGCCGCATGCAGCTTGTGGAGCATCTGCTTGGGGTGATCAACTCGCTCAGAAGACGCATCTGTGAAGTGGAGGATCGCAATGCGAAGAGGTGTATTGCCTTCAGCATGAGGCAAGGGCTTGTGAGAGACAAAGGTCTGATAGGTCTTAATCCCATAGTAGTGGAAGCGGCTTAGTACCTCAATGTCAGCCTCAGAACTATCTGGACACAGGACAATGGCAGAGTCCTTTAAATTGATCTGAGAGAAATGCTCCTGTAGGTGAAACCCCATTAAGCTATGGACAATCAAGGTGATGTGCTCAGCCTTGACATTCTCAAAAAAATTCGGACTCATGCTTTCGCAAAGCCAGTTATAAAAAGAGGAGAACTGGCTTTTTTGGTCCTCAATAGCGGTTTCTAAAAGCTTATGTTGAGCTAGAGCTTTTGTTTTTTTTGTCATAGTAACAGGTGCATATCTTCTTCAAGGCCGAATGGCACCATAATAAACAACCAGATGGATGAAAAGAGTTTTTTAACTTCTCAGTAGCCGCAGGCCATTTAAGCCGACTAAGACCGTGCCTCCCTCGTGTAAAAGAACAGCTAACCATAGAGGAATCCAGCCTAACAGGCCTAAGAGACCCGCAAATATAATGATGGCAAAGGCAAAAGCCACATTTTGTGTCAGAGTCTTTTTTGCTTTATAAGATAAAGTAAATAGCTCTCCCAAGTGAGAAAGAGAATCCTTAAGCAGAATAATATCTGAAGCTTCAATCGCTGTGAGGGTGCCAATTTTCCCCATTGCAATGCCAACATGCGACCAAGCAAGGGCAGGAGCATCATTTAGGCCATCTCCTACCATTGCGACAGGGGAGTGTTTGCCATACTCCTTCACCTTAGTGAGCTTGTCTTCTGGCGTTAACTCACTATAAAATTCCTGAATCCCAACTTGCTCTGCGACTTGTTTTGCATTCTCTTGATGATCGCCTGTTAAGAGGACAGGGCGCACACTATGTCTCTGCTGCATCGATTGCAGGACTGCTTTTGCATTCTTGCGGATCGAATCTTCAAAAGAAAAAAGAAAAAGGCTCTCTCCTATTAGCAAAAAGGAGAGTACGTAGCCCCTTTCTTTTGCTTTTTGCGCTTTTTTTTGTAGATCTTCCCGGCTTGCTTTAGATAGGTGATCTTCAATAAAGCGGTAGTTCCCTAAGAAGACCTCACAAGAGAGGTCTGGATAGAATGCTTTAATCCCAAATCCTGGGACCTTGCGAAAGTTTTCTAAGCAGATGCCTTGAGCACCTTCTGCTTTTGATCTCTCAATAATAGCTTTTGATAGAGGGTGGTGGTTGCCATTTTCTAACGTATAGGCCACAGCATATGCTTGCTTTAAGGATGCTTTTTGCTGCTCACAGATTGGTTCTAGGGGATGGCAGATGAATTCGCCTGTGGTTAATGTCCCTGTCTTATCAAAAACGATTGTTGAGCAAGCGGCAAGGGCTTCTAAAGGAGAAGAACCTTTGAGTAGGATGCCGCGGCTGGCAGCTCGGCTTAACGCACTAAGGTACACAATAGGAGGGCCAATAATGAGTGCACAAGGGGAGGCTGCAACCAAAAAAGTCAGGGCGCGGACAATGCTTCCTTCATCACCTAAAAAGGTCATGGAAAAAATAAAAGGGAAAGAGATCGCTGTGATCAGAGAGAGGAGAATAATTGTGAGCGCATAACGGGGTTTCCACTTTTCAAGCCATGATTGTAACTTGGGTTTTGACTGCTGTGCCTGACTGACCAAAGAGACGATACGGCTGAGTGTAGACTTATTGTGGAGTTTAGTAACCCGAAGGCGAAGCTCTCCTTCTTGAATTTTCGAGCCAGAAGGGACCGTGGATCCAGGTTGTAGGCTAACTGGTTTTTTTTCTCCTGTGAGGTGAGCAAAGCTTGCCAGGGCAGTACCTTCCATCACCTCTCCATCTAGGGGAACAAGCTCTCCAGGCTTGATCAGAAGGGTAGAGCCTAAAGGAACACGGTTAAGCGCTGTGAGTAGGGTCGATCCATCAGGCTGGATGACATATGCTTTTTCTGGAGCGAGGTGCTTCAGGCTGCGAATTGTTTCTTTTGCTTTGCCTTTGATCATTTCCTCAAGAGCTTCTGAAAAGGCAAAAAGGACTAAAAGAAGGCCGCCTTCCAGCCCCTCCCCAATAAAAAGTGAGCCAAATGCTGCCAGTGTCATTAATACATTGATGCCGATACGCATCTTCGCAATCGTTTCTAGCGCATGAATGAGAGCAGGCACCCCTGTCAGAAAAAATGTACAGCCGAGAAATAGGTAGTGAAAGGGAAGATAGCTTGGGAAGAAAGAAAGGAGGTAGGCAAGGAAAAGAGAGCCTCCCGCAGCAAGAGAGGCCTTAAGGGGAAGGTTGCGCTCCCACCTGCGTGCAGGTGATGTTAGTAGGGAGTTATAGGGAGAGTCTTTGGTGCGATTGACTGCGGACAAAAGACGCTCAAATAAAGGGCGGGAGAGAAGGCTCATTGAAATACCGTGAATGATTGTAGCCAAATGACCAAAAAGTGAGAAAAACCGATGGTAATTGCGGCAATCGCAAGTAACCAGACAATAGAAGGAAGGATCTTCTTCTTCTCAAGAGAGGAAAGGGTCACTTCTGAAAGAATTAAAAGTAGGGTCACCATAAGGGGAATACCATAAAGGGCAGAGCTCATGAAAGAGAGGGTGAGAAAGGCTGCTGTAAGTAATGCGCCAAGGCCTGAAGCAAGCCCAATTTTTAAAGGGTGCTCTTGGCTTTCTAGGGTTACGCCAAATTCTTCTTCGAGCATAACTCGCAACAGGCGATCTTCATCAGCCATTAAGACATCTGTTACATTGTCTAGTAGTTGTCCTTCAAAGCCTTTAGCTCGGTAAATTTCTTTGAGCTCTTCACGCTCTTCCTCGAGATTGTGTTCAATTTCATACTTTTCTTGCTCAATGATGCGATAGATTTTTTCCATGCGGCTCCATGCGCGAAAAGCAGCAATGCAGCCTCGCCAAAGGACCCATCCTCCTCCAATGGTAGCTAGCACAAACAACGACTGTCCTATAGACATATCAATTTCTATTAAGGCAGTCCATAAGAGCAAGGCAAGGATTGCGCTCTCTTTGACAGAATAGATCATCGCAAAAAAGCTTGCTGTGGGGGATGATCCGTGAGGTTCTCGACTGATCACACCCTGTAAGCGCTTTTCTCGAAGGTGTTGCTCAACACTCTGACCTTTGAAATGACTTTTATTCACATGGTACCTCATGGGATCATCGGGTTTTCTAATAGCTTTTGTAAAAGTGTGATCATGACTTCATGATCATGTAGAGAAATAGCTTCTCGTGCGGAGTGCATCGAGAGTAGAGGGTGGCCAAGGTCCATTGTTCGTATGCCAACGCGAGAGGATAAAATAGGACCTATGGTACTCCCAGAGGGGATATCATTGCGCATGATGAACTCTTGCAAAGGGAGTTGGTGATTCAAAGCTAAAGACTGTAAGTGCGTGCGAAGAGCACTGTGCTGTGTATAGCGCTGCTGGCTGCTTGACTTAAGAGCCACTCCTTTCCCTAACTGAAGAAGGTGGGAGGGCTCAGAGCGATTGCCTTGTGCAGGATGATAACCATGGGCGACATCAAGTGAAAAGCAGGCCGAGCGACTTTTCATACAGTAGAAATCTTCAATGCTTGCATCTGGTGCTAGCTTGAAAAAGATTCTTTGCAGAGTTTCCTCTAGCATGGGGGATGCTGCACCCTGATAACTTTCAGACCCAACTTCTTCATGGTCACTGAAGTATATGACAGAGAGACAGTCCTCTGCAACGTTAGAGGAATCTGTGAAAGCTTCCATGATTGCATGGCAAGAGGCTAGATTGTCTAGTCGGTAGCTGGAAACACCTTCTCGGTTAAGCCCCCAAAAAGCAGGGGATTGCATAGGAACGAGCATGAGGTGGTGGCCAAGGAGCTGTTGGATTGGAAGTCGCTCTTTAAGAAGGTCCACAAGGTGGTTTTCACTTCCTAAATCAGAGCCAGCAAGGACGTAACAGTCGCCTTCTTTTTGAAAGGGAACCCCTTTGCTCACAGCCTCTTTCTCTAGGTGGATCGCAAGTTGTGGCATGAGCACAGGAGTGTCTCGAAGGTCTAGCAACGCTTCTTGTGGTTTACCTTCTTGGTCTAGGTAAAATACTTTACCAGCTAGGTAGCATTCTCGGTTCCACCAAGATTGGAGTAGAGGACTACCATAAGGGCTGACTCCCCATAAAACAGTTCCGTTGCGGATTACTTCAAAGTTGGGCTTGAGGGTGAATGAGGGACTATCTGTATGTGCCGCAAGGATGAGACAGCGCTTAATGGTCCCTTTCGGTAGGCGAAAGGCACAAAGACTAGAGCCATCTCGTAAAAGATAGTATTGTCCTTCAGCCTTCAAGTCCCATCGCTCAGATTCCTGTAGCGAGGAAAAGCCAGCTTTATCTAGTTCCTTTGAGCAAGAAGCACAAGCGTGCCAAGTTGTAGGGCTTTGCTCGATAAATCGTAAAAGCCCATCTTTTGCCCTTTGCTTCATTTCAACCTCCCCCACTCATTGCAGGCGAGTGTATCAGCTCTCTCTTTTACTAGGAAGTAGGCTCTATGAAGCTTTTACCTCCCATCATAGGGCGAAGAACCTCTGGGATTTCTACAGAACCATCCTCTTTTTGGAAGTTCTCTAACAGAGCCACCATCAGCCTGGATGTTGCTAAACCAGAGCCATTTAATGTGTGTGGGTGGATCATTTTACCTTCGCGTTTGAAGCGAATTTGTGAGCGTCGAGATTGAAAGTCTGTACAATTTGATACAGAGGAAACTTCATAGTAACGATCTTGCCCAGGCAGCCATACTTCAATATCCACAGTCTTTGCAGCTCCAAAAGACATATCTCCAGTGACTAATAACATAGAGCGGTAGTGAAGGCCTAACGCTTCTAAAATCTCTTCGGCACTTTGCTGCATCTCTGCAAAAATGGATGCGCTCTCTTCAGGCCGTGTAAAGCAGAACATCTCTACTTTATTAAACTGGTGCATGCGGATTAGACCACGCTCATTCGCTCCTGCCGCACCTGCTTCTCTGCGGAAGCATGGGGTATAGGCTACATATTTTTCAGGGAGCTGCTCTTCACTGATGATCGAATCATAGTGTAGGCTATTGAGTAAAACCTCAGATGTTGGGTTGAGGTAGAGCTCATAGTGCTCATCAGTGATCTTAAATTGCTGGTTGTCAAACTTTGGTAACTGGCCCGCTCCATATAGAGCCTCTCCTTTAGTCAGGATAGGAGGAAGGATAAATGTGAAGCCCTTTTTAATGTGGTGCTGAACCATAAACTGTAAAAGCGCCCACTCTAACTGAGCGCCTAAACCTCGATAAAGAGGCCAGCCAGAGCCAGAGACCTTTGCAGCTGTTTCAAAGTCAAACAGCTGAAGAGACTCGTTAAGTTCAAGGTGATTTTTGAAAGGGAAGGGGAAAGAAGGTTTCTCTCCAAAGCTTTTTAAACATTGGTTGTCTGCAATGTCATCGCTAATCGGAATATCATCAAAAGGGAGGTTGGGGAGACAAGCAAGCTGGTGATGCAAAGTGTCTTGCTTATCTTTGCTCTCTTGTTCAAGTTGGGCAATTTTTTTGCCCAGTCCTGCAACCTCTTCAAATAAAGGCGCGGGGTCTTTGCCTTCACGCTTATAGGTGCCGATCTCACTGGAAATTTTATTTCTTTTCGCCTTTAAGGACTCGCACTCTGTTTTGAGTGACCGGTAGTCTTCATCTAAAGATAGCAAAGTTGTAAGGTTAATATCCGAACCCTTAGCAGCTAAAAGTTTCTGATACTTTTCGCATTGACTGCGAATCTCTTTGATATCTAACATTAGATGAATCTCCTTTCGTAATTAGAGAGAGAAGTTTAAGTGAACGAAGAGGCAAAAGTCAAACAGACTGCGATCTCTTTTGTATCCGCAACCATTTTGAGTGAGAAATGAAACTTTTTTTTACGGCCATTCTTCTGCTAATAGGGGGCACTTTTTCGCCTCTTTTTTCTGATGAGTTAGAAGATTATTATTTGGGGCCCTTGCAAAACTTAACAGAAAGCTATAGCCAGCCTTCTCCGCAGGACCTTCCAGCAGAAATATATGAAGTGGGTGCCCGCTGGTACCAAGGTTCACAAATGCCAGCAAGAGCGACACTGCGCACCTATATCAAAGAGGTACAAGAGCTGTTGGGGTATTGTGAAATTAAAGGGTATATTCCATGGGGAGCCACCGTGCTATTGGCAACAGGGGATGTGCAAGAAGACCCTCCAAAAGGCCTGGTGGTACTGGCTAAGAGTCGCTCAAGAGATGCAGAAAATATCGCTTTACTAAAGTTAAATGTGAATAGGCACTGGAGCAATATTGATCAGGCTGTGGCATTTAATAAGCCTTTCTCAGAAAAACGAACCAAAGTGGTTTGGCGGGGGGTAGACTCAGGGACATATAACCTTCCAAGAGACCAAAGACCAAGGTTCCAGCTTGTACATAGGTGGGCAAATTCCCCAGATGAAAGGGTTGATGTTGGTTTTGGTCGGCCAAGCATCGCTCCAATGATTTATACGCCTCGGGTCTATAAAAGAGCCGATAAGTTGCCTGAAGGAAGCCTAAAAGAGGGGCGACCCATCTGTTGGTTTTTAGAGCATAAGTATATTATTTCAGTAGAAGGAAATGATAAAGACTCTGGCTTGCAGTGGAAATTAGCTTCTAATTCAGTCGTTCTGATGCCTGAGCCTTTTTTTGAGTCTTGGTTACGGGAGTTTCAACTGCAACCCTATGTCCACTATGTCCCTGTCAAAAGTGATTTTTCAGACTTACTAGAGCAATTTACTTGGTGTGAAGAAAACCCTGCTTCTTGTGAGAAAATCCGAACAAAAGCTCGCGAGTATGTATTGAACCTTGCAAAAGATCCTGATGATTGGGATCGGCAAGCTAGAGTTCTAAAAGCTTTTTATGATAGACACCAAAAATTGGGGAAGGCGCGAAAAACTCCTTTCTAATGTAAAAATTGCCGTAATTTGCTTATTTATAAGGGGATATGGTAAAATCTTTCTAGAGGAAGGGGTATGGATCATTCACAAGATGTGCTATGGGATTGGAGCTATCGCCACCCAGCGCCCGTAGCTGAAGCACAGCAGGCAAGTCAAAACCTCACCTCTTCATCGCAAGGGGAACATCGGTTTGAGCAGCTGCAAGCTGCAAAGAAATTTTTACATGTCTTACATAAGAAGAGTTTAGAGAAGCGGGCCGATGCAATGCTCCATGCTTATGCTAGAGGAATGGCTTTGGCATGCAAATTCTGTATAGACCCTAATCAGCTGACAGATCCTGTGCTTGTGCGTTTAGGCATACTTGTGACTCTTTCAAGTAAGAGAGCTGAACTATTAGGTTATCTTGCCTCCCTTCGGAGCAACTAACTGCTGTAGGGGCTTAGACTGGTCTTTATCCAGATTGAAGCTGTTTAGTATATCCCCTCCTTTAAAGAGTAGAAAGAGGACTAAGACTAAGACGGATGCCCAGCACCAAAAGCTCGCTTTGCGGTTTAGGCGTCTTGCTTCTTCATGGTTTCCTAAGGCAAATTGTGTATTTGCTTTGGACGCACATAAAATACCAGGAAAAGCAACAAAGCTAAACAGGATCGTACAGAAAATCGTTAAGCCAAGCATAGAGTAAAAAGGCTTCTTGGGTTGCTCGTTCGGTAGCATTTGTCACCTCCTATAAAGAGATCTCCAACATAACAGCCATTTTAGCAAAATTCCACTGAAGAAGTGAAAAGGGAATTCTTATTTGGCTCTATCACTCTTTTGTGATAGAGTCCCGTCCTGTGTTTTTTCGTCTTTCCATGGGAGGATGCGTTGCGACTTAAGCGGATTGAAATGCAAGGCTTCAAGTCTTTTGCTGATCGGGTGGTGATTGATTTTGATTCACCGATTGTTGTTATTGTTGGACCCAATGGTTGTGGGAAGTCGAATATCGTAGATGCCTTTAAGTGGGTGATGGGAGAGCAGAGAGCAAAAAGTTTGCGCGGTGATCGCATGCTGGATGTAATCTTTTCGGGAACCCTACGCAAAAAGGCCTTAAACTTTGCAGAGGTGATGGTTGTTTTCTCCGATGTGGAGGGAGAGTTGCCTACAGAGTATGATGAAGTAGAAGTCTGCCGCCGTGTGTACCGCAACGGGGACTCAGAGTATACCATCAACCGGCGCCCTTGTCGGCTCAAAGATATTCAAAGCCTTTTTTGGGATACAGGTCTTGGTAAAGATGCCTATGCTATTTTCGAGCAGGGGCGAATTGATGATGTCATTCAAATGTCTCCAAGAGAGCGACGAGGTATTTTTGAAGATGCCGCGGGTATTTTACGCTTCAAGCTTCGCAAAAAGGAAATGCTCGACAAGCTTAGTGGTCTGGATGGCAACCTAGACCGTATTAAGGAAGTCCATCGTGAGACTGCGAAGACATTAAGGCAGCTGGAAAGGCAGTCTGAACATGCTCAGCAATTCAAGCAGCAAAAAGATGAGTACCAATTCTTAACAAAAGCTGTCCTTGCAGAAAGGTGGCGTTTTGCCAATAGCCAAGAAAAAGCCCTGGGCCAACAAATAGAAGAAAAAAGGCGTCTGCAAGAAGAGCTAAAAGCCTCCATCCAAAAAGAGGATCAGCAATTCCAAGGTTGGCTAGAAAGCTACCGAGAAAAGAAAGCAAAACTAAAAAGCTATGAAACGGATCTACAAAAAGTTGTTCATAAGCAGCAGATCCACCGTGTTGAACTCAATGGATTACAAAAAAAGTTAGAAGATAGCCATCTACGCTTGCATAGCTTACAAGAAGAAGTCGAGCGTATTGCTAATGGGCGCTCCGCAAGTCGTGAAGAGTTCAAAGAAAAGCATATTGCCTTTGAATCGGTGAGTCGGGAAGTCTCCAAAGCGCAAGAAGAGGCACAGCAGGCTATAGCAGCTGCAGAGGCGCTTAAGGAAGAGCTAGAACAAGAACGAAAAGTTCAGCATAGCTTACAAAAAAAACACTTAGAGGCTCTGCAAAGGGAAGCAGACCTACAGAGACAGTCACAAAAAGAGGCTTTTCAGTCAGAATCTGATCAAAGTGCCAAAAAGAAATCTACAGAAGAGCTCCTGGCTCTACAGGAGATGCTAGATAAAAGTAGTGCAGAGCTTGCAGAGAAGCAGAGTCTTTGGCACAAGCTGGCAGGGGAAATTGATTCCATGCGTCAGAGACTGCAGACCTTAGATCAGTCGCTTCAAGCCAAACGAGAAGAGCGTCAAAGCGCGAGCGAAAGCTTAACTCAGCTTGTGCAGAGATTGTCAGAGTATAAAGGACGATATGCAGCCTTGAAGCGCCTGAAAGAGAGCTTAGAAGGCGCATCCTTTGCCACAAAATCTCTTCTAGCTGCAAGTGCAGATGCAAACAGCCCTCTTTTTGGTAAGATTCACCCTCTGTATGAAAAGCTACAGGCAGAGAAGGGATATGAAAAAGCGCTCGCAGGCCTCTTAAGAAACTATACGCAATCACTGGTTGTGGAGACCAAAGCAGATAAAAGCCTTCTCTTACAGTATGCGCGAGAAGAGGACCTAAAAGATTTTTCCTTTATCTGTCTAGAGGAACTGCCTAAGAATAAAGACCCAGTAGCAGAGGAAAGCTTTGCTCACTTTGTGTCGCGTTCTCCATTAGCAGATCATTTTACCGCTCACTACCAGTGGCAAGAGGTCAATCATGGCCCTTTTGTTAATCAAGAAGGGTTTGTGCGGGATGCCCTTTCCGTATATCACTTTCCTCTTGGGGATTGTGAAAACCACTTTTTACGGGAAGCAGAAATGCAGGAGTTGCAGGCAGAAATTGCCCATGCAACAGATAGAGAACAGCAAATTCGAGAGCAGTTAGAAGCATTCAAATTAAGTGAAGCAGATCTTAAAAAGCAGCGGCTTGATCTTGATAAAGAGGTGCGCCAAAAAGAGATGAAGTCTGTAGAAGCAAACTTCTCTTTGCAAAAGATCAAAAGTGAGCGAAAAGAGGCGCAAGATAAGATCGAACGCCTACAGTCACAAATAGAGAGCTTAGATAAGCGAATGGCTGAAAGAAATGCACTCTTTGCTCAGCTTGAAAAAGAGTATAGTGAAGCGCAGCTGCAAACCCAGGAGGCAAAAAAAGCACTTTTTGCCATAGAGGAAAAAGTAGAAGCCTTATCTGCTGAAAATCAGCAAAAGCAGCTGCAAGCTAAGGGAAAAGAACAAGCCCTTACGGAAAAGCAGCAAAAAGCGCATGACCTTAGGCGCTTTATTGATGTTTTTGAGGTGCGAGACCATGAGCAGGAAAGAGCTCAGCTTGCCAAGCAAAAAGAAAAAGAAAGCCTAAGCAAGGAAGTATTGGAGCTTGCTCGCTGCATTGAGGAAAAACAGCTTGAAAATCAAAATTATGAAGAAGAGGTGCGCGAGCTGCAAGAGAGGAAAGCGCAGCACCTTCGGATTGTGCAGCTTGAGTCCGAGCAGGAATTGGTTTTTAGTAAGAAGAAAAAGCAACTTGGGGAGCAGGTGACCCAAGGGGAATCAAAGATTCACGCACTTGAAAAACAAGTGGTGGAGTTTGCTACTCGTGCAGGCTCTTTAGCTGAAGAGCTACAAAGCCGCTGTGGTCTTTCTGTAGAAGAGGTACAAGATATCTCCCTAGAAGGGATCTCTCCAGAAGATGCAGAAGAACGCTTGCAGGAACTACAAAAGCTCATGTCAAAAGCAGGGGCTGTCAATATGACAGCCATTGAAGAGTTTGAGCGGATTAAGGAAAAGAACTTCTTTATTGAAGAAGAGCTAGATGATCTTGTTAAAGCAAAAGAAGAGCTTTTACAGATTACCAATGAGCTGGATAAACAGAGCCGCAAGATGTTTAGAGACACATTTAAACAGGTGCGCGCGCACTTCCAGCATAATTTTTCTGTGCTTTTCGGAGGGGGAGAGGCCGACCTTACTCTGGTAGAAAGTGGAGATGTCCTACAAGCTGGTATAGAAATTACAGCAAAGCCCCCTGGAAAAGCTATGCGCTCCATTCAGCTCCTATCTGGAGGAGAAAAGTGCTTAACGGCTTTAGCCCTACTGTTTGCTATTTTTAGTGTGCGCCCAGCCCCTTTCTGCATCCTCGATGAGATTGATGCTCCCTTAGATGATGCCAATACTCAGCGCTTCACAGAGCTTTTGAAAGAGTACAAAGATGAGACACAGTTTATTGTTGTCACGCATAACAAGTACACAATGACAATCGCTGATAAGCTTTGTGGAGTTTCTATGGAGCAGAAGGGGATATCAAAAGTGATGTCTATGCAACTAACAACAAATGATCAAGAGCTGCAACCAAGCTTGCAGCTATCTTAATAGATAGAAAAGGATGTGACATGCTCATAGGAATTCCTAAGGAAATAAAAAATCACGAATATCGAATTGGAGCAACTCCTGCAATGGTTTACTCGCTAGTGCAGGCTGGCCATGAAGTCATCATTGAACGCGATGCAGGCAAGGCTATAGGCTTTCTCAATGAACACTATGAAAAGCGCGGTGGACGGATTGTAGAGAGTGCTGAAGAGGTTTATCAGGCTGAAATGGTGGTAAAGGTTAAAGAGCCTCAGCCTGAAGAGTTTCCTCTTCTTAAACCTGGGCAGATTCTCTTCTCTTACCTTCATCTCGCTCCAGATCCAGTACAAACAAAAGCACTTGTTGATCGTGAAGTCGTTGCGATTGCTTATGAAACCGTCACAGATGCAAAAGGCTCACTACCTCTCCTTGTACCAATGAGTGAAATTGCTGGACGTATTTCCATCCAAGCCGGTGCACACAGTTTGCAAATGGCTAATGGTGGAAAAGGTGTCCTATTAGGAGGTGTTGCAGGTGTGTTGCCCGCACGTGTTCTTATTCTTGGGGGAGGGGTTGTTGGCACACAAGCCCTGCGTATGGCTCTTGGAATGAATGCAGATGTGACGGTTATGGATATTAACCTTGATCGCCTACGCTACTTAGAAGAGGTCTTCAGTCCTGCACTGAAAACACGCTACTCAATGCCTTCATTTATTGAGCAAGAGATTGAGCAAGCAGACCTCGTTATTGGAGGAGTCTTAGTTCCTGGTAAGACCTCTCCAAAGCTTGTCACAAGAGACATGCTGCGCACAATGACACCTGGTAGTGTAGTTGTAGATGTCGCTGTTGATCAGGGCGGGTGCTTTGAAACAACACGTCCAACGACACACTCCGATCCTATTTATGAAGAAGAAGGCGTTGTTCACTACTGTGTTAGCAATATGCCTGGAGCGTGTGCACGCACAGCAACCCTGGCACTGACACATGCAACCCTGCCTTATGTGATGCAACTCGCGAATAAAGGCTACCGTCAAGCAATCGAAGATTCTGCAGGTCTTGCTGAAGGGCTGAATGTCTATCGTGGACAGGTCACCTATCGACCTGTTGCAGAAGATTTGGGCTATGATTATGTCCCTGTGCAAAAGGCTCTTAACCTATGACCGAAGAGGGTCGTTTTGTTGTCGGGATCGATTTAGGTACAACACATTCTTGTGTTTACTGGTCCCGGCTGCATGAAAAACCTGCACACTTTCAACTTTTTCAGATCCCTCAGCTTGTTGCTGGGGGGACTTTGGAAAAAAGAGGTATTTTACCCTCTGCGCTTTTTCTTTCTTCTCCAGGGCAAGCAGATCAGTACAAGTGGAAAATGCCATGGGATGAAGTAAGTCGAAGCTATTCCGTGGGTGAATACGCAGACCGCCTAGGACAAAAGCAGCCAGGAAGGTTTGTAGGGTCAGCGAAGAGTTGGCTTTGCCATAGCCGCTTGCATAGAACAGATCCTGTTTTGCCTTTGCATGTAGATCAGGGGATCGAACGTATTAGCCCTTTGCGTGCTTTGAGTCGTATTTTAGAGCATATTCGCCTAGCTTGGGATCATGTACAAAAAGAGCCTTTAGAAGAGCAAACGGTTGTCATTACATTGCCCGCCTCTTTTGATGAGGTGGCAAGAAAGCTAACATTAGAAGCAGCCTATCTTGCCGGGTTCCCAAAGGGAATCCATCTTTTAGAAGAGCCTCAAGCCGCATTTTACTCTTACTTGTCAAAAGAGGGTGTGCAAGCACTTCCCGCTGGGAGCCGAGTGCTTGTTTGTGATGTAGGAGGAGGAACCACAGACTTTAGCCTGATTGAAGTGCAGGAAAAAGAGCATGCTACACACTTTGAGCGTATTGCTGTAGGAGAGCACCTTCTTTTAGGTGGGGATAACCTTGATGCTTTTTTGCAGCGCTTACTTTGTGAAAGGCTGCAAGTGCCTAATATGAGTTTGGATAGAAGTTTGCGCTTACGTCATGAAGCACAAAAGGCAAAAGAGGCCTTACTCAGTGGGCAAGAGAGATATGAAGTCGTTTTAGAGGGAGAGGGTTCTTCTGTTGTAGGAAGTGCAAAAAGCATTTCTCTTCATAGAGAAGAGGTTTGTGACCTACTTTTAAAGGGGTTTTTTGGAGACTGTCAATATGAAGAGGGGCGTGCAATCAAGCGAGGTCTAGCTCTGAAGGCTATGGGGTTGCCCTATGCTTATGAACCTTCTATCATTAAGCAGTTAGCGAACTTCTTAATCCAATCTGGTGTGCCTGAAGGGGAAGCTCCTCCGACGCATGTTCTATTCAATGGCGGTAGTATGAAGCCTTCTCTTTTTCAAGAGGCGGTGATTCGCAACCTTCATCAGTGGTTTGGCCACAAACCAAAAGTACTACCAAGCTCTTCTTTAGATACTTCTGTTGCAAAAGGCGCTTGTTATTACGGAAGGGTCAAGCATGGTGAAGGGATTACCATTTATGGAGGGAGCGCGCGGACTTTTTACCTAGGTCTACAAGGAAAAAAAGGAGAAGAAAAGCTCCTCACAGTCATTCCTAAAGGGGCTCCTGATCATTATCATTACCTTTGTCCTCAGCCTTTTAAAGCAAAACTGAACACTCCTGTTCGATTTTTGCTTCACTCTAGCCATATGCGCAGGGGGGATAAGGCAGGAGATTTTGTAGAGCTGGCAGAAGATGAAGCTGTTCTCTTGCCTCCACTGTATACAAGCCTTGAAGTGGGAAAAAAGGCTCAACAAGAGCAAGCCGAAGTTGAAGTACAGGTTCATGCTTCTTACAACAACTTAGGGGTTGTAGAGCTCACTCTAGAGCACAAGGAAACAGGACAAAAGTGGCAGCTCGATTTTGATCTTCAGAGTACACCCTCAGCCTCGCGTGTAAAGAAAGAGTCACTGCAAAAATCGTTTACTCAACAGCAAGTCTCTGCGGCAGAGAATATCATCCACAATGCCTTTCAAGGTCGAGACCCTGAAAAGCTGGTGCATGTGATGAATGATCTAGAAACTTCTCTTGGAGAGTCCCGAGCTCACTGGCCTGCGGCTCTTTTGCGAGAATTATGGGAAGTTACCTTCTCTCAATATGAGCGAAGGAAAGTTTCCTCTGCTTTTGCAAAGCGCTGGTGGCATGCGATTGGGTTTTTTCTGCGTCCTGGGACAGGCTATCCTTTAGATGAGCGTCGGGTGAAGCGCTTGTGGAAGTTGCTTTTAGAGGATTTTCAAACTCCTTTAAAGGGAGATGGAGCTCTTGCTCAGACCATTGCCTTAAGAAGAATCGCACCAGGGCTTTCTAGAGGGCAGCAGGTGCAAATAGCTGCTAAGTTGTTGCCTGGATGGATGACTAAAAATTTAGGATCTTCGCTGACTAAAGAGCGTAAAAACAAGTATCAGTACTTAGAAAACATGCGCTTGTTTGCGGCTTTAGAGCGTTTAGATCCCGCTATGAAACAGAAAGTGGGCTCCTATCTTTTAGGTGAGTTGAAAGCAGGGAGAGATGAAGCTGTTGCTTGTTGGGCTTTAGCTAGGCTTGGCTCTAGAAGTCCTATTTGTGGGTCTTTAAATGTGTTGATCGCTCCGAAGTTGATCGAGTCATGGATTGAAGAGCTTCTTTCCTTAGATCTAAAAAATAAAAATTTACACTTTGTCTTGACCCATCTAGGGCAACAGAGTGGGGATTTTGATTTTGATTTACAACCATCTGTTTATGCAAAGCTTAAAAAGCTTTTAGGTGAAAACTATCTCAATCCAATGGATAAGGAAGCCTCCATAGATGAAGCTTTTTTAGGAGATGAGTTGCCTATTGGTCTTGAGTTGGTGGAGTCTTTATAGCAGCGCACTTTTGCTAATTTTTATTTTATTTTGGGAAGGTTAAATGGGAAAGCAGGTGCTTGTTCCTTAGGTATCGGTGATATCCCTTGTCGAAATGCGAAAGAAGCAGTAAACTGACTTGTTAGCCCTAGAAGCTATAGGAGTGAGAGGTGGTCGAACGGCTTCATCAAGACCATATTGCAGAAGGTGAGCAGTTAATTAAGTCCGGGGCTGTTGGTGAGTTGATTTTTTCCCAGGCAACTTATCAAGTACAAATATTTGATAAGGGGGAAGAGTATTGGCCCTTTTTACAATTTGCATCCGGGATTGAGCATCAGCTAAAAGATGCTCTTTGTAGCTGTGAGGAGGCTGAAGAATTCTCTTCTTGTGCACACTTAGCTGCTGCATATCTCAAGATCTATAATGGGTGTCGGCGCCCTCTACATATTCGCTTTCAGGAGAGCTTATGGCATAAACTCTGCTGGACTCTTTGTGAGCAAGTTGGTGGTGATCTTCGCGCTTTTCAATCTCCCTCAGAAGAGAGGATGCAGGTAGAGAGAGACGGGACTCAACTTTTCGATATGCATATCCTCAGTGATCAAGGGCGCCTACTTGTGCGTCAGTTATTGACAGAGAGGGAAAAGGAGACAGAAGAAAACTCCATTAAATTTTCCGGGTTAAATGAAAAAGAGCTGGAGTTATGGCACGAAGGACGCCCCTCCCTTTTACTGCGATATGAGCTATCTTTTTGGGGGGATCTAGCAAAGCATTTGATGCTAGGCCAAGAGTCTGGAGCTGATTATCAAGTTTCCTTTGAGTATGAGCAGGAAAAATTTCCTTGTAAAATTCTCATTCAGACCAAAGATTTAGCTCTATCTTTTGATATCCGTGCAATTCCGTTACAAGACCTTGTACTGCCTTTGTCTAAAGTGCAGAGCTCCTTGGAGGTTTTAGGGTTTCATGAACAGGCTATTGAAAAGTTGACCTTCCATCCAGAGGATGGGTCCATCGACTTAGGGTGGAGTCAGCATGTGCATGCAACAATTCAAGAGTGGAAGTCTTCAGGAGAGCAGCCACTTGTGGTGGGAGAGTGGAGCTATGTTCCCTATAAAGGCTTTTATCCTCTAGAGCTCCCTCCCACAGAGAATGCTAGCCGTCTACATGCTGAGCAGGTAGCTAGCTTATTCAATCTTTATCCCGAAACAGTCAGAAAATATTTAAAAGAAGTTGAGATTCATCCACACCCGGTCACGCCTCTGTACTCGATCGAGGTTCAAAAGGATTGGAGCTTGCTGATTCGCATGCATCTATTCGAGCAGGGAGACTTATCCGATTCAAGGAGCTGGTTATTTGGTAAATGGGCTTACTTGCATGGCAAGGGGTTTTTTCACCTAAAGGATCCTCTCTTTTCCAGTGTTAAAACAGTAATCCCAGAAGAGACCGTGTCAGACTTTGTGTATCAGCATCGGGCATGGCTGAATAGTTTCCATGGCTTTACAACACATATCACCAATATTGATGCCCACCTGGCTTATTCTTTCGATCCACAGGAAGGCTTATATTTTTTAAGCAAGTCTGAGATCGCTGAAGATGGGAGTGCCGATAGTCATGATTATGGAGATTGGATCTATATCTATGGGGAAGGGTTTTACTCCAAAGCAAGAAAGCGTGTAGGGCTTATGCTTAGCTCGGGTCTCCATGTGCCTTTAAAAGATCTCTCGACATTTATCCATATGAACAAAGAAGAGCTAGAGTTTGTAGACCACTTCTTCTTTTCAGAAGGTCCCTATGAAAAAATAGGCCTTAAAGCACAGTTTCAGCCCTCAGGATCCTTGTTGATTGCTCCCGACTTGGTTTTGAAAAAGGAGTATAAGAGAAAAAAGCTCTTCATTAGAGATGATGTGGTTTACTGTGAGGGAAAGGGCTTTTACCTCCTTCCTAAAGGGCAAGCTCTTCCTGAGAGTTATCAGAAAGAAGTTTTGGTTGCTCCTGAAGAGATCCACTGGTTCTTATCGTCAGAGCTTGATGGTTTGCGCCGCTATATGACTAAAATAGATCCTAAGCTTGAGTCTCCAAAGCAGCTTCACTATCAGTTTAAAGATGTCTCTCTGGATCGTCAGCAAGCGCAAGGAGCAATATGGAAGCTGCAGCTTTCTATGGTTAGTGAGCTGGGAGAGGTGCGACTGGGGGATGTATGGAAGGAAGTGCATGAAAAAAAACGCTTTCTCTTTACCCGTGCAGGACTTCTAGATTCAAACCTAGAGATTTTTTCTTGGATTAAACAGTTACGTGCTCGTCAGGTTAAGGCTCGAAAAAATGAGCTACAACTGACAACTATGGAGCTTTTGCGTTTCCACGCGCTTTATGAGCCCTCTACAGAAGGGCTGTCTGCCCAGTCATGGGAAAGATTGCAAGTCGCTTTAGATCTACAACCTCCTTCTCCCATTGATACAGGGGAATTAAAATCAACACTGCGTCCCTATCAGTATGCTGGCGCAAACTGGCTCTGGTTTTTACATAGCTATCGCCTTTCAGGGCTACTTTGTGATGATATGGGATTAGGAAAGACGCATCAAACAATGGCATTGCTCGCAGCAGCCTATGCAGAAGGAAAAGCTGAGAATAAGAAAAAGCGCTTTCTCATTGTATGCCCTACATCTGTGATTTTTCATTGGGAAGAGAAGCTAAAAGAGTTTTTGCCTAGCCTTTCTGTCTATACATACTATCGAGAGAAAAGAGACTTAGACGCTTTTCAGAGGGAATATGATATTCTTTTGACAAGCTATGGCTTACTGCGGTTTGATCAGAAGCTCTTTTTCCCTTTGACCTTTGATGTAGCGATCTTTGATGAGATTCAAATGGCTAAAAATGCTTATAGCCAAACATTCCAGGTTCTCTCCAAGTTGAAAACAGGGATGAGCCTTGGGCTCACGGGTACACCCATAGAGAACAGTTTAAGGGAGTTGAAGAACCTATTTGACTTAGTGCTGCCAGGGTATATGCCCAAGGAAAGCTCTTTTAAAAGCTTTTTTCTTCAGCCTATTGAAAAGGAGCAAGATGAGCACAAACAAGCGCTTCTTAAGCGCTTTATTCGTCCTTTTGTTCTTAGGAGAAAGAAAGAAGAGGTTCTTGCAGATTTACCAGAGAAAACGGAAGAGCACCTCCACTGTTATAGCTCCGAGGAGCAAAGCGCCCTTTATCGCAATCTCTTAAGTGAAAGAAGAGCCTCTCTACTACAAGAGCTTCAAGCAACGGACCATAGTGTTCCCTATGTGCATATCTTCTCTTTGCTGACAAAGCTAAAGCAAATCTGTAACCACCCAGCTCTTTTTCATTCAGATATAGCCAACTATAAGAAGTATGAGTCGGGAAAGTGGAATCTTTTCATTGACCTACTAGCTCAAGCAAGAGAGAGCCAGCAAAAAGTGGTCGTCTTCTCTCAATTTCTTGGCATGCTGGAGATTATGCAGCGCTATTTAGAGGAGCAGGGAATTGGCTATGCTCTTCTTAGAGGAGATACAAAAGACCGAGCCCAGCAGTTACGGCGTTTTAAAGAGGATCCTAAGACGGAAGTTTTTCTCTGTTCTTTAAAAGCTGGAGGACTTGGTATTGACCTCACAGCGGCTTCTGTCGTGATTCATTATGATCGGTGGTGGAATGCTGCAAGAGAAGATCAAGCAACAGACCGAGTGCATCGTATGGGACAAATGCGCGGGGTGCAAGTTTTCAAGCTGATTGTGAAACAAACCCTTGAAGAGCGTATCGATCAGATTATTGAGGAAAAAGCAGAGCTTATGGAAGAGGTCGTAGAAACCAATAGCTCCACTCCGCAACTTGATCGACAAACATTAACAGAGCTGCTGAATATTATCCCTCAGTCCTGAGAGGGGCCCCAAGGGCTTACAAAGTGCTTCAGAACTCTTTCAAAGCTGAAGAGATGGTCTTCAATCACCTTTTGAGGCCCTGTGATTTCAAGAGTATAAATCTCCTTTATACCTGGAATATAGGAACGGAGGCGAAGCTTGTTATCATCAAGCTTTTGCTGAAAGTAAAAGACCTCTTTGCCATCGAGTGTATGAAGAGGAGAGAGATCGTCTTCAAGGGCTAACATCTCTCTTAAGTGTGCATGCATTTCTGTAAGAGAAGGAAACTCTTGCTCTAGTTTTAGAGAGAACCTTGTAGCACTGCCACAGGACCCTGTAATAAAGGCCTGCGTCTGGTTAAAGTAATAGCTTTTGCGATTATCTGTTCGGTTTACTTCCCAAGAGGAGGGTAGGTATAAGGTAAAAGATTCATGGGGTAGAGTCACTCTCTGTATACTCTCACTTATAGGAACTTCTTGCTCATTCAAAAAAACTCCTTCAGGAGAAAAAGTTAGAGACTCAGGTTTTTGCAGCAAATGGCTGAAAGTAAGTTTGGAAAAGCTGTCTAAAAGCTGGCTACGTACAGTGTAAAAATCAGCTAAATTTTCATGACGGTAGCGAATCGCCACAAGGTAGGGGGAAAGGGAAGCGATATAGAAAAGCTGATACTCTGCTTTGTTGTCTACATCACGGCGTATTTCAAAGCATTGGTTGATGCCATGATGCATTAAGGAGCGTGTTGTACAAGGTAGAGACTCTTTTTGTATCATCTCAAGAATATGGCCACGGACCTCAGTAGGAGTGATGCCATGAGATCGCTGCCACTGCAGCTCAAGGCTCTCTTCTGCTTTCAAAGTATCTGTCTGAAGTGGTGTCAGTAAGTATTTTTTTCGCGGTAGGTTTGAAGCGTTCGCTTTCTGAAGCAGACTCCATTCTTGGTGCAGAGGAAGGGGAAGGGCAAAGCTCTCCTCTTGAGCAATGGAGAGGCTTGTAGAAAAGATAAATAGAAAGAGTAAAAAACGCTGCATCTGGCACTCCGATCTACCATATAAGGGCTGTAAGAGTGCCGGTTTTTTGTATTTGCTAAAAGTTTTTTACGACTTTTTCTCTGGAGCTTTCTTCCTAAAGATCAGAGAAATGGGGTTCCCACAATAGCTAAAACGCTTGCGTAAGCCATTGATGAGATAAGTTTGGTAGGAATGTGGCAATAAGCGAGGGTGGTTGACAAAGAGTACAAATGCAGGAGGAGATTTTGCTATTTGTGTCGTGTAATAGATACGGAAGCGCTTACCATCTACACGAGGAGGGGGAACCTTTTCTAAAAGGCTTTGGAAGTAGTCATTGAGCTCAGAAGTAGGAATCTTTAACCGCCCCTCAGAGAGGACTTTTTCCACTTCAGGAATAATTTTCTCAAGCCCTCGACCCGTTTTTGCAGAGAGGCAAAGAACAGGGCAGTGCCTGAAGAATGGGAAGGAGCGGTGTAACTCTTGCACACAGTGCTCCATGCGGAAGTTTTTGACCAAGTCCCACTTGTTGACGAGGACAATACAAGGCTTCTTTGCTTTGGTAATGCGAAGAGCAATCCGCTTTTCATGGGAAGTTAATCCTTCACGAGCATCAATCATAAGAAGGCAAAGGTCAACTTCTTCAATAGCTTGCTTTGTGCGCATGGCAGCAAACTTTTCTACGGAGCTTGCCTCTACATTTTTATGACGAATTCCTGCTGTGTCAACCAGGCAGTAAGGTTGGCCATCAAGAAGAACCTCTGTGTAGAGAGCATCTCGTGTAGTGCCAGCTACCTCACTAACAAGGCAGCGTTCGGACTGTAAAAGTGCATTGGTGATTGTAGACTTGCCAACATTGGTGCGCCCAATAAAAGCAATTTTCGGAGAGTGGGCTGCGTCAGCCTCTTCCTCTTCAACTGCTTCCTCTGTCTGAAACTGAGAGAGCATGTTTTCTAGGAGCTCGGCAATCTGCGTATTATGAGCTGCAGAGACAAATGTATAATCAGAAATCCCAAGAGCTAGAAAGCTATAATCTTCTTCTTCGTGTTTTTGATCCCATTTATTTACTGCAAGAACGACAGGTTTGTTCGTGCGGTGAAGAAGCTTGGCTACAACGTGGTCATACTCGGTCAGTCCAACTTGGCCATCGACAACAAGAATAATGCCATCTGCTTCATCGATCGCTTCTTGTGTTTGCTTTTGAATATCTTTTTGAAACTGATCTTCTCGTTCTGCGCGCAGGCCGCCAGTATCAATAATTGTGAAGGGCTGAGAAAAGAGAGAGGCTTCACCATATAGCCGGTCGCGCGTGACTCCTTCTGCAGCATCAACAATTGCTATGCGGCGCTTGCAAATACAGTTAAAAAGAGCGGACTTTCCAACATTAGGACGACCAACAAGAGCAATTTTAGGGCAAGATTGCGACATATCAAACAGTTTTTTACTAATTTAAGAAGAATATTGTCTCTTAAAAATGAATAAAATTGAATTAAAAAGATAAGAAGTTCGAGCTCAATTTCTTTACTAGAACTGGATCCATTGCTACCCTATGGGATAGAGAGCATCCTATGATCAAGTTTATTTCTGCACACCTTCGTTTCCCGACAAGTAGAGGAAGCTACTCGTATAGCTGGTTAAAAAAAGATCTTTCTGCTGGCTTTACAGTTGCCATGCTGGCTCTTCCTCAAGCCATGGCTTATGCTCTTGTTGCAGATTTGCCCCCAATGGTAGGAGTGGCTGCTGCAATTTTTGCTACCCTGTTCTTTGGGGTTTTTGGCTCTTCACGTCACCTCGTTTCAGGCCCTACAAATTCTGTTGCTATTCTTTTACAAGGAGCCATTACAGAGATTCTTTACACCCATTATCGTGGGATAGAAGGGCCCGATAAGCTCTTAGTTTCCTTGCAAATCATGTCGCAGCTCACAATTCTAGCTGGGCTGCTCCAAGCATTATTTGGCCTCTTACGCCTTGGTGCGCTTGCTCAATTTGTCAGTCGGCCTGTGGTTGTTGCTTATGTCACCGGAACAGCTCTTGCTGTCATTATTGAGCAGTTTTTTGCGATCTCTGGCGTTCCCCGTCCAGAGGGGGCCTTGCCCGCTTATGAAAAAATTTGGTATTTCTTAACACATGTCGACTTAATCTCATGGCCCACTTTGGGAATGGGAGGATTGACAGCCTCTCTTATTCTATTACTGAAAAAAATTCATAAGTCTTTTCCAGCTTCTCTTGTTGCTTTGGCTGTCGTGGCTCTGGTTATTTACTTTGGTCGATTTCTGATCCCAGACTTCATTGCTCCAATAAAGATTGTACGGGATATCGGAGGAATTGACGCACAAATTCTGCGTACTAACCTACCTCCCTTTAACTTGCAAATCATCGGTCGCCTGATCCCTGCAGCCTTTGCTGTTGCAATTATGGGAGTTCTTGAAACGACCTCTTTGGCAAAAACATTATCTGTAAAAAGCGGACAGAAGATCTCAACAAACCAAGATATGTTTGGTTTGGGTATAGGGAATTTGGCTTCAGGGATTTTTGGAGGAATGCCCTCCTCAGGAAGCCTTTCAAGAAGTATCATCAACTATGATATGGGTGCAAAGACAAAGCTTGCAGCTCTCTTCAGTGCAATGATCCTGCTGCTTATGATCTTGGTTTTTAGCACACCTGTCTCATATGTTCCCCTTGCTTCTCTCTCTGCGCTTTTAATTATCGCTGTTTTGAAAATATTTGATGCGCGTCAGTTTTCTACCTGTGTGCGCTCAACTCGATCAGATGCAATTGTTCTTTTTGTGACACTGATTTCCTGTATGCTTTTTGGGCTGGACGTTGCATTTTACCTTGGTGTGGGCATATCGATTTCTCTTTACTTGCGCCTTCTTGCAAAGCCTAACCTTACAGAATATGTACCAGATGAAGACCATGGGTTCCGTGTAGTAGAGCCTGGTGAGTATGTAAAAAACCGGAAGATTCGCATTATCCATGTAGAGGGGGAGCTCTTTTTTGGTGCTTCGGATTTATTCTTAGACCATCTACGGCAGATCGCAGGAGAAAAAGAGTCACGCGCAATTATCCTCAGGCTGAAGAATGCGCATCATGTTGATGCAACAGCGTGTATCACCCTTTCAAGGCTTCTTGGTTATATGAGAAAAAGAGGACGCTACCTTCTTGCGAGTGGCTTAACCCCAAGAGTGTTTAAAGTCTTTAGCCGTGCCGGGCTTCTTGATGAATGGGGGAAAGAGTTTTTGTTTGAGGACTCCGTCAGCCAATACGGCTCAACTAGAAAAGCATATGAAGCTGCCCAAAATCTTATTCAGGGGCGGGAACAGGATCCCACTTAAGAAAGCGGGTTTGGTTCGGGACATGGGGATAGACCCACTCCTCAGAATTCTCTCTCATCAATCGATCAAAAGCCATAAGGCTGCCTTTAATGACACCATGTTTTGCGATTGCTTCATAAGCAAAGGCAGAGCTAGAAGGGGTAAAGTGGCTGCGGGGGCCATCTGTGGGTGACAAAACCCGTTGATGAAAACGAATGAGAACCCTTGGAATGAATGCTGGCGTAGAGGCTTCTTTCACTTGCTTGGGATTGGCCAGTGTTGCATCAGAGCCCCACGGTTCCTCACAGAGAATTAGACAAGGATAGATAAGCAAGAGAAGGCAAGTTCGTTTAAAACCCATAGCGAATCATCAAAGCTGGAGCGAGTCTTTTTTCTTTGAGAAATTGATGTGCCCGCTTTTCATAAGTGAGTTGGTTATAGCGTAAGGCACTCTCCTTAGCCCCATAAATCCCTCCAAAATACCAGCCAAATTCAATGCCTGTTGTAAGGATACCTAACGCTACATGGTGACGATCAAAGAGGCGGTAAGCTGCTGCAATAAAAAGAGCGTTTAATAAAAAAGAGGTAATCGCTGTATTTGTCTTACCCAAGTAGAAGTACCCAGCTCCAGGCAAAACTCCATTCAAAATCTGCGCTTTTTCAGGAGATTTTAGAAGCTTTAAGTTTTCCTGCCCCCATGCTCGGATAGTGAAATCTTTGCTATTTGCAATGGCCTGGATGTCACCTTCAAGGATAGGGGCGATATGAGTGAGTTCTTGGCGTTGAGAGGGAAGTAGGCGAGAGGGACTTTTAAGAAAAGCTTGCGCCTGTTTTCTTTGTCCGGTGAGTTGTAGACATTCATAGTAAAGCAAGGAGGCATCAGAAGCGCCCTCCCAATCTTTAGGAGCATCTTGCAGAGGCTCTAAATAAGGAAGAGCCTGCTCGTAGTGCTTGCCTAGGTAATAGCTCAGTGCAATGTTATATTGAATATCCATCTTTGCAGAGGGGTTCTGCCCATCAGGGAGTAGCAGCAAAGAGCGCTTAAAGGCTGTGATCGCACGATAGTAGTCTCCTTCTCGTGCTAACTTAGAGCCAATCATATACTCTTGCCCCCAGTCACTTTTTGCCTGATCCCGAAGGGGGAGAGGGGTGTATTGGCGGACTTCTTGCGGAGAGGGAGAAAGATGGATATAGCTCTGAATTTGTTTAGGGCGTGACTGACAAGATAGAAGGAGAGATAGGCAAGAAAGAGCTAGCCATCTAGTAGTCGTACATGTCCATAACGTCCAAAAACTCTTCTTTTTCTTCCTCAAAAGGTCTGAACTTAATGTTTTCATCAAAACGTTTTTCCTGATCTCTGGTTACGCGAGTCATCTCTTCTACTGTAGAGATGATGTGAGGGCGAATGAAGATAATTACGTTAGATTTTTGTTTTGTATAGTTTTTTCCAGAAAGTAAAGAACCGACTGCAGGTACGCCACCTAAGCAGGGAATGCCAGCTTTCCCTTTGACTTCAGCAGAGCGAATCATCCCACTGATCATAAGAAAATGATTGTCGGGGACATGCACAGTGGTCTGTGTGGAAGTCGTACGCGACTTGGGCGTATTTTGATATAAAAGTGTTTGGTCATTTTGCTCTTGGTCAGCAACTTCACTAATGTCCTGAGAGATTTCTAAAGTGACAAGGTCACTATTCCCAAGGTAAGGTGTGATGACAAGCCTTGTCCCAACATTGCGGTATTGAAACTCTGTAGTCGCTTCACCAATATTTGGCTGAATCGTTGCTGACTTGTAAGGAATATTTTCCCCAACAAAAATCTCTGCGCTCTTTGCATCTTGGGTGATGATGCGAGGATTCATTAAGATGGTTGTTTCAGAATCATTTTGCAGAGCATCAATCATTGCTCCCATGCTGACAAGAGGTTGCCCATTATGGACAAGCACATCTCCAAATACCCCTAAACCAAGCCCTGAAGAGAGCTCAGAAACCTGCTTGTTTCCAATCACATTTAGGATATCACTGCCACCACCACTAGAAAAGGATTGCGCAACAGCTCCGCCAAATCTACCATCAGAGGACTGTCCTTGTGCTCCCCACTGTACGCCAAAAGAGAACGATTTTTGTACGGAGGTTTCTAGGATCAGCATCTCGATAAAGACTTGGCGCAAAGGCGAGTCGAGCGTTGTGATTAGGTTATATACCTTATCGGCTACATGTTTCGGACCTGTTACAATTAAAGAGTTTGAAGAAGGAATCCAGCGCATACTAGAGATCGCGCGTGTCATTTCTTCTCCCCCTACACCTGCTGCACCTAAACTTTTCCCAATCTCATTTAGAGAGGCAGCAATCGTATTTCCTTTATGATGGCGTAGCTTGTAGACTCTAAATCCAGCTTCTGGGTCTTCCTCCAGCTTTTCCTTTTCTTCTTTTGTAAGTTTAGGAAGAGAGGGGGCTTGCCCTTTCGCTTTAGACCGATTCACAATTTCTCCACTGAGAATTCCCGAAGAGATGTTTGCATTTACATCAATCGCTGTCAGAATCTTGATCGCTTTACTAATCATCTCGGGCGTAGAGACAATGAAGATCGAATCGGATGTTGTATGGGGTACTAAAACAAGAGGTTTCCCATCAGATAAGGGAAGCAAGATTTGTTCAGCTGTGGAGACTAGCTCGGAAGCTGGGGTCATCTCTGCATTGTATTTGCCAACCTCCATGCCTCCATGAGGACGATCAAGAGCTTGGATAAGGCTTTCTACTCGTTCAATATTTTTTGAAAAGTCCGTGAGAATTAGCTGATTGGTACCAGGAGAGACTTCAAGCAGAGCATTGCTTGAAAGCATCGAGCGGATGATGCTGGCCACTTGGGGTGCGTAAGCAGAGTCTAGCGTAAAAATTCTTGTAATTAAGGGAAGCTTTGCTTGCACAACGCCTTCATCTCCAGTCACCACTTGAGCAAGCTTTGTAGGAGATGAGCTTTTGCTGATCAAAATGTTATCGCCTTGATCAATGAGAGAGAGACCATTTGCTTGTAAGATTTGAAGCAGAATTGTCATGAGCTCTTCAATAGGCGTTGGTGCCTCAGAAATCACTGTGATGGTGATAGGGCCTCCGCCTCTTTTGGCTTTCAAGTCTTCTTCATGAAAAACGAAATTTGTTTTGGTGGCTTCTCCAATAAAGCGGAGAAACTCTTTAATATCGATTTTGTTGAAGTTGACTACATAGCCTTCGCTAGAGCTTGTCTTGCTCTGAGTACTTTTAGGCTTCTCTTTTGTTGCTTTATGCTCCGATGCAGGTGGCTTTGGATGTGTCTCTGCTTTCTCAGAAGGCGTTTCTGTGATTGTATAGGAGCGATTTGGTTGGGTGTTTGATTGGTCAGGGTTAAATGCTGGAGCATCTACTTGCGCGTCTGAGCGAATAGAGGGGAGAAGAACGCGCTTTTGTGGCTGGAAAGGTTTTGCTTTTGGAGGATTTTTCTTTTTAGAAGGCGCTTTGCGAAGGAAAGGATTGGCAAACTGTGGAGAAGAGGAGGGAGTCTCCTCAGGAGGAGGAGCTTCTTTTGTTTGTTGTGGTTTATCAGGAACTTCTTCCTTTTGCTCGCTTTCTTTTTTGAATGGTTGGGGATAGTCTTGTGGGGTGGGCGGAGTCTCTACTGTAGAAGGTGAAGCAAAAGGGCTAGGGCTTTGCTTAGGCTTTGGTTGAGGAGACTCTGCAACTAGGGTAAAGCTGAGTTGAGAGAGGGCGATAAGAAGGAGGGTTTGTTTCCTTAGCATGTCACAATCATTTTGTGGAGTTTGGCGAACATAACCCGTTGTCTATGATCGGGAAATCACTCTCACGTCTACAGGAAAAAGTTTTTTATGCCTATGAAAAAAAAACTGTAATCGAACTAGTGACGCCTTTGAAAGCTGAGAATCAGAAATGGCTTAGTAACTTCTGAGGGATCTTTCCCTCTGAGTAGCTTGCGATAGACCTTCTCTACTTGCTGCTGCGGATCTAGGTAAAGGCTGTCTATCAACAAGTTACGCCACTTTTCTTGCGCAGATTCTTTTTGGCTTTTTTTATTGCTAGAGGCGCGAAGGGTATGAAGAAAAAGAGTATCTCCTACTTCCCATTTATGCTTGATCTGTAAGAAGTCTGCTGTGGGATCAATCCCTAAAGCGATATTATTTGTTTCTATCAGTTCTGGCAAGCTTGAGCCTGCACTGAGCTGCCACAGAGGGCCATAACCAGAAGAGGAAAATTGAAAGCTACTTGTCGCAGGATCTAGGATCAGAAGAGTTAAAGAGATCGGAAGATCAAACTGTCTATCATTGAACAGGAGATGGTTAAGAGCATGCATTAACTGGTTGGGCTTATTTGTTAAAGGACAGAGGCTCTTAATTGCTCCTTTTAGGTAACTCATTAGGCAAAGGGCTTCAACTCCTTTACAGGCAGCTTCAGCTAGGATGACTGCACGCATGCTATCTTCAAGTTCAAGAAAGTCATAATAAATGCCCGAGATATCTGCAGTGTCATGATGCAAAAGTCCTAGCGAGATCTTTGACCAATTGGGGGGAGGAGTGAAAAGATGCTTGTTTTGAAACTCTCTCGCAGCCTGTCGTTGATCTTGCCCCATAGCTCTAAGCTGCATGGCATCTTTTTGGAAAGCAGGACTATTTAGATAGAGAGAAAGCTCGGTGATTAGATCTAAGACATCTTTGTACCGCTTTTTGCTATCTATGGAGAGCATCTTATGAAAGATGGGCTGAACACCTTTTGGTAGGCGCTCTATCGAGAATTTTCCCTGGCATAGTTGTTTTGTTAAGAGCTCATACCCGACAATACCCAAGGCGTAAAGGTCCCAAGAGAAAGAAGGGGTGTGGCTAGACTTTTTTTGCTCAGGGGACATGTAGTTCATGGAGCCAGAAAATAGCGAAGAGGCCTGTTTACTATCTGTAAACTTGCTATAGATCTGGGCAATGCCAAAATCTATGACTTTGACACGTCCATCTGTTGTAACTAGAATATTATCTGGTTTGATGTCGCAGTGGATAATACCCTTGCTGTGCATATGTGTAAGAGCATGAGCAACTTGCAAAACTGTTTCTAAAGCATGCTGATAGCTCATAGGAGACTCTTCGATGAAGTGGCGTAAAGAGACGCCTTGCACAAACTCCATCGCTAGGTAATAGCCCTGCTCCCAAGTGCCATGGCTATAAACCTCAACAATATTTCGATGTCGAGAGAGCTCTGTGATTTCTGCTTCTTTTAGAAATCGATCGACAACATTGGTGTTCTGTATCCATTTGGGGTTGAGCGTTTTTACAGCAAGAGGCTTTTTCGTTTCTGGGTGAGAGCCAAGATAAAGAGTATAGAATGTCTGCTCTTTAAGAAGAGATTGGATCGAATAAGGGCCAATTTGCTTTGGAATGGAGGGAGTTTGATCTGCCATATGTTACAATGCGTTTTTGCCCATCTGTAGGATGCGAACTCCAATTGTTTCCCCCACTTTGATCAGCTCCCCTTGACCAACTTTTTTCCCTTCTACCACAAGATCGACACTGTTTTGCTTGGGCTCTGGCAGCTCGAGGGTGCTTCCAGGGCGCATTTCAATGACCTGCTTCACATTGAGCTGTACTCTTGAAAGCTCCACAGTCATCATAATAGGTAAGTCTGTAAAGGGGGTTGGATCTTCTTCCACCGCTTCAGTATGAAACCTAGGAGGAAGTTCCTCTAGATTGTCACTTTCCTCTTCAGGAGTAGTCTCTTGTTCCTCATTGGGAAGCTCTTCAGGCTCATCCTGCTGAGGTTCCTCACTCTCATCTTGAGATACAGGCTCAGGTGTTTCCTCTTCAATGGGGTCTTCGGCCTCTTCCTCTAAGTGAGGATCATCATCATCGAACTCAGATAAATCACTATCTAAATCATCTTCATCATCAATATCATCCAGGAAGTCAGAATCATCATCCAGTAGATCATCGAAGTCGGTATCTTCGTGTGGATCTAGCTCTTCATCATCAGGGACCATAGTACCACCTCAGTCATATCTAGGCGAAATCTATCAATTTTAAATTATTCTGTCTTTAAAATTTTTCTTTGGAAGTAAAGGAGGCTTCATTTGATTGAAGTTTTATTTTTATAAAAAAATAAATAACTTATACTTTGTGATCAAAGTAGGTAGTAATCCTTTTTATCTGACAAGTTCGTTATTGATCTGGGCCTAGAATCGTTAAGCTCTCTGCCTCTAGCTTACCTCTGAACAGTTGCATACCATTGCATGAAATGGTTGCGGACCCTTTGAAGTTTGTTGGATCTACGAAGCATTGATCCAGTCTTAAAAAGTCACCCTCTTCAATAGAGGAAAGTTCATCACTTGTAAGAGAAGCATGTCCAACTTCTATATGTAAGGTCAAAGGTGTTGTTTCAGCAACTTCTAAGGATTGAGGAGAGGCTTTATAGGAGGGGAAGTGGCGGTTAATTTTCTCAACCAAGCGCTCAGGTAAAAGGAGGCGTGCTTGTAACGTTTGTTCTGCCACTTGGAGCTGGATAAAAGAGGATAAAAATGCCCCAGATAGATGTTCTTCTCCCTCTTTTTCAATAGATGGGTGGAGACCCTTTAAAGAAGGGAATGTGCAGACGGACTGAATGCCAGCAATGAATAGGTAGTGCTGGAAGGCTTTTAAAACATCTGTGCCCACAACTTTTTCACCTTTTAAAGCTTCCTCGCCCCCGAGGAGAAAAAGAGAAAACTGCGCAAACTCATCTGCATCTGTAAGCCAGTAAGCAGGAGCATCTAACGGGGCAACAGAGAGTGTAAGGCAAGTGGCAAAACTTGTTGGGGGTAGGTCAACCCACTCCCAAGGCGATGCTGATAGAGAAAAAGAGTCCAGTTGGAGGTTTTTTTGAAAGATCGCTTCACAATCTTCCCAGGGGAAGTGAGGAGCATTTTCAATTGCAGGGATTTGATTAAGGCGAAAAAGGTTGACCTCAACCTCCTTACACCAGTCCTTTAATGTGCTCATGCCTCTATCCTGTTGGTCCTCTTCGGTCTACCGGTGGAAAGCTTTCGCGCTGCTTACTTTTTCCTGCGCGGCGAGCTGCCTCGATCGACTCAGCCGAATCTTTTGGGCTTTGCTTTTTACCAAATAGTAGCTCTTCTAGAGGGATGCTTGCTTGCATAGCGGCTAAGTGCGCTACATACTGTTCTGGTAGTGCGACCTCCTGCCCGCCAAGGGTTAGTTGGCCCACACCAATATTTTTTTGGGATAAGCTAGCAAGTAATGTATTGAGGTTTTGCTCAACAAGCTGTCTTGCCATTTGCTGCTGATCAGCATTTGCAAATTGGTCAAATTGTATGTCAATGCGCCCTGCCTGGTGGCTGACTGTAAGAGAGGCTGAAGCAAAAGCTTCAGGGACCTCTTGAGGGTTGAGTTGCATCAAAACTTCTGTAGTCCCTCCAACCTGGCGTACGGCCAACGTTTCAACAGACTGAGAGATGATATTTGCAATCTGTTCAACAGGGGGAAGAGATTGGATTGATGCTACAGGAGCTCCTTCTGATAGAGCTTGAGGAGGTGTAGCAAACCCTAGAATAGTTGGAACTTGTTGAAAGCTTGGGTGAGTGGAGGGAGGTTCTTTTTTGATAGGGGGTTTTTGCGCACCTTTTGATAGGTCAAAGATTGAAGCTGGGAGTTCCGTTTCAGAGGATGATGGTTTCTTCCCTGATAGGTGCTCTGTATGGCCTTCTGCATCCACTAAAGAATAGAAGTTTTTTGCAGAAGAGGCCTCTTCTCCAGCTTGAAGGGGCTGATCAGGGAGCTCTTCACCTGTAGGTTGACTTTTCATAGTAGCTTGGTGGTAAATGGATAACGCTTCTTGTTTTGAAGGTGTCTCTGTGGTTAATAGGTCACCTTCCTCTGCATTTTTTATAGAGGCTTGGGGGGTTTCATCCTCATCAGATTGGTTGTCAATGCGGTGGTGGTTCCTTTCTTTCTCTTCAAGAGCCTTATCAAATTTTTGCGCTTTCTCTCTCTCTCCGACATTGTGGTGATTGTTTGCAGGGGGTGTTTGAGATGGAGGTACCTGGTTGTTTGGTGGGATTGGCTCTTTGCTCATAGGAACTCCTTTAGCTATCCTTCCTCATGCGACTTAGATACATGACAGACCCAAGCTCATCTTGCTCAATCTGCTCTTTCCTAGCAAGCTCCTGCTTCATTTCCTTTAACCACTCATCTTTGTGAGTATATAGGTTATCGACCTCTTGCCGCTTGCGTTTTAGTTCTTGCTCAGCTTCATCAACAGCTTTTTGTGCTTCATCAACAACTTTTTGCTGTTTTTCTACCTTTTTTTCTTCCTCAGCAAGCTTCTCTTTAACGACATCTAAGTAGCGCTTCATCTGCTCTATTTTGTCGGAGGTGGTGCCCTCATCTAAAGAGGCTCTAAGCTGCTGAAGCTTTTCAGTATGGTGGTTTTTTACTTGGTCGCGTGCTTGCTTTGCTTTATTGAGCGATTGCGTTTCTTTTTCTAGCTTCTCTTTTCGTTTTTTTAGCTCTTTTTCAGCCTCTTCTACACGCCGCTTTTTAACTTCGATGATTTGTTCTAAAGGATAATCTAGCTCACTCATTAGCTATCCCCTTAGCGGAAAATAGCTTTTAAGTTTTGTACTGTTTCTTCAAATGAAGACTTCTCATCGACTCCTTGCTTAAGGAAGTTATTCACTGCATCGATATGGTCCACCGCAAAATCGGCGTCACGGTCTGTTCCCCTTTTAAACTCTCCAATGCGAATAAGAAGCTCATTTTTTTTGTAGTTAGCCAGAACCTCTCGCAATTGGCCAATCAGTTTGAGGTGGTCTTTCTCCACAATCGCATTGAGTACCCGGCTGGCAGAAGATAAGACATCAACAGCAGGGTAATGATACTTGCGTGCAAGTTCTGCAGAAAGAATGATATGTCCATCAAGAATCGAGCGCACCTCATCCGCAACAGGTTCATTCATATCATCCCCAGCTACGAGGACTGTATAAAAACCCGTAATCGAACCAACATCAGAGTTTCCAGAGCGCTCCAGCAACTTAGGAAGTGTGGAGAAGACAGAGGGTGTATACCCTCCTCGTGCAGGAGGTTCACCTGCTGCAAGACCAACTTCTCGCAAAGCTCTAGCAAAACGAGTGACAGAGTCCATCATCAAAATAACAGACTTGCCTTGGTCGCGAAAGTATTCGGCGATAGCTGTCCCTACATAGGCAGCATTGAGTCGTAGCTGTGAAGCTTGGTCAGACGTGGAGACAACAACGACAGACTTTTTCATTCCTTCTTCACCAAGAGAGTCTTCAATAAACTCTCGAAGCTCCCGACCCCGCTCTCCAATCAGTGCAATCACATTGATGTCAGCCACTGCATTGCGAGCGATCATTCCCATCGTGGTGGACTTACCCCCACCTGCAGCAGCAAAGATCCCTACACGCTGGCCTTGACCACAAGTTAGGGCTCCATCAATACAGCGAATGCCCAGGGAAATGGGCTTGTCAATGATCTTTCTAGTTAAAGGGTTAGGGGGGTCATTGAGTACAGGAAAGGTTTCCGTTAGCTCAAGGGGGCCCTTAACATCTTCATCTAAAGGCTCGCCTAAAGCATTGAGCACTCGCCCTAAAATATTGGGGCCAATTTTGATATTGAGAGGAAGGTGCGTAGGGATCACTTCAGAAGAAGGACCAATTCCTGACATGTCTCCAAGTGGAGAAAGGAAGACCTCTTCTTGAGTAAAGCCCACTACCTGAGTCCGTAAGGGTTCCATGTCACGACGTTTAACAAGGCAGACATCTCCTACTTTAACGCCGGGAACAACAGCCTTAATCAACATGCCCACCACTTCAGTGATGCGGCCATTCATCTCAGTGAGTTCTAGGTCATCGATCCCATTTAAGAGATCATCAAGGCGTTTACCTATCTTCATAGGCTATAGCTGGGTGTTGAAGAGAGTATTGAGCGAGCTTGCAGTTTTCCCAATGATTGCTGTTGAGAGCTCCACAGACCGCTGGACTCTATATAAATGGTATTGGATGCGTAGCAGTTTGCCAATCGAGACTTCATCAGGATTTCCAGAGAACATGCCTCCCAGCTGGGAAAGCTGGCCTTGTGCTGAGGCTAAAAGGTCTACTGTTTTGCTAATAAACTTCAGAGGTTTTTTGGGAGGAGATAGAGGATCTGCTTTTGTTCCCATCACTAAAGAAGAAGCATTCAAACTATCAGAAATCTGCTGAAGGTGCTTGCCTAGCTGCTTTTGTGTGTCTTCTGGTACACGAGAGGTGTTGAGTTGACTCAGCTTGCTCTGCAGCTCATTGATCTTCGAAGAAGAGCGTTCAAGTTGTTGTCGAACAGACTCAGGGGATACTTGAGCAACTTGTTGTGAGCCCTTCATCATATCCATAGGAGACTGCATTTTAACTTCGTAGGGGGAGCCTCCTACCGCAGCATTCTCACGGCGATTAAGGACAGACTGAAAAGAGTCTGCAGGCTGCTTTGAAGGGCTGCCCTCCTTAGATGCAACGTCATCTCGAGGCATAGCTTCCTCTGATGGGTGAATGGGGTTGGTGTCCATAGAATCTACCTTTTCATATCAAAAGGTGTAGAAACACGATGCTTTTTGATATAGTCTACCACATGCTCGCTGGCATCCGATAGCTCTTGGATATCTTTATCTTCTGTTTCACTAGCTAAGCTGTGTAGAAGATCACTGCCTAAAGACATGCCTTCATCTTGCTCTGTCATGATATGCGCAAAGCCTAAAAGAGCTTTCACAACTTCATCTTTAGGGTCTTTTTCTGCAGCTTTTGACAGGTGGTTGATTGCTTCTTTAAGCTCAAGTTTGTGTAGAGCTGTATAGCCAAATCCAATATAAGGAGCTGTGCTATCGGGTCTGAGAAGCTGTGCTGCACGGAACAGGTTCAATGCACACTGCTCATCCGCTTGATTGATGGCGATAAACCCAGCTTCAACAAGCAGGGAAAAGTCTTCCTTGCACTGCTCGACTAATGATGTCTGACTCATACTATCCTCCATAGGCGTAGTTTAAAAACAGGTTGCAGCAACAGCTTCACTATGAGGCGCGTGTATTGCTGATGGAGTTCATGACAATACTATTTAAGTTTGAAAGCAGGCCGGAGATCTGCTCACTAAACTGAACCATTTTGTTAATTTGCAGCTGAAGCTGAAGCATTAAGCCAATGGAAACGCGCGATGGGCAGGAGGCGAATCGAGCAATGTCAGAAGACACAGCTTGCTCAAAGTCTTTTAATGCTTGTACCATTGAGGACAGAGTAAAGGCTCCTACAGAGGTAAAGCCTAAGGAATTATTGCTGCCAAACCAGTTTTCTTTGAAAATTGCACTTGCTGCAATACTGCGACCTACCATTAGATTACCACCCGTTAAGTTTTCACGCGTTCAACTGTTGTAGCAAGGGCGAGGTAGCCCTGAACTAAAGCTTCACATTCGGCGAATTCTTTTTCTGAGCAACCCTTTTGAATCATTTTGCGCATTTGTGCAATGCGTGATTCAGCTAGTTGCTGGATTTCTTTCTTTTTTTTGGGGTTCTCGCGAATTTCTTGTTCTAGCTCGAAAGAAAATTGAGGGAGCTGAGCGGTTGGGTTTTGCTTTTGCTCCTTGTTGTCTTCCATTCCAAACATAGGCTAATTCTCGCTTGTTAGAGGCTCCTGAAGTCTGCTCTCAGCAGCGCCTTTCTCTTTCTTTTGGAGTGTTCTATAAAAAAAAATTTCCGTCTATAATTTTTTGAATTCCAAGGGCCAAGCAAAGAATCTACTGAGATTTCGAGTTTTGAATTGTCTGAGAGGCAATACTATTGAGGTTGGAGAGTAGATTGGAAGTAAGGTTACTGACCTGGACCATCTTGTTAATTTTAAGCTGCATTTGCAACATGAGTCCGATAGAGACTTTTGCAGGACAACTTGCAAAGGCAGCGACGTCAGAGGCAACTAAGCTTTCGAAGATCTCTAGTGCTTCTAGTAGCTTGTCGACCTTAAATGCTCCTACATCTGTGAAGCCATATCCGCCACCTGGAAAAGCTCCTGGGGTGAAGATGTCGTCTCCGCTTATACTCATAGGTCGAGGCCTCTGTATAAAGTGTTTATTTTAAGTGTTATCATAGACAGATTTGCTTTTTCGTCTATCATTTTATTTAATCGGGTTGTGGCTAGCTTTTTGAGCTACTTTCTCCTGGGCTAAAGTGATAATCTATGCGGTACTTCACTCCATCTTTTTCCAAGAAGACACGGTCTTTACGAATGCCTGTAATCGTCATGCCATCAATAGAATCACCGCGAGCATAGATCTTCCCATTGATCAATACATTGACATTCGTCTTTCCGTGCCGAGAGTATCCGCTTACTGTATATTTATCCGATAAGTCGATTGCTGAGCTCTCTTGGGAAATATAAACCACAAGGTTTTTGATAAAACGCACACCCTTCAGGGCTAGGATCTTTTGACTGACCCTTTGTACCTTTGAACGCTCTTTTTGCGATGCAAAGCCAAAAAGGGTGACATCTCCATAATCCAGTTGAAAGGTCACGCCATTCAAAGAGTCTTGTAAGAGAAAACTGACGATTTCTTTATTTAGCTCTGCTTCAACGATAACCCGATTCTCTAGGCGATCTAGATAGGGGAAGTGTAAATTTAAAAAGTTGATCAGGGCGTCGTAGTCTTCTTGTGTTTTCACATATCCATTAAGGACAAAAAGCCCTGGGCGAGGAGCATGCATGGAAATCCCCTCAAACTGAGGGTTATTGCTTAGCAAAGCATTTTGCTCTGTCCATATGTTTTCATCGATAATGATGTTATTGACTTTCTCATCGATGAAAAGAAGATTTCCGAGCTCATACATAAGTTGATTCTCTTCAACTTGAGAAGATAGGTGGCCTAGTAGAAAGAGCTTTCCTGTTGTTTTATTGAATGAGAATTCAACCGAGGGGAAGTCTTGCAAAGCTTGGCGGATCAAGACGGTTTGGTCTGGAGGGGAGAGGGAAATCTCTTTACCAGAGAAAAGAGCCTTTGTGCCAAATCCAACGATAGCAAGAAAAACAAGAATCGCAATGGCCACAACGGATGTTGCTTTTTTTTGCTTTTGTTTCTCGCGTAGAATTTTCTCTTCTTCAACTCTCTTTTTTTCTTCTTCAGCCTCTTTTACCTTTCTCGCTTCTTCTTCAGATTCTTCTTCTTGCGCTTTTTTTAGGTAGTCAGGGACTTCGGCTACAACTGTTTGATCTTCAGCTTCTGTGTCAAAAACCAAAAGCGTCGTTGTTCCCACCGTAAAGACTTGATGGGTATGGACTTCTGTTTCCTCTTCAATTTTTTCTGTGCCAATGTAGGTGCCATTACGGCTCTCTAAATCTTTTAGAAGAAGGTGTTCGCCTTCTAAGCGAATTTCAGCATGTTTTTTAGAGACAGAGGAATCAAAAAGAAGGACATCACATGTAGCTGCATCATGCCCAATAAGATAGGACTTCCCCTCCTCAAGAGGAAATTCAGCCCCTTTGTTAGGACCAGCGAGCACTTTTAGGAACCAGCGAGACTCCTTTGTAAATCCATAATGGATTTTTTCAGGGTCGCTACCAGAGAGAGGAAGGTAGATGTCGGTATCGCTGTCATCATTTTCTTCTTCATTTTGTAGGTGGGAAGACTCTTCAGTCTCTTCTTCTGCTTCCTCTGTAGAAGTGACAGGGGAGTCTTCATCAGCAGAAAGAGACGTTTCTTCTTCTTCTTCTTCTTCTTCTTCTTCTTCTTCTTCTTCTTCTTCTTCTTC
>CAYWQB010000006.1:0-17753 GCA_964460785.1 uncultured bacterium
GTATCGAAGAAGATGGCAGACTATAGCCAACGCCTCTTTTTTAACGCAAGCGTTTCTTTCTTTTTTTATTTTTTCCCTGTAAAAAAGCTGCTCACTTTCTTGATCACAGAACCTTTGCCCTCTATAAGGAGCCCTTATGAATAAGCCCTTTAGCGACATACCTAAGTCACTTAGAATCATTGTAATAGTCCAACTTTGCTTCATCTTTACCTTCCTTGTTTGGGAGGGTATTTATGCCTTTAGCCGTGAGGGATTTGCCCAAAAAGCACGAGGGCAAATTTTTTCATTTTTGTTGAGTGACTCCCAGTCTGACCTCTTTCAACAACTGCCAAAACATGAGCAACAGTGGCTAAAAGAAGAGCAGGCACACCTCCAATCTTATAGCCCCACAATAGGGCGAAACTTTCAATCCGTTGCACGCAACTATTTTTTTGAAATCTCCCCCTGGTTTCAGGCCTGGGCTTTTTTCTCTTTCATCACCTGCCTTTGCCTTCTCTATAGAATCAAGGGAAGTGCTTATGCGGCGTACCTACTTCCTCTTTTTATTGTAGGCTATATGGCTTACCCTCCTTCCATTAAGCACTATGCAAGTGATGCAGCCTTTTACCCTACAGACCGAGAACTTGTAGAACGCTACCTTCCCCAGGCAAATAATCAAAAAATTTCTAAAGAGTCTCTTGACCGCGCATTTTCTCTATATCTTATTGATAAGTGGGCTCATGAAACGCCTAATCAAACTCCCGAAGCTTTCCAGCAGCAAGTCAAAAAAGGGTACTTCTTTATGCAAGCTGCTAACTTACAAAGAGAGTCTCCTGAAACGCTAGCCTCCTTCACCTCTCCCCTTTTTCAAAGAGCTCCTTTTCCCCTCTTGGTGATTTACCTAATGTGGAATAGTTTTTTTGCTCTGATGGTTAGCTTAAAGTGGCGCGCTTTACGAGAGTGACCAAAAGGTGGGTACAAGCCATGTACAAAGAGCCATCAAAATAAGAGTTAAGGGGGCACCAACTTTTGCAAAATCTAAAAAGCGGTAGTTCCCTGCTCCATAAACAATCGTATTCGTTTGATACCCTATAGGGGAGCAAAGGGAGCAGGATCCTGCAATAGCAGCTGTCACAGCAATTGCTTTTAGAGCAGAGGGAGAATCAAAGCCTGCATACCGACCAATTTGTACAAGGATGGGGAAGAGGATGAGCACAGCGGCAGTATTTGTGATCATTTCTGTTACAACAGCAACTAATAAAAAAGTTCCTGCCACAAATAGATAAGGACTCATCTGAAGAATTGGGGCAAGTAGGTGGGCTATATTGGAAGCAATACCTGTTTTTTCTATAGCTAAGGCAAGAGAGTATGCACTACCAATCAAAACAAGTAGCCCCCAGCGCATACTATTTTGCACTTCTACAGAGCTTATACAACGAGAGAGCAGTAAAAACATCACAGCTCCTAAACCTGTATAAACAAGGGGAATACCCATCATCGAAAGTACAACCATCAAAACAAGTGTTGCGATCGATAGGCCTGCCTTTCTTTTAGAAAAAACTGGAAGCTGCCGCCTTTCTCGAATCAAACATAAGTCTGAGCGATCAGGTGCTGTATTGCGCAAGGTTTCCCCCTGTGCGGTTAAAATAAGCAAGGTATCTCCGGGGCGCAAAACCAAGCATTTCATCAACTCCCCTGAAATAGCTTGCTCTCCTCCTTTGCGCATAACACGTAAGACCAGTCCCCCATACCGGTTACGAAAGTCCACCTCTTTAAGGTTTTTTCCGACTAAACTTGATTCTCTAGTGATCACTGCTTCAATAATATGCGGTGTCATCCCTGACATATCAAAATGAGGATCCGTAGCAGAGTGCATCCCAGGCAAGCTGTGCAAGCGAGCAATATCTTCAACTTCTCCCATAAAGACTAAGCGGTCTCCACCTTCAATTTTTTCATCAGGGTTTGGTGAATAACGCGCCTTTCCCTGACGCTCCAGCTCAACAACCACCTCTCCTTCAAAATAAAGAGCAGAGCAATCAGCCAAGGTTTTTCCAACTAAGGGGCTACTCTCCTCAACAATAAACTCTTTTGTTTCTCGCTCTGGATTCTCTTCTAACTCTTCCCGCAGATCTTTTCTTTCAGGCAGCAAGCGGTTGCCAAAAAAAGACACATACAACGTACCTATGAGCAAAGCGAAGATCCCAACCTTACCAATTTCAAAAAATCCTAGCTTTTCTTCTGAGTAGTGCCCTAGTAAATCATTGACTACCAAGTTGGTGGAGGTTCCAATCAGGGTACAACTCCCTCCAAGGATTGCAGCATAAGAGAGGGGGATGAGGTATTTTGTAATAAAGCGCTTATTTGTCTTTGCCCATTTTTGTAAGATAGGCGTCAAAAGTAAAACAAGAGGGGTGTTGTTTAATACAGCGGAGACAAGCCCGACGGGAGCCATAATCGACAAGATTTGTAAGGGATACTGCTTCCCTTTTGGGTAAAAGAAGCGCAGGACAATATTCAGAACTCCATTCACTTCTAAGGCTCTAACAACAATAAATAAGAAGGCTAAAATAAAAAGGACCTGCTGCACAAACCCCGAAGCAAACTCAAGAGGAGAAATCACCCCTGTCAAAACAAGGCTACCAGCCCCCACCAGCATGGTTAATGCTGGGGAAAATAGCTCTTTAATTAATAGGATCAGAAGACCAATGCTAAGCAAGGCTGTCCACCAAACTTGCCACTCACTAATCAGCCCTGGGTCGTGAGAAGAGAGAAGAAGGGGTACAAATGTTTTATACAACCAGTCCTTCCTTACAATAAAATGAAAAAATCGATATTCTCACTTAGTAATTGAAAAAAAGAGTATTGTCAATGAGCGATACTATTTCGTTATACAGCTCCATCAGCCGTTCTCTATTAAGCAAAAAGCTTTATAAGGGATCACTACTTGCGGGGCTTGCTGTATTAGGGCTCTCGATTTTAGGAGCCTTTACTCCTCCTTCCCTTCTCAGTGGGTGGGGGTGGCTGGCTATATTTGCTGCATTTTTATGCATTGCCTGGGGCCTTTCTCCTTATAAGAAGCTACAAGCTATCAGTATTAAGCCTGACAAACTGACTGCTAGCAAAGAGGGGGTCACTTATGGCTCCCACTCTAAATCCTTGCTATTTTTACCTTGGCAATCGATCCAAGATCTGCAATATCGCGAACAAAACACATACGGCCTTGCCCTATGCTTAGCAAAAAACTGCAGAAATAAACCCACAATACTGCACCCCTCTTTTAAGCTTAAAAGCGTTCTACGACCTTCTCATAAGGAGCAAGAGGTGAATCTCTTTTTTCCCTTTTTTAATCGTAGGGCCTGCCAAACCCTTATTGAGATATGGCAGGAAGAGAAAAAAGAGTTTGAGCATTAAGAGCTGTTTGCTGTGCAACCTCCTCATAGGAAAGATCTTTTTCCAGAGCAATACACTCTGCGACTTTAGCAACATATGCTGGCTCATTACGCTTACCTCGGTGAGGAGGGGGAGCTAAGTAGGGGCTATCGGTCTCTATCAATAAGGACTCTATAGGTACAGCTCTGAGGGTTTTGCGCAGTGCTTCACTTTTTTTGAATGTGACAATTCCACTGTATGAAACCATCCAGCCTCGCTTCACCACCTCCTGAGCCTCTTCAAGAGTCCCTGTAAAGCAGTGCAAAACACCTTTCAAAGAAGAGCCATATCGATCTAGGATATCAAAAAAATCTGCAAATGCTTCTCTACAGTGAATCACCACAGGCAATGTATATTGATTGGCCAGCTCTAAATAACGAACCAACCACTCCTTTTGTAGTTCTTTAGGAGAGTTCTCATAGAAATAATCCAGACCTGTCTCTCCTACAGCCTTAAGCTTTCCCTGTTGCAAGGCCTTCCTTGTTTGGTTAAACATTTCTTCAACTTCTTCTCCTCCTACATCATGTGGGGGGCATGCAGCAGCAAGAGAGATCTGAGGATATTGTGAAGCTAAAGCCAAACCTGCTTGCAAAGCTTGAAGATCGGAACAAATGTTTAAAATGTGGGCAACGCCAGCAGACTTTGCACGAGAGAGGAGACCTTCCCATTCCTCTTTAGAAAAAGCTTCACTACTAATATGGGCATGAGAATCGATCATCAAAGCTGGTTGACCTCTTTTAAAATTTCTGATTGTGACAAAATTTGAGAAAAGATTTTCTTCTGTCCATGCTTTCTATGCAAGACATAGAGGGGAACACTTGAACGGTTCATGCCTTGGAGACTTTCTGAGATTGCAGCATCTCTCCCGGTCCAGTCTGCACGCAGGTGCACCACTTGCTTACTTTTAAACAAGTCTTGCACCGCTTGGGAATCAAGGACTATTTTATTTGCCTGACAGATCAGGCACCACCTTGCTGTATACTCCACAAACACACTTTTTCCCTCTTGCAAATACGCCTGTAGTTTTTGCTCTGAAAAGGGTTCTACTAAGGACTGTTTAGGCTTAGAAAAAAGGGCATATCCCTCGTTTGCAAGAGCTCCACTCAAACCAAGTAAGCAAAGGCAAAGCACACGAAAAATAAGCGTTTTTACCCTCTTTCTACTTTGACTTTTTCCATAAGACCAAGCTGCAAGAGCGAGTGCTAAGAGGCCAAAGAGAGCTACAAAAATAAAGCTGTTTGATGCTGTTTGAAAAGAGAGTGTCCATAAGAGCCACAAGACAACAGCTAAAAGCAAAAAGCCAAGAGCTTGTTTAAATGTGGACATCCAAGAGCCCGGACGGGGTAGAAGGCTCATGGAGGAAGGGAAAAGAGCGAAAACAATATAGGGGGAAGAGAGCCCTGCCCCCATCGCAGTCAATACTGCAACCATTGTCCATGGAGGAGCGGTCATAGCTACTCCTAAAACAGGTCCCAGCAAAGGCCCTGTGCAGGGGGTGGCCACAAGAGTTGTAAACATTCCCCCCAAGAAAACACCCCCACTCCCTTTAAGAAAAGGCAAGTTTGCCAAGCGGCTTGCTCTAACCCCAAGCTCAAAAACCCCAAGCAAACTCAGAGCCATAAAAAAGAAAAGCAGAATGAGGAAGGTTAAAAAGCCTGGTTCTTGAAATTGAAACCCCCATCCAACTTGCTGTCCTGCAGACTGAAGAGAGATCAGCAAAATGCTAAGCAGCCAAAAACTTGCAAAAATTCCTCCTGCAAATAAAAGAGAGTAGCGCAACGTTTTCCGCTGCTTCTTTTCTGCTATCTGTGCAAAAGAGAGCATTTTCAAGGAGACGACAGGAAGAACACAAGGCATCACATTGAGCAAGAGTCCTCCTAGAAATGCTAGGGATAGTAACCATAAATAGGATTGTTTTGCCGAACCCTCTATAGGCGGACTTAAGTTCTCCTTGTTAAGCGCCCATAGTTTCTCAGGCTTTCCCCCCACCCTCAGAACAGCGGTAAAGTCCTCATTAAAACTTTTCAAAAGGGGGATATGTAAAATATGCACACCTCCCTCCTCTGAAAGAGGAAAGGATTGTTGAGGGCTCACCCAGCCAGCTGTTTCAGGAATCACATCTATTGCTTTTCCTGCAACAATCCTACTTGGCAAGTAGACATCAATTGAGCGCTTTCCTTTTACAAAGGCCTGTATCTCGGCATTTTCCCTAGCCATTGCCTGCCAGGCCCGATGAAAGGCTTCTCTCTTCTTCCTCTCTTCTCTTTTGGAGACTTCTAAAGCTTCTTGCACAATGGCTAGCTGTACAGACCGGGGCTGACAGTCTACTTCAGTACAAGCTAAGTAAGCCAAAGATAGGCTCCCTAAGCTTTCTTCTTCTACTTCAGCATCCATCGCCAGTCGAGCAAACAGACGCATCCTATTTTCATAACCAAAACTTGATTGCCCAAGAAAAGTAAAGCGTTTGGGAGCTTCCCACCTTAGCTCCTCTACCCGCACCCCTGAGGGGAGTTGCCATTCAATACTTGGAGGGAAGCCGCTCTCTCCTGGATTTGTTCCATAGGCATGCTCGCCTTTATCTAAGGGGACCGAGATGAGTAACCAAGCATCCTTCCCAGGTTCCAGTCGATTCTCTAAAAGGGCCTTCGCATTTCCCGCAGAAACATGAGCAATAGCCCAGAGAAAAATAAGAAGAAAGCTTCCCCACCATTTAGCTCGCATCACCATCTCCCACAAAAGGTTAGAAAAAAAATCCTAGCAAAACAGGGCAATACCCGCTACTAACAAACCAAAGCTCCCTTGACGAGCAACCTGTGAAGCTCCTATCATCCGCATTGCCTATATAGTAAAGAGAGACCTATGCTACCTTTCCTTGCCTCTTCCCACCCCTTTTTTTCTGCCTATGCGCAGGCTGACTTTCTTGGTAAGTTGATCTTTCTTGCCCTGACAGCTCTTTCTATTCTGAGCTGGGTCATTTTGATCCAAAAGGTCTGGAAAACACGCATGCTCAGGCGGCTATCGATGTCCTTCCAGCAAAACTTAATTCGTAGAGGGAAGCCCCCTCTCTCACCTGAAATTCAAGACTTAATTCAATCACAAGTGATTCCTCACCCTTTCTTAAGACTCTTTTTGATTTTAAAACAAAAGACGAGCCAGATTTTAGAAAAAAACCGCCACTTAAAAGAAGATACACAAGTAGCACTCTCTTCCAGTGATATTGATTTTGTCGAATCTCACCTTTACTCTCTGATTTCTGCACAAGTAAAAGACCTAGGCAAGCATTTGCATGTCCTTTTTACCATCGTCTCTCTCGCTCCATTCCTAGGACTACTAGGGACAGTATGGGGGATATTAATTACGTTTTCAGAAATGCAAGCTCATGCAGGCAATACCTCTCAAGTAGTTTTGGGGGGGCTCTCTATGGCTCTTGCTACAACTGTTTATGGTTTAATTGTTGCCATTCCAGCACTTGTCGCCTACAACTACCTGAAGCAAATGATTCAAGATTTTGAGTCGGAAATGGAACATTTTTCAAGCAAACTTCTTGCCTCTGTAGAACTACAGTATCGAAAGCCATGAAAAGCTACCGGTATCGCAAAACAAAATCGACAGGAGGGCTCGGAGACCCAGGCATCAATCTAACGCCTTTGATTGATGTGGTCTTTGTGATCCTTGTCATGTTTATTATTGTAGCTCCTCTTTTAGAGCTTGATGAGGTCCAGCTAGCCTCCGGATCTGCCAAAGACGCTCCAGCTTACCAGCCTGAAGCGAGCAGCCTGCATATTCATGTGAAAGAAGATAACTCCATCTGGATTAACAAGCAGAGAATTCCCTCCTCAGAACTCCCACCTCTCCTACAAAAAATTCATGAGAGAATCCCTGGAGAGCGTCCTCAGGTTTTTCATGACCGCAGAGCTCAGTTTGGCACTTACCAAACAGTAAAAAATGCTCTTGAAGAAGCAGGATTTTCTGAAATGGACATCATCCTTTCTCCATCATGAATATGAAACAGCTTGTACAAGTCATTTTATCCTTTTTTTTACATTTTGGCAGGCAAAGCCTGACCTATCTCAAAAAGCACCCTCAGACAAGCAGTATACTACTTCTTGTCTGCATCTGGCATATTGCAATTTTTCAGTTTCTTGGTGTTCAACTACCTAAGCTAGAAAAAGTCGTTAATCCCCCAAAGCCTATTGCTGTACAAACAGTGAAACTGCGCCCCCCTCCCCCCAAAGAGAAGCCGAAAAAACCATCGCCCTCTAAACCCTCTCCTAAAAGACCAAAACCCAAACAGGAAAAGCCCAAAGAAAAAAAGAGTAAACCCAAACCTCCAAGCAAAAATACACCGAAGAAATCTCCAGCAAAAAAAGCCAAGCCTGAAAAAAAAGAGCCCTCCCCTCAAGTAGACCTGCTGGATGATCTACGCGAGCAACTAGCTGCAATTGAGCAAAGACAAGGAGAGTCTTATACCGCTCCAAAAGTGCAGGCCATTGCACCTCTTGAATCTCCTAAGCATCAGGAGGTATCACCGCCTCCTTCTACGTCTATGGATCTTTCTGACCCGGCAGATATTTGGTACAGGGAGGAGCTTATCAAAAGACTCAAGCTCAACCTCAAGCTACCAGATGCACCTTCTGTGCACTTGCGCTTAAAAATAAGAAAGGATGGCCAGGTTGCAGATATTGAGATCCTTGCATCAGAAAGCAAAAAAAACCAAAGTTATGTACTACAAACGCTACCAACTATTCCCTTCCCTCGATTTGGCCCACAAATGGCCTCTTATGAGTTTAGGGTGTTCCCTTTGGTACTAGAAAGTGAAGGATAGAGTTTTATGTTCGTGCGAATCTTCTCCGTGCTCTTGAGTCTAACTCTCGTAACACTCCATGCACAGACCCCAGAAAATGAGATCATTGTGCAGTTAAACAATGAACACGCTCTGCTCCCCATTTATATTGCCCCTCCTCAAATCTCTAATTCAAACTTAGATAAAGACTACCTGGAAAAAGTGCAGGGCGTTCTTCTCTTTGACATGAACCACAATGGGATGACTAAGGTCGCCCCTGCCTCTACAGAAAAAACAGAGTGGGCACGTTTAGCTCGCATAAAAAGCTCAGAAGAGAATTGGAAAAACCAAGGGATCTTTTATGTCATTGACCTTGTTGCTGAAGGTAACCAGTTAAAAAGCTATATCACCTCGATTAACAGTGGGGAAACCTTTCAAGGAAGCCCTGTTGCCCTCTCTGGAGACCTTGCACAAGATCGGCGCGCTGTACATATTCTTGCAGACTCTATCCACAAACTTCTCTTTGGACGAGCAGGGATCGCCTCTACCCGTATTCTTTATACAGTCAGTAGCCCCCAATCGACCAATGCGCGTCCCCTTTCCGATGTGTGGATTGCAGATTATGATGGAGCTAATGCTCAGCAGGTAACCAGAGAAAACAGCCTCTGCGTGACCCCTTCATTTATCCCTGCACAAGCGAACTATCGCAGTGGAAACTTCTTATATGTCTCTTACCGCTATGGGCAGCCAAAAATCTTCTTAGGGACCGTACAAGGCCAAGAATTTGGACAGAAGCTGACCAATATTCGCGGCAATCAACTCATGCCCCAATCCTCTCTGCAAAGAGATAAGGTAGCCTTTGTCTGTGATGCTGCTGGTAACCCAGACCTCTTTCTTCAACGCTTTGATCCAGCGATGGGCACCATTGGCAAACCACAGCAAATTTTTGCTGCGCCACATGCTGCACAAGCCTCTCCAGCTTTTAGCCCCGACGGATCTAAAGTTGCGTTTGTCTCTAATAAAGATGGCCGCCCTAGAATCTATGTGATAGATATTTCTAATAGTGAGTTTTCCTATAATAAAAGGCCTGATGCTCAACTGATTTCTAAGGAAAGCAGAGAAAACACAAGCCCCTCCTGGTCTCCTGATGGAACAATGATCGCCTATAGCGCAAAGACCTTAGGTACACGGCAAATATGGCTCTATGACTTGCGTTCTGGAACAGAACGCCAATTGACACGAGGTCCAGGGAATAAAGAGAATCCAACATGGGCACCAGATAGCCTCCACCTCATGTTTAATTCCGCAGATCAAGGTTATAGTGAACTCTACTTAATCAACCTTCATGAATCCACCGCCACCCAGGTAACCAAGGGGCCTGGAGTTAAGAGATTTCCATCATGGGAACCTACGCAATAAGGAGTAAAAAGGTCGTTGATTTAAATCGTTTTCTTATTCATAAGTTTGACCAGTTGTATTCTAGTATGTGGCAAAGTATAGATCTGCTGCCATAGAAACAGGTAGAGAGTGAAAGGTTTATAATGATCAAGAAATTATCCTCCATAAAGTATTTGCTGATTCCATTCCTTATCTTGTCTGTCACAAGTTGCCAACGCTCAAAAGATGAGTTTTGGGAAGATGCAAAAACAGCACAGCACCATATGGGAAGAGGGTTTCGCTCTCTTTTTGGTCAAAGCCCTGAAGATTCTAGAGAAATCACCTCCTACCAAGAGTTTCAAGGACCTAGCGACTACGACTTTATCCCTCTCAATGAAGCCGACCTACAGCAAGGTGGAGCAACAGCTGCTATTCCACAATCAAAAGAGTCTCCTGGCGAGCCCTCTAGCACAATCCCTTCTATTGACGGCTTCCAAACTCCTTCCACAGCAAGTGAACAGGAGCTCTTCAGCAACTTACACTTCCGCTACAATGACTATTCCATTGACAACAGTGATAATGTTGCCGTGGCAAAACGCATTGCAGAATATATGAAAAGTCACCCAAATCTTTATGTATTCATCGAAGGCCACTGTGACCAGCGCGGTACAGCTGCCTACAATCTATCCCTTGGATCTAGAAGAAGTAATGCTGTACGCACCTTCCTCATCAAGGAAGGGGTCAACTTAGATAATCTCTTTACCATCTCTTATGGCAAAGAGAAGCCAATTGATCCAAAAAATACAGAAGATGCATGGGCAAAAAATAGACGCGCACAATTCAAACTATTCTATCGATAAGGAAGGACTATGTATCGACTAGGGGTTATCGCTACAGTTCTACTCGGCCTCACAGCCTGCTCTCCGCAATCCAAGTCGCAGCCAGAGCAAAAAATGCTCTCTACTCTGCGCCAACTCGATGCAGAAATCGATAACTTCAAGTTTGAGCTACACGCAGGGAAGATGGATTCTGAACTGCTTGCAGAGCAGGTGCAGAGCCAGCGTTCGGAGCTCAACAAAATTGAAAGTCAGCTACAGTCCCTATCTAAAGAAAGCCGAGAAGCTGCAAAAAAAGAGGTTTCGCGCCTCTCTAAAAATCTACAAAACCTACAATCTGAGCAAAACTCGACAGAAGCTTATCTAAAAAAGCTGCAAAACGGACATCAGTCGACAACACAAGCCCTCAAGGCTTTAGAAAGCGAAATTAATGGTCTTAAGCGTGATGTAGCAGACCTTTCGTCAGCCCTGCGCTCCATTTCTCGCGTGGTTGGCGCTGGAAGTAGCTCAACAACCTACTATGTCCGTGCTGGAGATTCTCTAGGTATTATAGCCAAGAGACACAACACCACAGTTGAACAAATCAAACGGTTAAATGACTTGAAGCACGATACGATCTACGTCGGCCAAAAGTTGCGCATTCCCTCATCAAGTCAGTCCTAATTCCTTTCTTACACAACCCAAGGAGAAAGCATGCGGTGTATCCATCACCTAGGAACAGCGCTATGTGCAGTAGCCTTAGCAGGCACTGGAATAGCCCAAGACAATCCCCCTTCTTTACCATCGGTAAAAGAGGAGCGCTCTTTCCAGAACTTTCAGAAGGCAGAGTACTTCCAAAATGGATCTATCTCTGCAATCCGTTCGTATAAAAGCTTAGAGGATGAACCATTGATCAAGCATGGCCCAACAACAACTTATCACCCTTCAGGATCTAAAAAGAGCGAGGGGACATATGTAGAAAACAAGCGCCAAGGACTATGGAAGTTTTGGGCAGAAGATGGTGCGTGTAAGCAGGGAATCTTCACTTCAGGATCCAAAGCTGGTATCTGGCAAACAAAAAATGCCCAAGGAAGTGTGACACTCGAAGAGAGCTACTCTAGAGGGAAGCTCCATGGCAAGCGCACAGCGTATCACAATGATGGAACCGTAGCTTCTGAAGATTTATTCCACAATGGCGTCCGCCAAGGCCCTTCGACTAGCTGGCATGCCAATGGACAAAAAGCATCTGAGTCTTTCTGGACCCAAGGTCGCCTCAATGGCAAGATTCAAGCATGGAACAATAAGGGACAACAGCTTCTCGACGGTCAGTACCTTGCTGGTTCTCCCACTGGCACCTGGAGCTGGTTCGATCAAGATGGTACAAAACTAAATGAGAGCGACTTTTCTCAAGAGGTGGCCTTTCTTTACCAATACGAGTGGCCTCATGATCAAGCAGCTATTCTGACACAAGAAACACCTTATAAAGCAGGGTTGGTTCATGGGACAGTGAAGCAATTCTTCCGTGATTCAGGAGCAGTAGCGAGAGAAACCGCATTCACAAATGGTGTAAAAGAGGGTCTGACACTCGAGTACTTTCCCAATGGGCAAGTAAAACGGGAAATGTATTTTTCTAACAACCTCCCCTCTGATACCCACAAAGAGTTTTATGTAGGAGAGGAACACCAGGTTAAAAGTATTATTGCCTACTCTGAGCAAGATAGCGAAGAAGCAAAAGTACAAGAGTTTTATCCAACAGGTGAAAAAAAGAGCGAATACACAACCTATCGTGCCGTACAAGAGGGTCCTTTCACTCTCTACCACCGCAATGGCACTGTTGCAGCAAGCGGCTCCTACCAAGCTGGCAAAAAGCAAGGTCTTTGGGAAGAGTTTTACCCTACAGGATCTATTGCAAAGCAAGCAAACTACCTTGCCGATCAACTTGATGGGCAATACCAAGAGTGGTTTGCAGCGGATAGTGAATCTGATGAACCTGTCAAAAAGATTGAAGGGATGTTTGCGAACAACCTCCGTGTTGATCGCTGGACGCAGTGGTATACCGATGGCTCCAAGCATATGGAAACATTTTATGAAGCAGGCATGCATGCAGGCCCTTTCAAAAAGTACTACTCAGCATCAGGAATCAAAAAGCTTCATGAAGCCCAAGAGCAGGCTGAAGAAAAGACATCCTCAGACTTTGCTAACCACCTGCAAATTGAGGGGAACTTCGCCTCTGGGCTCAAAGAGGGCACTTGGGTCTCGTATCACCCAAATGGCTTTGTTGAGTCTCGTATCCATTATACAAGTGGGTTAAAAGATGGCGCTTATGAAGAGTGGCATGCGCATCTTGTACAGGGATCTCCTCAGCCAAAAGTCGCAGGGCAGTACCGCAATGACCTTCAAGTGGGAGAATGGACTCGCTACTTTGAGACTGGAGGCAAACAGGTTGTACAAAGCTTTGAGAATGGCAAACTACAAGGGGAAATTCAGGAGTTTTATGCAAATGGAGCTCTAAAATCGACAACAGAGTTTCAGCAAGGCTTACAAGACGGAACCTTTACACACTACCACCCAAACCAAAAAGCGATGGTCATTGCCCAATATAAGCAAGGCTTACTGGATGGAGCCTACCAAGTTTTCTATGAAAATGGACACCGCTCTGTAGAAGGTAGTTATGCGAGAGGTTTGCCTGTGGGTTCATGGCAATGGTTTGAGCAAAAAGGTGAAAACCTGCTTGCAGAAGAGTCTTTCCAGCAAGGGTCGGGAACAATGCTTTCATTCTACCCAACTGGAGAGCAAAAAAGTGCGACACCATTTGTGGCAGGCCTTAAGCATGGAGAAGAGGTGCAGTGGTACCCTTCTGGCCAAGTGCGAAGCAAAGAGAGCTTTTCCTATGGCTTAGTCAATGGAGTAAGCCAGGTCTTTTCTGAAGAAGGAGCACTTCTTTCTCAGGTATCTAGTGATATGGGCCTACGCCATGGGGAGACTAAGCTATGGTATGGCAATGAGCAAGAGCGGTTGGCTTTGCAATACGTATATGACATCCCTCAAGGGCAATCCTATGAGTGGTATGAAAATGGGCAAGTCAAAACACAGGGAGATTGGAGTGATGGTTCTCGCTCTGGAGTTTGGCAAGCGTTTAGTCGTTATGGAGAACCTCTTTTAGAAGAGGTTTATAATGATGGTGTTCTTTCAGCTTTTACCACCTACCAAGAAGAGGTAGATGAAGTCGCAATCGAACACAAATAAGCCTATTGGAGTCTTTGACTCTGGTGTGGGCGGCTTAACTGTTTTTAAGTCGCTCACACAATTTCTCCCTTATGAAAAGCTGATCTACTTTGGTGATACTGCGCATGTTCCCTATGGGAATAAAAGCCGTAGTGCCGTCTGTTTTTATAGCCAACAAGCAGCTAGCTTTCTTAACCAACAAGGAATCAAGCTTCTGATCCTTGCTTGCAATACGGCCTCTGCATTTGCTCTTCCTCTCTTACAAAAGCAGCTCTCTATCCCTGTCATTGGAGTGATTGAGCCCGCTGTGTCTTTAGTTAAGCAGCACTCATCAGCAAAACATATTCTTATTTTGGGTACTCATGCCACTATCCATTCACGCGTATATCAAAAAAGCCTGCAGCCCAGTCTTCCCCAAGCAAAGATTCAGGGCAAAAGCTGCCCCTTATTCGTGCCCTTAATTGAAGAAGGCATGTTCCATCATAACATGATGTATGAAGCCATTCAGATGTATCTGCGCAGGATCGCTTGCCAGAGTGTGGATACTGTGATTCTAGGCTGTACGCATTACCCTCTGATTGAGCAGCAAATTGCTAGTTATTTTAGCAAGCAAACCAAAATCTTAAATTCTGCAGACAGCTGTGCTCAAGCAACACGCACCTGCCTACAGAAGATGGATTTATTAGCTCAGCGGACAAGAAAGCCACAACACCAGTTTTATGTTTCGGACAACCCTGAAAAATTCGAAGCGCTAGCCTCTCTTTTTTTAGGAAGGAGAACGCGGGCCACGTGTAGACTTCGCCCTTCCTCGACCCCGCTTTTGTAACCAAACCCCTAAAGCAACAGCTGCTACCCCTAAAACAGAACCCAGGGTCAGCCATGGCATCCTAGAGCGGCCCAATGCAGCAACCGTTGCATCCTGCAAGCTATAAATACGGACGTAGCCGCCATCTTGATTTTTCAAAACATCCACTTGGAAGGTTCCTTCAGCACGCACGAGCTTATTATGCCCTGGAGGTTTTTGATCCATTTCCACAAAAATCTGCTGAAAAAGCTCTTTTTCAGACCCAATACAGCAGCTCTTCATATTTGGGCGGTCAGCGATCACCCAGTCTCCAGAAGGCGTTTCATACAGATACCCCTGCACGGAGATATGGTGGCGGTGATAGGGACGAAGAAGTTTTGGTAAAATGAGCCGAGGATCTCGCGACTGCAGCTCTTTTTTTGCTTTATGTAGAGTCAGTAACGTTAGCTCTTCTCCAGACAGTGGGCTCAGTAGTAATGCACATAGGCCACAAAAGATAAAAAAGGCTTTCACAATATCCTCCAGTCCTGTTGCAGAAGATGCTAACACCCCCTCTATTTTTTTAAACACGATAGATTGTAAGATCTTATCTAGAGGAATAAATCCCTTATTTGACAAAGTTATCCTTGAAAAACAACCCCTTGCTCGCTAAGTAAAGAGGAAGGGAAAGATCATGAGAGAAAGATGGACTGTCCGCTTTGTAATGCCAATAATAGTGAGTCCGCTGCTATATGTACGGTTTGTGATACACCACTGCAGCAAGATCTTTTTGCCTTTCCGGAGCAAGGTCGCACATCCTTTCGCCTTAAAACAAAGCATATACTAAGCCTTTTGGCTATCTTGCTAGCTTTAGCCACAACACCTTGGCTACTGAGCTATAAGAGCTTACAAACACCTTTGCATGTCAAAAATAGCCGTACTGCTTTTTTTCAGGCGGTTCACCACTTTAAAGAAAACCCCAAGAAATGGATCACCAAAAAGGACCAAATTTTAGAAGAGCTGAATCAGATGCAGAACCCTCTGGCTTTCCCTCTTACTAAAAACACCTTTGAAAATATCCCATTTGAGGTGGCTTTGGCTTATTTTTATGATGAGCTCGACTGGGAGCTCTTTGCCTCACGCAAGCTCAGCCTCTATCCCATCCAGGATAATCAACCAGGCGTAAGAGTGATTCTGTCAAAAGTCGATGCGACAGCTCCTTTTACGGATTCGTGCCTCTTTGCAAAGTTATCACTCGAGCAGGTCAGGGGTGACCTAAAAGTCAAAGTAGAAGAGCTGTTCCGAGGAGAAGAACCCTTGGATACAGCCTTATTTGCTCCATTATTTTCAGAAGAGCTTGCTGCACTGCAGAAGCTAGAGCAATTTGCTGAAGGTTTTGACAACCTGCAGATACAAAACGACCCCGAAGGGATGGCTCATTCCCCGGGGTCTGTTCTATTTTCTTGGAAGCAGCTAGGTTCCCATGTACAGGGAGCCTCTCCCAATGCTTAAGCTTCTTGCAAAGCTAGGCTTTCTTCTTTAAAGCGGTAACCAACACCTCGAACCGTTTCAATCCAATCGAAACCAGGTCCTAGTTTTTTTCGCAAAGAGGCAATATGCACATCAATATTTCTATCCATAATGAATGAATCATCATTTTGGATATCATCAAGTAGTTGATTGCGTGTTAAAACCTTGCCGCGATTCATTAATAGACGACGAAGAATACCAAATTCTGAAAGAGTCACAGGAATATACTTGTTGCCTTTGCGGAGTAAATAACGGTCGATATCAAGAACAAACTCTCCAAAAGAAACACTTTTTGGAGCTTTTTGAGGTTCTGACTTCCCGCGGCGTAAAACAGCTTTAATTCTTGAAAAGAGTACTTTTGGGGAGAAAGGCTTTGGCACATAGTCATCTGCACCAAGCTCAAGACCTAAGATCACATCAAGCTCTTCATTTTTCGCAGAAAGCATCACAATTGGAATATGCTTGAGGCGAGAGTTGCTTTTCATTTTCCGGCAAATATCCAGTCCATTCATTCCTGGTAGCATGATGTCAAGAATCACAAGATCTGGGCGCTCTCTTTCAATTGCCCGATATCCATTGAGACCATCTGTCTCAACATGCAGCTTGTAATTGTTAATATCAGCATGGAGCTTAACGAGAGCTACAATATCCTCTTCATCTTCAATTAACAGGATATTTTTCTTTTGAGCCATTTTCGAGTCTCCCTTTACAGTTTAGGGTTAGAAGACAAAATTTAAAAATAAAAATAAATTATACTTTCCAACCGCATTTATTTCATCATTTTTTTAAAAAGCAGACTCCGTTCTAGGATAGCTTAGGCTTTTTTTCTAGAGAAAATAGCTGTTTTCTATACAAAGAAAGATTTTGCGCTTTTTCTACCTATCTCTTTTAATGAAGCCTTCTTGCTAACACTTTTTTAGGGATCTATGTCTTTTTTGCGCTTTATTCTTTTATCGAGCTTTCTTGCTGTCGTTGGTTGCCTCGCTTATGTCTTTTTTTCCTTTGATGAAGGCTACCAAATAGAGCAAGTCTTTCAAGCCTTCCAAAGCAAGTCGTTAAAAGAAGCTCGGATTGAGCTCGAGAAAATCAGAGAGAAAATTCCTCCGAGCGAAGCTGCCTATATTGATAGTTATTTACTGCGTGCAGAACATGCTCTTCCGGCAGCAAAAAAAGCACTTGAGCAAGCACTAATTGAAGCGCCAGAGGGCCGTTCTGTAGCAATCCATCAAAACCGAGCGATCAATGCACTGATCAGTCGAGACTTTGCTAGCTTGCAAGCAATCTGTAAGCACTTAGACAAACTCCCTCAAAATAACTACTCTCCTTTTTTCTCAGGATTAGAGGCTTTCTTAGACAAAAATTACCCCCAAGCTATTGAAAAGTTGCAGGCTCCGATCCACGATGAAAAGATACAAGATCCGTGGCTGAAAGTTGCCTTTCAAAAAAATTGCCCTCCCTTACTGCGCAGCCTGCTCTTAGCTCGCTCAACGCTTAGCCAATCCCCCGAATCGGCACGCTCGGTACTGGAAGCCGCCCAGCAACAAGGAGACTACCCTCAACTAGCCGCTCTATTTCTTGGTCTTAGCTTCCTAGAAGAAGCAAAAAGCAAGTCATATCCCGCAAATATCCCCTACTTAACAATGGCTAAAGAGCTTTTTGCTCAAGTCCCTCAAAAGGACCCTTTTCTTGAGCTTGAGCAGCAGCAAATTGCTAAAGATTTAACAACTCTTAGCCAGTCCTTTATCGACCAGGGAGACTTCCAGAATCTCTCTATTACACTCCCCTTGCTAACAAGCTGGAAAGAAATCAGCTCTCTTTCTGAGATCTCAGA
>CAYWQB010000007.1:0-9862 GCA_964460785.1 uncultured bacterium
TATCGAAGGCTATGACAAATTGTCTAGGTCTTCTTTCTCTCCCTCTCGCTGTCAAGCACACCACCCGGGGGTTTAGCTCAGTTGGTAGAGCATCTGATTTGCATTCAGAAGGTCAGGAGTTCGAATCTCCTAACCTCCAACGAGCGCGGTTATAGCTCAGTTGGTTAGAGCGCTACACTGATAATGTAGAGGTCCCAAGTTCAAGTCTTGGTAACCGCAAGTTTCTTATTTATCCCTTATTCTTTTTATCTGATAATTATAGACTTACGTAATACTCTCTAATACAAAAGAGAGAACAACCGATATCTATAGCAAGTAATTTTGCGAAGGTATCTGTTTATACCGATAGAGTCTATGCCTGAAGGGGCAGGGTTTGTAGATCCCGAATTTCCTAAGCCAGAAGAAGAAAATACCCTGCGAAAAGAGTTCATTTCTCATCAGCTTGTTAAGTTGAAGGAACAAGGGGCTTTAGATTCTGCTATACAGAGACAGTTTCCCAAATTGAATGTATTTATAGAGTCCGCAGCAGACTCTATAGGTGATTATGAGCTACGGGGTGAATTGCGCGAGCTCCTCTCTCTTATGAAAGATCTGGGAATGGTTGAAGATCTTTCTCCAAGAGATATCGAAGACCTTATTAGGATATTTAATATTTCCGTGCCTTCGGAGAGTTCAGAGGATCAGATGCAAGCACTTTTGCATGACCTCGCTTCTCACCCTGGCTGTACAAGGGCATGTTCTATGCTCAGAGAATCTATGGGTCAGGAAAGATCGACAGAAAGGACCCTTTCTCCTAGCTCAGTACGGCATCTCGATCCTCATGAAACATTCACGGAAAAAATTAGTCGTGTGGTTGAAGACTATTTTGCTCCTGTATTTTCAGCAAAAGGAAGAAGTTTAAGTGAAGAGGAAAAGGTGGCACTAGACTTCAGAAAGCCTTTAGGACGGGTTTTAATGGAGGATACAAGTTTGCAAGCTGAAGGTTTAGAGGGGCATATAGATCAGGTGATTGATCAATACCTCGAACATGTATCTAGAAAAAGTCATATTCGCTTTTATTTTGAGGAGCAGAGAGTGAACCTTAGACATCTGCAGCCTAGTGACCGGAGTATGTATCCTTTTTCTCCTGAAGGGAGAGGCTCTCCAGAACATGTTCATGAGCATTGTGAGAGCTTAGTAAAACCTCTATATGTACAGATCAATAAAGACTTAAGCGGGATAAGTGGGCGAGAGATCTCGGAAGCGGAAGTCAGGGAGAAAGTTTTTCTTACGTGGAATACCCTACGTCAAGATTTTGAGAGTGCTAAAACAAGAAAAATGACAGGGGATCGGTCCCATGAAGAAGGGGCTCTTTTACTGTCTGACCATCCATCCATTGTAAGAAACTTGGTGAGATTTTTCCCTCAAAATCAAGGGGGACTTTTGCCTGACGATATGTATGAAATCAATGAGCATATAGGTCGGTCAGGAAAGATAGAGGCATTTTCTTTAAAAATTCGATCCAACCCTCCAACTTGTATCTACCTAGATGCAAGCCTAGATATTAAAGATATTAAGCGTGTAGTGCACAAAAAGTCTGGGGATTTAGGGAAGGTTATCGTTGTGCGAAAGAGCAAGTCGCTAGGTGAAATTTTACAGAAAAAATATCCCTACCCCACTAAAGCTGTCTATAGGGCAAACTATATGAAGCGGTTAAGAGAAAAATATCCTGAAGCATATATAGAATTCTCTGAAGAGGGGGGCGAATTTATTCAAGGCCCTTATCGCTTGTATATCCCTAAGAGATTCGGAGAGGAAAAAATATTCTGTAGCTTTAATATCCTATCTCCAGATTTAGACTGGGGCTTGGTTTGTGATACAGCCTTAGAGGCGGCAGATAAAGCCTTTTCTAAAAAGGAGGGACCTCCTCCGCAGAATCAATTTTATGTTTTTTATAGAAGTGATTGCTCTCTTAAGCTGACTAGAAAAAAAGTCCAGTAGCCTAAAAGATTGTGAGAGTCTTTATTCATTCTTGATCATACTCTAAATACCTGCTAAACTATTGTTTTTGTGTTTTTTTATGAGATCATGAATGTCATCTTCATTTACGCCTGTTTGCCGATTTGGGTCCGGTTCACCCCCTCAAAGACATGCACAAAATAGTGGGCCAGACTCTTCTGGTCAGAAAGCCGATGACTTAGTCAGTAGTTTGTTTCCCTCCCAGGATTCGTGTGCAGATGATGGTAGTGAAAATAGTTTAAGAGCCTCTCCTCCACCTCTTTGCGGTCGGTTGACAAGGCTAGAGGGAGCCAGTTGCTTTTCAAGTGAGGAGTCTGCCTATCCAGCAAGAGGGCGAGCACTAACAGTCGCTAATTCTGTAGAAGCAGAGGCTAGTAGCTCTGATGATGACCGTGTGCCCTTGAGAAGACCTCAAGACCTCGCTACAAGTGAGGAGTTGCAAGACCGGTTTGTAGGAGAGTTTCTCGCTTCTCGTGATTGCCTTGAATGCCTAAGTGCAAAAAGCGAAACAGCAGTATACCACATGGCGGGCCACAAAGGCGATGCTTATGCAGTAAAAATGTACTCGAAAGATGTATGCCCAAGAGAGGTTTATATTGCTCCAGGCCTGTCTCCTCATAAAGGGCTGTTTCAAACTGTATTTTCAGCCTCTTTGCCTGCGGCAAGTGGAGAAGAAAAAAAGTGGCTGCTTGTGATGAAGTATGAGCCTTGTCAGCAGCTAAATGATATTTCTGTACTTAGAAACTATGTTTTAGTTGATGCAGAGCAAAGAACCCTACTTGGGCGAAGAATGGCAGTTATGAGGTTTGCAACAGAGCTTGCTCAGGTATGCAGGCACTTGCATCATCATGGTTTGGCACACAGAGCCATCCATCCAGAAAATATTCTCATTCAAAAAACGGGCTCTCTCAAGCTAGCAGGACTTTCAGCGGTGCGTGACATAAGAACAGAGTCTGGGCTACCTCTAGGTTGGCAAGAGGAAGAGTGTGTAGCAAGAGAGAGTGGGCAGCTAACACCGACGACAGCGGATGACTTTTCTGCTCCTGAAGTGCACCGGGCAACGCTTGCATCTTGGTCCCTTGCTTATGATCAACAAGTGGATATTTGGAGTTATGGGGCACTGTTACACTACGTAGCAACAGGGGGAGGCTCTATGCTTGCTAGCAGTGAAAGCATGTCAACAAAGGATTGTTTCTTAGCTAAGCAAAAACTAGAGGTGGATGCACGCCTCCCAAAGAGCTTGCAAGATTTAATCCGCCGCTGCACCGATCTCTCTCCTGAAAAGCGTCCTTCTTGGGAAGAGATCTTAAGTAGCTCATTCATTCGTGGTTATGTATAAAAATTAAAAAATACTTAATCATTTCTTGATTGATTATTTATTTATCGCTAGGTTTCATTCCAGTGACAATATGTGAATGAGGTTTAGCATGTCTTCTACACAATCAGCCGGCCTTTCAAGACAGCAGGGGTTTTACCCTCTTCCTGGTCTTCCTTTAGAGGGGTCTCCTAGAGAAGCGCCTTCTGAACAAAATAGTCGTGTACAGCAGGTTTTTGATAATACTGCTGCAGATTCACAGGGTTGCTCAGAAATTCGAAGTTGGTACCCGCTACCCAATGACGCAGGCTATCAATCTGCAGTAAGAGTTTCTGAGAGTGATAGTGAAGAAGAGATGGTCCGAGAGTTTAAGCTTCTGGACTGGCTATCTATTCAAACTTCTTCTTTATCTCAAAACCCTGGCGTTCTTTGTGATGGAGAGGAAGGAAGATCCTCACCAGAGCAAAGTACTCTTAAGATTGTGCGACCCCAGTTTCCAAGGGCCCAGTGAAACATTTATCGCCTTGATATCCCTCCCTTCCTCTAGTAAAGGAAAGAATGTAAAGTTTTTGTTTGATTAATAAAAACTTTCCAATAATAACCAGCCTGTCAAACAGGGGGCCTTATGTCTTGTGCTGCAACCGCTTCATCCCATGGATTGAGAATACGCGTTCCTGGTGTTCCGGAAGGTCATTCCGGAAAAAAGCCTAAAGAGAAGGTCATTATGGCTCCTCGCCATGATACGCACATTGATGCAGATCTGGTTCGGAGAATGGCAGAGATGAGGCTATCACTAGGTGAAGAGCAACCCTTTCACCAAAGAATCGGGAGAGCAATTGAAGAGCAAGTGGGAGAAGGAGACGCTGAGCTTTTAGGACGCGGGACATTTGGAAATGTGTATCGCGTGACAATGGAGGGCAATCAGTATGCAGTGAAAATCCCAAGACTTGGAATGGAAGATGGCAAGCTTATGCGAAGGGAATATGCATTTGCTGATAAGCTACCTATGCATGACTCTTTAGTAAAAGTGTATCTTGTGGGAGAAACCTACTTAGGAGGAAGGGAGACTTCATTTATTGCAATGGAGTGTCTGAAGGGGAAGCCTTTAATTGACTCGCTAGTGATGGATAGGAATCGGAATTTTCATCTAGCCCTTCGAGGGGCGGGCGTGCTGAGTCAGCAGTTGCTTGAAGGGAGTGAGGCAGGAGCAACAATTATGGAAGGGAGGGTTGCTCGTGTACAGAAATTCATCCGTTCGATAGCTGGTGCTATGCAAGCTCTCGATCAGGAAGGCCTAACTTTTCGAGACCTTAAGCTAGATAATATTATGCTTAGCGAAGATGACAAAGTGACTCTTTATGATTATGGGATGATGAGAGACTTAACTTCTTCATCAGGAGTCCCAAAAAAGTGGGATGAAGATGCGACAGATGCCCGAGAGGGCTCTCTCACCCCTTGTGGGACACTGGAATATCTTGCTCCAGAGTTGCTTGACTATGGAACGCAGACAAGATACTCAAAAAAAATAGATATATGGAGCTTCGGTAGCACCTTGCATAACCTTGTAACAGGAAAACAAGTTTATCTTGGAAAGCGAGGAGAAGGTGAGGTGATTAGAGTAAGCTCTAGGCTCCCTGAATCACTACATGATCTGATAGATGCTTGTGTAGCAAAAGATCCAGAGCGTAGGCCCTCTTGGGAAGAAATCCTCGAGCATCCTTTTATGCGGGAAGAGCCAAAAGATTTTATTGAAGAGTTCAAAGAGATCGTCAGGAGGGCTTCATGAGTGTCCACCGCGTAGGGGATACCAAGCCCCATTCCCCATCTTCTTCCCCAAGCTGTCAAAACATTTCCCATGCTTTCGGAAGAAAAGTGCAAGTAAAGCCCTCTTGTACAGAGAGCCGCCTGTCTGGTTTTGCCGCTCATCGTTTACATGTCGACACTCCCGCAGGAGGTTTGCCAGCGCTACAGATAGAGATCCCAAGGCTTGATGAACATGAAGAAATGCCGCCAGAAGGGGCACTGCAGAGGTTTTCTTCTCCTCTTACAGGATCCTCTAAGAGTGAAAAAGTAGCATATGAAACATTTTCAGCAGAGCAGAAGGAGCGCTTTGTGAAGGAAATCAATCGGCACTTTGCAGAGGGAAAAGCCTTTTACCTAGGCCGAGGGGGGTCAGGGCGCGTGTATCGTATTCCTTTTGAGGGGAAAAACTATGCTATTAAAGTCTTAAATAGAGATGCTGCAAAAGTGCCTAGAACAGTGTGGCGAGAGTTTGAAACCGCCCCCAAAATAGCTTCTCATGCTTCAGTTGTGCATGCGTACTTTTCAGATAAAGTTTCGGTAGGCAAGTATACTCCTTACACCTCCCCTTGTTTAGTGATGGAGTACTTAGAGGGGAGTCCTTTATCAGAGTATATGTATAATCCACGGCAAAATTGTTTAAAGTTCCAAGTGGGAGGTAGAGAAGGGACAGAAATAGAGAACAATCGATCCAACGAAGAGGCTTTGATGCACTTACAGCGGTTTGTTCAGGAAATGGCGAGTGCATGTGACCATTTGCAGTCTTATGAGTTAAGCTACCGAGATTTTAAAGAAAGTAATGTGATGGTTTACTGCCATCCAGAAACTGGGCAAGCACACTTTAAGCTGATTGACCTAGGTCTCGCTCGAGACCTTCATTCTACAACAGGCATTCCTCTAAAGTGGGATAAAAAAGCGAAAAGAGCAGAGGCTCTTCCACTATCTCCATTGGGAACAAAGCTCTACATGGCGCCAGAGATTCATGATACAGAACAGCCCTTTGGTCCAGGAGGGACCTATACAGAAAAAGTCGATATCTGGTCTTTTGGTGTGACCCTTTATCATTTAGCAACAGGTCAGTATCCTCACACATTACCTGAAAAAACTTGCCTGCGAGCGGACTTTTCTCTTGGAGACAGTAAGAGAAAAGAGGTTGTCTATCCTAAACATCTCCCATCAAGTCTTGTAGATATGATAAAAAGTTGCCTCCAAGCAAACCCTACAGAACGACCTAGTTGGCAGGAGCTCTTACGCCACCCATTTCTTTCTATACATCCAGGGTCAATGATCCGTGAGATGGAGGAGCAAAGTATTGCGTCTGAATAGCGCTTATTTACCACAAGGCCCTTCCCCTGCTTCATTAGAGGCTAACCCTCTATCACCCACAAGTATTACAGAGGCAGTCAAGCGGTCTGCTAAAGTGCCTTTTGCTCAAGGCAGGCAGGGGTCTTTATATCACTGCTGCATTAAAGGACGAGCTTTTGCTGTGAAGCAGCTTTCCACTTATAGTCGAAGCACTGAAAGAGAAGTCAATCTAACAATAAATCTTCCCCCTCACCCGCATTTAGTGCGAGGAGTAGAAAGCTATGAGCAAGATGGAAACACAGGTTTAGTTTTGGATTATGTGCCAGGTCCTAGCCTGGAAAAGCATATGCAGACAACAGGGAGCTCGGTATTCACAGGTTTTCAAGGCTCTGGGGGGATGAAGCGTATTCAACAGTTTTGTAAGCAGATGTTGCATGTGATCGCTCACTTACACAAGCATGGGGTCGTGCACAGAGATATAAAGCCTGCGAATATCTGCATGGTTCAAAAGGAGAAAGAGGTCGACTATGTACTTGTTGATCTTGGGCTGTCTCGCTCTTTAAGGACAAAGTCTGGGCTTTTTAAGCCGATTGATGGTGAGGAAGAGCCTGCAGAGGGGCGTTTCTCTCCATGTGGAACGAGGGATTATTTAGCTCCTGAGATTTCTCAGCGGATTAGACGAAGTATTACTTTCTCTTCTCCGGAAATTGCGTATAATGAACGTGTAGACATTTGGTCTTTCGGAAAAACATTGGATCAGCTTACCGGACGAGAGCCGCAACAAGTGTGCAAAGAGCTAAGAGTCTTTATCAACCGCTGCTTGATAAACTTTGCTGATGCACGGCCCTCAGCTGAAGAGCTGCTTCAAGACCCATTTTTGGATCAAAACTTTTAATCAAAGATCTTGATGAGACAGTTTTTTTTTGTTTGTTTAAGTTTACTTTTGTCATTTTCTGGGGCGCTTTTTGCTTCGAATTATCATGAGCACCTCTTTTCCCTACCCTTTAAGGACAATTTTTACTCCGTTTCTCCTGCAATTTTACGTGTAGGGAGAGAGATCCCTTTGAAAAAGGTTTTCCCTACAGAGACTCAGTGGATGGAGTTCATGCTAGAGAAATATCCTCAAGAGCAAGAAAAGTATGATTATTGGTGCAAACGTTCGTTGACAGAGTTTATTAATAGTCGCGAGAAGGATCCTCAAGAGGCTTTAATTGACCTTATGGACTTCGATAGCTTTTTAGGCTGCTCTTGTCCAAAGCGTCAAATAGGGTACGAATGTATCGAAAACTTAAGAAAAGCCACTCTTCTAGCCCTTCCCACACAAGAGTTTTTACAAATCTATCAAGAGTACTTTCAGCAAGAGCCTCTTGTTAACCGTCAGGTGGTCTATGCTACGGTTTCTGGACGCTTGTTTGAATCGGGGCAACTTGCTAAGGCAAAGCAACTGAAGAAGTTGGCTTCTAACTTCAAGACAGTACTTCTTTATCGCGTTTCTCTGCAGCGCCACCGGTTGATTTCAAAAGGAGTCCAAGCGATTTCTTCCGCTGTACGGCAGCAAATTAAGAGTAAGTTGATCACTGCAGTGGATCTAGTGGCAAGCCTCTATGAACAACCAGGAGATTATCTAGGGCAAGAGCGGCAGATCGCAGAAAAAATCAAAGAGCTTTTTGACTTTATCGATAAGTACCAGACAGTCCTTTACCTGCATGCATTTGAAGCAGCCAGTGAAGGGGGTGTTTATACAGCCTTACAGAAAGTGTTAGCAAACTATAAGCGTCCACTCCGGATTTCCATTGGACATATTAATGCTCTCACTGATGAGTGGCTAGAAGCTTGGAAAAGCTTTCCTTCGACCAAGATTCATTTCCATAGCTGCCCAGCTTCTGCCTATTATTTGCATGGCTTTTCTTATCAAGAGATGAAAAAGCAGATTCATAAGATTCAAAGAAAGGGACTTCCTGTAACCTTAGGGTCTGATGGCCGTGGTATTTTACCGCAAAGCTCTTGGGAAGAGCTTAAGCTTTCTATGCAGTAACATTGATTGATATGCCCCTTCTCCGTTAAACTAAAGTTTGAGAGAACTGTGAAGGGGTCCATTTATTGTGGTAGAGTATGAAGTCGTTGTCATTGGTGGGGGATTTGGAGGGCTCACTGCCGCAAAAGAGCTAGCAGGCAGTGAGTTAAAAGTTTGCGTAATTGATCGTACAAATCATCATCTATTTCAGCCCTTGCTCTATCAGGTTGCGACAGCGGCACTCTCTCCCTCAGACATTGCCACTCCTCTTCGTGAGGTTTTGCGGAGCAGCCAAAATATACGCGTGATGATGGGAGAGGTCACCGGTATTGACCATGATAAAAGGCAGGTGCAACTAGAAAGTGGGGCCGTGATTGGCTTTAAATGGCTTGTGGTTGCGACAGGGTCTAGGCATTCCTATTTTGGTCATCAGGAGTGGGAAAAGCTCGCTCCAGGACTGAAAACATTGACAGATGCAGTGCATATTCGAGAGCGGCTTCTTCTCTCCTTTGAAAAGGCAGAGCGTTTAAAAATGCTGCATGGGCAATCGATCTCTTATAGGGATGCAGCAAAATATTTGAACTTTGTTGTTGTAGGCGGGGGACCTACAGGGGTAGAAATGGCTGGGGCCATTGCCGAGATTGCACATAAAACTTTATTTAAAGACTTTCGTTATATAGATCCAAAGGACTCTCGCATTTACCTTTTGGAAGGGGGGCCTTACCTTTTAAGCTCCTATCCAAAGAGATTATCCAAGCGAGCCAAAAGGGATTTAGAAAAACTAGGAGTCTCTGTTCTTACAGAGCAGATTGTAACAGAAATTAGTGAAGAAGGGGTCTCTGTTGGCGAGCTCTTTATCCCCTCATCGAATGTGATTTGGGCTGCTGGCAACTGTGCCTCTCCTTTAGTGAAGTCTTTGCCAGGAGAGGTGAATCGCGCTGGAGCTTTCAAGGTAGAGGCAGATTTAAGTATCCCTATAGATGAGCAGATTTTTGTGATCGGAGATGCTGCAGCTTCAAAAGATAGGAAAGGGAACAGGTTGCCTGCTATCGCTCCTGTCGCTTTACAGCAAGGAGCGTATGTCGCAAAGATAATTAAAAAGCAGATTCCAAGAGCAAAGCGCCAGCCCTTTCGCTATTTAGACAAGGGATCTTTGGCCACGATTGGCAAGGCAAAAGCTGTAGGGACAGTAGGTAAGCTGCAGTTTACAGGCTTCATTGCCTGGTTAGTTTGGGCTGTTCTGCATATTCTTTACCTGGTTTCTTTTCAGAGTCGCATCAGTGTTATGATGCAGTGGATTTCCCAGTATCTCCTAGGGAAAAGGGCCTCTAGACTGATCTATTTAACACGAGTATCTAAGAGGCAAAAACAGGCAAAAATGGAAAAAAATAAAAAAGGTGAGAAAAAGGCTTGAGGTAAAAAGGGGGTAT
>CAYWQB010000008.1:0-2407 GCA_964460785.1 uncultured bacterium
ATACCCCCTTTTTACCTCAAGCCTTTTTCTCACCTTTTTTATTTTTTTCCATTTTCACCCTCTCAGCCCTCTTGAGAGAGTTGTTTCACAGCCTTGCGAGCAGCGTTCCTAACCACCTCAGCTAGAGCAGGATGAATATAAACTATCTTCAATAAATCCTCTGCTTTAGCTCCATAATGCATAAAGACAATAAGTGTATGAATTAAGCTTGCCGCTTCCACTCCTAAGATATGCGCCCCCAAAAGCTTGCGGCTTTTTTTATCAAATAACAATTTCACTAAGCCATAAGGATCTTGAAGTGCCATTCCCATCGCACTCTCCTGATAGCGATTAATGGCTACAAAATAGTCTACCTTTTCTTGCCTTAGCTGTTCTTCGGTCTTTCCTACACTCCCAATTTGTGGGTAACTAAAAACTGCATGGGGAATCTGAGGGTATTGAATGGGAGAGGAGTCTGTTTGTAAAACAGCATGAGCCAATAGATACTCTCCTTCAAAGTTGACGGAATGTCGAAAAAGGTAGCGGCCAATGCAGTCCCCTAGAGCCCAAACCCCTTGTTGTGTCGTTTGCAAATAGTCATTGGTAAGGATAAATCCCTTTGCATCTGTGCGAATAGATGTGTGCTCTAATCCTAAAGACTGCGTTTGAGGCTCGACCCCAGTTGCAACCAGAAGGGCATCCGCCTTAAATTCTTGCTCTGAGGCAAAGATAGAAAACTGACCATTTGTATATTCCACCTTTTGAAAATCAAGCCCTTTGTGGCAGGTAAATTGCTTCTCAAAAGCTTGAGTAAATCCCTCTTGGATCGTGGAGTCTGCATGAGATAATAAAGCACCTCGCACAAGAAAGGTTACATCAACCCCCATCCTTGCATAAAAGTAGCCAAGTTCAACAGCAATATACCCTCCCCCAATCACAACTAGTTTTTTAGGCTTGGTGGTGCAGCGTAAAGCCTCTTTATAAGTCATAAAGGGCGTCTTATCTAATCCAGGAATCTTGGGAATTTTAGGCTTAGCCCCAACAGCAAGAAAGATCTTTTTAGCCGTGATCTTCTTATTCCCAACCTGTAATACTTTTGGACTAATGAATTGCGCTTTTTCAGAGTATAAGTCGATCTTGGCATGCTTTGTATAAGCCTCTTTCACAGACTGACTATCATGATCAATTGTCGAATTGACCTCTTCAACCACCTGTGCAAACTCAGGAGGTGTAAGAGAAGGAATTTTAGCTCCCCTTTCAGTAAGCTCACGGGTATAAGAGAGAAGATCTGCGACATGGATCAACATTTTAGAGGGAATGCAACCTCTATTTAAGCAGGTTCCGCCTAACGGCCCCTTTTCAATCACTGCTACACGATAGCCTTTATCGGCAGCAGGCCTAGCTATTTTTAATCCACCCCCACCTCCTACAACGATCAAATCATACTCTTTCATGACAGTACTCCCCTTGCAAAGTAAGTCAAGAAAGATGGGGTGTTGTTTGAGCAATGTCAAACAGAAATCGTAAACTAAGCTCCGGCTAAGATATAGTACGCTTCATCAATTACAGGTTCCATGCTTCGCTTAGAGGCTACCTGAATCACTTCATGGATAAGGTCTGCATCTTTTTCTTGAAATGTTTGCTCTAGTAGGGTTTCCCCAAGGCTGTTCTCTTCGAGCAAAATGGCTTGGACTTCATCCTTTGGAGCTTGCATCATCACTCTTTTAAAAAGAGGCCAGTCTTTTATCGCAAGAGCCCCCTTTAATAAGTAACCACTTCCAAGTTCTGAAGCAGAAAAGTCCTGCCCCCATGAATGATGAGGGTCACAAAGCATAAAGTGGATAATTTCTTCTCGCTGATCTTCAAGTAGTACCCTTTCTAAACTTGGGTTGGGAGGAAGGGATTTTTTTATCAGCTGCTTGCTCACGGGTGCTGGCAGTTTATCTAGAAGAGATAAAAAGAAGCCATCTTCCTCATTTTCAAGAGCCAAGTGCAAAGTTTCAGATAAGATGATTTTTTCCCACTGGATTCCTTTTATTTCTAGCAAGGCCTGTAGTAATAAAAGATCCGTTAAGTAGATTGGCAGCTCTAAAGCTGTTATCCCCCTTTGATCTCTATAAAGGAAGAGTTCATGCTCTAATTGAATCTCTTTTGCCTGTTCAATGAGCAGGTCGATCAAGTCCAAATCACGAGAAAGTACAGCGTGATGGAGTAAACTAAGATCTTGCTCATCTCGCAACTGAATAAGCTGCTTACGATAGTGGTCTCCAGAACACACCATTGCCCCCTCCTAAACCTTCTCTTAAGAGGTCGACTACAGTAGGCAATTTCTTTAGGGAAAAATGTAAAAAGTGAAAATAAAAGAGTAAGAGATTGACAGCGAGAGGGAGAGAAAGAAGACCTAGACAATTTGTCATAGCCTTCGATA